>DATMRF010000105.1:0-329628 GCA_035566435.1 Candidatus Acidiferrum sp.
TGCTCTCCACCCCGTGTCGCCACGGAGCAGTTACTTTCAGTTTCCGGGCGGGAAGCTCCGCCGGGGAGGGACTCTCACCCTCTGTGCGCGCTCGCTCTCAAGCGCACTAGCCGTGGACTTCAGTCCACGGGGGGATGCGTCCGTTGGCCTTCGCGTCGCCTGAAGCTCCGGGCGCCGCGAAGGTGTCGGCCATCGCTGCGAGATGGACCGACGCGGGCCGCCCTCTAGGCGACGAGATACAGAATCGCCCAATCCCAACAGAATCCATTAAGGAGGAAGAATTCTGTCTCACACCCGGCTAAAGGCTGTGATGTTCAGTGCGATTGCAGTGGTATGGGGTTTGGTTTCCTTCGGTGCAGCCTCTTTCGACCTCTCACCTCAGTTCCACTCATGGCATACCATGCGCATTATCATCTGGGTCGTTCAGGTTCTGCTGTTGGGTACTGCCGTTTGTTTTTGGCTGCTCGAACGCCCACGGCCAATGAAAGTCGAGGGTCTGCCGGAGCCGCCGGTCATTCACAACTCATGAGGGATTCTCGGTCAACCTGGCGCTTCGGGCAACACCCGCCACGTTGCGCCATTGACCGGTTTATGATACTCGAAGAGGTGATTCGCTAAGTCGCGGCACCGTGCATGAACATTTTATGAAAATAAGAAGGATCACCTGGCTCGCCCTGCTGGTGGCTGCTGTTTTCGCATTCATCCTCAGCCAATCGCCGCCATTTCACCGTGCCACAGCCGCACGGATTGTGTTTGGGAGGGATGTCCATGACATCACCCCGACCAGTCCTTCGAAGGCCACGCCAGGTTTCGATCCGTATTTTAATCGGGTAAACTATTTCGCGAACATTGTCCTCTCGGGCACGAATGCCATAGCTCAGGGCCGTTAGATCACAAGGGTCACTACCGGATTTTCCTCGCCCGTCGGCGACCTGACACGTTAGTTTGGAGAAGAGCCCATGAAATCCTCCACGCGGGTGATTCTGGTTGTACCGCTGATCGGCCTGACGCTGTATATGGCCTGGGCTGGAATCCTACATCGGAAGCTTTTGAGCTGGGGGGAGGGCCAGACGGATTGGTGGTACGGCCGCTCAGCCATTTTGGGCGGCTTCGTTCCCTGCGGAAACATTCTCACCGGTTCGGTTTCGCTTTCCGGCCCGGCGCCACCCGCGAACGTTCAGTGATTGGAACAATGAGAGAGCCATAGACTAACGGCGACACTATGCGCGCGCGTAACATTGGCATCATCCTGCTTTTTGCCGTCATCCACTTTGGTCTGATGGTCCTCGCGATTTACAACGGGTTTGTCATTTTCAGAGGCCCATCGACTCCAAGCGAGATATTCTGGGACCGTGCGATGCAAGTGTTGCTTTTTCCGGGGAGTCTTCTCATCCGGATCGTAAGCGATAAGCTCGGCCAATCGGTCCTGATGGTGTTGAACAGTCTGCTCTGGGGCGCCATATTTGGATCGATATATGTCAAGTTGCGGAAATCGCGCTGACAAAGCCGGCTGGAGGCAATGGTGTAGGTCGAGGGGCGGCGCCGTAGATGGGCGGGAACCGGCCGTTCGCAGTTGAAAAGCGGGGTGGCTGCTTCACATTGGGGGCGTGCGAATTTCGGTCGTCATTCCAGCATTCAACGAGGAACGGTTGCTGGAGACGACTTTGGCGCGGGTGAAGGAGTCGATGACAGCATTTTCGGAACGAGGCTGGGGAACCGAACTGATTGTCTGCGACAACAATTCAACGGACCGAACCGCGGAGCTGGCGCGGGCTGCCGGGGCCTCCCTGGTGTTCGAGTCGGTAAACCAGATTGGGCGGGCGCGCAATCGCGGGGCGGAAGCTGCTTCGGGCGATTGGCTGGTGTTTGTGGATGCGGATTCGCAGCCGAGCCGGGCGCTGTTCGCTGAAGTGGCGGAGCAGGTGGAGTTGGGGCGATGCCTGGCGGGCGGGTGCACCATGAAGCTGGATGGCGAGTATCGGACGGGCCGATGGGTGGTCGCGCTTTGGAACTGGCTCAGCCGGACGTTCCGGCTGCTGGCGGGTTCGTTTATCTTTTGCGAGGCGGCGGCGTTCCGGGAGGTCGGCGGGTTCAGCGCGGAGCTGTTCGCCGGCGAGGAACTCGACCTGAGCGGCAAATTGAAACGACTGGCAAAGGAGAAAGGGAAAGAGCTCGTCATTCTGCATCGGCACCCGCTGCTTACTTCGGCGCGGAAAATGCATTTGTATACGTCCCGGGAACACGCGCGGTTCCTGGCGAAGGCAGCGTTCGGGCGCAGACGGGTGCTGACCAGCCGGGAGGCCTGTCATACGTGGTATGATGGGCGGCGGTAGGTGCCAAACTGTAACCTTTTATCCCTTTCGCGCGTATATCCTGTTGAAGCGCTAAAACTCGCTTCACGACGGGAATACGACGAATTATGAGAACAATGCTCTCGAAAGTAACCCTCGGCTTCGTATGTCTTGCCACGGCGGGCTGGACCGCCTCCGGCGCGCCCTTGAAACGCGCCGATGTCGCTGCCGATCCGGCCTGGGTGGTGCACCTGGATTGCGACGGCCTGCGGCCCACCACCATCGGCCAACACATTCAGACTGAAATGAACAAGCCTGACGCTCAGGACAAGCTGGCCGCGTTTGAGTCCATGTTCGGTTTCGACCTGCGCACCCAACTCCATGGCCTGACTCTGTACGGCACCGGCAGCAACCCGCACGACGGAGTGTTGCTGGTCTATGCCGATTTTGACCCCGACCGGCTGGTAACGCTCGCCAACGCAGCCAAAGATGCCCAGAATTCCAGCTACAAGCAGCACGTGATCTACAATTGGGTCGATGAGAAACGGAAAGCCAAGGACGGGGTTCAGCCGCGCGTCTATGCTGCTATCGCCGGTAAGCGTGTCGTCTTCGGCCAGCGCGAGGACCGAGTGGCCCGCGCGCTCGATGTCCTCGACGGCGCGGCATCCAATCTGGCTGCTGCCAAGGCATTCCCACAACTGGGCGCTCCCGGCGACACCAGCTTTGCCGAGGCGGCCGCGCGCAAGATCGAGGTTGCCGATGGGGACCCCCACGCCGCGATTCTGCGGCTTTCGAGACAGATACGGCTGCAACTCGCCGAAACGAAAGGACAGGTGGTAGCGACGTTGACGCTTGAGGCGAACGACTCGGAAGTCGCAAGTAATATCTCCTCTATCGCTCAAGGCCTGGTCTCACTGATGAAACTTCAAAAGGAAAAACCAGAGGCGATGAAAGTGGCCGAAGCGCTCACGCTCAAGCAGGACGGCTCGGCCGTCATCGTCAGCCTGGTCCTGCCCGCCCAGGACGCGGTGGGAGTCATCCAGGCCCACGTCCACGCGGCCCATAAAGCCGCCAAAGAAGCCGAAAAGGATTGAGTGTTGTTTCTGGTTCAAGCGGTGAAATGGGTTATCTTCGAGTCCAGTGCCTGACCTGAAGTCAACCACCGACGAGGAACTGGCCCGCCAGGCCCAGACGGGCTCGATGGCCGCCTTTGAGGAACTGGTTTCACGCTTCGAGCACCGCATCTACGCGTTCGTCGCCAACTCGTGTCGCCATGAGATGGATGCACGCGAAGTGACTCAAGACAGCTTCGTCAGGGCGTTTCAGGGGCTCGCGGGTTATGACCCGGACCGACCCTTTGCGGCGTGGTTGTTCACTATCGCGCGCCGCAAGTGCATCGATCATCATCGTGCGAAAGCTCCCCCCAGCGTCGAAACGCAGCCGGATTCAGCCGACCCGGACGATCCCGCCGAGTTGCTGGCGCGGCGCGAGGATCGGCAGAACCTGTGGAACGTCGCGCGCCGCCTTCTGCCCGCGGCGCAGTTTGAGGCGCTTTGGCTCCGGTACGCGGAGGACATGGGCGTCGCGCAGATCGCCCAGGTCCTGCGCAAGACTCAAACGAATGTGAAGGTGCTGTTGTTCCGCGCCCGTCAGGCTCTGGGTCGTGAGCTCCACGCGCTCGAACAACCTGCCACGTTTGTGAGCGGGCCGGGCAGCGTTCAACGCTTAGCAGGGAAGGCTCCTGCGGCTGCGACCGGCTCCGCCAGCCCCCTGCGTCAGGTGCCGGAACGGCTCAACCTGCTGTTTGCCGGCCGGAAAGGCTCTTTATGAAAGCGTGGTTCACTAAATTCAGAATCTCCGCGGTGCTGGACAGCCGGAAGCCGTTGTCGCAATCGTTACGCGACGCCGTCGCCCGTTCGGAGGAACTCCAGCGCTTCGAAAAAAGCGCCGGTGCGCTCGGGCGCGTGCTGAAGGAAACTCCGCCGCCAGCGTCAGTGCCGCCGCCGGGGCTCCACCAGGCGATCATGCGCGCGGTCCGTGCAGGCGCCCAGCCGGCGGCCCCGGCTCGCAAGGCAGCGCTGTGGCGCCGGCTGCCCGCGCCGGCTTTGGCCGCGTTGGTGCTCGTCGCGGTCTGGTGGGCTTTGGGGCCCGGCCGGGATTCGTCACGGCGTCCAGCGACGGAACGCGAAGGGCTTGGGCGTGCGGTGGCCGTCCTGGAGTTGGGGGAACGAGTGACGCAACGCATGCCGTCGCAAATGGTCGCTCCGCTGTCCGAAGAATGGCAGCGGCTTAACGGGGACTTCGACCGGACCCAGGAGTTTCTTCTCGCGAGCCTGCCGTAGCTGTAGCAATTCGAACCGATTTCAACGCAAGGGCGCAAAGGTGCAAAGGCGCAGAGGGGGAATTGTGCGTGCAGGCGCGAGCGCTGGCTGCCTCTTGGTGGGGGCTGACCGAGGAAGAGGGCGGGAAGGAGTACGAGGAAGCTTCAAGAAGAGACAGGGACGCTGTGGACAGCGTCCTTACCAGCTTACCCGTGCCCGTCCCCTGGGCTTCCAGGCTGTCAGCGCTCGACGGGGACGTGGCCGTCCCCGCCCCAGGACAGCGCGCCCTACGTGTGAGCCAACGACGGGGACGTGGCCGTCCCCACCCCGGGACAGCGGGCCCTACCTTTGAGAAGATAAATATTACTTGCACTTTTCAGGTATATAAGGTTCATTATTGGCGTTCCCGCAACCAAACAGCGCAACCACTGTTATATGAACCTGACATCCCGCCAACTTCGCATCCTTGTCCTCACCCTGCTGGCCGCTTTCGCCGCGCCAAATCTGCGGGCCCAGGGCACGGCCTTTACGTATCAAGGCTCGTTGCACAACAACGGCTCGCCAGCAACCGGTCTCTATGATCTCACATTTACTCTCTTTGATACCAACAGCGCCGGCAATGTGATTGCCGGGCCGCTCACCAACAGCCCAACCCCGGTCACCAACGGCCTGTTCACCGTGACGCTGGATTTCGGTGCGACGCCGTTCAACGGCAACGGGCGCTGGCTGGAAATCGGCGTGCGGACGAACGGCGGCGCCATCTTCAGCACGCTGACCCCGCGTCAGCAATTGACCCCGACGCCCTATGCGATTTACGCAAACACGGCCAGCAACCTTTCGGGCACGCTGCCTTCGTCCCAGTTGGGTGGCACGTATGGCAACCCGGTGACGCTCAACAACGGGGCGAACGTCTTTGACGGCAGTTTTTACGGCCAGTTTTTCGGGTCGAGTTTCGTTGGCGGCAATTTCGTCGGAAACTTTGTCGGCAGCGGCAGCAGCCTGGTGGACGTCTGGCACACCGGTGGCAACTTCGGCACGGTCCCGCTGCTGAATTTCCTGGGGACGACGGATAACCAACCGCTGATCATTAAAGTTAACGGGGTGGAAGCAGCGCGGTTTGAACCGACCAGTGACACGCCCAACGTCGTGCATGGATACGGCGGCAACTATGTTCAGCCCGGGCTTCCGGGTGTCACGATCGGGGGTGGCGGCACCGCCTCAGGTAACCAACCGAATATCGTCACCAATAACGGTAACTACGCCACCATCGCCGGCGGCTATCACGATACGGTCAGCGGTTACGGTGGCGCTATCCTGGGCGGCTCGGTCAATTTGGCCGGCGGGAGCTTTGCGGTTATCGGCGGGGGACAATTCAATAACAACCTCGGGGATTACGCTTTCATCGGCTCCGGCATTTACAACAACGTCACCACCAATAGCTACACCTCCGTCCTCGGAGGCGGCTACGCCAACTTCATGAACGGGCCGTGGTCGGTGATCGCCGGTGGCTATTACAACACGAACAATGCGTTGGTCGGTTTCATCGGCTGCGGCGATTTTAATATTTGCACCACCAACGCGAGCTATTCCTTTGTTGGCGGCGGTTTCCAAAACGCCATGGACGGTTATCTCGGCACGATTGGCGGCGGTGCGTACAACGCCGTGGGCTCTTATGAGGCGACTATAGGTGGCGGCGGTGGCAACAACATCGGCACCAACGTGGATTACGCGTTCATCGGTGGTGGTATCGGGAACGTTATCAAGCCGGGCTCTGGATATTCCGTCATTGCCGGGGGAAACAACAACGCCATCCAAACGAACTCAGCATTTACGGTTATCGGCGGCGGAGACCGGAACAGTGTCCAAGCCACCGCTGGCGATTCGGTCATCGGGGGAGGCTTCAACAATACCATCCTAACCAACGCCGACCATGCGGTTATCGGGGGCGGCTGGCAGAATGCGATTCAGGTTTATGCATGGGAGTCCGTCATCAGTGGCGGTGCGCTCAACAGCATCGCCCCCTTTGCGCAATGGTCGGTGATCGGCGGCGGCGACGTCAATACAAACGGTTCGAGCTTCTCCGGGATCGGCGCGGGAATCGATAACGTCATCCAGACCAACTCTCTGTACTCGTTCATCGGCGGCGGCGGTTACAACCAGATAGGCACCAACAGCAATGCGTCGTTCATCGGTGGCGGTTTCGTCAACAGCATCGGTGCCACTGCGAGCCGCGCGACAGTTTCCGGCGGCAACGGCAACGCGATTCAGAACAATTCGACGGCCGCAACCATCGGAGGCGGGATTGCGAACGTCATCGGCAGCAACAGCATTGTCGCGACCATTGCCGGCGGGAATTTCAATTACGTCGGGAGCTTTTCCGCACAGGCGGCGATTGGCGGCGGTTTGGACAATACTAACGCCGGCTTCGCCTCGACCATTCCTGGCGGTTACCTTAACCAGGCCTCGGGCGCTTACACTTTCGCCGCCGGCCAGCGCGCGAAGGCTCTCCACCAGGGCGCGTTCGTCTGGGCCGACTCCCAGAACCTTGACTTCAGTTCCACGACGTTTAACCAGTTTAGCGTGCGCGCGAATGGTGGCGTTGTTTTCGACACCGGGGGCGCCGGCATCACCCTGGACGGCCTGCCCGCTCTGGCCGGCGGCCTGAACAATGCCAACTCGGCCTCCCAATCGTTTACCGGAGGTGGCACTGAGAATTCGATTCTATTGGGAGCGAATGATTCGACGATCAGTGGCGGGTTTCAAAACACCATCCTGTCAAACGCCGCCGATTGCTTCATCGGTGGCGGCTATCAGAACACGATCCTGCCGGGTGCCTTTTATGCGACCATCACCGCTGGTGCCAGCAACACCAACGGGAGCTACTTTGCGACCATCGGCGGCGGCGGCGGCAACAACATCGGCACGAACTGCGCCAGCGCCACCATCGGCGGCGGGTTCACCCACACCATCAGCAACAACACGTTTGACGCCACGATCGCCGGCGGCTCATTCCACATTATCGGCAGCAATTCCTACTACACGACGATCGGCGGCGGCCATGTCAACTGGATTCAGGACAACGCCACGGCCTCGACCATCGGTGGCGGTTGGCTCAACGCCATCCAAAGCAGCGCCATCAGCTCGGTCATCGGCGGCGGGTCCAATAACGTGGTGCTTCCCAACTCACTCTTCGCGACGATTCCAGGCGGGAATCAGAATACTGCCACCAGCTATGCTTTCGCCGCCGGCAACCGGGCGAAGGCCTTGACCCAAGGGGCGTTTGTCTGGGCGGACTCGCAAAACGCCGACTTTGCCTCGACTGCCAACGATCAATTCCTCATCCGGGCGCAGGGGGGTGTAGGCATTAACCGGAACAACCCTGCCTCCGCCCTGGACGTGAACGGTACGGTCACGGCGACCGCGTTTTCCGGCAACGGCTCGACTTTGGGGAATGTGAACGCTGCCACGCTGGGTGGCCTGGCCAGTTCCGGGTTCTGGAAAACGACAGGCAATGCCGGTACTACACCTGGCGCGAACTTTATCGGCACTACGGACAATCAGGCGCTGCTGATTCGCGGGAGCTTCGTGGGCATTGGGCGGTCCACTGCTGTTGGCTCGGAGTACTTTGGTGTTGAAGCGCCTGTCGCATCCGGCTATGGCGGGATGTATATAGATACTTCCGGCGCAACCGCTCAGCCCTTCTACGGTTACTCGCTCGCGGGTTCGGGAAGAGCGTGGACCTATCTCGATGGCAACGACGCCAATAAATGGAAACTAAACGTCGCCGGTGGGGACCGGGTGACCGTGACAACTGCCGGCAATGTCGGCATCGGGCTGACGACGCCTGCCTTTCTGTTGCAGCTTGCGAGCGACTCGGCCGGCAAGCCCAACGGCGGTTCCTGGGCGAATACTTCAGACGCCCGCGCGAAGAAAAACATCCAGCCGCTCACGGGCGCGTTGGACAAGCTGGCGAAACTGCGCGGGGTGACGTTCGAATGGCGTAACCCGGAGGACCACGCCAACCAGACGACTCCCCAGGGAGGTTTTGTGGCGCAAGAAGTGGAGCAAGCGTTTCCGGAATGGGTTCGAGAGGTCCCTGGCGCCGTCCACGACAAAGACCTCACGCCCGACGGAAAAATCAAGAGTCTCTCCCTGCCTTTCGAATTCGACGCGCTGGTGGTGGAGGGGCTCCGCCAGTTGCGGGCTGAAAAGGATGCCCAAATCGCGGCGCTGCGGAACACCAATGCCGAGGTGCAAAAGGCCCTGTCTGCGCAAAAGGAGATCACCGCGCAAATGGAGGCCCGCCTGGCTGCGCTTGAAAAAGCCTTCGCGGGACTGGGCGATAAATCGATTGGTGTTTTAGCGGCGAACGGGAGTCCTGCAAGAGAGAAATGACGTGGCACAACAGGGCCGCGCGCGAGAGCTTGCCAACGGGGCAGGGGGCTTGTTTAATGCGCGTTAATGTTGCAGCAGCAAACCATCAACCGGTCCGCGAGCTTTTCGGGCATCGGCCTGCACAGCGGCAACCCGGTGACGATGACGTTTTTGCCTGCTCAGCCAAACACGGGGGTGCGGTTTCGAAGGTTGGATCTCGAGGGGAAACCCGAAATTGAAGCGCGGGTCGAGAACGTCATCGAGAACAATCGCTCCACCACGCTCGCCAAGGGCAACACGCGGGTGCATACGGTCGAGCACGTGCTGGCGACGTTCGCCGGCTACGGGATCGATAATGCCATTGTGGAGCTGGATGCGAATGAGCCGCCGATTGGCGACGGCAGCGCGCGCGAGTACTGCAAGCTAATCCAATCCGCCGGGATCGTGGCGCAGGATGAGCGCCGGGATGCTTATGTAGTTTCCTCGCCCATCGAGTTGGAAATGGGCGAGACGGTGATGACGCTGTTCCCGGATGAAGTGTTCAAGATCACTTGCACCAGCTCCGACCGGCAGGGCCGGTTCACTCAGTTTTACAGCGTGGAATTGTCGCCGACGAACTGGGAAAAGGAACTGGCCCACGCGCGCACGTTCTGTTTTTTCGAGGAGATCGAGTTTCTCATCAAGAACGGGTTAATCCGCGGCGGCAGCCTCGAGAACGCGGTCGTGATCCGTGATGACGCGGTGCTGACCACGGAGCCGTTGCGGTATCCCGATGAATTTGTGCGCCACAAAATGCTGGATATCGTCGGCGACCTTTCGCTGCTGGGACGGCCGGTGCACGGTCATTTGATCGCCGTGAAACCGAACCACGCCGGCAATTGCGAGCTGGTGCGGCGCCTCGCAGCCCAAAGCCGCCGGTCCCAGAGTTTCGCCCCGCCGCCGCCGTCGCGGCCGGCTTCCGCTCCCGACGACACGGCCGAGCTCCGCGGCCAGGAGGGGGCCATGGAAACAGATGGCATTTTGCGGTTGCTGCCGCACCGGTATCCTTTCCTGATGGTCGATCGCGTCGTCAAGGTCGAAGGCAATCGCATTACCGCGCTGAAAAATGTGACCATTAACGAGCCCTTTTTTCAGGGCCATTTTCCGGGTCACCCGATCATGCCCGGCGTGCTGCAATTGGAGGCGATTGCGCAGGTCGCCGGCATCCTGATGCTGCGCCAGGCCGAAAACGCCGGGCAGCTTGCCTACTTCATGTCGGCGGAGGACGTGAAATGGCGCAAACCGGTGCTGCCGGGCGACGCCTTGATCATCGAGGTGGAGATGACCAAAATGCGGGGCAAGATCGGCAAGGCCAAAGGCATTTGCAAAGTCCAGGGCGAGGTGGTGAGCGAAGCGGAAGTTACGTTTATGCTTCGGGAAGCGTGATCGAATTGCGGCCTGGGGAAGAGCGAGTCAAAGCTGGAATCAGCGCCCAATACTAGACGAGCGGTGATGCCGAATTCTAGGGTATGATATGATTCATCCGACGGCGGTGGTGCATCAGAAGGCGGAGATTGGCCCGGACTGCGCCATCGGGCCGTATTGCGTGATCGGGGAGCATGTGGTGCTGGGCGCTCGTTGCCGGCTCCACTCCCACGTCGTGCTCGACGGCCACACGCGGCTGGGCGAAGGGAATAACATCTTCCCGTTTGCGAGCATCGGCCTGCAAACGCAGGACTTGAAGTGGAAAGGGGGCCTCACCCGGACAGAAATCGGCAATAACAACACGTTTCGTGAGTGTGTGACGATCCACAGCGCCACCGGCGACGGCGAAACGACCGTGGTGGGGTCGGACAACCATATTCTCGCCTACTCCCACATCGCCCACAACGTGACGATGGGCAGCGGCGTGATCATGTCAAATGTGGCCACACTCGCCGGGCACGTCCGGGTGGAGGATTACGCCGTGGTCGGCGGGCTGGCGGCGATCCACCAGTTTTGCCGGATTGGGAAGATGTCCATTATCGGCGGCTGTTCGAAGGTGGTGCAGGACGTGCCTCCGTTCATGCTCGCGGATGGCAACCCGGCCGAAACGCGAACCGTAAACAAGGTCGGGCTGGAGCGGAACGGTGTTCCGGAGGCTGCGCAGGCGGCACTCCGGCAGGCGTATAAAATTCTCTTTCGCGAAGGACTCACGATTCCGAATGCGCTCGCGCGCATTGAGCAAGATCTGCCGCAGTTGCCTGAGATCCAGCACCTCGTGGAGTTCGTTCGCACGAGCGAGCGGGGAATCAGCAAATGAGCGAGAACCTGCCGGCGCTCACGGCCAGCACGCTTTACCTGGTCGCGACGCCCATTGGCAACCTGGAGGACATCACTCTTCGCGCCCTGCGGACCCTTAAAGAGTGCGACGTCGTCGCCGCGGAGGACACGCGGCGAACCGGCCTGTTGCTGAAGCACTTCGGCATTTCCAGGCCGCTATTGAGCTATTTCCAGTTTAACGAAGCCCGGCGCAGCGAGGAAATCCTCGAACGCTTGAAACGGGGCGAAAAGGTGGCGCTGGTGACCGATGCCGGGAGCCCGGGGATTAGCGATCCCGGGGAGCGCGTCGTGAGGGCGGCTCTTGCGGCCGGCTTGAGGGTTGAGTCGGTCCCGGGACCATGTGCGTTGGTGGCGGCTTTGACGGCGAGCGGGTTGGGAACCGAAGAGTTCCATTTCATCGGGTTCCTGGCGCATAAGTCGGGACAGCGCCGGAAGAAACTGGAGGAGTTGAAGGGTTTCGCCGGGACTCTAATCCTCTATGAATCCCCCTATCGGCTCGAAAAGCTGCTGGTGGAACTGAGCGAAGTGTTCCCCGAGCGGTCGGTGGTGGTAGCACGCGAGCTGACCAAAAAGTTCGAGGAATACATTCGCGGCATGCCGGCGGAACTGTTGGCGGAGGTTCAGCGGCGGCCGCGGAAAGGGGAGTTTGTGGTGATGGTGGGCGGGGCAGGGGGCTGAGGCCCGTTTGTTGTAGGTGATTTATTGTGCTTGCATAAGTTAGGCCTTCGGCGTAAGAAAGTCGCATCTCAGCCGTAAAGACATGATGTCATGGGAATTGTCCTTTGGCCGTTGGGGGGACGATTTGAGACCTGTGGTTGGGACCGTGCATCAGGTCCGAGCGGCTGATCAACCAGAAAACCTATGCCGGCCAGACTATTCGTTGGGAATCTACCGTTCACCACAACCGAAAATGACTTGCAGGATCACTTTGCCCAGGCGGGCGCGGTGGTTGCAGTCAACATTATGCAGGACCGTGCCACCGGTCGCTCCAGGGGCTTTGCGTTCATCGAGATGGGGTCCCAGGAGGACGCGACCAAGGCCATCAACATGTTCCACCAGAAAGATTTCCAGGGCCGCGCCCTGACTGTCAACGAAGCGCGGCCGCGTGAGGAACGTCCGGCGGGTGGGCGTGGCGGCGGCGGCGGCGGTGGCGGTGGCGGTGGCGGCTATCGCGACCGACACTAGGCGGGCTTGGTTGCGGCCAAGCCGCACATTCCCACCGCAGTTCTTTCGACCCCGCGCCAGCGTGGGCGAGCCTGTTTTGTCCGGTCGGGTGACCGGTGGAGGTGCCGTGTGCCTCATCAACTTACCCGCGGGCACGGACTTCGATACGATCAATGGTCTTGGTGTTTTTATCGATTCGTCCATTTCGCGCCTCCTCCTCTATATTCTACGCATTGCCAATGCGTGAACGGGCAACCACTGCACAAATCATGTGAACCAGTCCGAGGCCCATTCTGAATCGCGCGAGAACAAGCCTAACGGTTTGCGCGGATTCTGGAGTCTGATCGTGACGCAGTTCGAAGGCGCGTTTAACGACAACGCGCTGCAGACTCTCGTGACCTTTATGGGGCTGGAGATGGCCCTCTCCGCCTGGTTGCATAATGCGCTGGTCCCCCTTGCCTCCGGTCTTCTGTCGCTGCCATTCTTGCTGTTTTCGATGTGGGGTGGGTTCCTGGCCGATCGGTTCAGCAAACGGACGGTCACGATCGGGGTGAAGTTACTCGAGATCCTGATCATGTCCTTTGCGACCCTGGGGTTGGCACTAAAGAACCTTCCAATGGGTTTGACGGCGATCTTTTTGATGGGCATCCACAGCGCGGTCTTCGGGCCGTCGAAATACGGGCTGTTGCCGGAGCTCTTGCCGGAGCGGCGGCTGTCGTGGGGCAACGGCATTCTCGAGTTGGGAACTTTTCTGGCCATCATTACGGGGATCGCTGCCGGGGGGCTGCTGTACAGCAATTTGCGCGGACGCGAGGCGTGGGCGGGTCTGCTGCTGATCGGGCTGGCGGCCGCTGGGTTTCTTTTCAGTCTGGGCATAACCCGGGTCCCTCCGGCCGCTCCGGACCGTAAGTTCAGTGCCAATTTTCTGGATGATTTGTGGACGCAGATTCAGTTCATGCGCCGGGACCACGTCCTTTGGCTTGCCTGCGTGGGCAACACGTATTTCTGGTTTCTCGCGCTGCTCCTCAAACAGGCGATCTTCTCCTACGGCTCTGATGTGCTTAAGGTGGGACCGGCCAATACGAGTTACTTATCGGCCGCAATGGCCATCGGGATTGGGCTGGGCAGTTTCGCTGCTGGCTACCTTTCTGGAGGGAAGATTGAGTACGGCCTGGTGCCGTTAGGGTCCGTGGGTTTGTCTATTTTCGCCGCCCTGCTTTCCAGGGAAGCCGTGTCCTTCGGCCAGGTGCTTTCGGTGGTGGCCGCCATCGGATTTTGCGGCGGCTTTTTTATCGTGCCAATCTCGGCTATTTTGCAGCACCGGCCCGCCAGCGCTCGCAAGGGAGTCGTCCTGGCCGCTGCGAACCTGTTGTCCTCGGCCGGATTGTGTGTGGCGGCGGGTTTTTACTGGATTCTCGCCGCACAGTTGCAACTCGGTCCGCGCGCCGTTTTTGCCATCGCCGCGTTAATGACCCTCGGGGCGACGTTCTATGTGGTTTGGCTGCTGCCCGACTCCCTGCTAAGATTCGTGCTTTGGGTCCTCACCCGGACGGTTTATCGGATCCGCGTCGATGGCCGCGAGAATATCCCTGAGCGCGGCGGCGCGCTGTTCGTTTGCAACCATCTTTCCCTGGTGGATGCCCTGCTCCTGGCGGCCTCCACGGACCGCCACATCCGCTTCATTATGTATAAGGGCATATACGAGCTGCCCTGGATCAAACCTATCGCACGCATCATGCGCGCCATCCCGATTTCCTCGGAATTGCGCCCGCGCGAGATGTTGCACGCTTTACATACAGCCAGTGAAGCGATTCAAAACGGCGAGGTTGTCTGCATCTTCGCCGAAGGCCAAATCACGCGCATCGGCCACATGTTGCCTTTCCGGCGCGGTTTTGAACGCATCATGAAGGACGTGGAGGCGCCGATCATCCCAGTGGCTTTGGATGGCGTGTGGGGCAGCATTTTCAGCTTCGAGAAAGGCCGATTCCTGTGGAAGCTTCCCCGCCGGATTCCTTTCCCGGTGACGGTGAACTTCGGCCGGTCGATGCCGCACACCGCCACGCCGCTGCAAGTCCGCGAGGCAGTGCAGGAATTGATGGCGGAAGCCTGGAAGCATCGCAAAGACCGCATGCGACCGCTGCACCGCGCATTCCTACGGACGGCGAGGCGACATCCATTCCGTTTCGCAATGGCGGACCCGCAAAACCCAGGTGTCAATTGCGCTTCTTCGCTCCTGCGCGCGATTTTTCTGGCGCGGCGTCTGAAGAAGACCTGGGCCGACCAGCAAATGGTGGGTCTGTTGCTGCCGCCTTCGGTGCCGGCGGCGCTGGTGAACTTTGCCGCGTTGTTAATGGGCAAGGTGCCGGTCAACCTGAACTACACCCTTTCGGAAGAGGCCCTGGCGTCGTGCATCCGCCAGTGCGAAATCAAGACCGTGCTGAGCTCCAGAACGTTCCTCGAGAAAGTGAAGCTGAAGGCGCCCGTCCCGATGCTGTTTCTTGAGGATGTTGCCGGCCATCCCACTTTCCTGGAAAAACTTCGTGCTTTGCTGGGTGCCTGGGTGCTGCCCGCACGCTGGCTGGAGCGCAGCCTGGGGTCCGCGCGGAAAATCGGGTTGGATGACCTGGCCACCGTCATCTTTTCGAGCGGCAGCACCGGCGAGCCCAAGGGCGTCATGCTCAGCCACTACAATATTGGTTCCAACATCGACCAGCTCGAACAGGTTTTCGGTTTGGGCAAACGCGACGGCATGTTGGGTGTCCTGCCGTTTTTCCACTCGTTTGGTTTCACCGGCACCTTGTGCCTGCCCGCAGTGCTCGGCGTGCGCGCGGTGTATTATCCAAACCCGCTCGATGCGAAGGCGATTGGGCCGCTGATCAGCCAGTACCGGCTGACGTTTTTGCTCGCGACGCCGACCTTCCTGCAGCTTTACCTCAGGAGTTGCGCTGCCGAGGACTTTGGCAGTTTGCGGGTGGTCATGACCGGCGCGGAAAAGCTTCCGGAACGGCTCGCGGCGGCATTCGAAGACCATTTCGGGATCCGGCCTCTTGAGGGTTACGGTTGCACTGAGTGCGGGCCGGCTGTAGCGGTCAGCACACATGATTTCAGGTCGGCCGGGTTCCGACAGGTGGGGGCCAAGCGGGGCAAAATTGGCCACCCGGTGCCGGGGATGTGCGTGCGGATTGTCGAACCCGAGACCTTCGCGACGGTGGCGGTGGGGGAGCCCGGGCTGCTGCTGGTGCGCGGGCCCAACGTGATGCAAGGCTATCTGGGCCGGCCGGACAAGACCGCGGAGGTCCTGCGGGACGCGTGGTATGTGACCGGGGACGTCGCGATGATGGATGAGGATGGTTTCCTGCAGATTACCGACCGCCTAAGCCGCTTCAGCAAGATCGGCGGCGAGATGGTGCCGCACATCAAGGTGGAGGAAAAGTTGCACGAATTGGTGGGCGTCACGGAACAAACATTCGTGGTGGCCGGTGTGCCGGACGAAAGAAAAGGCGAGCGTCTGGTGGTCCTGCACAAGCTGGGCGATTCGCAGTTGCGGACGTGCCTCGAAAAACTCAGCCAGTGCGATTTGCCGAACCTGTGGAAGCCCCGAGGTGACCAGTTCTTTCGTGTGGACGCGTTCGCTTACCTGGGCACCGGCAAACTGGATTTGCGGAAGCTGCGCGAGACAGCGGCAGAACGGAGCGCTGAACATTCCGCCGACGTTAAAGCTTGAAATACTCGGACCGGGTACTCTTCCCGCCGCTTTCCAGGATGGCGACCGTGCGTTCCATGCCGAACCGCGATTTGCCCGCATAGCCCGGGTTGAAGAACAGGGTTCCTTGGATGGTTTCACAAAAAGGTTTGTGGGTATGCCCGAACACCACCACATCGGGCCGCTCCTGAGCCAGGCGCTCCCGGAGGGCATCGTCCGGCGCAGCAGGATTTACGATGTGGTGCAGCAGGAACTTGCGGCCCGCAAGTTCGAGCGTTTGCGTCAGCGGGTACCCAAAGCCCGGCTCATCGGTATTGCCGGACACAGCCGTCACCGGGGCGATCTGGCGCAGTTCCAGCAGAATCGAAGGTGTGCCGATGTCGCCCCCATGGAGAATATGCTCCACGCCTGCAAAGAGCCTGGGAATCTGCAGGTCGAAATAGTTGTGGGTGTCGGAAATGACGCCGATGTGCATGGACGTGGGTCGTCAGGTTATCAGGTTTTCAAGTTATCAAGGGATCAGGTTGCGGAAGCTGGTTCGCGACCAGCTAGAAATAGCCCAGGTACGGAGGGCCTGAACGGTTGCCAGCCACTCAGGGCTTCGCCTCGTCCGGTGCCGCCTCTTCCTCTTCGGGGGCCTTGGCCGGCTCCTCTTCAGGTTCCTTTTCCTTGGCGGATTCGGAGGCTTCAACCATTTTGGCGGCGCCTACGAACAGGCCGGTAAAGAGGCCCCCGCTCAAGAGTGTGTTGCGGAAGAATTCCCAGGTCTGGGGATAACCGGAGGTGCCTTTGGTCAAGGCGGTCAACCAGCCGAGAAAAGTCCTGGTGTACTCCGGATTCTGGAACGGGTTGAAGAACCAGGAAGCGGTGTTCGTAATCACGTAGAAAAGCAGCGCTCCAAGGACGCCCCCGCCAAGCAAACCCATAAACCCACTGTTAGGTTTAAACCGCCGGCCCAGCCAGATCAGAGCAACATAGGCAACATAGTTGAAGAGTTGGGGCTCCAAGTGCGGCAAATCAAAAACGGTGTAACCCAGGTAGAAGTGGTAATAGAGGTTGAGGCCGATGTCGGTGACCAGCAGCGTCGTGAGCGGCAGCCACCACGCCATCCGCCCGGAAAAATAGACGCCGGCGCAGAACACCAGCGCGTACGCCGCGCTGAAATTCTGCGGCAACATGCCTGGAATCCGCGACAAGGCGAACACGACCATCAAGGCCAGGGGCATGATGACTTTACTCTTCACACTGCCGAGGATACGCCTCCACCGCTAAATGACAAGTGAGGGGTGGGGGGGCGTCGTCAGAACGTTGAGTCGTTAAAAAGGTTAAAACGTGAAACGTGATGCGTGAAATCGTACCGATGTCGAGCCGGTCATCCTGGGCCTTTTCTCTGTTTCAGCGCTCCGACGACTCACCGCTCATTACTAAGCCGATAACCTTCGGTCGTTGTGTAATACTTCGCCAGCATATTGGGCACTTCCCAGTCGGGCATCTTTCCCTCTTCGAGGAACCGCAGGAATCTTTCCGTCACCTGGGCGAAGTGGGCTTCATGGCCGACGCTGTATTGCTGAGGGACGACAATCTCCCAAACATCGCCTGCAGGTTTGACCTCGATCCCCGGCCACGTGGCGGCGAGCCTGGTTACGGCGGCGCGGAGTGTGCGCTCGAAGTCGGCGGCGGCGGAGCCGGACTTGTTTTCGACGTAGAGCGTGGGTTGGAAATGTTGGGCTTCGGTCTGCTTAATCGTGAGAACCGCGCGGGTGCCGCGGAGCATCGAGTAATGGGTATCTTTGGCGCCCGCCGGCGCTTCAAACCGCCACAGCGGCGTGACCTTGACGTGCACGCCCCGCAGCGTGTACGTCACTTCCCCGTTTTCAAACACGTTCAGTGTGCCGTTTCCTTCAACCGCCATCTTCAGGAAGTCGGGATAAGCGTCCAGCCCGGTAACGCGTTTGAACTGCTCGCGGGTAAGCATGGTCGGCCAGCGATGGGCACTGAGCACTTTGACGTCTTTCTTCCAGTCGAGTGCCTGGTCCGGGAAACACTCCCACTGGACTAAATCGACGAGGTGCGTGCCGACATCGGGTATCGCTTCGCCTTGCTGGCGTGCGTCGAAGAACCAGGCGGGCCGGGTGAGCGGTTTGCCGGAGACCTCTTTAAAGAAATGATGGACACTTTCCATGACTACCGCCGGCTTCTCCGCCGTGCCTTTCTCCAGCGTGCCGAAAACGTCGGGTGTTCGTGCCAGCTCGCGTTGGAGAATGCTCGTGATTTCGTACCGCTCGGTCATGATGTCATACAGGAGGACTTTGCTGCGGGCAGCCCGCTCGAAGTCTTTGCGGAGCAAACTGAATTCCCGAGGATTGATGACCATCGGTTTGTCCGCGAGCACGTTGAAGCCGGCCTTGATGGAGCGGTCGATGTATTCGGTTTTGCGGAGGTTATTGCCGGCCAGGACGACCACATTGCCGGCCTTATCGTGCACCATGCGTTCGAGGAAATCCGGTCCGGTATAGACCTTCTCTTCCCAATGTGTGGGATTGTCAGGGCGAGTGTTAAAGCCCTGAACCAGCCGCAGATGCTCCTCAAGGTCCGGCCCGCCCGGCGAGTACACGTGGACGACCGGGTTGACCTGCGGGTACATCAGTTTTTGAACCAGCCCGGCGTGGAAGTGTCCCGGGTCGAGCGTGATCAATCGTATCTGGTCACT
The DNA here is from genome assembly GCA_035566435.1 of Candidatus Acidiferrum sp. Taxonomy (GTDB): domain Bacteria; phylum Verrucomicrobiota; class Verrucomicrobiia; order Limisphaerales; family UBA8199; genus DATMRF01. The sequence goes on from DATMRF010000105.1 coordinate 18,865, forward strand.
CGCCAGGGCCGAGGCCTCCATGGAGTGCGTCACCAGGCAGGCCTGGGCCAGTCCGGATATCCAGTAGCGCAGGTTTCCAAACCTGCCGTATCGCCGACTTCCAAGTCGGCAGGGCGTCCAAGTCGCATCGGTGTCCGCAGGTTTGGAAACCCGCGATACGGCAGGTTTGGAAACCTGCGCTACGCCCGCTGCTGCCGCGATCCGGTAGAGGGCGTGGAAGACGGGAGCAAGGAGCGAGGTCCACAAACCTCCATCGAGTGTCAACCCTGCTTTCATGCTTTTTTCAGCCCCGCATTGGTCCCATAAGGCGACCGTTGTGGCCGGGAACGCATGGCATTTGCCTGTTCATCGCCCGCGAATTCTTCCTTGACGGGATCCCACCGGAGTTTGCGTCCCAATCTCATGGCGATCCAACCGATGGCGCACGCGCTGGTCGAGCGATGCGCCTGCTCGGGCGCCGTAGCGCCGGGCTTCCGCGTTTGGATGCTTCGCAGCCAATCCAGGTGATGGTCCGAGCTTCGGTAAAGATGAATTTCATTGGGTCCGATCTCCGATTTGAGGATCGCCGGGGTGCTGGCTGCAAATGCGCTGTTATTGCCGGTCACCGGATCGCTGGCCGTCGCTCGGGCCGAACCGCGGCTCGCGAATACCCAGCCGTCGGAACCTTCGAATCGCACGCCGTTGGGGAACTTGTTATCGATCACCATCGTCACCCCGTTGGCGTATTTCATTTCGATGTGATAGGGGCCGTGAACATTCCATAACCCCTTCTTGGGGAATTCGGCTGTGGCCTGGGCTTCGACAGGGCCAGTGAGTTCAGTATTCATGCCCCAATGCGCGATATCGACGTGGTGCGAGCCCCAGCCGGTGATCATGCCCAGGCAATACGACTCGATGCGCAGCCAGCCCGGCCGGTCCGAGATGCTGTTCTGCGGATGGACGCGCTTTTCCGTATAGGGCGCCAATGGGGTACAGCCAAGCCACATTTCGTAATTGAGGTTCGGCGGCACGGGCATCTCGGGCTCGTCATCGCCCGCGGGGTCGGTCGGCAGGCCGATGCGGACGGTGTGCAGTTTGCCGATGCGCCCGTTGCGCACCAGCTCGCAAGCCCGGCGGAACTGTGGCCAAGGAGCGTCCGAGCGTTGCTGGCGGCCGATCTGGAACGTCCGGTTGCTGGCGCGGAGCGTGTCGCTGACCTGCCTCCCCTCGGCAATCGTCATCGAGAGCGGCTTCTGCACATAGACGTCCTTGCCAGCCAGCGCTGTGGCAATCACCGGTTGGGAGTGCCAATGGTCCGGGGTGCTGATCGCAACCGCGTCGATGCCGGGGTCCTGCAAGAGTTCACGGAAGTCCTCATAAGCTTTCACCGCCAATGCGGTGTCGCTGCCGGCCTTAGAGGCGTAGTGCTTCTCTACCCGCTCTTTGGCCATGGACAGGCGCTTGGCATCCAGGTCGCACACGGCGACCACGCGGGCGATGTCGTGTTTGAGGATGCCCGGCATATCCATTTCGTTGGCGATCCGGCCACAGCCGACCTGGCCGATATGGATTTTATTGCTCGGCGCATCTGCGCCAAACACGGACGACGGAACAATCATCGGCAGCGCAATAGCTCCCGCAGCGCCGGCCATAGATAATCCGAGGAATTCTCGTCGCGATACTTGCAATTCTCGTTTCATGAGCTTCATCCTGTTTGCACCATCTTTCTCAACCTCTTTATGCTCCAACGTTCGAAGGGTTGAGGATCTTAACGTTTTGACGGTTCACCGTCCAACCTCGCCGCCCAAAGAATTCCGCCCAGCAGGTGCCTGGTGAACATCGGGTCGGAATAATGCTCTTTCTGATGGCCTAGCGCCGTGTACCACTCGCGTCCGCCATCAAGTTCGTGCCGCCAGGCCAGCGGGAATTCGTCGCCAAACTTCTTGCCCGGGTATTTTTCCTTGCCGGGATCATCCAGATGGACCAGGTCGCCCGCCAGTAGAACGTGCAGGCCCTCGGGCATGTGATCGACATAGTAAAACTCATCCGTCCACTGAAACGTTTGCGGCAGGTGGGCCGTCGAAATATCAGCTTGGTCGGTCACTTTTACGGTGAAGGTTTGCATTTTGGCATGGCGGCTGAACTTGCCGCCGAGCACCGACCAGAACCACGGCCAGTCCCGCATCGAGCCGGACGCGGAATGGATGCCGACAAAACCGCCGCCGGCCCTGATGTACCCTTGCAGCGCCGCCTTCTGGTCGTCGTTCTCGAGGATTTCGTTATTCGTGTTGTCGAAGATGATTGCCTTGTACTTCTTCAGATTCGCATCTGTGAAATCAGCGGGTTGGTCCGAGACCTCCACGCCGAAGTGGTTTTCCGCGCCGAGCTTTTTGAGCGCCTCGACACTGGCGGCGATGTTATCGTGAACATACAAGCCCTGACCCACCTGGTTCTTCGTATAGACCAGCACACGGGGTTCAGCCGTTGCGCCAAACGCAACCGTAGTGATGGCTGCGAACGCGGCGGACAAGAAGATTCTCATTCTGAGCGAGTGACGCATAAACACATTGACCGGATTCAAGTACAAGTAGTTCGCGGCGTCGGCCAGGCCTTTGGATTTACCAACGCGACCAGCGGGCTGATTATGCGGCGGACGGCGCGGTACTCAAGGTCAAACCAACCGCTTACTGTGCTGCCTGCTTTGGCACCGCGGTGTGTTCCTTTTCCCAGGGCCCAAAATTGCCGTCCACGGACGAATGAATCTCGGAATGGCCATCGGCAAACCCATACGCTCTGAACCAGTTTCCGTTCGGCGACTGGGAGGCTTGCGTTTCGCGTACGACAACGGCTGCCGCGGGGTTGCCGATATCGTTGAGCGAGCCCTGGTAAACCAGCTCAAACTGGTTCGTTCCAGTGAGGGTGCCCCCCGAGTTGTTAGCCAGATACGGAGCCACCTGGTCCAGCGTGGGTGGAACGCTACCCTGGTGGTCACGCGCATGCATGAGGAGTCCGAGTACGAGCAGCTTGGCGTCAGTCATCTTGGCGATTCCTTGCAGTTTAAGTTGCGCGGCGGCGGGATCCACCGGTTCCGGCGCGGGGGCTGGTTGGACCGCCCGCGCCTGCAGCGCTTGGGCGAGGCGTTGATTTTCCTGCTGCAGTTTTCCCAGTTGGTTGGTTTGCCCGCGCAGTATTCCGACTTCCCCGCGCAACCTGAGTAGCTCCTGCTCCGTGTCGTTGTTGACTGGATTGGCGGCCCGGGCGACCTGGTTAGAAAGCCGCTCGTTCTCAGTGGACAGCTGCGCTGCCGCATCCAGTTGCGCGCGCAGAGATTCATTTTCGGCGCGGAGTTTACCGTTCGCCTCGTGCTCATACCATACCAGCGCCCCAACACCGGCCGCAGCCAGCGCCCCGACAAGAAAGCTCGTTTTCATAACTTCATAATTACACTCTCATAAAACTCGCGCGTGCGCGACACATCCTTCGCCGCGGAATCCATAACTCCATTGCCCTCAGAACTTCCGATTCCACGCTTCCATGCCATATCGTTCCTTTACGAGCCGATTGATTTGCGCGAAGGGAAGCGCGGCCAGCGGCGCGGCGGCCTTCCACGCCTTGACCAGGGCGGATTTGACCAAAGAAGACGGTACGTTGAGGTTCATCAAGAAATCGGCATGTGCCCGGTTGAGGCGGTAGTCCGGTTGTTTGGAAGGCAGCGGCAGCGCCTGTTCGATGAGGTCGATGTCGAAGTGAAGCAGGAACGAGCCATGGAAGAGCAGGAAGTTTTTCCGACGGCGCTGCGCATTGCCAGAGAACTTGAGGCCGCCGATGGCGAGATCGGTGTGCCCCTGCTTCTCCACCGGGCCCGGGAGCAACGTCGCCAGCGCCGCCTGGTGGCGGTCGAGGATAAAATGATTCGTCGTCGAGATGCTGTGCAGTGGACCCGACTCGCTGATGCGCAACACGAGAGTGTAGTTCAGGCAACCGGGGCCCTGGAGCACCGTCCCGCCGCCGCTGCAACGCCGTAACACCGGGATTTCATTCTGCTGGCAAAATCCGAGATTCACCTCTCTCGCGATTTGATTGGCGTATCCGACCACCACGAAGTACGTCGCGGGTTCCCAGAATCGGAGCAATTCATCCGCACCGCCTGCTTCGCACAGGTCCAGCAGCGCCTCGTCGCACGCGAGGTTCGCTTCAGGCGCTGGCAGTGTCAGGTCGCAAACCAGCATACCCAGCGGATTGCAATTTCTGCTAATGCCTTTACTATGTTGGGCCGGTCCATCAGTTACTGTTAGCGAATCGTGCTATAATAATCTGTTGGCATGGGGCGCGCCATTCTGTTTAATGCGGCGCGCTTTTTCAGGAACCCGTGGCTTAACAGGCAACCGTTTCGACTCTAACCAGATACATTTTGAGTGACAAAGTGAAAGCACCGAAGAAGGAAAGCAGGCCGGCACCGCCGGAGCTCCATGTGCTGCCCGAGCCGAACGCCGCGCCCGAGGACAAGCTGCTGGAGTCCCTGGAATCCGTGGTGGAGCATACCCTCAAAGGCCAGGCGCCGGGGCAGACGACGCGTTTTCTGGCCAACCTGACCGAACGTTTGCGTGCAGAAGGCGTAGAGGCGCCCCGTGTCGTCAGCACGCCGTACCTTAACACGATCCCTGCCGATAAAGAGGCGCCGTTCCCCGGCGACTGGGAAATGGAACGGCGCATCAAGAGTTACGTTCGCTGGAACGCCATGGCCATGGTGGTGAACGCCAACCGGGCTCATAGCGGTCTGGGTGGACACATCTCGACTTACGCCTCCGCCGCGACCTTGTACGAGGTTGCTTTCAATCATTTTTTGCGCGCGCGCACCGAGGCGTTTCCGGGCGACATGGTGTATTTTCAGGGTCACGCCACCCCCGGCATTTATGCGCGCGCCTTCCTCGAAGGCCGGCTCGATGAGCACCACTTGCAGAATTTCCGCCAGGAGCTCTCCGAGGGCGGCGGCCTCTCCTCGTATCCCCATCCTTACCTGATGCCGGATTTCTGGCAGTTCCCGACCGTCTCGATGGGACTCGGTCCGCTGCTCTCGATTTACCAGGCGCGCTTCAATCGCTACCTCCAGGCGCGCGGCCTGCTCACTGGCGAGGAGCCGAAGGTCTGGGCTTTTCTCGGCGACGGCGAAACCGACGAGCCCGAGACCCTCGGGTCCATCACGCTCGCCTCGCGCGAGAACCTCGACAACCTCATCTGGGTTATCAACTGCAACCTGCAGCGGCTCGACGGCCCGGTCCGCGGCAACGGCAAGATCATCCAGGAACTCGAGGCGGCATTCCAGGGTGCCGGCTGGAATGTCATCAAAGTCATTTGGGGGTCGAACTGGGACAAGCTGCTGGGGGCCGACAAGAGCGGGCTGCTGCTCAAACGGATGGAAGAAGCGGTCGATGGCGATTACCAAAAGTACTCCGTCGAACCCGGCAGCTACACCCGGAGACATTTCTTCGGCAAGTATCCTGAGCTGCTGGAGTTGGTGAACCACCTGACCGACGAGCAGATTCACAAACTGCTTCGCGGCGGACACGACTCGCGCAAGGTTTATGCGGCGTACAAGGCGGCCGTCGAGCACAGAGGCCGGCCCACGGTGATCCTCGCGAAGACAGTCAAGGGCTACGGCCTCGGGGAAGCCGGCGAAGGCCGCAACATCACGCACCAGCAAAAGAGGCTGAACGAAAAAGAGCTGCGCGAATTCCGCGCCCGCTTTGGCGTGCCGATTAGCGACGAGGAAATCGCCGAAACGCCGTTCTTCCGCCCTCGCCCCGAGAGCCGCGAGCGGCAATACCTGCTGGGCCGGCGAAAAAAGCTCGGCGGCTTCCTGCCGCGGCGCGTAACCGAAGCCCAGCCGCTGGAGGTGCCGAAGCTGGATTTGTTCGCCGAGCTGTTGAAGGGCTCGGCCAAAATGGAGATGTCCACCACGATGGGCTTCGTGCGTCTGGTGAGCCTGCTCGTGCGCAACAGAACCATTGGCCGCCAGATCGTTCCCATCATTCCAGACGAAGCCCGGACTTTCGGCCTCGACGCGCTGTTCCGCGAGATCGGCATCTACTCTTCCAAGGGACAGCTTTACGAGCCTGTCGATAGCAAGTCGCTGCTCTATTACAATGAGGCAAAAGACGGCCAGATTCTCGAAGAGGGAATCACTGAAGCCGGTTCGATGGCCTCGTTCGTCGCAGCCGGCACCGCCTATTCGACCGTCGGCAAACATATGGTGCCGTTTTACGTCTACTATTCGATGTTCGGCTTCCAGCGCATCGGGGATTTGATTTGGCTGGCAGGGGACATCCGGGCGAAAGGATTTCTCCTCGGCGCTACGTCGGGCCGGACCACGCTCAACGGCGAGGGCTTGCAACACCAGGACGGGCACAGCCTCATCCTCTCGAGCACCATCCCGACGCTGGCGACCTACGACCCAGCCTTCACCTACGAAGTGGCGGTCATTATCGCCGATGGCATGCGCCGCATGTATGTCGAAGGGGAGAACCGCTTCTACTACCTCACGCTCTATAACGAGAACTACCCAATGCCGCCGATGCCGGAGGGAGTTGAGGAGGGGCTGCTGAAGGGCCTGTACAAATTCAAGCCCGGGCCGGAGAAAGCCAGGCTCAAAGCGCACATTTTCGGCAGCGGGCCTATCATCCGCGAGGCCCTGCGCGCCCAGGAAATTCTCGCCGAACGCTACGACGTCTCCGCCGATGTCTGGAGCGCCACCAGCTACAAATTGCTGCGCAACGATGCCCTGCGCGCCACCCGTTGGAACATGCTGCACCCGGCCGCCGCGCCGAGGAAGTCCTACGTGACAGAATTGCTCGAGAAAGAAACCGGCGTGTTCGTCGCGGTTTCCGACAACATGAAGATGGTGCCGGATCAAGTTGCGCCGTGGGTGCCGGGCGGTTTAACGACCCTGGGCACCGATGGCTTTGGCCGCAGCGACACCCGCGAGCGCCTCCGCCGATTCTTCGAAGTGGACGCCGAGTTGACGGTCATCGCCACGCTCACCGCCCTAGCCGAAAAGGGACAGGTGGAGAAAAGCGTCGTCGCCAAGGCGATTAAAGAGCTCGACGTGGACCCGGACAAAGCCTTTCCGGAGCTGATCTGAGCAGAGAAGTCTCGCGCCTTGGGTTGCGCGGCAATTCACGAAACTTTCAATATGGACCTGAAACTTCCGCATCTTGGCGAAGGCGCCGATTCGGGCACAGTGGTTAACCTGTTTGTCAAGGAGGGCGACTCCGTCGCCAAGGACCAGCCCATCCTGGAGCTGGAAAACGAAAAAGCCGTCGCTACGATTCCCTCCACCGGCGCCGGCACCGTGGCCAAAATATTTGTCAAGGCCGGTGAAAAAATCAGCGTCGGCCAGCGTATCCTCTCATTAACCGAAAGCGGGACAACTCCGTCCTCGTCATCGCCAAGAGCGAAAGCGGAACCGGCGCCGAAAGCCAAAATGCCCGAGCCGGAGCCGTCGGACGTTACGGTTGAACCCGAGGAGGCCGGGCCCGGAGTCGCTTCGACAGAGCCCAGGCCGGGCCTGGCGGTCGCGGCTGCGCCGTCGATCCGCAAACTGGCCAGGGATTTGGGCCTCGACCTTACCAAAGTGCGCGGCAGCGCTCGCGGCGGCCGCATCGTGCTCGAGGACGTGCGGGCTTACGTCCAGCGGCTGCAAAGACTGGCCGCCGAGCCCAGGACCGCCGCGGCAGCGGGTGCGGTGGCCGTACCTTCCAAACCAGCGCCGGAACCAATCGATTCTTCAAAATGGGGCCCGGTTTCTAAAAAACCGATTTCACCGCTGCGCCAGGTGATCGCTCGCCGCATGCTCGAGAACTGGAACGCAGTCCCCCATGTCACGCAGTTTGACGAGGCCGACATTACGAACTTAAACGCGCTGCGGAAGAAATACGCGCCTGCTTACGAGCGAAGGGGGGCTCGTCTCACGTTGACCTCTTTCGCGCTCAAAGCGGTCGTCGAAGCTCTCAAGAAACATCCCGTGTTCAACTCCAGCCTCGATGAGGCGGCGCAGGAACTCGTCCTCAAGGAGTACTACCATATCGGTGTGGCGGTGGATACCGAGGCTGGCCTGATCGTCCCGGTGATCCGTGACGTGGACAAGAAGAACCTGTTCGAGCTGTCGAAGGAATTGGAGGAGTTGGCTAAGAAGGCGCGGGACCGCAAAGTTTCCGCCGAGGAACTCAAAGGCGGCACGTTTACGATCTCGAATCAGGGAGGGATTGGCGGCGCGCATTTCACGCCAATCGTCAACAAGCCGGAAGTCGCCATCCTGGGTTTGGGCCGAGGCGGGCTGAAACCCGTCGTCCGTGAAGACAAGATCGAGCCGAGGCTGATGATGCCGATGGGGCTGTCCTACGACCACCGCGTGATCGACGGCGGTGCCGCCGCGCGGTTCATTGTGGAGCTGGTGCAGGAGTTTGAGGGGTTCGAGGAGGAGGGGCTGTGCATCTGATCATCCTCCTAATCGAATGAACACTGCGAATCCCGACGACTCGAGCACCGCCCCCACTCATCCTGGCCCAACAAGGATTCTGTTCGACCATGAAAAGCTTCACGTTTACCAGTTGTTGCTGCGATTCATCACGTGGGTGACGCCGCTGATAGAGGAGACCAAGAAGGTCGCTGCGGGGAAGACCCGCGAGGTTTGCGATCAGCTTGACCGAGCCAGCCTCTCTGCCCTGCTGAATACGGCGGAGGGAAACGGCAAACGCCGCGGGCAGGTACGTGCAAAATACTTTGATGACGCTCGTGGGTCGGCCACGGAATGCGCAGCCTGCCTGGACGCCCTGGTCGCAAAGAGGGTGTTCACGCTGGACCGAATCTTCGAGGGAAAAGCCATGTTGGTACCCATCGTCTCCATGCTTTGCGGTCTGGTCGACCGATTCGACAAGAACGGAGATGTGTTTCATGAAGATTCAGTTGAATATCAAGTTGGGTACGACCCGATCCCGGAACCGAGGAAGAGGATGAGAATGAGGAAGAGGAAGAACAAAGCTGATTAGTTATGGAATCGACCAAAACCGAAATCGTTGTCGTTGGCGCCGGCCCGGGCGGGTACGCCGCGGCTTTTTACGCGGCCGACCTTGGCAAGAAAGTCATCCTCGTCGAGCGCGAGCAGCGGCTTGGCGGGGTGTGCCTGAACCGCGGTTGCATCCCTTCAAAAGCGTTGCTGTACGCCGCTCATACGATCAACGCGGCGCGCGAATCCGAGCATCGCGGCATCACCTTTGCCGCGCCGACCATCGACGTGGCCAAGCTGAGAACGTGGAAAGAGTCGATCCTGTCGCGCCTGTCGAGCGGCATTGCTCAGTTGGCGAAAATGCGGGGCGTGCAGGTCATGGCCGGCCGCGGCTACTTTGAAGACTCGCGCAGCCTGCGCGTTGAGTCCGCCCAGGGCCAGCAGTTCATCCAGTATGACAAGGCCATCATCGCGGTCGGCTCAAAGTCCGCAATGCCCAAAGCCTTCGATCTGGGCAATCCAAGGATCATGACCTCGCGTGAGGCACTCGAAGTTGAGGACATCCCCGAAACCCTTCTAGTCATCGGCGGCGGCTACATCGGCATGGAGCTGGGAACAGTTTATGCGTCGCTCGGGAGCAAGGTTGTGCTGGTCGAGGCGCTGGATACGATTCTGGCCGGCGCGGACCCTGATCTAGCTCGGCCCGTACTTGCCTACGCCAGGAAGTCGTTCAAGGAGGTCCGCCTCAAGACCAAGGTCGGCAAGATGTCCACCAGCGGCAAGCAGATCAAAGTCGAGTTCGACATGGACGGCCAGAAGAAGGAAGAGCTCTACGATCGCGTCCTCGTCGCCGTCGGCCGCTCGCCCAACGCGGACGACCTCGGCCTGGAAAACACCAAGGTCTCCTTCGACGAGAAAGGTTTCATCCACGTCGATGAAAAGCAGCAAACGACCGACCCGGCGATTTACGCGATCGGCGACATCGCCGGCGGCGTCTTGCTCGCGCACAAGGCTTCCAAGGAAGCGCGGATCGCCGTCGAGGTCATTGTCGGCGAAGACAGCGCCTTTGCGGATATCACGATCCCCGCAGTGGTCTTCACGGACCCGGAGCTGGCCTGGTGCGGCCTCACCGAGTCTGAAGCGAAGGCGAAAGGGCTCGAAGTGAAAGTGGCAAAGTTTCCGTGGGCGGCGTCGGGCCGCGCGCTGTCGTTCGACCGCCCGGACGGCCTGACCAAATTGATCATCGAGCCGGACAGCGAACGAATTCTTGGCGTGGGCATTGTCGGCACCGGCGCGGGCGAGCTGATCTCCGAGGGCGTGCTCGCAGTGGAAATGGGCGCAACCGCCAAGGACCTCGCGCTGGCCGTCCATCCGCATCCGACCCTTTCGGAAACTTTGATGGAAGCCGCCGAAGCTTTCTACGGTCACGCGACCCACACCATGTCGAAAAAGAGGGCCGAATAGAGACTGTAATCGTCCTTGTTCTCTTCGTCGTAATCGTAATCGATCCGCGCAACACTTTCCCGGTGCCGGATTACGTTCCACGTCCGTCGCCATGTCATCCTCTTCCTCTTTCTCTTCCTCATCCTCCTTTGCCGCGCCGAAGCTTCGCGTTAAGGCGGGTCCTTGGAATCGACCTGCATATAGGCGTCCTGCCACTCGCCACCCGTCACCAAATCTTAAGTGTTGAAATCGACCCCGGGCGGGGTAGTATTTCCTCGTGCCTGTTCCTGCGGGAGCGGGCGCAATGGTTCGGGGCGTAGCGTAGCTTGGTAGCGCGTCTGAATGGGGTTCAGAAGGTCGTGAGTTCAAATCTCACCGCCCCGACCATTTTCTTCGAAGGCGGCTTGCCGGTTCAGGCACGCTCGATTCACCACGCGCAGGTTCTCTAATTGTATCCATTAATGGAGAGGCATAGGAGTGGGGGCCCCGGATGAGAGGCCAAGACCATCGTTGCACCGCTGCGCGGTGCATGCCGCTGTCCGGTTCAGAAGACGTTTGTCCCACGCCCGCCAGGGATCGAGTCATCAATTCGATCTTGACATCATCGCGAAAACCCCCATGCTGCCGCTTATGAAGGGTCGGTTGGATTTCGCACCCTGCGGACCAGGCTCCGGCTCCCACTGCGGGCTGCTTTTGAAACCAGGAATTAATTCCCAGTTTGTCGGCCAATGTTAGCACAGCAGGAATTGTTTCCTGGTACAAGTATAGATCGCCAATAGCCAATAGTATGCGAGCGCAGCGAGCCAAACTGAAGTCCCGGAGGGACGGTATGATAATAGCCCTGGGCAACCCCGAAGGCTTTCGGGGCGCCCGGGGTTACGAACGTAAAATGATCTCCTCTTTTTTTCCTTCTGGTTTGGCGCGCTGGAGGCGCGCCAAACCAGAAGGAAAAAAAGAGGTTGGGTGGGGTGGCTTTTTACCCAGGGCGGCGGCCGCGGCGGCCTTGCCCTGGCCACTATCAGGCTGCCCCTCCGGGGCGTCGCAAAGGCGAACAATTTGCTGGAGCTAAACCGCCGCCTGGCCTCTCCACTCCATGCGGGGCAGCAGTTCGGATGTGCTGTTAACGCCGGGGCTTGTGCTTTTGGCGGCGGTCGCTCAGCAAAGCGTTAGTCGGCAGAACACGCTATGCAAAAACTACGCTCGGTTCATTTGTATCTCGGGTGCATCTTCGCGCCGCTGCTCTTGTTCTTCGCGGTATCGGGCATCTGGCAGACACTTGGTTATCAGCCGGAGTTCCTGCACAAGCTCTCCAGTATTCACACTCAGGCACGATGGAAGGAGGGCGGTGAGTTGGGAAGCTTTCCTCTCCGAATGTTTGTGATTGTCATGGCCGTGAGCTTCATTGTCACCACCATTCTTGGTGTCATCATGGCGATTAAATTCGGTCGGAATCGCAAGGCAGCATTTTACTGCCTGGCGTTGGGGCTCGCGATCCCGGCCGTGTTGGTGTTGTTCCGGATGGTAGCCCCCCATCATTCAATTTTAATCCGATGACCATGGCCCCTCTTGTTTGCATTTTCGTGCCCTTGGCCCCGCGCTGCTCGGGGCGTTAGACCGCTCACAATCAGCTTGCATTTATGACAAATACAATGAGAAAAACCCTGCGCGTGGCGCTCGCAGTTGTGGCGGCGGTCGTGGCCCTAGACTCCCTGTATCTGCTCGGCTATCACCGGGGGAGCCAGGATGCATTGGATTGGGAGTTTTCCGCGGTGATCGGAGGCAAAGTAGTACCGGTAGGACATGGATCTACTCTTCTGCGCTCACGACTGGACTTGAGACCCGCATGCAACGTCAACATGGTTTCAGGGACATTCAGTTCTCCGATCAGGCAGCCATGAAACCCGCCGGTTTAACCCCAGGACTACACCGGACGCCGGGCGCGCATCTGCCGTCGATTTGTCCGCGCTTAGGCCGACACCGCTGACCTGTTTCGTTGGGCGTCATCACGCACATGAGCGAAAAGCCACAAATCAAATTGTTCAGCTGGAAGAGGGCCGTCCTGATGATCGTACTTGGCGTTGGCGTTGTTTCGTACCGAACTTGCCAGTCTTACCAACAGAAGGGGCACCTTAATTCGGTGGATTTCTGGGCTGCTGGGCTTACTATTGCGATGATGCTCGCCATCCTGGCTTTCGTTGGTTGGTGGGCCAACAGACCAGAGTGATTATGCACTTACACTTCGGCGGACTTATTCCTATTGCGGGTGGCATTTATGGTCTGCTCGCGGTGTTCCGTGTAGTTCAGGTGAGCAAGAATCCAGAGGCCAATGAACTATGGCTGCGCAAGTTTGGTCCGATGATGAAGATCATCAGCCCTCTGATTATTCTATTCGGGCTTGCGGAGCTTTTTGGATTGTTCCAATGACTACCCGACGGTGCAGCGAACGGGAGCCAGCGGATTCGCTCAGAGACAATTCGCGCGTCACCGGCGGCTGGCTCCCGTCGCTGGCGCTTGCGTTCGGCGGCAATGGGCGGCGGTAGCGTCCAATGAAAGAAATCATTCGCACGTTTGATGTGGCGGCGGATCGGGATCAGTTGGCTGAACTGTGGCGGCGTGTTTTCGGGTATGAAAGCGCGCACAACGCGCCGCAACTTGTGATCGAGAAGAAGCTTGTGGTTGGTGACGGGCTATTGTTCGTCGCGGAGGCTGACGGGAAGGCTGTCGGCAGCGTCATGGCTGGATACGATGGACATCGCGGTTGGATATATTCGTTGGCTGTGCTGCCGGAATATCGGAGGCGCGGCCTTGGTTCTCGGCTGGTGCGGCACGCCGAGGAACGTCTGAGAGCACTGGGGTGTCCGAAGATCAACCTCCAGATCATAAAAGGGAATGAGGCGGTGGAAGCATTCTATCGGAAACTCGGTTACGAGGCAGAGCAGCGGATCAGTATGGGCAAGAAGATCCCCGAGAATATACGCTGTGCCGAACCATTGTCTGCCCCGAATGGCGGTCCGGGAGCCAGCGAGGGGCCGCCATCGGTGAGCTAAACGTTAAAGCAAGCGGCCATATGCATTCCAAGCGGAAAACCTGCGATGATGAGAGACGGAAGGACACTGACGACACTTCTAACCCGGACAGGTGTGGCGAATTATGCACTCTCTCTTAGAAGCATCGGTGGAGGCGCCACGACCGGCGGCCGCTGACGAATCTTCTTCACTCGACGCCGGGATGACGCCTCCGTTAGAAATGTTTTCAGACAAACCCAACCATCAAGAGAAAGGAACAGACATATAATGGAAAGATTACCACGCTACTTTTTCGGCGTACTTGTAGCGATCGGCGCAGGTTTGCTGCTCTCATCCTGTTCGCCAGGTGGCAACAGCGCGATTATCGGGAAGTGGACTGAAAGCAATGGCGCGGTTCACGAGTTTCGTGCGGACGGCACGTGCAGGATCGGCGACCCGAAGGAACCGCTAACGGGGAAATTCAAAGCTGGAAGCGACCATATCAGAATTGAATTGGATGGCGCAGTTGGCCAGGCCACGGGCAGGATGGACTGTAAGGTTTCCGCTCTTCAGAGCGACTCCTTTGATCTCACGTATCCTGACGGCGAGGTGCATCATCTTAAGAAGACGCAGTAGAGCTGCGATCGTGGCAGGTCTCCGCAGAGTGGAGCCCAGTTCGATCTTGACGCCGATGAGGCGGATCATTAGCGTCGCGCGATTCTCCAGAAGTCGCGTGAACATGAATGCAACTCAATCCAAGGAACCAAAGCACCCGAGATGGGGCCGGAAACTGCTGTTTGATTCGGTTCTCGCTGCCGTGGTGGCACTGGCCTCAAGCGTGATGGCGGGCCAGCCGAATCTCCCGGGCGACTGGCCGACGTACGGGAATGGCCCGGCGCACACCGGGTATTTTCCCGGCACGCTCAACGGATGTCCTTTTGCGTTGAAATGGAAAGTGCCGATATCGAGCGCGTACATTTGGCAGGCCGCTGTCGCCGGCGGACGAGTGTATTTCTCGGTGGGGTATTACTATTCCGCCACGACTCTCCGGGCGTTAGACGCGAATACCGGCCTGGGTCTATGGACCAATAATCTCGCCGCCCTGGCCAGCGTCAGCCCGCCCACTTATGACTCCGGCATGGTGCTATTGGAGCAGGGAAATAGCGCTGCCGTTGGCAACCTTTCTTACCTTACGAGCTACGACGCAACCACCGGGAACACGAATTGGGCCAGCACATTCATCTCCCAGGGTTACCGCTACATGGCGCCGGTCGTGGGCGGGGGAATGATTTTTACCGATACCGGCTACTACCACGGATTGACCGGGTTTGACCAAAACAGCGGGGGTCAGCAGTGGTTCGTGCAACTAGGTGGGTCCGAGCAATGGGCGCCCGCTTGTTACAACGGGAACGTCTATACCTGGCTCGGCAGTTTCACCGAATGGGACCCACCGACCGGTAATGCCAATTGGACGGTGACTAATGGCCTTTCCGGCGCGGCGTCCACCCGGACCGTGGCCATTGCTGACAACCGCGCCTATTTCATTGGGGATCAATTGTACTGTGTTGATCTGGGCACAAAAACCAATGCCTGGGCGGTGAGTGGAGGTTTCTCCGGCACGCCCGCTGTCGCCAACGGGATTGTTTATGCCATCTCCGGCAAGGTAGTGAACGCCTACACCACCAACGGTGTGTTCGTGCGCACCTATAACACACCTACGTATTACGAGGCCCTGACAGGCCAGTTAATCGTCACCGACGATGTCCTGATCGTCGACGGCGCTTACGGCGTTTACGTTTACAACCTCGCCGACGGGCGGATCCTGCAACTCATCAGCAGCCTTGGACCCGGCTACATTTATTACGGTTCGACGATCAGCCTGGCGAACAACACGCTCTACATCGCCAGCACCGACGGCAACTTCTATGCCTACGCCGCCACCCCGACTTCGGCGATCACGGTGAAGAATGTCGCTCGACTCGCCGACGGGTCCTTTCAGTTCAGCTTCACGAATACACCGGGCGCGAGTTTCAGCGCGCTCGCCAGCACCAACGTCTCGTCGCCCTCGAGCAATTGGACGGCGCTCGGCACCATGACGGAGGTTTCTCCTGGCCAGTACCAATTCACCGATCCGCAAGCGGCGACCAACGCACAGCGTTACTACCGCGTTTCTGCGCCGTAACGCCCTTTGATTCATGGGCCAAAATACCCATTCGCCCGCAAATTTCACACCCACGACTGTGCCGCGGCAGCAGCGGTCGTAGCGCAGGTTTCCAAACCTGCCGTATCGCCGACTTCCAAGTCGGCAGAGTGTCGTGATGGCATTCCTACCCGCAGGTTCGGAAACCTGCGCTACCGGCAACGATGTGAAATATCCGGGTTAGGCCTTTCAGAGAAGCGCGCTTTCCACACGTAGAACCAGCCTCCGGCGCGTGTCGACGCCTGTTCGGGACGTGCCACGCCGCCGACACCTCACTGTTATCCATTCGCCACGATATTGTAACGATTGTCACGTTTACTTTCGAGCGCTTGGAGGCGATAGAGTCGTCGTCAGGAAAACCAGCAACGATCAGCTCACGCATTACTCATGCGTGCAACAGCGTCGTTGAGACAAGAAAACAAGCAACATGAAGAAGACGATTCATATGAAAACAAAAGGTTTGCCAGTGGCCCGGGAAACCCCTGCCGTGCTTTGCGGTCTGGGTCTGTTGACGATTGGCGTCGTGCTACCGGGAGCGGCGAGCGCAGAGACTCCGCACGACGTCCGGGGCGACGCGAAGGTCGAACACGTGCTGCTCGTGTCGGTGGACGGATTGCATCAGTCCGACCTGGCTTGGTATGTCCAGACGCATCCTGGGTCCACCCTGGCGACTCTGATGGCGCGAGGCGTGGACTACTCGGACGCGAGCACGCCTTTCCCGTCGGACTCGTTCCCTGGAATGGTCGCCCAGGCAACAGGAGGCAACCCATCAACCACCGGCATTTATTATGACGACACCTGGAATCATGATGTGTTCCCCGCCGGCACGACGAACTGCATGGGCCCAGTGCCGGGCGGCGAGGTCACCTACTTCGAGGCGCTGGATTTGAACCTGGGCGCACTGGACGCGGGCCAGGGCCTCGTGCCGGCCCCGGGCTCGGACCCTTGGGCCAACATCCTGCAAATGACCGGCAACCCGGTGGACGTAATCAATCCGGCGCAGTTGCCAGTCGCCCCTTCGGCGTGTAAACCGGTCTATCCGAGCCAGTACCTGAAGGTGAACACGATTTTCGAAGTCGCCCACCAGCACCATCTGCTGACCGCGTGGTCGGACAAGCACCCCGCCTACCAGATCATGTCCGGTCCCTCCGGCGAGGGCGTTGACGACTATTTCACGCCCGAGATCAACAGCAGCGCGAACCCAAGCGCCCCGACGGACCCGAACCAGCCGGATTGGACCACCGGCAACCTCCTGACCCAGCAATACGACGGCTACAAGGTCCAGGCGGTCCTCAACTGGATCAACGGTCACCGCCACGATGGCTCCGGTAACCCGGGCACGCCGGCGATTTTCGGCATGAATTTCCAGAGCGTTTCGACCGGCCAGAAGCTGCCGACATCCAAAACCGAAGGCGACTTGTCGGGAACGGCTATGGGCGGCTACCTGGCGGATGGCGCCACGCCCGGCCCGGTCTTGAGCAACGCGCTCAACTTTGTCGATTCGTCTCTCGGACGGATGGTCAGCGCACTCGCCGGCCGCGGGCTTCTCGACCGCACCGCGATTATAGTGTCGGCCAAGCACGGCCAGTCGCCGATGAACGTCGCTGCGCTTAATCGGATCAAGGACGGGCAAATTATCGACGCTCTCAACGCTGCCTGGAACCACGATCACCAGGGTGGGAATGCAAATGCCACACCGTTGGTGGCTTTTGGCGTCGATGACGACGGCATGCTCCTGTGGCTGAACGACCGGTCGGTAGCCGCCACCGACTATGCACGCAATTTTCTGCTGAACTATAACGACTCCACCGCCAGCGTGGACGGCAAGGCCGTCACCTCGGCCGGTCTCTCGCAGGTCTATGCGGGCGCGGCGGCGGCGCGGCTCATCGGCGTCGAGCTGAGCGATCCCCGCGTGCCCGACGTGATCGGCATCGCGCAGTACGGGGTCGTTTACACGGGCCACAAGGCCAAGATCGCCGAGCACGGCGGTGATCACGCCGAGGACCGGAACGTCCCGATCCTGGTGTCCTGGCCCGGCGCCCCGGGCGGCACAGCCGTCACGAGACCGGTGGAGACAACGCAAATCGCGCCGACCATCCTTAGCCTGCTTGGCCTCAACCCCCACGAGCTGCAGGCAGTGCTGATCGAAGGGACACAGCCCCTGTTTTAGCAGGGACCTGCTCACGGCAGAAAACACCCCAACGGCCCGCGGTCCATTTCGGACCGCGGGCTTTTTGCCCGGCCCGGCGCGGGGGGGCCAACCCGTCGTTTCGCCTGGCCACCGATGCGTTTTCCTTGTGCTGATTGAACGCGCTCAAGTTGCATTGTCCTTGCTAAGTCCCGCAGATACGCTAAAACAGACTTAATGAAAATATTCGAAAATCTTCTAACCATGGCCGTAGTGCTGGGTTGCTGCCTGCAAACTGCGGCTGCCGCCGTCACTTTCACCAACACGCCAGCGAGCGTTAGCAACACCTACAGCGGCTCCATCACGCTTTCAATCGGCGGCCTGACGAACACCGAGACAGTGGTGGTGCAGAAATTCCTGGATGCCAACACCAACGGGGTCATTGATGGCACAGACCCACTGGTGCAGCAGTTCACATTGCAGGACGGGACGGGTTTTGTGATCGGCGGCATCACCGATTCCAATGTCCCTGGGGATCTAAATCCCACGGCTGGTGCCATCACGGCGACGTTGAACTTTAAAAACGGCGATTTCATCCAGAACCTCATCGGGAAGTATTTGTATAAACTGTCCAGTCCCGGGGGTCATTTCACCCCCATCACCAACAGTTTTAGCGTCACCAATTCTCCCTTCGCGCAAAAGTTCACCGGCAACGTGGTCAGCAACAGCACCAGCACGACATTGCCCAATGCCGTAGTCCTGCTGTTTCCGCCACCGCGCCCGGGACATAATGGTCCGGGCAACCCGCAGGCAGGCACGGTGGCCAATAATGCGGGAGCCTACACGATCATGGCCCCGGCGGGGACCTACACGCTGCTGGCTTTTGAGAGCAATTATGTCAGCTTTTTTAAGAAAGCACCGGTGCTCACCCTCGGCAGCGGCCAGACCATCAGCACCAATCTGACGGTGACCAACGCCACCGCGAGCATCTCCGGCACAATGGTGGATGCTGCCAACAACGCCATCGTATTGCCCGGTGTTTTCATGCCGGTCCAGTGCACCAATGGTCTGCTGGCGCTCTCCTTCAGCGATACCAACGGCAATTTCACCGCGCGCGTCACTGCCAACCAGTGGAGTTTGGGATCGGATGACTCGGGGCTGATTGTTCATGGCTACGTCGGCCTCAACAACGGCGCCACCGCCAGTTCCGGTGCGACGGGCGTCACCCTGGCTTTTCCAAAGGCCAACGCGCTGTTTTATGGCAGCGTCAAGGATATCCTGGGGAATCCTATAGCCGGGATCGACGTGAACACCTCCGACTACCCCGGCAACCTGTATCAGATGGACGGCTTTACGGATCCCAACGGGAATTACTTCATCGGCGTGGTGAACCTTGGCGGCAGTGATTCCTGGCAGTTGGGCCTAAGCAGCGAAACCATGCCCACCAATTATGATTTTTCACAACCGCAGTTTGGGCAAAATGGCGGCACCAATTTAACAGTCGGCCAGGCGTTGCTTCAGAATTTCACTGGCATACTGGCGACTAATCAGATCATCGGCAACGTGAAGGACAGTAACGGCACCAACATTTCCGGCGTTGGTGTTTTCGCCAGTTTGACACTCAACGGCACGAATTATCAGGCGTTTGTGGACACGGACACCAACGGCAATTATTCGCTGAACGTGGCCAACGGCACCTGGGGCCTCGGCGTCAACTGCACCGGTGGCAGCGACAGCTTGAGTCAGCTTGGCAGCTATGTTTGCCCAAACAACCAGTTCCCCGTGATCTCAGGCAACAACGCCACCAACAATTTCATCGTCCAGTTGTGTATTGGGATTTCCATCAGCACCCTCTCGCCGCTGCCCGTCGGGGAGGTTAATGTCTTTTACAACCAATCCATCCAGGCTTCGGATTGCAGCGGGAATTACAATTGGTCGCAGATCGGCGGCACGTTGCCAGGCAACCTGAGTCTCTTCACCGCCGGATCCTCTTATACACTTTCCGGCTCTCCTTCCGGCAGCGGAACCTTTAGCTTCACCGTTCAGGTCAACGACGGGGCTGGCAACACGACGAACCGGCAATTCTCCGTGACCATCAGCAATGCGGTGCAAGTCACTACCGGCTCTTTGCCCAACGGCACTAACGGCCTCAATTACAGCCAACAGTTGCAGGCGGCTGGCGGCGTGCCCTTTGGCGGTGCCTCCCCTTACAATTGGTCGCTTTCCGGCAGCCTGCCGTCGAACCTGAATCTCTCCCCCAGCGGCCTGCTTTCCGGGTCCCTCACCACCAGCGGCACGTTCAATTTCACCGTGCAGGCCACCGACAGCCTGGGCGGCACCGCTAGCCAGCCACTCTCGCTCACGGTTGTCGTCACCAACTTCCCGCCGCTCACCGTCGGCACCGGCGGCGGCCAGATTATCGTGCTGTGGCCGGCCTCCGCGGGGACGAACTTCACCCTGCAGACCACCACCAATCTGAGCACCGGCCCGTGGGTCCCCGCCACCAACGGCGTGCCGGCCATTTCCTTCGTCTTCAGCAACACCGCGGCCGCCCAGTTTTTCAGGCTGCATTGAACCCGAACGGACAGGCCGCCAGCCCCGGCGCCGATATTTTCATAAAGAAGCCGCGAGAATGCGGCTGCTACTGTCCTGGACACCGGACGGCAATGGGGTGGTGCGACTCGACAGGAGTTCGATTCCCCATTTGGCCAGTTCATTGGATGAGTCCTGTTTTAACCAATCGCCGAGCAATGCTTCGGCTTCATTGGCCCGGCCGGATTCCTTAAGGGCGAGAGCCCGGATGATTCGGCCGATTTCTCCACGGCCGGAGCGTGCGGGGAAAGCCAGGATTCGTTCGAGAGCTTGCCGAGCCTCCGCGGAGGCATTCCGCTTCAGTTGGCACTGGTAAGTTAGCCAGTCCTCGAGGCGTTCATCGATATCAGACGGGTATGGTTTGCCCGCGCCCAATCCTTCCGGCCATTGACGGGCGGTGTCGATGAGTTGCAGTGCTTCGGGGTAGGCGCCCGACCTGGCGCGTTCAAGGGCGAGCATCAAATAAGACTCTCGAAAGAGTGAATGGGCCTCGGTGTTGCCTTCGCAAGGCAACAGCTTCAGTGCACTGAGTAAATCCGCAGCCGCCTGGAGCCGGCCGTTAGCCAATAGGGTTTTTGCATGCAACAGCGCGAGCGCACCATTAGTGGGAAACCGGTGTGCATAATCGGCCGCCACCGCCAGGGCTGCGGCTGCATCGTTCTGCTTCAAATGGTAGCGTGCGAGCATGGCGCCGTAGCGCCACTGGGCGGGGTCCAAACGTGCGGCCTTTTCCAGGTCGCGAGCAGCGGTTTCCTCGGAGATCTGCGCGCGCGCGGCGTAGAACGGCGCAAAACGAGGGTCATCACCGCAACTGCCCATTAGTTCCCGGGCCGGAGTGAGTTGGCCCTGAGACCAGCGGAGCAGGGCGAGGTAGTACTTTGGCTGCCAGGCCGGGGTCTGGCCGGCTGCCCATTCGAATACCGCGACGGATTCGGTGCGGAACGGGAATACAAACGCGGGCGAAGCCGCCTGCGCCCGCGCCAGCATAGCCTTGTCCTGATGCAGGTAGGCCAGCCAATAGAGCACCTCGGCTGTGGGCGGCGCCAACTCCAGGACCTTCGTTGCTTCCCCATCCAGCGCTACACTATGATACCAGGCCGCAAGTTCCAGGTAGGTTTCGTGTGGCAGCTCATTTTGAATTAGCGTGGTGAAATCCCGAGGGCGCGCTTTGCCCTGCAAGGATCTCTCAAACCGCGCAAAATGGTTCAGCGGATCCAACGCCAGCAAACTCTTGAGCGCGGACTCCGCCCCGGTGGTATCGCCCTGCAATCGATGGATACAGGCCTGCAACTGGATGGCGTCGAGATTGCGGCGGTTCGCGTCCAGACTCTCTTGAGCGGTCGCGAGCGCGCGTTCGTAGCGTTGCTCGCGCAGAAATTCCTTGGTGAGCTCAACGCAGGCGGCGCTGCGCCAGCCCATGGACAGCGCGGCAAGACTGAAGGCGTCCCGGGCATCCGCATTCCTGCCCAGCGCGGCGCTGGCGAGACCGAACTGGTAATTGGCGCCGGGGTCATAGGTGTCGATGCTGAGGGCGCGCCGGGCGAAGTCGCGGGCTTCGGTGCGGTTGCCGCGGCGATTTGCCAGCGAGGCCATTTCCACCAGGGCCGGCGCGAAGTTCGGGTCGGTTTTTAGACAAGCCTGGAACGCCTCTTCGGCTTTGGAATAAATCCTTTGCCGCGCATTCTCTTTACCCTTGAGATAGAGCCCAAAGGTCGATGTCCAATCAAAATCGCGCGGCGCTTCCAGAGGGCGGCTCATAATGTCATCGGGTTCGGCAACGTACGAGAGCTTGTCGCCCCCGACGTTTATTCTGAGCGCTTTCACCTCAGTCTGGAGTTTCACAATCTCCTCGACCAGTTGCATGGGCCTTAGATTGATGTCTCGCTCCGCGAGCAAACGGTCGCCGTCGAAGACCCGCAACTTGTCGCGCAACGGTTGTGCCGGCGAAATCCGGATGGAGAGCCGGTTATCTTCGCGGCTGACGTTGAGGGCGCCCCAGGGACTGGCGCTCACAAAACCCTTGGTGCCCTTGACCGGCAGCCAGTATTCGGTCCAGGAATCGGTCGCGTAGGGAGCAAACTCTTTGTGTTTGAAAGGGGTGAGGGTGCTGGTCTCGTCGGCCTGGTTGAACAGGCGACCGGACTGGACTTCCACGTATTGCCCGTCCGAATCCGTGAGCAGCTTTTCCCAAATCATCCCTTCGCGCGACAGGCCCCAAATCCAGATCTTTCGGCCGGGCTTATCGTCGTAAGTGGAACAGCGCGCCATGCCGAAATCCTCGTCGTGCCAGTAGGCGCCGAAGAATTCGGCGGGCCGGCCGATGATATGGTAGGATTTGTACGAGCCGAAGTTATTCTGGTCGTACCAGGAAATGTCGTGGCCGTTCTCGGGATTGGCCGGCCACTCAAACACCTTTCCGTCATGACCAAGGTACTTCGTGCCGGGATTAATGAACTGCAGGTTGCCGGCTGATTTGATGCCGACGTTCATCCAGGTGTAGTACGGCTCATCGAGGCCGGAAGCGTTGTGCCATAGGGAGCGCGTGGTAAAGCACGCTTGAGCCGCCGGCAGATTGATCTCCAGCCGCCAGGTGGTGCGCGTGAGCAGGTCGAGAACGCCGATGATGCAGCTCGCGCTGCCGTCGGAGTTGCGGCGAACCAGGTAATCGACGGGCGAGAAGCAATTGGGCGTATGGCCCATGATGCCGTAGTTGGGTTCCATCCCGCCACTGGTCCAGGGTCCGCGCATCGCGACGTCGCGGAATTTGACGACGTGGTTGAAGTAGATGAAAGATTTGCCGGTGGATTTTTCAATCGCCGCCCAAACTTTTCCGCCAATCTCCGGCAGGATCAACAATTGCAGGTAATCATTGGATAATTCCACCACCTTCCATTGCTTCTGCACCGGCGAGTCCGTAAACCCATCATACCGGAAATAGGGATAAAACTTCGACATCGTCGGCACCGGGTCGGGATCGGAGCAGGGATAGGTGGTAAAGACGCGCTCGTATTCTTTGGCAATCGCCGCGTGAGGCGCTGCGGTAACTGCCACCGGAACGTAAGCGAAGAGGGCCAGAGACACACAAATGCAAGGGAATGCTTTCATCATCGGCACGGTCCGTGTTCGACGTCAGTGTGTTCTCATGGTTTCAAAACACGCTGTGTTCAGAATGCGCTCTCGGAATTTTTCTAAGCCGTATCCATGCAGCAGCGTGGAGCACGCAGGCCTCGGACGCAGTGGCTGGCGCCCGCGCCAGCTACTTCGGCTGCGGGGTGAGCAAACCACTGATTGGTGACTCGGCCCGGGCCCCGCCAGCCGGCGAGGGCGCCGGGTGGCAGCGCCCGGGGCGGGCGCGCTCCCCATTTTCAACTGACTTGTTCCGGCAAAGACCTGCCGGCGACCCGCCAGCGCAGACGTCACGAACTGGCGTGAGCTACCCAATTTGGGGGCGATTTGCGCCTGCGTAACCATGCGTGCAAAGAGAGTAAAAAAGGTTGCAGCACGCAAGGGTTTCCTGCCGCCCGGATGTTGAACTGAAGCCAGCCGACGCCAACGTCTATCCGGAGTTTGGCCCAAATCTGGGTCACCTAATTTACATTGCCTTCCTCTCCCGAAAACCTTATCCTGATACTCAGGATGAAGGTCAGCTCTCATCAGCTCCTGCCGGCGCGCCCGACCCGGACCAGTGACTTTCGCGCAGCCACCAATAGCCGCGTCGGGCAAACCCCTCGGCCGCTCGATTCGGCTGCCGACCATCAACTATCAACTTCTAACTATCAACCATTCAGTGATAATCTTTGATAGAAATTTGCAGGTCCGCTCTCATAAGCCCACGGAAACAGAACGGCTTACCAAAATCAATCGTGGACAATACCGTGCCCGTTGCGCGTGATAATCAATGGTTAGGCAATCAGAGCGATGAGACTTCTCGCGATATTTGGAGCGGCACTTGTGGTATTGGCGGTTTTCTACCTCTTCGCTGCCGGGCGTTCAGACCGGAACGCGCATCTCATTGACTTCAAGAATGACCTTAAGGATGCACAGCTGCGCTTGCTCGACGGGGAAGGTCTAAGGAACCGTTACCCCGGCACGCGTGTTTTTTCTTTTACCAATACATATGCGGTTGGCGGCACGAATTACTACTGTGAGTTGGCAGGTGAGAACGAGTGGTTTATAAAGGAGGGCAGGCTTGCGATCACGACCAACCAATTATTTCTGTGGATCGATAAACCGGCAGGAGCAACTCGATGAACCTCGACTTCGTGCCTAACTTTCGCGCTGCACTCGACGCTGGACGTGTGATCTGTTTCCATGTCTTGCGTCAGTGGTCCAGCGCGAGTGAGCGCGGTTGTTCGGCAATAATTACACCATAACACGTTCTGCCGGCCTGCTTCTGCTTCCACTCGTCTGCGTCGGTGTATTTCTTGGCTGTAGTCGGACAGTGACTGGTGGCTACGAGGACTCGCCCGACGGTAAGTATCGCCCTTGGATTCGAACCTTTGGCGCGTATGGATAGGCAGTAGGGTATACCATCTGGGCTGCCGCTCTTCAGGGGTTATCAACTTTTCAGGGCGGCCTCTAAAAATCAGCCACAAACGGTGCAGTCAGTGGCCCTTTCACCTCGCAACACCCGGAGCGCTTTCGAGTTTGGCCCTAATCCGCGCGAGGCCGCAATGTCTCCCTTCTCACTTGTCTCCGGCATTGATTAGCTTACTGTTTCTACGAAATAAGCAACCTTTGTATCCACCGGAACCAACCGGGTTGGGGAGCGGACCATGTTCGGAAAACTGCGCGCGAGTGATGGCTGGAGATTTTTCGGCGTGCTCGCTCGGGCCGACCGCGCGCTGGCGGCGGCCTGGTGGAGTGTGCTGGTCTTGCGGGGGTTGCTGCCGGCTGCGTTTGCGGTCGCCATGGGCGTGCTGGTCGGCGCCGTCCAACACGGCGCACCTCTGGCCGCTCCCCTGGCGCTGGTCGGAGTAGTATTTATTTTGCTGCAGGTGCTCTCCCCGCTGCACCAGGTCATCGGAGGTAATCTCGGCAGCCGGACCGCGGCGTGGCTGTACGACGAGCTGACCGTTGCCTGTGTCCGTCCGCCCGGCATGGGCCATTTGGAGGATCCTCGCCTTACAACCGACCTGACGATGGCGCGCGATTTTGATCTCGGCATTAGCGGCCCGCCGTTGAATCTTTCGGTGGGCTTCATCGCGTCGGGCCTGGTGGAAATGGTGGGCGGGCTCGCGTCGGCGGTTGTGCTGGCAGGCTACGCCTGGTGGGCGCCGCTGGTCCTGGTCGGCGCGTGGCTGGCGACGCATTGGCTGCTGCGCGAGAGCGCAGTGTGGCGGGATCGCAACACCGAGGAGGTGCGGGCCGCGGAGCGCCACGCGGATTATGCTTACCGTCTTGCCGTGGAGCCGCCTGCGGCCAAGGAATTGCGTCTCTTCGGGCTGGCCAATTGGACCGTGGAGCGCTTCAAGACCCAGCGACGCCGGCTCTTCGAGCTGCGGTGGGAGGCCACAAGGTTACGGGAGCGGCCGGTCATTTGGAGCCTGCTGCTGGTGCTGGGCGCCAATGTGCTGGTGTTCGCAGCGATGGCCACCGACGCCTCCGCGGGCAAACTCGAATTGGCCAGGCTGGTGACCTTCGCCACCGCGGCGGTAGGCACAAGCATGATCGCATTCGGCGGCCTGTCCTGGGCGCTGGACGGGGCTGCGGCTCCGACCGGCGCAGTCCTGCGGTTGCAGGATTCGATGAAACCGGCTGGCGCTTTGCCTCTCGGAACTCGCGCGGCATCCGGCATGCCCGCGCGTGAGGTGCGGTTTTGCAACTTGAAATTCGCCTATCCCAACACGACCCAGCCGGTGCTCGATGGTTTCGAGCTAACGATTCCCGCGGGTTCGTCGCTCGCCATTGTTGGCCAAAACGGCGCGGGCAAGACCACCCTGGCCAAGTTGCTCTGCCGGCTGTACGATCCTCAGGAAGGGGCCATCGAGATCGACGGCGTGGACTTGCGCGACCTCGAAATCGCGGGCTGGCGCGACCGCGTCACCGCTGTTTTCCAGGATTTCATCCGTTTCGAGCTTCCACTGCGGGATAACGTCGCGCCCGCGGGCGCGACTGACGAGGTCATCCAGGCAGCGTTGACCCAGGCCGGAGCGGCGCACCTGGCAGGGCTGGACACGCCTCTGGCCAAGGGTTACGAGGGCGGAACCGATTTGTCCGGCGGCCAGTGGCAGCGAATCGCCCTGGCGCGGGCCTTGTGCGCCGTAAAGCTCGGCGCGGGACTGGTGCTCCTCGACGAACCCACCGCCCAATTGGATGTTCGCGGCGAGGCCGAGATTTTCAACCGCATCCTCGAGGCGACGCGGAAGGCGACGACCATCCTTATTTCCCACCGGTTCTCTACCGTGCGCCATGCCGATCGTATTTGTGTTCTCGAGCATGGGAAGGTGGTCGAACTCGGAACTCACGATGAGCTGATGGCGCTCGGCGGCCGATACCACACGATGTTCCAATTGCAGGCCTCCCGATTTGGCGGCGGGGCCGACGAAGAGGGTGAACGCCTTGATGAAGCCGGCTGACGACATGCCTGGAGCGATGCCCGCAATGTGGCGCGCGCTGAAGCGTGGCTACGAGGCCGAGCCGTTGCTGCTGCCGGTGTCGTTCGGACTGTCGCTGCTCGCGGCGTTGCCTGATGCGCTGATCGCCTTGTGGCTGAAATTGCTCGCGGACGGCGTGACGCGTGGGAATCGCCGATTGCTGCTCGGGGCCGCGCTTGGGCTGGGAATCTCCGCTGCGGGCACATGGTTCCTGCGAGTCGTCAGCGATCGCGCGCAGCGCCGGTTCCGGGATCGTTTGACGATTGCCCTCGAGTCTCACGTCGCCCAACTGCAGGCTTCGGCGGTCACCATCGCGCACCAGGAACGGCCCGAATACCTGGACCGGCTGGCGATGTTGCGCGACCAGGTCTTTGTCCTGGACCATATGTACATGTCGCTGTTTTCCACCTGCGGCTGGCTGCTGCGCCTGGCGGTAACGGTGCTCCTGCTGGTATCGATTCATCCGCTTCTGGGATTGCTGGCCGCGTTCGCCCTGCCGACCGTAATCACATCCACGTGGCGGCCCGGCGTCGAGCGCCGGGCGGACGAACGCGGCACGCCGGCCCGGCGGTTGGCGCGACATCTCTTTGATGTTGCGACCACCGCGCCTCCAGGGAAGGAGGTCCGCGTCACGGGGATCGGTGCGCGGTTGGTCGAGCAGCGCCGCGGGACCTGGGAGAACTGGTACAAACTGGTGTCCCAAGCCCGATGGGTCAGTGCGGTTTGGCACACGTTGGCCTGGGGGATTTTTGGATTGGGGTACACCGGCGCGGTTGTCTTCGTGTCGGTAACCTTGCATGGCACCTCAGCGCAAGTCCTGCTGGTGCTTGCGGCGGGTTCACGGTTGTCCGCGTATATCGGCGCGACGGTGGGCGAGATCGGTTTTCTGCGTGGTTTTTGGCTGGAAGGCTCGCGTCGCCTGGCGTGGTTGGAAGATTACACCAAGGCACTCACCGAAAATGCAGACCTCCCGCCGCCGACCCGGTTGAATCACGGGATTCGCTTCGAACACGTTTGTTTCAGTTATCCGGGCAGCGAGCGGCGGGCGTTGGAGGACGTGAACCTGGACCTGCCCGCCGGGAGCGTTGTCGCCATCGTCGGCGAGAACGGCGCCGGCAAAAGCACGCTGGTGAAGTTGCTGTGTCGATTGTATCAACCCGATTCGGGCCGGATTTTGATCGATGGAGCTGACCTGGCGCGGATGCCCGCAGCAGAATGGCGCTCGCGGCTGGCCGGCGCGTTCCAGGATTTCTTCCGCTTTGAGTTCCGCGCACGCCACACCGTGGGCCTGGGGGATGTGCCCCGCCTCGACGATGAGCCGGCGGTCGCGGCGGCCGTTGAGCGCGCCGGCGCCGGCGATGTCGTGAAGGGGCTGAACGCAGGGCTCGAGACGCAGCTCGGTCCGACGTGGCCCGGGGGCGTCGAAGTCAGTTTCGGCCAGTGGCAGAAGTTTGCCCTGGCGCGCGGGTTTATGCGGGAGCACCCGCTGCTGCTGGTGCTGGACGAGCCCACGGCCGCGCTGGATGCGGAAACCGAGCACGCGCTTTTCGAACGGTATGCCACCGTAGCGCGTGACGGCCGCGCGCCGGCCGGCGCTGGTAATGGCGCAAACGGCGCTAATGGCCGGATCACGCTGCTCGTTTCCCACCGTTTCAGCACGGTCCGGATGGCAGATCTCATCGTGGTGCTCGACGGCGCGCGCGTGGTCGAGGTAGGCAGCCACCACGCTCTGCTCGCCAAAGGCGGTTCCTACGCGGAACTCTATGGGATCCAAGCCGCCGCCTATCGGGCGATCCAAAGATAGGGCGCGCTGTCTCAGCGCGCCGCCTCAGTTCCGAGAAGCAGGCTCCATCTCAGTCCTTTCGCACTACCCCGGCGGGCTGGATGACTACATTCGGGAATGTCGTTTTTCTCCACAGATTTTTTCGGCTCCAGGTTGCGAGTTGAAAGTTGCAAGTTGGTTGCGCTGGCGGCCGTCAACTTGCAACCTTCAACCTTCAACCTGCAACCGCTCTCACAACGAGCTGGGTTCCGGCTGCGCCAGCCTAAGGACAGCGCGCGCTACCTTTGGGGGGCGCGGCGCTTGCCCACAGTCCTTCCCCCGTAACCGGTCAGTGGTGGCGGGCGGAGCGCGGCTGTCTCAGCCGCAGCATTCCCCACCAAAGCGCGGTTGCTGGCCGGTTCGGAGCCGTTATTTACCTCGTGGCTGCTGCGGCTGAGCCGAACTCCGCCGTTTCCGCTGTGACTGACCGGTTACCTTCCCCCACGTTCCTTCGATTGACCATCACCACAGGTCGTGCTACTCTGTTGAAGAATCCCCCTAGTCCACGTTTGGAATGCATAGGCCATGTCGTCGAATTGACCAGATGTCGCCTGCGCTGCACGGGCTCAGGCGCTAAATCGTACTGAAAGGCAACTGAACCATGAAGACCAACACAATCCTTACTCTTGCGGTGCTGATGTGGCTTGGTAGCGTGTGTGGCGCTACCGCCCAGGGCACCGCGTTCACCTATCAAGGCCGCTTGAATGACGGCGCTAACCCCGCGAACGGCACGTATGATTTGCACTTTACCGTTTACGACTTAGCCGGCGCTTTTGGGACGGTGATCGCCGGGCCGCTCACCAATTCCGCGACCGTCGTCAGCAACGGCCTATTTACCGTCACGCTGGATTTTGGCGCGGGAGTGTTCACCGGCGCCAGCCGTTGGCTCGAAATCGGCGTGCGGACCAACGCCAGCACCAACGCCTTCAGCACCTTGAGTCCCCGCCAGTCGTTGGCGGCCACGCCTTACGCAATCACGGCAGGCAACGTCACGGGCACCATCAACGGCACCACGATCACCGACGGGACGCTCACCGCCTCAAAGTTCGCCACCAACCAGGTCGTTACCAGCCTCAACGCGATTCGGGATGATGTGATACTGGCCGCGGGCACAAATGTCGTCATCTCGACCAACGGCCACACGCTAACCGTCTCGGCTGGGGGAGGTGGCGGAGGGGGTGGCAATGACTGGCTGTTAACTGGCAACGCCGGGACCGCTCCGGGCGTGAATTATCTCGGGACTTCGGATAACCAAGCCCTCGAACTTCATGTCAACGGGAGCAGGGCATTCCGCCTCGAACCGGCTCTCCCGGGAAATAATGTTATTGGCGGCGAGTTCAATTCCGTAAACTTGAGCGGCGCGGCCACCATTGGCGGTGGCATCAACAACGGCGTGAGCGCCAATTATACCACGATAAGCGGAGGCAGCGCCAACACCATTGGCAACTCCAGTTACTCGACGATTGGCGGCGGCTCGGGCCACTCGATTCAAGGGTCCTCGCCCTACTCGCTCATTGCCGGCGGCGCGGTCAACGTGATTCAAGGGTTTTCGGACTGCTCCTCCATCGGGGGCGGCACCATGAACGAAATCCAGTTTTTTGGCTTCAGTGCCACGATCGGCGGCGGCACCAATAACATAATCCAACCTGGCGCGCCCTGGTCAACGATTGGCGGTGGGGCTAATAACATCATCGCCGGCTATGGTTCCACCGTCGCCGGCGGTACCAACAACATCCTCATTGCAAACGTCGCCACTATTGCCGGCGGTGTCAGCAACTCTGTCATGAATGGTTCCAGCAGCGCCACCATCGGCGGCGGCTTGCAAAACAGCATTCTCACCAATGCGCCCCAATCAACGATCGCCGGCGGTGTCAGTAACTCTATCCTGAACCAGGCCAGCTACTCAACCATCGCCGGAGGAAGACTTAACACGATCCTCACTAATTCTGCCGGAAATCTGATCGGCGGCGGCGAGGGCAACCTGATAGGACCCGGCGCAAGTGATTGTACCGTCGCCGGCGGCTATGGAAACACAATCGGAACGAATGCCAGCAACTCGACGGTAGGTGGTGGGTTCAAGAACTTTGTTGGCGAAATTGGCACTATCGCCGGCGGTAGGCAGAACACGATTGCCAGCGCCGCCGATGGCGCATTCATCGGAGGTGGGGATGGCAATTCAATCTACGGTGGCGTCGAACCGGTTATCAGCGGAGGCGAATTCAACGTGACTTACGATTCCTACCAGACCATCGGCGGAGGGTCACATAACGCCATTCACCCCCTTGCCAATTTGTCGTTCATCGGCGGCGGCAGCTATAACACCATCGGGACCAATGCGGGTTTCTCAGCCGTCGGCGGCGGAGGTCAGAACGAAATCGACGCCAACTATGCCTTCGTTGGAGGCGGATCTCAGAATACAATATCGAACAACGCCCAGTATGCGACGATCACCTGTGGCGTCGGGAACGCCATCGGCAGCGGCGCGGGCCAGGCGAGCATTTTGGGAGGGTATTATAACAGTATCGCTTCCGGAGCCGTCGATGCGACTGTAGCCGGCGGTCTGGGAAACTCAGCAGGCGGTGCCGGCGCCTTCGTTGCCGGCGGTCAAGCCAACTCCGCGGGCGGTCGAAACTCTTTCGCGGCGGGTACTGGGGCCAGCGCCACTAACGACAATGCGTTCGTTTGGAGTGACGGGTTTGTTCCTGGCTTCAGCTCCACCGGCCCCAGGCAGTTCCTGATCCAAGCCCATAGCGGTGTTGGTATTAATAAAAGCAACCCGGCGCGTACTCTGGATGTCGCGGGCGATATAAACGCCGACGGAAACCTATATGTCGCGAGCTCTATCTATTCCACCAACACGGTTTATGCCCCGGTATTTCAAATGACCAGCGACCGTAATGCCAAGGAGAAATTCGCCGCGATTGACACCCGGGACATCCTGCAGCGCGTCGCCAGCCTGCCCATTTCCACTTGGAATTTCAAACAGGATGCCAACGCTCGTCACATCGGACCGATGGCCCAGGATTTCAAAGCCGCCTTCGAGGTCGGCGTTGACGATAAGCACATCGCCACGGTTGATGCCGATGGCGTTGCTCTGGCGGCGATTCAGGGCTTGAATCAAAAACTTGAACGAGCCCTCAAGCAAAAAGAAGCTGAGATCCAGGACTTGAAGCAGCGAAACAGTTCCCTCGAGCGGAGGTTCGGTGAGCTGCAAAAGACACTCCGCATGCTCGCAGAAAAAGACTGAAACCCATCACCGCCAGTGTGCTTGGCCCCTAAAAGCGGCAGGAGTGCCTGCGGCCCAGAAAAACCGGGCTACCCGAGAGTTACTTCGAAGCCGAATTCTGGCGAAGGATCAACTTTTGGACCGCGCCAATTTGCTCGGGTGTGGTCGCGTAGGGGAGTAATTTGGAGACATCGTCTGGATAGCGCCCGTTGTTGGCCGCCAGAAAGGCTTTCCAGACTGGGTTCATGGTCTCTCCGGTTTCTGACGACAAGAAGTCTGTCGTCCCCGATCCATGGGGGCCGATGCCGAAACGGGTGTCAAAGACATCGTCCACGGCGCTCTTCTGCGTGATGATGACATCGCTCCCCAACCCCAAGCTCTTAATGGTTTTGGCAGGGGCCACTTCCCAACGTTGAAGAAGCGCTTCGTCAATCGGCGGGTCGAAATATTGGCTCAATTGACCTATCTCGCTGGGCATCTGGCCGTTGTTGGCCTCCTGATAGGCCTTGAGCGCGCCCCGCAGCCTTGGAACGAGCTTGCTTTCGCCCGCGTTTCTGAGCGCGCTCAGAGCGCGACGAAAGTCTGAGTCGCTGTCGAGTTTGTCCTTGGCAGCGTCTAGCCAGTCCGTTTCCGTCAGCAATTGCAATTCCGGAATGTTTGATTCCGGAGTTTGTTGCAGTCGCTGTTTCAAGCGCTCCACCCGATCTTTCCAGGAGACGGCGTTGTAGAGTGTTTGATCCTCGGCAAGCTCGGCTTTGAGTTTCGCCAATTCTATCGAGCCTTGCTTCATCTGGCCTATCTCGGCACGGAGTTTGAGCAGCTCTTCCGAATCCCGGCGCAATTGTTCGTTCTCGGCCCTCAAAGCAGCAAACCGATGGGCGGCGTCCTCCTGTTCGGTGGTAAGCTGGCGGACTTGCTCCGCCATCGGCGCTTGTTGTTGAGTCAGCGAATCGACGGTGGCACGGAGGGCGGACGCTTGCCGCGCCTCGTAGAGTCCCGTTCCCAGGGCGGCGGCAATCGTGACGGTGATGGCGGTCTTTTGCAGCATGGTCGTGGCAATGGCTTTGGTTGCGGTTACAGCAGTCGTAAGGGTGGTTCCTGCGGCAAGAGCCGCGGAGGCGATGGTTGTTGCCAGCCCAGCCGGGGCGGCCTGCACTGCATGGGCAGCCACCGTGGCGCACAAGCCCGCCGCAGACGTGGTGAGCCCGCGCCGTACGAGTTCTTCCCGCAGTCTCTCCACCGCTCGGCTGACGCGTTTTTGCGCCGCGTCATCGCTCACGCCCAGGGCGAGGCCGACGCCTTTGAAATCGTAACCTTTAAAAAAGCGCAACAGGACGGCGTCCCGGTCTTCTTCGCCCAGGCCGGCCATGCTTTCGTCGATCAGCGGGCGCAGGCCTTCCCAGTTCGGCGCGGGTTCGGAATTACTGATGAGATGCTCCATGGCCTGCCTTTCGTAAGTGAGCCGCCGGCGGTCGCCGCGCAGTTGGTTAAGCGCCGCAAATCGCGTGCTGCGGTAAAGCCAGCCCACCAGCGAGCCGCTTTCGGTCATTTGTGCCGCCACCGCTCCGGCCTTCCGTGCCAAATCGCTGAAGACGCTTTGGGCGACGTCGCGTGCCAGGTCAGGTGAATCGGCTTGGCGCAACGCGGCCGAATACACCAGGTCGGTATGCCGCGTGACCAGCTCTGTGAACGCCGCTTCGTCGTGGCGCTCGGCGTAATCGCGCAGCAGCTGGGCATCGGACTGCTCTTTCATCTTATCCATTAAACACCCGTCCCCCGCCGAATCCGACAGACTTTTTTGCAGAATGCGCACGACGGCCGGGATTAGCTGCCAGCTGGTGTTGCCGTCGGGTGCTCAGTAATGCTCTCCGAAAAGCGGCAGAGGACAGCCGCAGTCCAAAACGCAAGCGCCGTTGCAAGCGCGACCTGTGCCCGAAGGTTGTGGAGTGCGGCTGTCTCCTGCCGCTTTGGCTCCTTGTTCCCTGACAGACTGCGAAGCGGGTTCTCCGGGTGCTCGTCAGCCCTGTTTCCTGAAAACAATGATATGCTGCCAGGGCAGCTTGCGCTTTGTTTCCACCCATTCGAGTGGCTGAACTGCCATTTCCTTCTTCACTTGGGCCTCGCTCATTTTGTGCAGCGGCTTGATCGGCACCTTGGGATCTTCCGCGCGGAATTCCACGAACACCACCCGACCCCCGGGTTTAAGCGACCGGCAGATCGCCTCCATCATCTCGTAAGGAAAATCGAACTCGTGATAAACATCCACCATCAGCACCAGGTCCACTGACCGGGCCGGCAGTTTCGGATCGGTCGTCGTGCCGAGGACCGGCGTGACGTTCGTGACGCCTAACCCGGCCATCTTATTCGTGAGCAAGTCCAGCATCTCCGGCTGGATATCCTCGGCGAAAACTTTTCCCCCGGGTCCGACCTTTCGGGCGAGGCGACGGCTGAAGTAACCCGTGCCTGCGCCGATGTCGGCCACCGCCTGGCCTGGTTCAGGCCCGAGTTCCTCGACCAGCTCTTCCGAATGCTCCTCCTGGTTGCGGTCCGAGCGTTCCAGCCAATCGGCCGCTTCGTGACCCATCACGTGTGCGATTTCGCGGCCCAGGTAGAACTTGCCAATGCCGTCCGGGTCGTGTTGCTCGCGGAATTCGTAGCGGTTTGTGGTTGCCGTGGCAAGTGCCGCAGGGTCGGCAGCGGGCAGGATAAGCTGCCCCCAGCGGCAAAAAAGAAGCAGCAATGACAGGTAGCCCAGCCGTCCCTCAACCGCCTTCATCATCGGATACATTACCTACAATGTGACCACAATACCGCCCTGGCAAGAGCGCCCCAGTCGCGGGAAAAGTTTTTCCGAAACTTGATGTCCCTGGCGGTGTATAATGAAAGACGCCATCGGTTCGCCAGGAGTTGAGTGGATGAAAAAGAAGGGATGATTCGGGCAACGGTTCGCCAAGGAGGTGGGGATGGGGAATCCCGCTGAAGAAAACGATCCGCCACCCGAATCGCGCGTATTTTTGCCAAAACGTTGCAAGGCTGTCAACAAGAATTTCAAGAATTGTCGCGTAATTTTCAAAACAGGAATCTTTCGTAGTTAGCAAGACCGGAAACCTTTAGTTGGGGCGATGGGTTCTCTTGCCGCCGGTGGTATTTTGACGGATACGCGATTGCAGCCCTGTCCCTCCGGGACAAAGGCACGCCGTGGCTTCCAACGGCATCGAGTTCCTAATGGCTTCTATTCTGTCCCGTGCCCAAGTAGCCAAACCGCTCCACCCGCAGCAGCTAACCTTGACCGTGCAAGCGGTTCTGCCTACAAGAGAAGGAAATGAGCCGGTTTGTCGCGTCGAACTTGAATCCCCGAGTTGCGGAAGAACCACGGGAAAGGAATCGGAGGTCACGGGCCATGAGTGAGAGGGCAAAGCCCTGGCCTGTTCTCGGGTCGCATCGCGTAGTTTGCGGGAACCTGGGCCTTGCCCTGTTGCTGGTTTGTTTTGCCCAGCCGGCACTTGCCGAATTCAAAGTGGGACTGGTGCTGGACCGTGGCGGCAAGGATGACAAGTCGTTCAACTCCTCGGCCTTCGAGGGCGGGAGCAGGGCCAAAGACAAGCTCGGCATCTTTCTCAAATACGTAGAGGCCACCGACGACAACGCCTTCGAGCCGCTGCTGCGGGCGTTTGCGCAGCGGAACTTTGACCTGATTATCGGCATCGGCTTTGCGCAGAAGGAGGCCATCACGAAAGTCGCCGGCCAATTTCCGAAGACCCATTTCGCCATTGTTGATGCCCAGGTGGATTCGCCGAACGTACGGTCCCTCTTGTTCGAGGAACACGAGGGAGCCTACCTTGTCGGCGCTATCGCCGCGCTCACCAGCCGCTCTGGAAAGGTGGGCTTTGTGGGCGGAATGGACATTCCGTTGATTCGGCGTTTTGCCCTCGCTTATGAAGCCGGCGCGAAGAAAGTCAACCCGGGAGTGACGGTTCTCGCCAACTATGTCGGCATCACCAGCGAGGCCTGGAACAATCCGCCAAAGGGCAAAGAACTCGCTGTCTCGCAGTACGACCAGGGCGCAGACGTGATCTTTTCGGCGGCGGGCGCGTCGGGTCTGGGCGTGCTCGACGCCGCCGAGGAAAGAAAAAAGTTTGCGATTGGCTGCGATTCAAACCAGGACTGGACCAAACCGGGATGGATCCTCACGAGCATGCTCAAGCGCGTGGATGAGGCCGTGTTTGCGACGATTGCGGAGGCGAAGGCCGGCCAGTTCGCCGGCGGTGTGAAGCATTTCGGACTGGCGAACAAAGGGGTGGGTTATTCCGTGGACGAGTTTAACGCGAAGATTTTGACGGAGGCGGTTCGGCAACGCGCCGAGGTCCTCAAGGCCGACATCATCGCTGGTCGCATTATCGTGCCGGATTACTATAAAAAATAGTTCAACATCCGTGGAAGTGGAGTTGCGCGGGTTGACGAAGCGTTTCGGCGAGGTGGTCGCGAATGCGGGGGTCGGCCTGCGAGTGGAGCGCGGCACGATTCATGGCATCATCGGCGAAAACGGCGCCGGCAAATCGACGGCCATGAACCTGCTCTACGGCCTGTATCGGCCGGATGCGGGAAGCATTCTGATTCGGGGAGAAACACGGTCGTGGGCGTCACC
Organism: Candidatus Acidiferrum sp.; assembly: GCA_035566435.1. GTDB lineage: Bacteria > Verrucomicrobiota > Verrucomicrobiia > Limisphaerales > UBA8199 > DATMRF01. Next base: position 55,502 of record DATMRF010000105.1, read on the forward strand.
CGCCCAGGCAATCGCCGCCGGCATCGGCATGGTACACCAGCACTTCATGCTCGCCGGCCCTTATTCCGCGCTGGACAATATCCTGCTGGGGGCTGAACCGCTCCGTTGGGGCCTGATTGACCGCCAGGCTGCCCGCGCTCGTCTTGACAAGCTCGCCGCTCAATATGGCTTGTCGATGGATTGGGATCGTCCCGTCGAGCAACTCCCGGTTGGAGCGCAACAGCGGCTCGAGATCCTCAAGTTGCTCTTTCGCGACGCGAGCATTCTCATCCTGGACGAACCCACCGCGGTTTTGACGCCGCAGGAAACTCAGGCGTTGTTCGTCAATTTGAAAAGGCTCAAGGCGGAGGGGAAAACGATCCTGCTGGTAACGCACAAGCTCAAGGAGGTTATGACCGGTACCGAGCGGGTGACGGTGTTCCGTGCCGGAAAAGTTGTCGCCGAACTGGAGACGGCGCGAACGAACCCGCAAGAGTTGGCTGACCTGATGGTTGGCAGGAGGGTTCTTTTGAGCCTGGACGTCGCCCCGGCGAAACCGCGGCCTGAGATGGCCATCGAGGCGGCCGACTTGGGTGTCGCGGGTACGGCCGGCAGCCGGCCCCGGCTCTCGGAAGTGAGTTTCGAGGTGCGTCGAGGCGAGATCGTGGGCGTTGCCGGAGTTGAAGGCAACGGACAAACTGAACTGTTGCAGGCCTTGTTACACCCGCGCGAGCCGGGGTGCCTAAGCGCCGGGACGGTCAAAGTTATGGGCCAGGATGTTAGCCGGTGGCCCGCGGGGAGGATTCGGGAGCTAGGTGTCGCGGTCATCCCGGAGGACCGCCTGCAGGAGGGTTTGCTGCCGGACCGGCCGGTGAGCGAGAATTTTCTTCTCGGACTGCAGCGCAGCCCGGAGTTCAGCCGGGCCGGTTTTCTGCACACCGACCGGGTGCGGAGCGCCGCTCACCACGCGGTCGATGATTACGATGTTAGGCCGCGAGATCTGACTCTGTCGGCCGGCAAACTTTCGGGTGGCAACCAGCAAAAGCTCATCATCGCTCGCGAGTTCCAGCGGCAACCGAGCGTGCTGTTCGCCACTCAACCGACGCGGGGCGTGGATGTCGGCGCTATCGAATTCATTCATCGGCGTATCGTGCGCGCGCGCGATGAAGGCGCCGGCGTGCTGCTGGTTTCTTCGGAACTCGACGAGATCCTTGCATTGTCCGACCGCATCCTGGTGATGTACGAGGGGCGCATCGTCGCGGAGTTCAGGCGCGGCGAGGTTTCCGAGCGCGAACTCGGATTGAAGATGGGAGGAGCATGAACCGAGGGCAGATCGCAAAGTGCAGAGTGCAGAGTGCAGAGTGGAAGAAGAGTGGAGTTCGGGTTTGGCGTTGCGGGGACCTAAGCGCGTGAAAAAGATTGCTCAACCGGTATTGGCTGCCGCCCTGGGCTTGGCTCTGGGGCTGGCGCTTACCTGGGTTGCTGGGGAGAACCCGTGGCATGTGCTGTGCGTCCTGGCCAAAGGGGCCTTCGGCTCGGGATACGATTTCGGGATGACCCTGTTCTATACCACACCCTTGGTGTTCACGGGCCTTTCAGTGGCAGTGGCGTTTCACGCAGGGCTTTTCAACATCGGTGCGGAGGGTCAGCTTACCCTCGGGGCATTGGCGGCGGCGGCGGTGGGCGCCATCTGGCCCGCTCTGGCCTGGCCGCTGGCACCTTTGTTCGCCGGGCTGGCGGCCATCGCCGCGGGCACACTTTGGGGCGCAATACCCGGCTGGCTTCGAGCCCGTCGGGGCAGCCACGAAGTCATCAACACGATCATGCTCAATTTCATCGCCGCCGGGCTGGCGAGCTATGTGGCACTTTACCTGCTGAAAAATCCGGCATCGCAAAACCCTGAGACGCGGCCTGTCGGCACAGGTTACTCGATTCACCAGTTCGGCCTTTTTGGGGGTGCGCCCGTGAGCCTTGCGTTGCCACTGGCGCTGCTGGCAGCCGACGCCGTCTGGGTGCTGCTCTGGCGCACATCTTTGGGCTTTGAGATCCGAGCCGTCGGTCAGAGTGAATCCGCGGCGCGCGCGGCCGGGATTGATCCGGGCCGGATCAGAATCGTTGCCCTTGCACTGGCTGGGGGATTGGCTGGCTTGGTCGGCATCGGCGAGGTCCTGGGCAATGCGGGAAGGTTTAAAGTCGGGTTCTCACCGGAATACGGATTTATGGGCATCGCCGTCGCGCTGTTGGGCCGCAATCAGCCGGGCGGTGTGCTGGGCGCGGCGTTGCTGTTCGGCGCGCTTCACAAAGGCACCGCCGAGCTGGACCTGGAGACCGAGCACGTAACGCGCGAGTTGTCGCTGGTTCTGCAGGCGCTGATCATTTTGGCGGTTTCGGCAGAAGGGTTGTGGAGCTTCAGAAGCAAGAAGGCAGCCGCCGGAGCCCAAACCACTTAGCCGTATCTATGCAATGCGAATTTAACGCAAAGACGCAAAGGTGCAGAGGCGCAAAGGCGGGAACCGGGTTTAAATTCGGACAAGAGGTTCACTTTCCAATGAGACCTCAACAGATCTGCTCTTTGGCTTTGGATTCCTCAGACCCTTTGCGTCTTTGCCTCTTTGCGCCTTTGCGTTAAGGGTTTCGACTCAATAGATACGCTTAGCCCTATGCTCACTCAACTCTTAGCATCGACATTGCGGGTTTCAACCCCGCTCATCTTCGCCGCATTGGGCGGGATGCTGAGCGAGCGGGCGGGAGTGATCAACATCGCTTTGGAAGGCATGATGCTCGTCGGGGCTTTTGGCGCTGCGGTTGGGACTCTGGCGACCCATTCGCCCTGGCTGGGCTCCCTTTACGGCATGGCAGCCGGCCTGTCGCTCGCCGCGCTCTATGCGTTTTGCGTGATTCGTCTGCGGGCGAATCAGATCGTCGCCGGCATGGCCATTAACATGCTCGCGTTGGGCTTGACGCCGTTCCTGTGCAAAATCCTTTACGATGTCACCGGCTCGACACCCGCGATTCCACTGGAACAACGCTTTCGATCAGCGCCGCTTTATTTGAGTTGGCTGTTGGTCGGCGTCTGCTGGTTCGTGCTCAAGCATACCCGCGCCGGTTTGTGGCTGGGATTTGCGGGCGAACATCCCCAGGCGCTGGATGCCGCGGGCATTCGGGTGAGCCGTGTCCGGTGGATGGCAGTGCTGGCGAGTGGCGCGCTGGCGGGGATGGGCGGGGCCTCCCTTTCGATTTTCCTCTCATCGTCCTTTGCGCGGAATATGACTGCCGGCCGCGGTTTTATGGCGCTTGCGGCGCTTATTTTCGGCAAATGGAAGCCGGTCCCCGCAGCGCTCGCCTGCCTGTTATTCGGCCTGGCGGAAGCGGCTGCGATCCGCCTTCAAGGCGTGGTCTTGTGGGGAACCGAGCCCGTCCCGGTGCAATTCATCCAGATACTGCCTTACGCTGTGACGGTGCTGGTCCTGGCCGGATTTGTTGGACGCGCTCGCCCGCCCAAAGCGCTGGGGACAGCCTTCCGGCGAGCGTGAAACCGACCGAGCACTTCAAAGGCAAAGTTATCGAGCGTGGAATCGCTAATCGGTTCGCCGTTGAAAGCGAGGGTCAGACTCAACAAACTCTCACGCTCTGCGAGATGCTGGAATTGGGCCTCCGCAATCTTAGTGGGCATGCACTCCAGCGGGCCGACGGCGATCACCGCGTCGATCTGTTTTCTCCGCCAGGCTTCGAGGGATGCGCCGATGGTCAACACCGCTTCCCCTTCGAGAGCGGAACTGACGTATGGCGTGGCCGCCTCGAGGCTTTCCTCTACTGAAGGAGGTTTCGGCCAGCCGAGGTGCGGCGCGAGTGCCGCCAGAGCGGTCGCTTCGATGCGGTGTTGCACGTGTTCGCTGAACCGGTCGGCGAGACGGTTCCGGCCGGCTTTGTGCCGCCGGACATAGCTGCAGTAGGCGAGCCATTCCACCTGGGGCGCCACGCGCACTCGCAGCCCCCGCGCCTCGAGCTTTTTGATCAGGAAGTCATTGCTGAACGCTACCGCGCGGACGTAAATCTCCCCGGTGAGTTCGACCACCGGTCGTTCGCCCGGGCCGCGGAGCTTCGCGAATTCCGCGCCGGCGCGCTCGAGTAATTCGCGGAGCCCGAAGAGCTTGCCGGTGGCCACTTGCCAAAGCGCCGGTGCCAACGCGAGGTCGCCGCTGCCGGCCGCTTCCAACCACGCGAGCAGTTCGGTGAAGCAGCGTTTATACAGCGCTTCCGCAGCGCCGTGCTTCCGCTCGAACGGGCGCACGTCCAGCAGAGCTTGCAGGAGCACATCGTTGGCGGCAAAACCGGCGAGCAAGAGCATCTCCGCGCCGGCGGGCAGGTCATCGAAATAGCCCGAATCATTCGGCGACCAGATGCGGAGCCGGTCACGCCAGCCGAGGCGTTCGAGGACGATCCGGTTCAGCAAATTGTAAACGCCGAAGCGGCACGGACCGTCGGTGTTCGGCATGACGTAGACGAACCGTTCACCGTTCCGGGAGCGCTCGAGGCGCCGCAACAGCGTGCCGAGCGTCATCGGCATCGGCAGGCACTCCTTGCCCGAAGTGTAGCGCCGGCCCAGTCGTAGAGATTCGGTGTGCGGAGCAGGCAGAGCCTCGGTCGGAAACCCGAGTCCGCGCAAGACAGCAGCGACGGTTTCGGAAGCCGACCCCAGGTGGGGAATCAGCAGCTTTTCAGAGGAGCCGTTGTGCCGGACGAGGTCGCGGAGGCGGAAACCGTTGGACTGGAGGGCTACGAAATCATTTAGCTGGGCGGAGGAACGGGCGGCGCGGCGATCTTCCTCAACGCAATGCAGAAACGCTTCAACGCGCGTCTTTGTGCCGGCGTCGCCGCAATGACCGTCGGTTTCGATAATGGCGAAGGGCTTGCCCTCCATCACGTACGCGGCGAAATGCAGATTAAAACTGTCCGGACCGCAGGAGTAATTGCTGCAATAAAGCGCATACACATCCGCGGCACGCCTGACCTGGTGAGCCGCCCGCAGGAGGGTCTGGCCGTAGCCCCAATACATGTCCGGGAATAGCGGCGAGGCGGCGTCGAGCGGATAGCAATCGGCGGGAATGCCGATCGCGCCTTGCTCGCGCAGGATCGCCGGAACGTTCGAATTCAAAATGCGGTTGTGAATCGAGTAATTCCGGCCCAGCACAACGACCGGGACGAGGTTGCGCTCCTTGCAGAAATCAAGCGCTCGGCGGCCCATTTGCGCGCAAGCAGCGTCAAATCGACGCTGGGCCGCAGCCCCCGCCCGCCACGCCTCGCGCCATGCCGAGTCGCGCAAGCCCAGGTCCTTTGCCAGGCCGCGGCAACTCGCCAGGAATTCCTCCGACTCCATTCCTGCGTCGCCGAAATCGATGTGCGGGGAAAGAAGACGAGGCGCCTTTGGCCGGCTTTCGAGGGTGCAGCGCAAAACGTCAGGCGCGGCCTGCACAATCGGACACACGACTGAGCAACGCAGGTCTTCGGGCCGTGGCACGCTGCGCAGCATCGGCACAAACAGCCAATCCGCGCCCGAGGCCGCCATGCGCTCCGCCATCCCGTGAAAGAGCTGCATCGGTGCGCAGAACGGGACCATCGCCGATTGGATGCCCGACTTGAGCGTGGCCTGGTCGGCGCCGGCAGTGATTTCAAGGTCGAAACCGGCGTGGTGAAAGAAAGCCGCGAAAAAAGGAGCCAAACCCTTGAGGATGAATTCGTCGGTAAACGCGACTCTGCGCTTGCCGCGCGATACGGCGAAACCAGCCAGGAGCTTTTGGAGCAGCTCCTCTCGCTCGCGGAACGGGTCGGGCGCCAGGTCGGGCAATTTCCTCTTGCGGGTCGCTTTATCGTGCAGGGCGCAGCCGCCGCCCCAGGTGAACGTTGAGCGCTGGTCGCAAACCCGCGTGCGCAAGCGCTCGATGCGGCAGCGGTTGCCGCCGCCGCCGCAACCGGAAGCAGCCCGGCACACAAACGAATCCTTCTGCTCGACACCCGCGGTCAGAAAGCGACTCAGCTCCAGCGGCGCCAGTTTTACCACGCCGAGTTCGCGGGCGGCCACCAGGGCAATGCCGAAAGCGCCGACCGTCCCGGGATTGGGCGGCACGACGACCTCGCTGCCGGTTTGTCGGGCGACGGCCGCCGCCAGCGCATCGGCGGAGAAAGGCATACCCTGGCAGAAAATCACTTTGCCGACCGATCGGTTGCCTTTCACGCGGTTCAGGTAATTCTTGATGATGGAATCGTACAGGCCCGAGATCAGCGCGGCGGGCTCGACGCCCGCGGACACACCTTCGTCGATTACCTCGGCCATAAACACCGAGCAATGCTGCCCGAGAGACACGCCTGATTTCGCCGCGAGGGCCGCCTGGCCGAGCTGGCGCACATCTCCGATGCCATCAAACTTGCGGCCCTGCTCCTCGATAAAAGAGCCGGTGCCAGCGCTGCAGGCCTCGTTCATCGCGCAGTCAATGATGTGCCCCTCGGCGAGCCGAATGTATTTGGCGTCTTGCCCGCCGATTTCAAAAATAGTATCGACGCGCCCATCGAAATGAAGCGCGCCCGTCGCATGCGCGACGATCTCGTTGACGATGAAAACCGCCTCCTTGCCGTAGCACGAGGTCAGCAGCGAGCCGGCGACCTCCCGGCCGCTGCCGGTCGCTCCGAAGGCGACGACCGGGAATCGGGCGGGCGGACTGTTCGTAAAACAGCGCAGCAGGTCCTGCGCAGCGCCGACGGGGTCGCCCTGGGTTTGACGGTAGGCCTCCCAGAGGACCTCCTGCGAGCTGCCATCCATGGCGACCAGCTTGGCGCCGGTGGACCCGATGTCGAAGCCGAGGATCAGGCGGCGGACCTCGCCGTTGACTTGCGGCCAGGGACGCGCGGGCATGCGGCGCACTTGAGCAAGGGATTCAACGAGCGCGGGTAGGCGTTCGAGTTTCAATTCGCGAGGCGGCAGCAGCAATTCCTCGAGCGGCGGCAATGTTCCCGGTGCCTCGGTGGCCATCAGTGCGCAGCCGAGGGCTTCAAGGCAGACCGAATCCTCTGTCTCCACCGTGATCAGCTCCAGTTGCTGACGGGCGAGGGCTTCGCCAAAGATCCGCCGCACGCGTGGCGCGCGGCTCACACCGCCCGCCAACAGCACCCGCCGGGGGCTCATCCCGGGCTTCAGCAGAACCAGGACGTTTTCACAAACAGCATCGAACAGTCCTGCCAGAATGCGCGCCCGGTCTTCTCCCTTGTTGGCCAGGTGGGTCATGTCCGTCTTGAGAATGACCGGGCAGCGGCCTGACAGCGGCGCCGGGTTCGGGACGTCGGTGCACAGCCGGCTGGCTTCCTCCACGGTCAGCGAAAAGCGTTCGACCAGTTGGCGGAGGAAGTTGCCGGTACCTTGGGAACAGCGGCTGTTCTCTCGAAACACCGTCAACCCTTTGTCGCGGACTTCCAGAACGGAGAAACCGTGGCTGCCGATATTGACGATGGTGGCGGGCTGATCGCCGAACCGGAACTGGTACGCGCGGAGCTGGGCCTGCTTTACTGGAATCCGTGCCAGCTTCACCTGGCCGGCAAAACGCCCGGTGACCGTTGCGCCTCGGACCCTCGTCCAATCCCACTCCCGCAGCATTTCGAGCAGCACCGGGCCGGGCTTCTTCCCGTGTTCACGAAGTTCCCGGCGGCCCACTCGCAACCCCGTGACGTCGCGGAGTAGTTCGAGCAGCTTCACCGTCTCGGCGCCAATATCGATGCCGATGAAACGGGCAGGTTCCAGGCCAAAGCCCGGTGGCGGCTCCGATTTTGGGGAGCTTGCGTTAGTTTGATTCAGGGTCTTCATGAGCGAGCAGCCCAGGCTTCGGCTGCTCTGCCGCTTCCGCCGGTATTCTGAGCAGGTTCGGGTTGAACTTCAACACCGCAAAATCGGAGCGGGAACGGCCACGTCCCCGTCATTTCCCGCGAATCGAGCCAAGATGGGGACATGGCCTTCCCCGCTCCTGGCCCGTGTGATTGGTAATTGCGCTCACTCATGGGTCGCGTTGCGTCCGAAAGCGAACGTTGCCGAGACCGCCGCGTGGTCCGAAGGCGACTGCGGAGGCTGGGTTCTCAAGCTTCTTCATGACTCATTTCCTTCCGTTTCGGCGGGGCTATTATGCCGCCCGCACCGGCCCCGCTCGCGCCGATGATGGCGAATCTGATCGGTGGCGTTTATACCAAGGGGGCAACGACACCGTTAATCGAAAAAATTGTCGGTCCATCAGGAAAACTGGGACTTGGGGAAAATCGAGGCTGCAACCTGGACCGAGGATTCGGGCCCGAGCATGGTCTGGGGCGCCTCAGGTTCAAGTTACGATTCCCCAGCGCGCTACAAAGCCGCTGCGGTATTGTGCTGGCTGGACGGAAGGACCAGCCGTAGGATTCACTCAACTCAAACCCATGGCTTGCGGGCCGACAACCTCACTTGCCAATGCCAGAACCAGTTCAAATTCACGTTCTGGTTCTTCTATACCGCCGCCATCTGCGACGACCTGGGTCTACCCAACTTCAAGACCTTGGGCCGGTATGCATAGCGAAGGCTGCACCGATGTAAGGAGCAGGCTGCACTCCAACGCGAGAGCCCCTCTCCTGAGAATCCGGCCCCTCCTTCGCCTGGACCTTGCGCTGAGCCTTCACGCAACGAACGGCCAAGTTGAGAATCGAGAGGGAGCCAACCATAGCGATAGACGATCAGTCTAACTGGATACGCTGGTGGGCCGTCCAGGAATCCCAGTGGCCGAAGCGGTCGCGCGGGATCTCTGAGTTCTCGGGGTAAACGAGATAGACGGCGTTGCGGGAGCAGGACCAGGCGTAAATGAGATTGTTGCGAGGAAAGGTTTTCCTGACGTTTTTGGAAGTGCCCGGGTCGTTGATGATGGGGTCGCCTTCTTCAGTAAAGCCGACCAGCACGACCAGGTGGCCATTGGGACCGGGACCCTTCCCGCGCAGCCGGTCATAGTCGAGCGAGAGGCCGACGGGCATTCCGGTGGCAATCCATTCCTCCAGTTCGGCGACGTCGCTCATCCGGGTAACGTAAGCCCGCATCCCGTGCGGGGAGCCGGCATACGCCATGTTGAAAGCCCAGTTCCCGGTGCCTTTCCACTTGGCGTCATAGATGGCGCTGGCGATCTCGGGCACATCGCGGTCGAGGTCCTGTCGTTTGAGGTCCTTCGCCCAAAAGTTCATGAGCATCGAGACCGTGGTTGGGCTGCAGAGAACCTTGCCGTTGGGATAGCTCATTTGGCTGCGCTCCAGCACCGGCAGCAGCCGGTCCCACGCGGCGCGATTCGGCGCGATCGGGGCAGGGGAGGCGCTGGTGTCGGTAAGAGACAAGCCGAGGAATTTCAGCTTGGGAAGCAGCAAGTCGTCGCCGCCAAGCGTCAGGCGCACCTGGAAGCGGACGCTCGGACGATTCAAAGTGAGGGTGTCGGTGGAGACAGTTCCGTCATCGTCTCTCTGGCCGGGAACGCTTTCGCGAGGATAGCGGGCGGGGTCGCTCGACCACAGACCCATCTTGTAGTACTTCGTCGTGTTGGCTGGGTAGAGCGCGCGCGCTTCGACTCGCAGGTAAGCGCCATCGGGGGTGTCCGCGTTCCATGAGGCGATGAGTTCGTTCCAGTTGATGCGGGCCACGAGTACAGGTGAGGTGAGCACGAGCTCACCCGGTTTAGGGCCGCGGGATTTCTCGAAGGCCGAAAAATGGTTGAATCCGATGAACTGGTTGCCGCGGGCGTCGAAAGCCGAGGCGTTCAAGTTGGGCAGACACGCACAGGCGAGCATGAGGCCAAGTGCCAGCCTGCGCCAGTTGTTCAGCGGCGCGACGGTTTGCCGCGGTGGGCACATCTGTGGGTCAACTGCTGTTCTTGGGTTCATTTGCCGCATAGGATTATGCCGGGGCAGCAAGGGAAAAGCGACAGTAATCTTGACGGGAAATGGGGAGAGGGAATCGAGAATTGAGGACTGAAAAGTTGAAATTGTTGAAGAGAGGCTCTATCGGTGGCGCAGAGCGAGCCACCAGGGCCAGAGGACGAGGAGGATAAACAGGAAGCCGCCGAGAAGGTTGGTTTTCGTTTGTCGTGCCAGACAAGGGACCAGTTTCAAGAGGCCACCCAGAAGAATTCCGGCGACGAAGCCGCCCGCATGCGCCATCACATCCGTGCCGGGAGCAAGTCCCAGCAAAACGAACAGCAGCACTGCCGCCAGAACGCCCGTGACGACGTGTTTCGCCGTGCCAACAGTGCGATGGGGGCGACCGGAACGTGTCAACACCGCAATTCGCGTGCTTATATTGGGGCGGGGACGGCCACGTCCCCGGGTGAGCCTACCGGATTCGAATTCCGTACGGTCGTCACCCTCCCCGCCCCGGCGTAGAGGGCTGAGTTCGGGGACATGGCCGTCCCCGCCCCGACGCAGCGGCAGGGATTGTATGGCGAGGAGGCCTAGTGCGCCCATGACCATGCCCGAGGCGCCGAGGCTAAGATGCGAGGCAGGGGACAACAGCCAGACCACCAGGTTGCCGCCAGCTCCAGCCAGGTAAGCCGCCAGAAGGCCCGCGCCGGTGCCATAGCGCGCCATGGTCAAGCCTAGCAGCACCAACCCAATCACGGCGTTGCTGGCCAGATGAGCGAGGTCAGCATGGAGCCAGACAGCAGTGAAAAGACGCCACCATTGGCCACGGCTCGCGGCCACGGAGTCCATGAGCCCGGCGGAGCGCAGGTCTGTCTGGGCGTCAACCCAATAGAAGAATGCCAGCAGCACTGCCCACGCCAGGCTGCCCCAATCGAACAGCACACCCTGCTGAAACAGCTCCCGCCTCCACGGCCAGCGGCGGTTTTCGACTCGGTAAAGGTGGAGCGCTTCCTGCGCGGTCTGGTGATCTTTGGCTGGGACGAGTAGTCCCCAAGCGGCGGTTTCCTCAGAGCAATCGATGACCGGTTCAATGCCTTGGCTTAGGAGCACAAGGCTCCAATCCATGGCTTCTCGGCGCGAACGCGCGGGGATGCGGGCTGTTTCCGTTTCGGTTTCCATCCTGGTGGAAATGACCCCGGAAACAGAGGGCTGTCAAGGCGGACAGCTACGGCAAAGCCGCTTCTTTTTGGTGGTATTGCTTGTCTTCAGGCTGGGTCGGTCTGATTAGCAGAAAACCCAGATTCGCCTTGATCCAGGGGCCGGTCAGGGATTTTTCGAAAACGACTTCCTGGGCGGTGTGCCAGGTTGGGAAGTAATTCGCCCCATAAACATCGTTCTGGAAATTCTCCATCGCCCGGACCTCCGTTGGGGTGAAATAGCGCGCGTTCAGTAAAGCCAACACCGCTAACAACATGCAGCTACACCGGATTATCCCCGAGCCCATGCCCAAATAATACTCGCTCCGTCCAAAAATGTCGCTTCCGATGAGTTTTCCCCCTAACTGATGCTTGAAAAGGGCGAACAGGCCCAGAATTACAAGCGCACCAATCGCATAAACGAAAAGGAAGGAAGCCAGCAGGCTAAAAGGGCTGGATTGGGCCAACCAATGCCCGACCGGGTCATAAAGCAGCGCACAGCCAACGATTACCGCCAGCCATTTAACGAGGTTCATCAGTTCCTCGGACATCCCGTGCTTCCGGCCCGTCAACAGCCCGAGCGCCAGAACGCCCAAGACGACCACATCGAACAGATTTATCGGCAAACTATTGAGATTCATGTGTCTAGGCCGTTCCGGCACCACTTCTCATGTGCAAGAATGCCATAAGTACCTAGCAGCCAGTTCCATGCCAAAAACTGCCCCCCCCGGGGGGTGGAAGAGCGGGGGTGCGCAGTGTCAAGTGTCAGGGGTCAGGTTGCGGGAGGGCTCGCGGGAACCCTCGCCCTCCCAAGGCCTGCCTCAGTGGGAAAGCGCCGTCAGCCAGGAACGGATCGCGGCCGCCTGCGGATTACGCGGGTCGGTCTCGAGGACCTTCAAGTAGTGCGAGCGGGCTTTGTCCGGTTGCTGTAATTGCTGAGCGTAAAGGTTACCCAAGGCGAGGTGAGCGCGACCGTCATTCGGGTAGGCAGTGATGTCCTTTTCCAACTCGTTGGCGGCGTCGAGCAGGTAGTTCGCCTGTTTAAGCACTAGAGCGAAGTTGTAGCGTGCATCGCTCGACTCCGGACGCAGCGCAAGGGCGTTTTCATAAATGCTCAACGCCAGCGGCAGATTCCGAACCTGCGTAGCCGCCAATGCAAGATTGTAATCTGCGTCGAAAAAGCTTGGGTCCAACTGGAGTGCCCGCCGATAGGAAGCGATTGCTTCCGCCTGCCGCTGAGCCTGGTGGGCCTGCACTCCCTGGGCAAAAGCACGCTCTGCTTCCGAGCGATCGCCTGGATTTGGTTGGGTGGGCGCCCGATAACGATAGCGGGGGAATCTCGAGTCCGGCGCATTCAGTGGCAGCAAGGCGGGCGTTTCGGCGGGTTGAGCCGGGGAGGGTGGGGCGGCAGCCACAGGTCCTGGGACGTCCTGCGCCGTCTTGAGGACCGGCTCAGCTGACAAATGGACCACTTCGATTTCATTTGCGGGAACTGTCGGTGGGGGCGACACCGGCTTCACCGCAGCCGCGGGGGGTGCCGGCTTCGACCCGATGGGCGGCGATTCAGTTCGCGTGGCCATGGCCGTCCGCGCAAAATCTGTTCTGGTAACGTTTGGCATACCGGAGATCCGCGCGGTTTCGGTGGGGGCTGGTTTGAGAGCGGTCAAGCTGGTACGGACTTGCGACGGGGACGCACTTGATGAAGAATGCACAGAAGCTGTCGCTTCCGGTGTCGGGCCAGCGGCAGCCACCGGACCTTGGTAAGGAGCCAGCTCCAGCTCCAGTCGGGCTACGACTGCTTTAACCGCCTCGGAGTTTTCGGGAGTCGGTTTCAAAGCGAGATACTCCCGGTATTTGTCTAAAGCGGCTTGCCGCTGACCCAGGTACTGCTGCTCAACAATCGCCAGGTTGAGCAGGGCGGGGTGGTAATCCGGCTGGGACTTTAGAGCTTGGGAAAAGAACTGCTTGGCGTCACCTGGCTGTCCGCGCTGCAGTCGAACCAATCCGAGCCCCGTCAGGGCTTCCGGGTTTTGCGGGCTCAGGCGAAGCCCCTCGCCAAAGCTTTTTTCCGCAGACGCCAGTTGGCCGGCGCGCAGGTGGGTGGCAGCGGACTGGCCCTGACGCAACTGCGTCAGGCCGAGCTTGAGCCAGCCGTCGGCGGAGTTTGGCCGCCGGAGCGTATAAGTGATCAATTCGCTCTTCGCCTGCTCGAATCTCCCCTGGTCGAGCGCCAGGCAACCGAGATTATAGCGGGCTTCGGCGAGGTCAGGGTTGAGCGCCACCGCTTTTTGATAAGCTTTTTCGGCTTCGGCGAGCTGGCCGGCCTCATGGCAGGCCAGCCCAAGGTAATTGTAGGCCTGCGCGTTGGTGCCGCCGAGCAGGAGCGTGGCCGTCTTGAGCTTCTCGATGGCCTCAAGGTATTTTCCTTGTTCAAGCAGCTTCTTGCCACGCAGTAAAGCTCGTGGGCCGGGCGGAGTGCACCCGGCAAAGAGCGTGACAGCGGCCAGAAAAAATATGAGAATTTTTCCCGCCTGATTTTTGATGGTCAGCATCGATTGTGGTGGTAACATCCTCACTCCGAAGTGTCAAGAAACGCACAACGCGGCGGACCCGCAACCGAAGAACTTCAACCGCGGATGGCGCGGATCCTGCGGATTTGTCTGCGTTCAGTTTTCATTTCTCATTGCTCAATCTTAAATTTTCAGTTCACCCCTGCACCGTCCGCCATCCTGCGCTTTACCTGGTTATTCTTGTGCCTGCTGAGCTTGTGCCTCTTCGCCCACGCCGCCGAGCCGCTCTCATCGACGAGCACCACCAACGGCCCCCGCCCCCGCGTCGTCGTCATCAGCGACCCTCAGGCCACCGAGGCTTTCTGCGCGCGACCGGACATTGTCCGCACACTAGTCGAGCGCGGCATCACTCATCTTACCGGGAAAGCAACCGTCCCGGCGGCCTGGCGCAGCCTGGTAAGCACGCAAGATACCGTCGGCATTAAGGTCTTCTCCCTGCCCGGCCCGAACAGCGGCACCCGCCCCGCCGTGGTTGCGGCGGTCGTCCAAGGTCTCCTCGCCGCCGGTTTGCCGCCGAAGCACATCATCGTTTGGGATAAGCAAGCCACTGACTTGCGTCTTGCGGGCTTTTTCGACCTGGCGGACCGCTACGGTATTCGCGTCGCCGGCAGCGCCCAGGCTGGCTATGACCGCACAAATGCCTACGATTCTGCGTTCATTGGCAACCTGGTCTGGGGCGATTCCGAATTCGGGAAGGAGGGCCCCGGTGTCGGCCGAAAATCCTTTGTGTCACGGCTCGTAACCCGGCAGATGACCAGGATCATCAATGTCACTCCGCTGCTGAACCATAACCTTGCCGGCGTGTCCGGCAACCTGTACAGCCTGGCGGTCGGCAGCGTGGATAACGTGGCGCGCTTCGAGTCTGATGCGGGCCGGCTGGCGACCGCCATACCGGAAATCTATGCCATGGCGCCGCTGAGCGACCACGTCGTGCTCAACATCGTCGATGCTTTGCTCTGCCAGTACGAAGGCAGCGAACGTAGCCTGCTCCACTACTCGGCGACATTGAACGAGGTCCGCTTCAGCCGCGACCCGGTCGCGCTCGATGTGCTCTCGCTCCAGGACCTTGACCGGCAGCGCAAGGCCGCCGGAGCCTCCTCACCCAAACCAAACCTCGATCTCTATAACAATGCCGCCCTGCTGGAGCTCGGCGTGAGTGATCTGAAACGAATCGACGTGGAACGAGTGCCCTAACAGAGCGCGCAATCCGCTACGAATCGCCGTCATCTCCAAGAAACCGCTTGGCACACACGATTAGGCTCCTTATGAAGCGAACCGGGTTCGAAACGATGCTCGCGTTGGTGTTTTTCTCCACCACCATCCTTGGCGGTGCAGCACAAGGTTCTGACCAGGAAACCCTAGTGCGGGTTCCCGTTCCGGCCAACGCCGAGCTTCCTGCGTGGCCGAAGCCCACGGTGCCCGAGCTGCCGCCTGATGCTCCGTCCGTCAACTCGAAGGACCTCGAATTGGTCCACTCCCACGATACGTTAGGCGGGTTTGTGGTTCGGGTCACGGGCACACCCGTGGCGATTGGTCAAAGCCAACCAGTGCTCGGGTACGTTTCAGGCGGGAATTTGCGGTGGCTGGAGCTCAATGCCGCCGCCACCCACAACACGCTCGCGCAGAGCAAGCGCGGTTCGATCAGCGTCCGCTTCGAGTGCCTGGATGCGGATGGGGCGCGCTGGAGGATCGAGCAACAATTTAAACCTGGTTCGATCCCAGGCTCGATTGAAATTCAAACCAGGGTGACGGTGGACCACGCACGAAGCGTGGTTTTCCTGCCTGTGCTGATGCTGTTTCCGGGCGCTGGGAGTTTCGGGCCGGAGAAAGGACAGGGGCTGTTTGCCGGTCTCGAATACCTCGAGAACGAGCCGAGCAGCTCCGAGGCTGATGTCATCGGCCCGGCGTCGAAGCGGCAGGCGCCGGATAACCTGAAGCTTACCTTCCCGCTCATGGTCGTTCAGAACGACGACCGTTATGTAGCGCTGACGTGGCAGGTGGAGCCGCAGTTTTGCGGGGTGTACGATTCGCCCGACAGGTTGTTCGGCTCAGGCGGCCACGTCATGGGCCTGCTGTTTCCGGGCTCGGATGGGAAGAGTCGGCAGGAAGGGAGCCTCCTGCCACGGAGCACCGAAACCCTCTTGGCCGGGGAACCTTTGACACTGCGCGCGACATTGTTGGGCGGTGTCGGCAAAAGCGTTGTGCCCGCCGTCGAGCAATACGTGGCGCTGCGAGGTCTCCCCGCACTACCGGCAACAGGCCTGGACTTGCAGCAGTACGTGGCGCGCGCTGCGGCCGGCTGGTTGGATTCCAAAATACGCGAGGGCAATCTGTTTCGTCACGCGGTCGCCGGAGGAGGTTTTCCGCCGGGCCAGGCCGCCGATGCCGCAGTGTGGATGGACTGGCTGGCCCGGGAAACCCGCGAGCCGTCCCTGGCCGCGCGCCTGAGGGAGACGGCGCAAAACGCGCTGGCCGGTATCCCACCGACGGAATTGAATATATCCGGGGTAGGTCATGTGCGCTTCCCCTTGGGGTCGCTGATTTACGGGCATGTGGCAGAGACGGTAGCGCAGGCGGGGCAAGCCGGAAATTCGCTCCTCGGCAGGTTCGAAACGGACCTTTCTGTGAAGTACAATCCGCGCGAGGGCGGGCCCGACTTCAGCAAAACCCATTTCAGCAAGGAGGCTAATGGACTGACTTCACGCGTAGTCCAGGATTTGTTGGAAACGGCGGCGTTCTGCGGCGACCGCAAACTAATCGATGCGGCGCTCGAGCGATTGAGGGCAATGAGCAAATTCCAAAACGGCGTGCCGCGCGGCGCTCAAACCTGGGAATGCCCGTTGCACACTCCTGATATCCTCGCATCCGCGCAGATGGTTCGCGCCTACACGCTCGGGTATGAACTGACCGGCGACCCTGAGCTGCTGGCGCAGGCGCGCTATTGGGCATGGACCGGCGTGCCGTTCGTTTACCTGGTGAATCCCACGCCGCAGCCCATCGGTCTTTACAGCACCATTGCGGTGTTTGGCGCTACGCAGTGGAAGGCCCCGGTCTGGCTGGGGCTTCCGGTCCAATGGTGCGGGCTGGTTTATGCCGATGCGCTTTATCGGCTGGTGCGTGACGACCCGAAAGGGCCCTGGCAGAAACTGGCCGATGG
Source organism: Candidatus Acidiferrum sp. (assembly GCA_035566435.1). Taxonomy (GTDB): domain Bacteria; phylum Verrucomicrobiota; class Verrucomicrobiia; order Limisphaerales; family UBA8199; genus DATMRF01. The sequence goes on from DATMRF010000105.1 coordinate 72,298, forward strand.
GATTACCGTCTCAGGGATCCAACAGAGCTGGCCCTCCAGCGATGCTGCGAACCAAGGACTCCTGCCGGACTCCTTTGTCTTGAGCCCGCAACATCGAAACGGGCCAGCGATCAATCCCGCCACAGTTCAGGCTTGCGCTGTGCGATTTTATCGCCAAACGCCCATTTATGATTTTTGGTCGTTCCGCGAAGCGGGCCTTCGGGTGCACGCGCCTGGAGCGATAAAGACCCCCCGGGAACAGCCAGGATGCGTTGGTTTTCAAGTCGAGGCGGCACTGAACCATCCGTATTTCGTGCTCGTCAACGGTCTGGGCAGTCGGCCGCTGCTTAAAATCAACGGGAAAAAGACCGAGTGCGCCGCTCCGCATGAGTTCACCGAAAAGGAGGGCCGACTCGTCCTGCAATTGGAAGGCAAGTCCGAGGTGGAGGTCCGGTTCTGAGCGCGGCGATGTCGGCCTGAACACCCCCACCCAAGCGAAGCCAACGGGCTTTCCGCACCTTTGCGTCTTCGCGTTACGGACGCTTTCTCACGGCTTGAGCGCGACCTTGGTTTCCGCCTGCAGTTGTTCAAGCTCAGGACGGAGCTCCTCCTTGGTCTTCTTATCCATCCGGTCGATGAAAAGGATGCCGTGAAGATGATCGGTCTCGTGCTGGACGGCGCGGGAAAGCAAACCGCCGCACCGGAATTCGAGACCTCTTCCGTTCGCATCCAATGCTTTTACATCCACCACTTCAGGCCTGGTGATTTCTGCGTATATCTCGGGAAAACTAAGACAGCCTTCGGGTCCGGTTACGGGCGCTCCGACCGGCGTGATTTGGGGATTGATGAGTACGAGCGGCATGAACTCGCCGACGTCCGCCGGCTGGCCCTTCAACTCCAGGGAGGAAGGACGGTCCGTTGCGCCGCGTACATCGATAACTGTGAGCTGCACCGGCACACCCACCTGTTGCGCCGCCAAACCAATGCCCTTGTGAGCGTACATCGTCTCCAGCATGTCCGCGATCAGCTTCTTAATCATCGGTGTGATGGTCTCAACGCGCGCACCCTTTTGGCGAAGCACCGGCGTTCCGTATTTAACGACTGGTAAAATCATCTTGTCATTCGCCACCCGCCACCCGCCGCTCTTCACCCTACCTAAGACGGCCAATTCCGCAACATGCCGGCCAGGTCGGGGAGGCTCGGGCTCTGGCCAGTGCGGACATAGAACCCGCTGGTGGTAACGCCGGTCAGCAGGCATTGCTGCGAAGGGAATCCGAGCAATTTGCCGAGGCAAAAACCGGAGTTGAAATGGTCGCCGGCGCCGGTGGTGATTTTTGGCTTTGGGGTGAACGGGCCCTCAATCATCGCCTCGCCGTCGGGCCCGGACGCCAGCGCATACGCTGTAGGATGAATGATGATCGTATCGACTCGAATGCGAAGGTGGATTTCGCGGCAGAGTTTTTGCAAGCCTTCCAGTGAGTGCTCGTTGGTTTTCAGTCCCAGGTTTTTGCCGATTTCGTAGCTTTCCTTTTCGTTCAACCCGAGAATAACATCGAAGTGTTTTTGGAACGCGGCAATTAGCTCGAGGGCATGTAGAATATCCTCGTTAGTCCGCTTCTCGGGGTCAGCCAAATCGATGAAGAGCTTCCGCCGGACCCCCTTCATTCTTGGACAAATCTCCTTGAGCACCGCGGACCAGATGTCGCTCATGTGCGGGAGCATGGTCCAGTTAACGAACCCAACCAGGTCAGCACTCTCGAATTTGCCGGAGAACTTCTCCTGCCCGAACCGGCTCCTGATGTTTTCCCAGTTCATTTCCTTCAACGACTGGTGTTTGCCGAGCATGATCTTGCCATCCTCGAATTCCAGTGCGTCGGTATAGCCAGGTTCAGCGATGGAATGAACCTCAGCGCGTTTGGCAAACTCGGCAAATACGGGGTGAATGTTTGGATAGCCGAGGACGCCGAGATACGTAATCTTGAGGCCGAAGCTGGCCAAGGCATTTGCCATGATCGGTCCGTTCCCGCCTAATTTATTAAGCTGACTGACCAATTCGATATTCGTGCTCCGGCCGGCTGCGGCAGCCAACCGCTCGGCTAATTGCGCAATGGTCGGCAGGCGCACGTATTTCTCTGCGCTCTCCCGCTTATCGACGACGTGGAGGATGTCATCTACAAAGCCGTCCAGGCCGACAAAAGCGGTCATGCGGCTGACTTGCGTTATGGCATTCTGAAGCTGGGCGGCAGTTTGTTCGAGTAGGGCAGGGTTATTCATGACGTGAGGTGATGTACGCGGCTGAGCGGAGTGAGGGGGTCATGGATTGATGGATTAATGGAGTGATTGAGTGCTGGGGCAATGGTGAACTGGGACGTCCTGCAGGACGCGTTCGGTTGGGCCGGCGCAGTTGGTGTTGCTCAAGTTCGCTTCCAGACAGATTTAATACCAAATCCTGTAAAACAGTAAAGGCTGAGGGCGCATCTTCCATCACTCCACAATGCCGAAGTCCCATTTCAACTCAATCCGGCTTCACCCCAAGGATTTGGAGGATTCGTTCCAGTTCGGCATCGCTGAAGAAGGCGATCTCCAGAGCGCCTTTTCCCTGGCTATAACGGAGGTGGACCTTTGTTCCCAGGCGTTCGCGTAATTGGTTTTCCACGTTCGCCACGTGTGTGTCCCTGGGCGGAGCCGTCAACGGCCCCGCTTTAGCAGCGGTAGACGTCTCACGGGCCTGCAGATGCGCGACGAGCACTTCCGTCTGGCGGACGTTCAAACCGTCCCGTAAGACTCGCTCAGCGGCAAGTCTCTGGTGCTTATCGCCGGCCAATCCAAGGATGACTTTAGCGTGCCCCACCGATAGCCGTCCATCGCGGAGGTGACTCTGAACTTCGGGAGGCAGACGAAGCAGCCGCAAAGCGTTGGTCACGACCGCACGGCTCTTGCCGACCTTGGTGGCGACATCCTCTTGCGTGAGCTGGAACTGTTCAATGAGCTGGGAATAGCCTTGGGCTTCCTCGATGGGGTTGAGATTCTCGCGTTGCAGGTTCTCGATCAGCGCCAGCTCCAGCACCGCCCGATCATCGGCCTGCCGCAGAATGACCGGCACGTCCTTCAACCCAATCAGTTGAGCAGCTCGCCACCGGCGTTCGCCGGCGATCAGTTCCAAGTGGCCGTTTCGTTCCCGCACAATGAGCGGTTGGACAATACCCTGCTCCCGGATCGAATCGGCCAGCTCGCGAAGCGTTTCCGGGGAGAAATCCTTTCGCGGTTGGAAGGGGCAGGGGACAATCCTCCCGAGCGGAACGCGCTCCACACGCTCCCGCGCATCGGGAGGCGCCGACGCCTCCGCGGTGGTGGTTGAGAGTTCGGCTGGCGCGGGGGGTTTAGCGACAGGGCTGCCGCCCAAAAGCGCCCCCAGGCCACGGCCCAAAGCTGGCTTTGCCATGCGCTCAGAGTGTCGGACCGTCCGGAACTTGTCAATTCAGTCCCAAGTCCCAGGTCCAAAGTCCGAAGTCCCAAACTTGGAGTCGGAAGCCGAGATCCCAACATCTCTTGCTCTCGGCCGTCAATCCAGCATCATGCCTTCGAGCCCGTACGTTCGGAAACCCTCGATCCGACCTGGATAACCGTGCGTGGTCTTTGGAGTTGAGACTTGGGACTTGAGACTTGAGACTGTAGGTGGCCTGACCGCATGAGCAAAAAGAACGAAAAGATAGCGGGCATCATCGAGGCGTTGCGAGGGCGGGAACTCGACGCGCGGTATTTGGGGTATTTCGAATGCTTCAACCGGCAGCTTTTCTTCGAGGCTCATGAAGTCCTCGAAGAACTCTGGCTGGCGGAGCGGGGCGGTCCCAGGGACTTGTTTTACAAGGGCCTGATCCAGCTTGCCGGCGCGTTCGTACATTTTCAAAAGAACCGATTGCAGCCCGCCGCTTCTCTCCTCAAACTCGCTCAAACCAACCTAAGCAAATACCCCACTGTCTATGAAAGCCTGGACACTACCAGGATCCGCGAGTTGATTGGAACCTGGCTCGCTGGGTTGCAGCCTGCGGTGTCGGTGAACAACCCGCTTTCCTGCGGCGACAACCCGAAGCTCGTGCTTCAAGCGGTTTCGGGGAAGGAGGTGCGGTTTACGGGAGTGCCGCCAAAGGCGGCGGGCCTGTAGGTTCTCGGATCGTGGGGAATGAAGGCGCTGTCGGCGTTTGATGGCAGAGGGTACGAAAAGCCGCCAAGAGGCGGTGGCTCCCTCCTGGTGAAAATACGGAATTGCTTGCGCCTGCTGGGTTTATTTGTTTTACAACCTGAGCTGTGCCATATTGCTGACAATTTAAAGGTCCCCCCGGTGGGTCCGCTGCTTCGCCGGAGGTGAAATCAAAAAACATGCTGAACGAAGTTGCAATTCTACTGGCCGAGGACGACGAAAACGACATCTTCCTCATGGGACGCGCCTTCGATCGCGCGGGCATTCCGAATCCTTTGTTCGTCGTCCGGAACGGTCAGGAAGCGGTGGATTACCTTGCCGGTACGGGCGACTATGCCCAGCGTGACAAACATCCGATGCCGGGGTTGTTGTTACTGGACTTGAAGATGCCTTGGATGGACGGGTTCGATGTGTTGAAATGGCTGCGCACTCATCCTCAATTCGACCAGTTGCCCGTCGTGGTGTTGACCTCCTCCAAGCTGCAGACCGATGTCGACAAGTCGCGTCAGTTGGGCGTTTACGATTACCGCGTGAAGCCACATGGCTTCGACGACCTGGTGCGCCTGCTCGACGACGTGCGCAAGTGCTGGCTGGACGAGCGCTTCAACCGATTTTGCACTACCGAGGCGGCTCCCGCGTCAGAACGCAGTGAGCCAGGCTGAGTTTTGCTGGCAGGCGAGAATTATGAAGGGGCGGGGACGGCCACGTCCCCGTACGCAACCCGCTTGTTGCGCGAGCTATGGCAAGTCGCCTTCTCTGCCTCATCGTAACGAGATATCTTCGGGGAATTCGACGTTCCCGGCCCGGCCCTTGGTCAGGAACCCGATTACCGTTCGAAGAAACGCCACCGGGTTTTCCACATGCAACAGGTGGGCCGCTGAAGGAATCGTTCGAAGTTCCGCCTTTGTGAAGAGTTCGCGGATGAGGCTCAGGTCGTCCTTCCTGAGATAATCCGAGTGTTCACCGCGGAGGAATAACGCAGGCTTCTCATAAGGCCTGTAGCTCGTTAGGGCTTCGCTGAGGTGGGCGTAGCTGTGGTGTATCTCGCGCAAGCCCAGCCTCCAGCGGAAACCTTCGCCGGTCCCTCGGGTCAGGTTCTTGAGCAGGAACTGGCGCGTGCCCAATTCAGGAATGGCAGGCGCAAGCGCTTCCTCGATTTGCTTCCGTGTCTGGAACCCTAGCAGGTCGAGCGACAATAGGGCGTCGAGTATCTTTCCATGCCGCGGCGAATAGGCTCTCGGTGCGATATCCACGACAACGAGCTTTTCTACCCGGTCCGGGTAGCTCAGCGCAAACTGCATCGCGGTCTTGCCTCCCATAGAGTGGCCCATGACATGCGCCCGCGTGAGCCCTTGCGTTTCCATGAATTCCTCCAGGTCGGCCGCCATGAGGGCATAGCTCATCTCCGGACTGTGCGGGGAACTTCCATGATTGCGCTGGTCCACCGCGAAGACCTTAAACAGCGCGGCCATTTTGATGCTGATGGAATGCCAGTTCTCCAACGAACCAAACAACCCGTGCAGAATGATTAGCGGCTCGCCGTCGCCGTAGCTTTTAAAGTGCAGTTGCATCCGAGGGGCTCTCCCAACGCCAACACTGGATTCTGCGGTCAAGAACGGCAATCGCGAGAGCGGCGGCGAAACCGGGCGCAGGATGCAAGTCCATCAGAGTCCACGGCGTGCCTTGACCCAGGGATTCCGGGATGGCGAGCAGGCGCGCGGGTTCGCCCGGCAGAAATGAAACCTCCACGAGATGCAATGAATGGGCGATGCCCTCGCCGGTCGCCTTGAGCCAGGCTTCCTTGCGGGTCCAGAGATTAAAAAAAGCGGCTGGTTTTTCTGAGTCCGGTAAATCCTTGAAAGTGGCGTGTTCGCGCTGGGAAAAAAACCTCGCCACGAGCTCTTCCGCATCCTTCAGTGCTCGAACTTTCTCAACGTCAACACCCACGGGGCTGTTCCGAGTGATGGCAATCAAACCGAGGTCCTCGGAGTGGGCCAGGTTGAAATGCAGCGCGGTTTGGGGATCGCTTGCTGCGAGCATGGGCTTGCCCGCTGCGCCGTAGGTAAATTCGATTCGCATTGGCTCGACCTCGAGGTACCGCCCCAGCAGTACGCGCAGCAGGCCGCGTCCGGCGATAAATCGATGCCGATGGCGCTCGAAATGAAATCGCGAGGCGCGTTCTCGTTCGGACAAAGAGAGGGTTGCAGCGAAGCTGGCCAGAGTTGCTGAGGAGACATCGAGACGCGCCGCCCAGACATGCACTTCGTTGGCCGCAAGAGAGGGCGCCGTCCGGTCGCCCGCGGCTTGTGCCGGCCAGATGATCGCGTCCTCAGGCGTCATTCGTGCGATGCCTGGCCCACTTACTCCGCGCGCAGCGTCACGATCCCCCACGCCGGCACTTCAATAGTATCGCCCATCTTTCCTTTCTGTTTCTCGCTGGTGTCACTCAGCCACACCTGTTGCGGTGCCGGCTTTGACCATTCCAGCCTCACTCTCTCGTCCTTTCCCGAGGCTCCAAACAGCCTGACGATCGACGCTTTGCCGTCGTCGCTCGGCTTGAACCCGGCCACCAAAACTCGGTCGGAGGATAACTGCAACCGCGATTTCCCCGCCGGCTGCCTGGAAGCTCGCGCTGCGACCAGTGGCTGCGAGCATGCGACGCCGAAGCGTGCCGCCGCTTCCGACGCGAACCCTTTGTGTGCGCGAATAGCATACCGGAACACGGTTGGGCCCTCTTGATCCGCACGGTAATTGGTGTGCCAATGATTGTTCATCACCCAGGAGAAAAGAGTTTGCGACGGCTTGAGGTGCTGAATCCAGGCGCGCCAATCGGTTTGCGAGCCGACCAGGTTGGCGGTGATGCCGCCGACTTCGACCAAAGGCGCATCTACCGGCGCCCAGGTCACTCCGAATTTGTCATTGGAGATGTCCACCCAACGCTGCACGCTAAACCAGTTCTTGCACGCCGCTGGTATCTGGTCCAACTCAGGCCGCACTTCGGCCCAGCCGACATCCATGCGCACGGTGCCGTCCCGCACATTGAACCCGTACCCGAAATGCAGGCCTTCTTTCGCGCGAATGGGAAGCTTGTCAATCGTGTTAATCAGTTCGACCCAGTCCAGTCCGTCGATGACCCGCACCTCGCGCATCAAACGTTTGCAACCCGGCGCTTCACACTCAACGAGCAACGAAGCTACCAGCGGCCCTTTCTCCCTGACCGTGATTTGCGGCCTACCGTTACGCTTCAGAGCTTTCAGATCGGAGCCCGGCAGGTAGAAATAATCGTTCAGTGCGGTGGCGGCTCTGGCATCGACCAGCTCCTTTCCGAGCGTCCGGCTGAAGAGACTTTTGATTGCGCCGGTCTGCTCGTCGATCCGCACGTTGAAAGCGGCGCTGCTCAGAGACGACCGCCCGTCCGCGTTTGCCGCGCCCGAGACGGGGCCCGGGCCCGGCTCTGCCCGGAAACGCTTCGCGGCAAACGGCGGCAGGTTACTGGCCAGGAACACCAGTTCGCCACTTGACAATCGCTGAGATGGGACCGGCTTTCCCTTGTCATCCACGACGCGGTCGCCTGACGTCGCCACGTCCCGGGCGAGCGTGACGAGGTCCGTCCGTTCCCAGGATGAAGTGTTGAACACGTCGATAAACCCACTGCGGCCTTCCGCCCCGGCAGTCGGCTCAATCGATTGAGTCAGCAGGTTGCGGGATTCCTTGTCGGCGTCGAGCGCGAAAGCCTGTTTGACCTTCCATTGGTCGCGCACGAAAGGGAGATCGGGCTGGCTGATACTGTTGTGGGCGCCCCAGGTGTGTTCGCTGTAAAGCAGGACCTTACGCCACGCTTCCTGGAAAGCCGCCGCAGGGTAGGGGACCGATCGCCGCATCGCCCAAAGGTTCTCTGCTTGGACCAGTCGTTCCGCCGAGGCTCGATTCATCGCGGTTTCGAGCGCGGATGACGCCGCGCCGTCTTCCCAGTACGGCGTGTAGTCGCCGCTGAACTCCGGCAATTGGTTGCCGTAACGCCGTTCGAACTCGCGGAAAGCCGCCGCTGTAGTGCTGATGATCAGCCGCGGATACGCATACCGCTCGTTCCAGGCGCGCACGACATCGGCGAGCTTTTCGTCCGGCGAACCGTTGTCCCCGTGCACGTTCCAGCGCAAGTGGGTGACGTCGTAGGGGTAGTGGTTGGTTTCCAACTCCCCCAGGTATTCGGGAATGAAGCGCGCCAAGGCTTCGCCGTCGCCGATCAAGTGTCCCAGCGCGTAGCCACGCGAAGGACACCAGCAGAGGACCCGGCTCTTGCCGTCGGGCCCCTTCCACCAGAAAGGCCGATTCTGCCATTCTTTCATCGTGCCGCCCATGCGGTCGAAGTAATTCGGCGCGAACGAAAAATACTTCACGCCCGCCTGCGCCATCGCCGAGACCGTGCTCCAGGTATAACCCGGCACGTCGCTGATCATCGCCGATTCAATCGGCACGCCGCACTCAGCGGACAGGCGGGTCGCGTAACTCATGAGGTTTAGCAACTCTTCCGGCCGGCATAACCCGGTCAGGATGTTGCAGTAAAAGGCGTCCAGACCGATCTGGCCCGATTTCACCGCGGCGATGAAGGCGGCTCGTTTCTCCGGCGTTGCCCCGCGTAAGTAATTATCCACGCACCAGAGCACTTCGGTATTCCAGACGAACCGCGCGCCCAGCGGATAATCGGCAGTGTTCCCAGCCAGCCGCAGCCCGGTCTCGATGTTGCTGTTCTGCTTCTGCACGACGTCCGCTTGCAGTGCCGTGTAGCCGATATCGTTGTGCGAATGCGGCAGAATGAAGATTTCCATCTTGCGGACCGGCTTCAGGCTCGCGACGGCGGAAATCTCGGTCGCGGGGGCGCCGGCGGTTAGGGCGACTTTGACGGTCTTCTCCGACTCGACCGCCGGGACTTTGACTTCTACCGTTTGACTTCCGAAGCCCAACATCAGTGCCTGTTCTTCGGCCCCCTCGACTAACAGCACCCCTTTCGTCGCTTCGGTGTACGGATATTCAATAGTAACCTTGAGGCGCTGGACCAATTTGTCCCCTTGCCGTTCGAGCAACTCAACCGGCTGCGTCTTGAGCGTGATCCCCCTGGGTTTCGTTTCGGTTTTTCCAATCGTGAAGAATGCGATCTCCGCTCCACCCACCGTGCGAAGTCCGCCCCCCAACGCGGTGATATTCCAGCGCGCCCGCTGGGCCGTGACCAGCACCGGAAAGGTCAGCTGGGTCACTCCACCGCGCCGATTGACGTGCGTGACATGTGCGGTGAGCACGGTCTTGCCTTCCTGGTCTGAAAACGTCAACTCGGAGGCGGCGACGGTCGCGGGGTCGTTGCGGTCCAGATGGCGAAACGCGACGATGCGCGTGGGCGCGCCAAAGTCGAACTGGATGAAAGTGTTGGTGCCCTTGCCGTTGGACGAGTATTCCGTCGAGGGATTCGCGTCGATGATGTTTCCCACGTCGTGATGTCCACCGGGGTAAGCCTCGCTGCTGGCCACAATCAGCGGGGCCGGCAATTGCTCCAGGCGGGTGTAGTTCGACTGAGCGACCGAACGGCCGGCGGCAGCGGCGAGTGCGGCAGCGCCCAACAGCCAAAGTAAGGCGGTTTGGTGGTCATTTTGTGAAGGAATAGCTTTCTGGGTGGCGGCCGGCTGAGAACTGACGCGCGTTTGCATGAGTTCTCCTTTACCCCTTCCCTCCTATGCTCCGCCAGAATAAAAGCAGGGACAGCGGATCCGGGTTCACATGTGCGTCTCCTGCTGGTATGCTGACAGCCACAACAGATCGGGGACTTCACGCGCAGGGACGCCTGGTCCGTTGGCAGAAAATCGTTTTTGGTGACCTATGCAAAAACTCATGAGCTGGTTTGGACACCACCTGGGGACTTGGGTGGCAGCCGGAAACCCAAAGGAAGAGCCAGGCGCCGTCGGCGCGAACCCTCCGGCGGCGATGAGTGCGAAGGCCAGACTCACCGCCATCGGGTTTGTTTACACCTGCCTCGTCGGGCTGCTGGACCTCACCACGACGCGCGGGCTCAACTTTGATTTGTTTTATTTGTGCGGCTGCGCATTCGTCGGTTGGGCGGCCGGCGCTCGACCGGCCTTATTTATTACCTTCACGTCCGGGATCTTCCTTTATTTTGACGGGGCGCGGTCCGGCGGTTTCGCTTTGCCGGCCTGGGTCGTCTATTGGAACTCCGTGCTTCGCCTGCTGGGGTTTGCCGCCACCGGCTGGCTCGCCGGCGAGCTTGGCCGCTCGACACGCACCCTCGAGCGGGCGGTGCAGGAGCGGGCCGGACGGTTGCGGAGCGAGGTGGAAGAGCACAAGGAAACGGCGGTCCGTCTGCGCGAGACGCTCGAACTTTTTCGGCAGGTGACTGAAAACATTACCGAGGTGTTCTGGGTGACGGACCCCGCAAAAACGCGGGTGAACTATGTGAGCCGGGGCTTCGAAACGGTTTGGGGCCAGCCGCGACAGGCCATTTACACCTCGCCCGGTGTTTGGCTGGCAGCCGTTTGCGACCAGGATCGCGAGCGAGTGACCCGCGCCACCTATGCAAAGCAGATCACAGGAGACTACGATGAGGAATACCGGGTCAAACGGCCAGACGGCTCGCTCTGCTGGGTGCACGACCGGGCCTTCCCTGTGGTCAATGAAAAGTCCGAGGTGTACCGCATTGTCGGGATTACCGAGGACGTTACCGAGCAGAAGCGGGTCGAACAATTGCTGGAAGCGCAGCGGGACGTAGCGGTCGCACTGAGCGTAGCAAGCGACCTTAACGCCGCCCTGGATCGTTTGCTGCAGGCGGCGACGGGCCTGGAAGGGATCGACTGCGGTGGCGTCTATTTGCTCGACGAGGAAAGCGGCGCCCTGGGATTGGAAGCGCACGTGGGCCTGTCGCCAGGCTTCGTCAGCCAGGTCGCGACGTTCGGAGCGGGCTCCCGGGAGGCGTGGCTGGTAAAGGAGGGGCGGCCGTTGTACCCCATTTGTGCGCCCGGGTGGAACACTGAAGACGCATTTTGGGTCGGCGAAGGCCTGCGGGCACTCGCCGTTCTGCCGTTGAAGCATGAAGGCAAAGTGTTGGGCGCGCTGAACCTCGGGTCGCATGCTCAGGACGAGCTCGCCGTGGCGACGCGTGTGGGAATCGAAACCATTGCCGCCCAGGCCGCCGGAGCCATCGCCCGCATCCGGCTCGAGCGCCAAATCCTGGAGATCAGCGACCTCGAGCAGGCCCGCATCGGGCAGGACATCCACGACGGGCTTTGCCAGCAGCTCATCGGGATGGCCTTCACCGCAAACGCGCTCCACCAGTCTCTGATTGCTGAGCAGAGGCCCGAAGCTGCGCCAGCGCGAAAAATCACGACGCTGCTGGACGAGGCGATCACCGAATCCCGACGCGTATGCCGCGGCTTGTACCCGGTGCGGCTGGAGACTGAAGGGCTCGTCCCGGCCCTCGAGGAACTGGCCACGACGACCAGCGAGCGTTTCAACGTTCAGTGCCTCTGGGAGGCTGCGACGCGGCGTTTGCACTGCAACGTAACCACTGCGACGCACCTGTATCGCATCGCGCAGGAGGCCGTCAACAATGCGATCAAACATAGCGGCGGCCGAACCATCTCGATTCGCCTGCGGGAGTCCGCGGGCGAAATCGAACTCGAGGTTTCCGATGACGGGCGAGGTTTGCAGGCAACGCCGGAACGCCGCGCGGGCATGGGGCTGCACATTATGGATTATCGCGCGCGGAGCATCGGCGGAACGTTGCGCATCAGTGGCAACGCCCCGGGCACGGTAGTCTTGTGCCGCGTGCCGCATCGAGAAGTGGTTTTGGGCAGAGCGGCAGACTCGGTTTGAGGCGAAAAAGGATCGCGCGGCCAAATGAGCATTAACCCATCGCCCAAGCCGCATGCGACGCGAATCATGCTGGTGGATGACCATCCCGTGGTGCGGGAGGGGCTGGCGGAGAGCATCGAGCGCGAAAGCGATCTGACCGTTTGCGCCCAGGCCGAAGAACACTCCGAGGCGCTGCAGATGCTGGAGACCACCAAGCCCGACCTGGTGGTCGTCGATTTGATGTTGAAGAACTCGAGTGGTTTGGAACTGATTAAGGACATTCACGCCCGCTGGCCGCGGGTGCTGCTCCTGGTGGTGTCCATGCACGACGAAAACCTCTACGCGGAACGAGTGCTTCGGGCCGGCGCCCAGGGCTTTATCACCAAGCAAGAGGCCACCCGTGACATCCTGCTGGCGCTCCGCCGCGTCCTGGGCGGCGGCATCTATCTCAACGAACGCACCGCCTCGGTCGTGCTGGCGCGGTTGACTTCGAAGCCCGATTCCAGGAGCGATTCGGTCGCCGATTTGCTCGCCGACCGTGAACTTGAGGTGTTCGAACTGACCGGCCGCGGACTGAGCACGCGCGAGATCGCGGGACAATTGCGCATCGATGTGAAAACGGTCGATACTTATCGCGCCCGCATCAAAGAGAAGCTCAGCCTGAAGAGCTCCAGCGAGCTTTTGCAGTTGGCGATCCGATGGCATAAGGACCATTAAGACGCGGGGTTTTTGACACTGGTCCGGACCTTCAACCATTCGAAATCGGTCGGCGGGGACGCGGGAACCAGACCGATTCGAGCACGCGTCACGGGTCGGACGGTTCCTGGCACCTGCCAGTGATACGACTCGATGTGGCCATCGACAAACGAGAAATTGGCGCCGCCGTTGTGGTAAGACCCGGGCAAATTACCCCACTCATAATCTTCCAGGCGATTCACAAAAAAACCATCGTTAAGCGTGTCGGCATGTTCATCCAGGAAAACAAAAATGCCCGATGGATTTTGGACTTCTGCCTTGCGGTAAAACTGCGTGTACAGCGGGTTGAAGCGGTTGGTCAGCTCTCCCGGGTTCCCCACCATGGCGTTCATCGACATGCTGCGAATGTGCGGACCGTTGGGCGCCGGCTCGCGGTCGGAGGGACATTTGAAAATCCGGGTCGAGCGATTTGCGAACGGGCCGAGCTTGCCATCCGTCAGGTAAACCAGGTTGGTGTTATCGTCGCTGACCACCCAGTCCTGTACGTTGTTGGCCCAGGTTTGCCTGCGGGCGAGCGTCTCCGGGACTCCATGGTTGTTCACCAGCAGATCGGCGTTGTCGTCCGCATACAAAGTCCACGCCAGCGAGAGCTGCTTAAGGTTGTTGGCGCAGGTCAACGATTCGGCTTTCGCTTTGGACCTGGTGAGTACGGGCAGCAGGAGCGCCGCGAGGATCGCAATGATGGCGATCACGACGAGAAGCTCGATGAGGGTGAAGGCATCACCGGGATGCGCCAAACGCCAAGTTGGGCGGCAACCGCGAGGCAACGTGAACCGGCCGAGCAGAGGAGAAGCGAACCTACCAGTGCGACCGCAAACAGCAAGACCGGCGGCTGCCGAACCGCGCAATTCGTTCGCCCTATGTGCGCGTGGTGCCATAACTCGGATGCCTTTTGTCGTGCCGGACCACGACCACTCGGATGGCGCCCGCGGTCACGCGAAAAAGCAAATGATACGGGAACCGCTTCATATTGGCCCGCCGCAGCTCCCGCTCTGCAAAATGGAACCGCTCGGGCTTGGTGGAAACAAATTCGATTAGGTGCGTCAACTCCGTCCAGAATTCATCACCCAAACGCGGCGAAATCCTATCATAGTGGCGGAGAATGCCGCTCACATCGCGTTGGACAAGAGGATGGTACGCGAGCTTCACCGCCCGCGCTCGTCTCGGACGCGGCGTACGAACTCCTCGTGGAGCATCGGTTCGACGCTGCCGGCGTCCAACTCCGCATCACGTCGCAACACTTCCTTGTCAGAAATATCCGCCTCACGCGCGGCCAGCGTGTTCATCAGCGACAACACCAACTCGGCCCGGTCTCTCTCAGTCAAACCGAGGGCTTCCTGTTTGATGGCCTCGAGCGTCATGTGGAAAAAATACGCTGTTGCCCGCCTTTATGCAACCAATACCACCCCTCCACTCCCGCTACAACTCCCAGTGCAGCCGCGCGCCGAACACCGACACCGGTCCTCGGTCCCGGTTAAACGCCGGGTTGGCGATGAACTGGTAATCAATCGTGGCGTGGATGGTTCTCCATACGTGGAAGTCGTAATAGGTTTCGAGGCTTTGTTCCAAGCCGTAGTTCAGCGCGCCATCGCCGGCGAGGATGCCGAGTCCGCCCGCGGCGAGGAAATCCCGGTGCTCGCGGGAGATCGCGTTCAGCGCTCCGGCCAGGCCGAATGTATCGTTAGGGCGCCCCCAGGATTCGCCTTTGACGCTCACCCCCAATGTCGCGGTGCGGTCCACGTCCGCGAACGCCCAGGCCTCATTTTGGCCGTCACTCCAGCCCAGGCGCGTGAAGGCGCCTACGTTCCTCGCGAGTTCCTGTTCGACGTTCAAGCCGAAGCCATACTTGTAGCGGTACTCACGCGTCGCCTCGATATCCGCGGGGCGGACCGGGCTGGCGACGGCCGCCGCATAACTGCCCATGTTCGCCCGGTTGAGATAGGCCAGCAACCGAACAGCGCCGGGGTGACCCGCGAGGGCGTAGCGCCGTTCGAACTCGGTTACCATCCCCCAGGCTTCAAGGTAGTGCGAATCCTGCGCCGTGCCGTTGGAAGTGCGGGGCATTTGGAAAAAGCCATAGCGGACCGCCCATTGCGGCTCGTCCAATTCCACGGCGAAACCGGTGGTGTAGCCGATGCTGTCGGCGGGAAAATCCCAGGCTTCGTTTGCCATAAAGGCCCAACTCATAAACTGTGTTCGCGGATCATTGGCGTACGCGTTATTGTCAAAAATATCTTTGGCGCTGAGCTTTCCGAGGGTCAGCGTGATGCGTGAGACGTCCTGCCGGCCCGCTAGCTGTAGTTGGTTGTCGGCGACATCTTCCTGCTCGCCGCCCAGGTTAATAGTTTGGCGCAGGAACAGCCGGGCGATGTTTACGTTGGGAACCTTGGTGCCAAGACGGAAGGCCTCGCCGTCGGGAAACGCTTCCACCCCCAAGGTTTTGCTGAGACCAAAACCCTGCCACATCAACCCATCGATATGCGCCTCCGCTCCGCGCCAGAGGCGCGCGCCGGCAAACAAGTCCACGGAAACGGTTTCTTTCACTTCGTTGACGCTGCGCAGGCTGTTCGGACCCGAGTAAAGCGCAGAAAAGCCAGGATGATACTGCGCGATGTCGGTGTTTTGCGTGTGCCAGTTCCATGATTGCTCCCCGGCGGTGCCAGCCGCGTTCGTAATGGCCAGCGAGGGATCGGAAGCCGCCTCCGCGGCCGGCACAGTCGCCCCGCTGGCCGCGAGGACCGCCATCCCCAAAATGGCGCGGAAACCCGTGGTGGCAGCGGTGCCATGCACAACTTTGCCGCGCATCGCCAACCGAAAGGATGCAATGAGCGCGGACGCAAACCGGCGACCGAATCGCGCGAAGCGTATGGAGTGCGTGGAGCTTGTTATAATTGACGGTCCGTCTCTGAAGCTCATGAAACGCGGAATTGGTGGCCGTAAACTTCTCAGCTCCATGGGGTCTGTAATCAGCTCTCGAGTTTCGGGTTTGGGTGGTGGGCGCTATTCGTAACCGAAGGCGGTTACGAACGGAGCCAGTTTCTCGATATAAGGTTCGAGATGTTTTTGGTAATTCCGCCAGCGGCCAACTGCGCCTTTGAAGACCGGCTTGGTGACGTCCTGGTAGGTGGGCGAGCGCACCAGTTTCTTTCGCGCATGCTCGTTGAACCGCAGAACGCATTCATCCCACTGGACCCCGAGAAAGCTCAGCACTCTCCGCGAGACCGACTCCAAATCCTCGACCAGGTCCTCGTAACGGACTTCGAGCCAGGGGTTCGGCAACCGTGGCGCCATCGCCCTCCACAATCCCATTAGCGACGCGTATTCCTCCACCGCTCCTTCGAGGCTGAGGAAGATCGCGCTGACCTGATTGAGCGGCAGGGGCTGCATGAAGCAACTCAGGCATACATCCCATGGGTCACGCAAGGCGACCAGGAATTTCGTTTCCGGGAGGACGCGGACAAGGCCCGGAACCAGCCCGGTGAGCGAAGGGTTTTTGTCGACCAACAAGCGGTCGTTCGCTGAGTTGCCCAGGAAGCGGTCCATAGAATCGTAATAGTGCTCTCGCGCCTGTTGGAGCGCAGCGCTGGAGGCGCTGTCGAGGACGGACAGCAGGAGGGCGTCATTCGGAAGCCCGCGCTTAAGTGAGAGATAGGTTTCAAAAAAGATTGCGGTTTCCTCAGCGGAAACGATGTCCGGATGCGAGTCCAGCACCTGTTCGAGCAAGGTCGTGCCGGAGCGGGGATGGCCGCAGAGCAGGGCGAGCCGGCGCGGCGGTGGCGACTCCGCCCCGGAATCGAACCACCGGCGCAACACGTCGGCCGTGATGTTGGCTTCCGCTTCTTTGAGGCGGAGATGAACCAACCGTTGTGAGGCGAGATAGTTTGCGGCATTTGGCCGGATCATCGCCTTGGCTTCCAGGAACGCGGTCATGGCCTCATCGTAACGTCCCTGGCGGTCGAGTATCGCGCCCAGTTCGTACCAGCCCCGGATGCGGGTTGACCAGGTATCCGGCGTGGTTTTGGACAACAATGGGCGGACCACTCTTTCCGCTTCCTCCAGGCGCCCGCTCGCTCGGTCCAACCTGGCGCGGGCGAGCAAAGCCAGCGCGCAGGCGCTGTCCATCTGCAGCGCGCGTTCGACCAGCTTGCCCGCCTCGTCGAGAAAATGAAACCGTTCATAGAGTTCAGCCAGCTTCACGAAAGTGTCCGGAGGGGAGCTCTTTTCCGCGATTGCGCGCTCGAAATAATGCCTGGCCAGTTCATACCGGCTGAAGTTACGGCACTGCATCCCGGCCATCGCCAGCGCCGTCGCCCGGTCCGGCGCCACTCGGGCCGCTCTCTCAAAGCAGCGTTCGGCCGCGGCGTAATCGTAACGCATCCCATAGGCTGACCCTAAATCCAGCAGGAGCCCGTGATTGGCGGGATCCAGGCGGCAGACGCGCTCCATCAGCTCGAAGTACTGATCGAAGTCCTGGCCGTGCCAGAGCTCAGTCGCCGTCTGCAGCATGCGGGCCCGCGAACCTTTCGACAGTAACTGCGCTCGCTTCAGCATGGCGGCGTTTCCTTAACACGGAACCCTTCTGGCGGCAAGGCGGCGCATTGTGGCACGCGCCGGAGCGCCGATTTGCAATCGGCTATACGTGACCGGAGCCTGGCCCGCAAATTTTTCACCCGCGACTGTGCCGCGGCAGCAGTGTTCGTAGCGCAGGTTTCCAAACCTGCCGTATCGCCGACTTCCAAGTCGGCAGAGTGTCGTGATTGCACTGGTACCCGCAGGTTCGGAAACCTGCGCTACCGGCAACGATGTGAAATATCCGGGCTTGCCGCGCATTGCAATCGACGCGCAGGCGCAAAGTCGATTTCAAATCGGCGCCGACCCAAAGGCTCTGACGCGGCGTAGGTATTAGGATTCTCACATGCCAAGGCAGCGGTTATTTCGCCTGTTGCCAAAGGCCATCGATCGAACGATAAGAAAGTTGTCATGAAGAAAGAGCTCCTCGAAGCGATCGATCTTGCCATAGCGGGCCAATGGGACGCCGCTCATAACATCGTGCAGCAATATGAGGGCGACGCCACTGCTGCCTGGATTCACGCCGTGTTGCATAAGATTGAGGGCGACGACAGCAACAGCCGTTACTGGTACCGCCGCGCCGGCAAATTGGAGCGCGCCGACGCCGAGCCCCAGGCAGAGCTGGCGGAAATCCGGAAGGGATTTGCGGACTGAGTAACGATGCAAACGGATTGAACGCAAAGGCGCGAAGGTGCAAAGACGCAACCAAAAGCAGGAGAGAATAACCGCGGAATACACGGAATACGCGGAAGGCGACAGAATTGCCACAAAAAGGCACGAGAAGGCGCGAAAAGGAACACCGCTTGGGGGCAGGGGAATTCAACGCAAAGACGCAAAGGTGCAGAGGCGCGAAGAACAGGTTCGAATTTTGAGCACGGATTGCGCGGATTTCACGGATAGACAATAGAAATCCGGAAGCAGGGATTGAACGCTGGGCACTTAAGTGTTTAATTGGGCGGCGATGGCCAGGCCGGTTAAATCGCAATGGGATTTCGGTGAGCTGTTCCCGGCGGAACAGACCCGCAAGGTGCTTTCGGTCGGTGAGCTGACCGCGCAAATCCGGCGTCTGCTCGAAAAAGAGGTCGGGCAGGTCTGGGTCACCGGCGAGGTGACAAATCTGCGGCTCCAAAGCTCCGGCCATATTTATTTCACGCTCAAGGACGCGGCGGCGCAGTTGAACTGCGTGCTGTTCCGGGGCGAACTGCAGGTGGACCGGTCGCTCCTGCAGGATGGCCGCAAGGTCACGCTGCGCGGCGACGTCACCGTGTACGAGCCGCGCGGGCAATATCAGTTGCGCGTGACAGCGGTGGAGTTGGAGGGCGCCGGGGCGCTGCAGGCGGCGTTCGAAAAGCTGAAGGCGAAGCTGAAGGCCGAGGGCCTGTTCGCGCCGGAACGGAAGCGCCCGCTGCCACGCTACCCCGAGCGCATCGGCATCGTGACGTCGCCCACCGGCGCCGCCATCCGGGACGTGCTGCACGTGATTCAACGCCGCAATCCCGCGCTGGAGATCATCCTGGCTCCGTGCCGGGTTCAGGGGGACGGGGCGGCGGCCGAGATTGCCGCGGCGATACGAATGTTGAATGAGTTCACGGCAATGGTAGGGACGCAGTCCCCTGCGTCCCCACCCCCAACAATGGTAGGGACGCGTTCCACCGCGTCCCTGACTCCTGCCAGCAATGCTGGGGACGCGGTGGAACGCGTCCCTACCGCGCTCGATCTGATTCTGGTGACGCGGGGCGGGGGAAGTCTCGAGGATTTGTGGGCGTTCAACGAGGAGGTGGTGGCGCGGGCGATTTTCGAATCGGCGCTGCCGGTGGTTTCGGCGGTGGGACACGAGATCGACTTTACGATCAGCGATTTCGTGGCCGACCTGCGCGCGGCGACTCCGAGTGCCGCCGCCGAGCTGATCACTGAAGGGGTGTTTTCGAGCCGCCCGTTCGTGGCTGAGGGCCCGAGCCGGCTGCGCGAGCTGGTGGGACGGCGGGTGGAGGAGAAGCGGGAGGCGCTCTCGCAGGCAAAGCGGCGGTTGGGCCTGCTGCACCCCCGGCGACGGCTGAACGATTGGCTGCAGCGGCTGGACGACCTGCAGAGCGGAATGCTGCGTTCCGTCAAACAGGGCGCGCGGCAACAACGCGTTGCGTGGCAGAACCTGGCCGAGCGCCTTTCGCGGGTCCGCCCGGCGCTCGTGATCAAGCAGCGGCGGGAGGTCTTGCAGCAGGCCGGCCAGCGTTTGCGCGAGCAGACACGGCACCGGTTGGGCGAGGCGAAGACCCGGTTCGACGCCGTCGAATCGCGCCTGCGCCTGCTGGGCCCGGAGCAGGTGCTGGCGCGCGGTTACTCGATCACCATGGACGCAGCGTCCGGCAAAGTGATCCGCGAAGCTCAGAAGGTGAAAGGCGGACAGCGCCTGCGGACGAGGGTCAAGGAGGGGGAGATCCGCAGCACGGTGGAGGAGTGAGTGGTGGACCTCTGCCCTCCAGTGGTTCCTTCGCTGCGATTTTTGGTGATAATCCTTGATAGAAATTCGCGAGTCCGCTTTCATAAACACATGGATGCGGCACAACTTACCAAAATCAATTGTGCACGACGCCGTGCACAACCCGTCGTATAATCAGAGTTAGGCCACCATGGAAGCGTTGCTCTACTTCGCCTGCGTTGCAGTGGTGACGGCATCGGTCACCGCTTTGATCTGTCGTACGCTGTGGGCGCACCGCAACAAGGTCTCGTTCACTGCGGCGATGAGCGGCGCAGTGATTTCCATCTTGATCTGCTACTTTGGGAGTCTGCTCTTCGACTTTGGGGCGGACGTGTTCACGGCGAAGTTCTGGGGCGACCCAAAGGCATCTCGCAACCTCTTGTTCTATTTGTTGGTTACCGCCGTGCCTTCTACTTTGGTGGCTCTGGCAGTAGTGGTCTATCACCGGCACAGGCGCCAACGTGAGCATGAAGTGGCCTAACTTTTGCTGCTGCGAATGCGCCGGTCGCGTCTCGGTTTCAATCTGGAGCCCTCGGCGGCGCATCGCTGCGATTTTTGGTGATAATCCTTGATAGAAATTCGCGGGTCTGCTTTCATAAACGCATGGATGCAGAACAACTTACCAAAATCAATTGTGCAGGATGTCATGTACAACTCGTCGTATAATCATAGTTGGGCATTTACCGGATGCTGAGCTAAGATTACTTATGGGACTGCGCGATAGGGACTACATGCAGGACGAAGGCGCCGAGGAGCGAGGACGCCGCTACGATAAGGACGCGGACGAGGCCAAGTATGGAGATTTTCACACGAAGCGTCAAAGCCAGAACCGCAAACTCATCATTTTCTTTCTCGTTGTAATCGCAGCCATCGTGGCACTTGCAATTCTCACCTCGAGCAAATAGATGACCCTGCCACTGCCCAACTTTCGCTTGAGCGGATGCGCCGATTGCGTGCCTGTTTGCGTTGGTGCATCACGGCCAGCGCACCGCTCAGCGTCACGTTGGGCCTTTCGGCAGCGCGTATGAAACGCCTCGTCAGATTCCAGGTCATCGGCACAGCAGTAGTGCTGGCCGGCGGCCTTACTGCGACTGCGCTGGTTAACCACGCTGAGTCCTCCGCACTGGCCCCGCTCAGCTTTTTTCCGTACCTTTTGGGGGCGATGCTCGGTGGTGCGCACACCCCGAGCCTCGTTGGCTATGTAGTCGGTTTGGTTTTGGAGTGGGGGCTTATCGGCTACCTCCTCTCCGGGCTGGTTTGCCTGTTCATTGTGCCTGGTCCCGCACAGCGCAGTACGGAGGACAAACAGGAGAGTACAAAATGAGGCATAACCCTCGGCCTGCACTGGGCGCGGCGACGAGCGTCAGTTCACGGTTCGCACGTCAGTTGCGCCGCGTCAGTAAGGCCGCATGTTAGGGTCATGCGCGCGTTCCTTACCTATGGGCGGTCGCTCCTGGTCACATCCAGCCCCATCGTGACCTTGGCCCTACTCGCGCTTTTCGGCTTCGGACCAGTCTTCTTCGTTATACAATATGTATTCCCATACTCGCACTACTATCGCGTTACACACGTGCCTTACACCATGGTTCATACCTTCGGTGGGAAATATGCAGGATTGTACTCGCTCGTCCAGTGGGCCGTGGTTGTGCCCATCGTCGCCTGGGTGGCGCGGCGTCGGGCACCGCGGCAGATCTTTCTCATCGCAGTCACAACAGTTGTCGCCCTGACGATCGCGGCGCACGCAACAGCCTCGGCGCTGGGGTATGAGTTCGAGCTCGACTCGCTATGAACGAGAACTCACCTTGGCTGCTGGAGTGGACTCGCCGATAGCGCTTCTGTTTGCATTTGTTTGCCGGGGGGCGGCGCGCCGCTCAGCGCCATGTTCTGCGTGCTTAGCCGCCGTCAACTTGCAACCTTCAACCTTCAACCTGCAACCGATTCCAAAACCTTCAACCACCCCTTTCACTGCGCCTGCACCCGCCAGAAGGTAATGGCGCCCGACGGCGTCAGCGGCACGACGACGGTCGGATTGGTGAGGGTAAAGGACGTGACATCGGCCCACGAACCGGCGGCGAGATTGGGCCTTTGCTGGATTTTGACGACGTGGTTGATGTCGCCGGAGACGGAAAGGAGGAAGTTTGTGGGCGTGGCCGCCAGCCCTAGCAGCGGTTGGCGCGGCGGCGCCACGGCGGCGTCATCGCTGAAATCGGGGATGCCGTTGTGATTGGCGTCGTTGGTGTCATTGATGGAGAGGACCCAGACGGCGTAGGGGTAGAAGGTGCCGATATCGCCGTCGTTATCGAATTGGACATAGCCGGCGTAGTTGGTCGGCCAATTCGCGTCGCGGAAGAAATATCGGTTGGTGAAATAGTTGGCCTGCGCGGAGGCATCGGTCAGGATGCCGGGCTGGATAATGAGGGAATTAAAGCGGTTGGTGGCGCTTTTCACCCATTGGGCGCTGCCGGTAAAGGTGGCATTGGAGCCGGTTTGAGTGAGGTTGAGGGTGCCGGAGACGCTGGCGGCCGAGGGCGTGTAGGAGAGGGTCCCTTTGTATTCGAGGATTTCGAAAACGCCGATCATGGTATCCCAGTAATTGCCGTTGACCGTATCGACGATTTGCATGGAGACCGTGCCGGTTTTGGAGCCGGCAGTGCGGTTCCACGTCGCAAAGATGTTGCCGGAGTAATCACCGTAGAAGTTAGGATTCGAGTCGTGATAGGTGTAGGAGCCGGTGGAAGTGGCGCCGCTCACTCCGAGCGCGACTTCGAAGAAATCGGGGAACTTGTTGGTGTTGAGGTCGGTAAAATCGGGCGGGTTCAAATAAAGGGTGCCGAAATCTGTATAGTATTGATAGGTGTTATCCCAGAACCAAAAGCCGCTCCCATAACTGTTCACTCCCGGGAGCGTGATCTCGGAGTCAGGCGTCTGGGACGGGCTCACCTCCCAGGCGCCCGGGTCCGAGGCCGTGCTGTTAATCTTCATGTAATCTCCAAAGCCGTTTGGTGCCTGATACACTTTAAACGACAGGCAATACATCCGGGCCTGTGCGGTTTCGGCCGCGCGGGTGACGGGTGAGAAAAGCAGGGATGATGCGATCAAGAGATATGGCAACGGTTTCATATTTTGCTCTAAACCGCGCCACTTTACCCGGAAGCTGCCCCGGTGTCAAGCACGGACTGCTCAGAATCGCGCAGCCCGGTGTGGGACAAATTTCTTCTGAACCGGACAGCGGCATGCACCGCGCAGCGGTGCAGCGAGGGTAGCCGTGGACTTCAGTCCTTGCCATTACCCATATCTTTCTGAGCCTAGCATGAGTTTCCCTTCTTGGCCGCGCAAATCCGCAGGAAAATGCCCGGAATTCGCTACCATTCCCGCGCCGCGGGGCGGCAGCTTGATGGTAGCCAACACCTGCATGCATCGCGTAGCGATGCAACGATGGTAGCCGTGGACTTCAGTCCACGGGGGAGGTGTCCGCACGCTCCAGCGTCGCGTCGCGACGCCTGAGCGAACCAGCAAATTTTTGAAGATGAATAGTTTATGTCATCAACAAAGCTTAAAAGTCCCTGTAAGAGTTGTGGGTAATGACGAGGACTTCAGTCCCACGGACCGCCGTGTGACGACCGCCTCCCCACTCCATCGCGTAGCGATGACGTGACGGTAGCCGTGGACTTCAGTCCACGGGGGGATGCGTCAATTGACCTTCGCGTCGCGTAGCGACGCCTGAAGCTCCGGGCGCAGAGAAGGTATCGGCCGTCGCTGCGAGATGAACCGACGCAGGCGACGAGATACAGAATCGCCCAATCCTAACAGAATCCATTAAGGAGGAAGGATCCTGTCCCACACCCCGCGCAGCCTGGCAGCGGCTCGCGCCACAACCAAAGGACTTGGAGTGCGGCGGGAAGCGAAGCGCCACGCCGCTTTGGGGGCCAGGACCGCGCCCGGAAAGCGGTGTCGCCGCTGTACGCTGCCACCCCGCCCCAAATCCTTTTCGTCCCCGCCCGAAGCTGTGGAATTGAGGTAAACACCACGAACTCAGCAGCGTTCGTATTTCCAGTTGCGCGATTTTCCTTCGGTGAGCCAGGCGAGCGTGGTGGCGAGCCGTTTATCGCGCGTGGGTTCAGTCCTGGCCTCCGTCAGCCACTCGACATACTCCTTTCTGTGGCTATAACTGAAACCATCAAACGCCGCGCGGGCGCGGGGATTCTTCTTCAAGGCGGCGGCCAAATAAACGGGGACGACGAGTTTTCGCTCGTGTTTGGGCACGACGCGAAAGGGGTGTTGGATTCCGGCATCGTTCAACGCGGCGGCTTTGCTGATAATTGCGAGCAGGGATTTGTCGCCGGGCAGGTCAGAGAGGGCGGTAATGCGGCCGAACTGCCCCATGCCGGGCGCGCCGGTTTCGGCGTGCTGTGCTGCCGGGGTGGACTCCGCGGGGAACAGGAGCGCGTGCTTCCAGAACCCGAACGAGCAATGCTGTTTGAAGGCGGCCATGCTGCAGAGGATTCCCTTGTGCATGAAGTGCGGGAAGCCCCATTTCAGGGTCTCTTCGACCTCCGGGCAGGCCGCATGGACGAGCCGGCGCAGGTGCGCTAGGATGGGCCGGGCGAAGCCGGGAACTCGGGCGATGTAGCTATCGACGCGGCGATCCTTGGTGGGCATACGATTTACGAGTCAGGATTCAGGCCGGCGGATGGTCCGTGGCTGCTGATGGCCCACAGCGGCGGCAGGCTGCGCGCCCCGGGTTCGCCATTTTGCAGCTTGGAATCTTTAGCCGGCATTCAGCGTGGTTGATACCGCTTTAAATAGCACCTTGAGCCAAGCCGTTCAAGCGAGTCGTCCGGTGCGCCGATCGCCGCCGCGGCTGCGCTCCAAGCCCACGCTTTGTTGTGGTCGCAACGGTCTTCCGGCTCCCCAAAAAATATTTAAAACAACGCTTGACGAGGCCTGCGAAGACCTGCTACAACATCACGCAATCGAAAGATGATTACCTTATGAGAACAGATAAATTATCGGTGCACGTCCTGATCATCGGCCTGGTTTGCTTCAGCCTCCTCCATATTTCGACCGCCGGCGTTTATACCTATTACGGCAATGGCGATGGCAGTGGAGGCGGCGCGATTGGAAATGGCAGTCTCACTTTGTCTGATAGCGGTTCGACGGTTCATGCCACCGTTGCGCTGGGCGGCAGCAGCCCGTCCTTTTTCCAAAACTACCTGGTGCTATACATTGATTCGCGCCCCGGCGGGTTTACGGACACGAGCCGTTTCTACGATAACAGCAGCGCGTTTGCAAGTACCGTGTCCGGATACGCCTCATTTGGTTCGCGCGCAACTGCGAAGTTTGCTCCGAATTTCGGGGCGGATTATGCGATAGTCCTTTCGAGGAATGCGCCGACCATGAGGATCTACGAGCTCGCCGCCGGTCCCACGCTGCCGGACCCCAAGTCGGTGACCTTCACGGACAACGGATCAAGCTGGCAGTTCAATTTCGATCTGAACGATGTCGGTGCCTCGGGGCCGTATTTCAAATTTCAGTCCACCGCTACCTCTAGTCTTGGCACGGCATACCGTTATCTCGAAAGCTACGAGACTCTAACCGGCACGAAGGGTTTCGATACAGTGACTTTCGGCAACTTCAATACCTTCGGTGTCGAGGCGGTGCCCGAAACCACGAACGCGGCGCTCGCGGTGTTTGGCGGCCTGGTGCTCACGGTGGGGGTCGGATCGCGCGTCCGGCGTTACCTCTTCGGCAAAGCCTAGCCCGGATCTATTCAGTCGAAACCCTTTACGCAAAGCGGCACACGCAAAGGGTCTGAGGAATCCGAGGCCAAAGACCGGGTCCGCTGAGGTCACTGCAAGGCAAGCCTCTTTTGTGAGGTTAAAGCCGGTTCCCGCCTTTGCGCCTCGGCACTTTTGCGTTAAGATCGGTTTCCGTCGTTTCGGCTAAGGAGCTTCAACCACGGATTCCGCACGCACGCCCCCCGCTCTGCCCTCGCGCAGTAAGCGCTTTGGCTTGTATTGCCGGGCCGGCCTTGGTATCGTGCGGGCCTCCGATCGTGCTATGATACCACACCGTTGGTTTCTCCCGACCCGGGTTCATTTACCCGGCTCTTTCTTACTGTCGGTTTGGCTGGCGGCAGCGGGTTCCGATAGCCGCGCAGCTACACTGGTGGTGTGCAGCACCAACGACAGCGGGGCGGGTTCGTTGCGTCAGGCAATCGTGGACTCTAACGCGACCAATAGTCTGGACACGATTACGTTCCAGATTTCCGGCTCGGGGGTGCACACGATCACGCCGCTGACGCCGTTGCCGCCGTTGACGGACCCGGTAGTGCTCGACGGCACAACCCAGCCGGGTTATGCGGGGCAACCGCTGGTGGAACTGAGCGGTGCGAGCGCGGGCAATAACGCGGGCCTGCGGGTCCTGGCGGGAGGCAGCACCATAAGCGGGTTGGTTATCAACCGCTTTGGCGGTAGCGGTATCCAGGTGGAAGGGCCCGGGACCAATTCCATCCTGGGCAATTACATCGGGACCGATCCAACCGGCACCATCAACCGCGGGAATGGCTTGGAAGGCGTGTGGCTGTACAATTCTTCAGGCAACGTGGTCGGCGCCGCGTTCCTCGGCCAGGGCAATTTGATCTCCGGCAACGCCGACGCCGGTGTGTACGTCTTGAACGGCTCTAACAACACGATAACGGGCAACCTGATCGGCACGACGGCGACGGGCGATGCTCCCCTGGGGAATGCCAACAACGGCGTGACCCTGTACAACGCCGCGAACAACTCCGTAGGCGGGGGTTCGCCCGCCAGCCGCAACGTGATTTCGGGAAACCGCAGCAGCGGTGTGTACCTGTATGGCGCCGGCGCGACCGGGAATTTCGTCCTCCAGAATTATATCGGGACGAGCCAGAGCGGGAGCGCTGCTATCAGCAACGCTGGCGACGGGATCACTCTTCAGGGGGCGATTGCGAATACCATCGGCCGGTCCTCCCCGCCGGCGGGCAACCTCATCTCCGGCAACGGCTATAACGGCGTGTCGCTTACCGGTGGTTCGAGCAACTCGCTGTTGGGAAACCTTATCGGCACGGACGTGGCCGGCGCGTCAGCTCTGGGGAATCGCCTCGCGGGAGTGTTGCTCGTCGCGTCGAGCAACAACATCGTGGGCCAGCCACCGTCACGGGTTGACCTGGCACGGCCAAACGTCATCTCGGCCAATGGCGACTACGGGCTGTTTCTGACCGGTCCTCGAGCGCAAGGAAATCTCGTGCAGGCCAACTTTATCGGCACGAGTGCCAACGGGTCGGGCGCTTTGGGCAACGGCAGCGCCGGCGTCGGCATTTCCTGCGCGCCTAATAACACAATCGGGGGCAGCGGCCCCGGCGCCGGCAACCTGATCTCGGCCAACCACGACGCCGGGATCTACGTTGTTCAGGCCGGTGCAGGTGGCAACCAGTTCCTCGGCAACATCATTGGCGCGGGTGCCGCCGGAACCACCGCTTTGGGCAATGCTGTCGAGGGCATCTACATCGAGAGCGCGCCCGGCAACATCATCGGCGGCAGCGTCGCCGGCGCGGGCAACCTGATCTCGGCCAATGGCACCCGCGGCATTTTCCTCACGAACGCTCCTGGGACCGTTATCCAAGGCAATCTTGTCGGAACCACAACCACCGGTGCGTCTCCCCTCGGCAACACGTTCCATAACATCGAGCTAGAGGCGGGCACGACGAACACAATCATCGGTGGTCCGGGCGCGGCCGCCAACCGCATCGCCTACGCCCAAACCTTCTATTGCGGAATTCGCATTCGCAACGGCAGCTTCAACAACCTCATTGACGGCAACAGCATCTTCTCCAACGGCGCGCTCGGCATCGACCTCGGAACCGCCGGCGTCACGCCCAACGATCCCTGCGATACGGACACCGGCGCGAATCTCCTTCAGAATTTTCCCGTGCTGTCGCTGGCCGTCACCGGCAGCGCTACCGGCGTTCGTGGCACGCTGAACAGTGCTGCCGCCACCGCCTTCCGCTTGCAGTTCTTTGCCAGCTCCGCCTGCGACGCCTCCGGGAGCGGGGAAGGGCAGATCTACCTTGGCGAGATGAGCGTTGCCACGGATTCGAGCTGCAACGCCGCTTTCGTCGCCAGGCTTCCGGTCGTTGTGCCGCCTGGCTATGTCGTCACGGCAACCGCAACCGACCCGGCGAACAACACTTCGGAATTCGCGGCTTGCGTGCCGGTTGCCCCCGTCCCTCGCCTGAATCTGAGCTTTGCCGGTGGCCAGGCGGCTCTTTCCTGGACCAACGCCGCCGCCGGTTTCGCGCTCAAGCAGACCGCCAGCCTCTCCCCGCCCGTCCAGTGGACCTCTGTGACCAATGCCGTCACCTCCAGCGGCGGTCAGTTTGCCGTTTCCCTCACGCTGCCACCCGGCAACCGGTTTTACGCGCTCAGTTTCGAATGAACCGGCCCCCTGGATCATCCGCCCGCAAGGCAGGGCGCGCTGTCCCAGCGAGCCGGAACCGCCGCCGGGATGGCGCCCCCTTGAGATCCCTCTCTCTGCGCATATTCCGCACTGCTACCCATGGAAGCTTCCGCACCCTTCGGAAATCCTCCTCTTCGTCCTCGTCCTCGATCAGGTTGTTCCGCGTCTTCCGCGGTTTCCCGTTTTTCAACTTTCAACTTTCAACTTTCTGCTTTCTACTTTCAACGTTCAGCCTCCTCGCGCAGCCGTCCCTCACCACCATCCTCTCCAACGGCCCGGCCTCCAACCGCTTTAACATTGTCTTTTTGTCGGAGGGTTACACCTCCAACCAGGTTGCCCGGTTCCAGGCCGACGCCACGAATGCCCTTAACGCCTTGCTCGCCCGCCCGCCTTACCAGGAATACCGCCCGTATTTCAACGCCTTCGCCATCGCCGTCGCTTCCGTCGAATCCGGCTCCGACCACGCCTCCTACCCCCAATACCGCAACACCTACTTCAACAGCACTTACGACCCCGTTTCCGACTATTACATTACCATCCCGCCGAATTTTGCCGACGGCAATTACAACGACGGCCAGGGCAAAATCGATGCCCTGCTGCAAACCCTGGTGCCCAGCGCCAGTCTCTCCATCCTGCTCGTCAACGACCTCAGCCCCGGCGGCTCCGACGGCGGCCTCGACAAAACCGCCATCACTTATACGGGTGCCGGCATGCCCGACATCCTGGCCCACGAAACCGGCCACGTCGTCGCCGGCCTCGGCGACGAATACACCAATGCCTATCCGGGTTACCCCGCGGTCGAGGAGCCCAACACCACCCAGGAAACACGCTCCAATTACCTCAAATGGCGGGCTTGGATTCCCGCGGGAACCCCTGTCCCCACCCCTCCCACTGCTCCCTATGCCGCCGTCGTCGGCTTCTTTCAGGGCGCTCACTACAACGCGTCAAACTGGTTCCGCCCCAAACTCGATTGCTGCATGAACCATCCCGCGGCGCCTTTCTGCGAGGTTTGCAGCGAAGCCATGGTGCTCTCGTTCTACCGCAAAGTCCGCCCCGTCGATGCCTTTTCTCCGCTGGCTACCAGCCTCTCGGTGTCATCGACCCAGGCATTGGCCTTCAATCTCTCGTTGCTCCAGCCCGCCAGCCACGGCTTGAGCGTTCAGTGGTTTGCCGACGGGCTCGTCCAACCCGGGGCCACCGGTTCCTCGTTTGCGGTTTTGCCCCAAACCCTCGGCAACGGGCCTCACTCCATCAGCGCCGGCGTCCGCGACAACACCACGCTCGTCCGAGACGACCCCGCCAATGTGTTGACCCAAACAGTTGCCTGGAACCTCAACGTGAATATCCCCTCGCTCTGGCTGGATTCTCCCACCCGGCTCGCGGCCGGCCGCTTCGCCTTCCGCTTGACCGGCAATGCCCCGCAAGGATTCGTCCTCCAGACTTCGACCGACCTCGTTAATTGGACCGCGTTGGCGACCAACAATCTCACCGCCGGCCAGTTCTGGTTTACCAACTCCGGCGCCGCGCCTTTTCCCGGAACGTTCTACCGCGCCAAAACGCCGCCGTGAGCCCGGAACCCACGCAAGGTAGGGCGCGCTGTCTCAGCGTGCCGTCTGCAGAGGCATCTCTTTGAAAAATTGCATGCGGCGTCTGCCGCCATGACTTCGCGGCGGTTTGAGATGAAGCGCCCTGCCTCCGCAGGCGTGAGGTGGAGCCCGGTTGTCTCAGCGCTCCCTCCATTTCAAGCTTTTAACGATGCCTTTGTTTCCAGACCTCCAAGCCCGCGCAGACCTCTGCGAAAAAAAATTTAGTGTTAAGCAGTGTTAAGGCCGCGATAGCGGCCATCATGTGGCCGGGGTCGGCGGCGAGGAACGGAGTACGGTTGCGGTCGTACACTCTGCGCGCCCGCGGGTGGCATGGGAGGCTGGGGTTTCATTTTGCTGGTGCGGTTTTGTGGTTTCCGGGCCGGTCGCCGTCGACGACAGCGGCCTCTACTATGTATGGCGCGACCAAGGATGTCTGACGGCGGACAAGCGAATGAGAGGTGTGTGTTACCCCACGTTAGCCTCTCGCCTTCAGCCTTCAGCCTTACCTCCACCCCCTCCGCGCCGCGGCCAGCAAAGTCAGCCCACCAAGCCCCAGCAGTGCCAAACTTGACGGTTCCGGCACCGCTGTGAGGCTCGCGTCAAAGCACGCCGCGAAATCCATCGCCACACTGTTCGTCATCAACTGCCAGTTCCCGCCGCTGAACTCCCAGTAATCGGAGTAACTTTGGCCCACAATCGCCGGCGAATACAGGTCCAGGCCCGCCTGGTCCGTCGCGCCCAAACCCCTGAACTGCACCGTCCACGTCATGGTGGACACTGGCACAAACAGCCCTTCGGTCGGAATCCCATCCGCCCCGGGCGTGAACACCAGCGTGTTGCGGGGCGTCGGTCCCCCGATCGAAAACCAGCCGCTGTCGTAAAAAGAAGTTCCGGGAGTCGCATATCCGTTGAACGGCGCGCCGTTGTTCTGGTAAAACCGGACTCGCGCGTCCACGCTGCCCGCGAACGTGCCTCCCCCTGCGGTATTCACGCCCCAATACTCAAACGAGAAATTCGTCACGTACCGCTCGCTGCCCGCCAGGAGGATTTCGTTCCCCACCTCTGACGTGCCCGGATCGAACCGCGTCCCCAGGTCGTTCGCCGAATTGTCGAAAATAGCGGTCGCGCTCGCCGTCAACGGCAGGGCTGAACACAGCGCTCCCAGCGCCAAACTGCGGATTAAAAATAATGATTTCATTTTAAGTTGTTTACCGATAATGCCATTCTGTAATATTACTAACGCTTGACAATGAGCAATATATCCAGCTAATGTCAATGGAAATCGAAAAAATCTTGCAAATTCTTTTGGACCAATAGATGACGATACCTATGCCCGCTAAGCTGGTGATTGCCGGCGCGCTCCTCCTCGCGGCGGCGGTGGGAGCTCTGTGGTTCGCCGCTCGGCCCGCCTACCGCCATCACCGCGAACTCCGCTCCCTCGACCAGGCCAGCCGCTTCCTCGCGCGCGGCGATCGCCCCAATGCCTCCCTCAGCGCCCGCCAGGTCCTCGCACTCAACCCCCGCAACCTCCAGGCCTGCCGCATCATGGCACAGCTGGCCGAGTCCGCGCGCGCTCCACAAGCCATCGATTGGCGCCGTCGTATCGCCGAACTGTCCCCTACCGCTGACAACCGGCTGGCCTTGGCCGCCGCTGCTCTGCGGGGCGAAGGTCGTCCTTTCCCTCTCGCCGCTCAAACTCTCGCCGCCATCGCGCCCGACGCCAAAGCGCTTCCCGCGTACCATGTTTTGTCCGCCGAGCTGGCCCTCAAACTCAATCAACCGGACCTGGCCGAAGCACATTTCCTCGAAGCTACGCGGCTCGAACCCACCAATGACCTGCACCAGTTGAACCTTGCCGTCCTCCGCTTGCGCGCCACCAACGTTCTCCAGGCCGCCGCCGCCCGCGCCACCCTCGAACGCCTGCGCGCGAACCCGAACCTCGGCGCCGTCGCCCTGCGCTGGCTCGTGACCGACCGCCTGGACTGCGGGGATGTCCCGGCCGCCCAGGCCCTTTCCAGCGAACTCGTTGCCCAACCCACAGCCGCGATGGACGACCGATTAACCCACCTCGGCATCCTCCGCCGCGCCCGGAGCCACCAGTTCGACGGTTACCTGGCTTCGGTGCAAACCTTGGCGGGCACGAATGCAGGCCAGGTTCACACCGTGTGTGGTTGGATGCTGGGCAACGGCCTGGCTGAAGAGGCCACTCGTTGGCTGACGAATCAGTCGCCTGGCTTGCAGGCGCAACTGCCGGTGCGGCTTGCGCTGGCTGATTGCTATGCCGGCCTGAAAGATTGGGCCGGTCTGAAGGGTTTCCTCGAACGCGAGCAATGGGGCGAACTTGAATTCCTGCGGCTCGCCTGGCTCTCTCGCGCCGCCAGCGAGCAAAAGGAGCAGTTCGCGGCGGAGGCACAGTGGCGTCTGGCCTTGCGCCGGGCGGGCGACCGGCTCGGGCCGCTGCTTTCTCTGCTGAACCTCGCGGCGAGTTGGGGCCGAACGAACGAGCGCGAGGACCTGCTCTGGCTGGTCGTTCAAAGGTATCCGGGCGAACGCTGGGTGCTCAAGGAACTGGACCGCTTATACGCCGCCGCGGGCAACACGCGCGGTCTGCATAAAGTCCACGCGGCGCTCGTCGCTGCCGATGGCAGAGACGTGGCGGCGAAGAACAATTTGGCGGCGACGTCGATGCTGTTGAAACTCAACCTGCCGCGAGCACACGAGCTGTCGAGGGAAATCTACGCCGCACATCCGGAAGAGCCGGTGATCGCCTCCACTTACGCTTATTCGCTGTACCTGCAAGGACGGACCCGCGAGGGGTTGGCGGTCATGGAGAAACTGGCGCCGGATAGTCTCAAGACTCCTGCCGTGGGGCTTTATTATGGTGTTTTGTTGCGGGCGGTTGGCCGGGGCGGTGAGGCTGAGCCCTATTTCGCGCTGGCCCGTGGCGCCCGGCTGTTGCCGGAGGAAAAGGCCCTGGTGGACCAGGCGCCGGGGACTGGCGACAGAGGTCAGAGGACAGAGGGGAGCGCGCGGGCTCCGCGAACTGGCCGACCCATTCGTGAACGTTCTTGATAGGAATCCCCCGCTCCCCGCCCTGGAAGTCCGGCAGAATAACGTGCGCTTTTGCATTTGTGCGAACGGCCCGAAAATTCGGCTCGCCTTATACAAACCCGGCTGGTTATGGTGTCTTTTTAGGTAACATCAAGTATGACGAATTCGAAGGCTCAAAAGCCCGGCCCGCCCGCTCCGCCTGGGCGGGTGCCCCCCATGTTTCGGAAAATCGATTGGTTAACGTTCCTCCTCACGTTCGGAGTGATCTTCACCGTCTATTGCCTGACCATTGCTCCGGAACTGACCCTCGAGGACTCCGGGGAACTGGTCACCGGCTCGATGTACGCCGGCATCCCCCACCCGCCGGGCTACCCGGTCTGGACGATTTATAGCTGGCTGTGGACGGTGCTGGTGCCGGTGGGCAACATGGCCTGGAGAGTGGCGCTGGCGGAGGCCTTCCTCGGAGCCCTGGCGTGCGGCCTGCTCAGCGTGATGGTGTCCCGCGGGAGCAGCCTGTTCATGGAGAGCATCGAGGAACTCAAAAACATGACCGGCAAATGGGAGAACTCCATCTGCATGGTGTCGGGCTTTGTGGCCGGCCTGCTGATGGGGTTGGATGGGTTCATGTGGCGGGAATCCGTGGCGGTCAATCGGATTGCGGTGTCGAGCGTGCCGTGGTTCCTGATCGTGCTGCTGTGCATCATGCGCTGGCTCTACGCCCCGCACCAATACCGTTACATCTACGCGGCGTTGTTCGTGTTCGGCATCTGCTTTACGACGCATCAGAGCCTGATCGTGGCCGGGTTGGGCGTGCAAATCGCAATCGCGGCCGGCAAACCGCGCCTGGGCCGGGAAGTGTTTTTCTGGAGCTTCGTCGTGGTCTTCATGACGGACATCTTTTACTCCCTCGTCACCTACCTGGTCTCAACCAATGGAGAAGCGCAGCATATGTTTTCGAACCTGGCCAAGCCGGGACTCCAGGTCATGTATTACGGCATCGGCCTGGGATCGCTGGCGGCGGCTATCTGGCTGGCGGTTCGGACCAAAACCTCGGGCCTCGTAATCCTGCGGACCGTCGCGTTCGTTATACTCTACTCGGGCTTCATGCTGGCGATATTGAAGCGCGGCGATTCCGGCAGCTTCACCTTTTTCGCCTTGGTCTGCCTGGGCGGCCTGGTCTGGTTCGCTTATTTGGCCTGGAAAACCTGGGCCGACGACCGGGAATGGCTGGCTGTCGGGCTGCTCGGTTTGCTCTGGGTGGCAGGCGCCGCTTTCTATTTCTACGAACCGATCTCGGGCATGACCAATCCCCCGATGCAATGGGGTTACCCGCGCACCGTCGAAGGTTTCTGGCACGCTCTGAGCCGCGGCCAATACGAGCAACCCAACCCGACGAATCCCCTGACCGAACCGACGCGGTTCCTGGGTCAATTGTGGATGCTCATCGATGGCGCGCAGAGGGAGTACACGTGGGTTTACCTGCTCATTGCGATCGTGCCGTTCATCTTCTTCCTGAGGCTGCAGAAGCGCGAGCGGGCGTGGCTCATCGGCCTGAGCGCGATTTACCTCTGCCTGGGCGTGCTGCTCATTATTCTGCTCAACCCAACACCGGACCGCGCCTCGGCCGACCTCATCAAAGTCTTCTTTTGCAATTCCCACACCGTCATTGCGGGCTTGATTGGCTATGGCCTGGCCCTCACAGCGGCCTACATGTCCACCCATTACCAACGGTTCCGCCTGTGGGGACTCGCGGGAGGGACTATCGCAGTTGTCCTGGGGATTGCCTGCCTGGCAGACGCCACCGGCAAGACCTTTTTCGGCCCTGCCGGCCAGGTTCCGCTCTCCCAATTGCCGCACTGGATCGGGCAGGCCTTCGCCCCCAACACCCTCGGGTTGCCCGTGATGGGCGGCCTGGTGCTCGTCGTGGTGCCCCTCGCCTTCGTCGTCGCCCTCGTCTTCTACCGCGAGCGCGGCCCGCTGCTCGTCACGCTCTCCCTTTTCCTCGCCATGCCCCTTTACTCCGGCCTGGCTCACTATTTCGGCAGCAACCAGCGTGACCACTATTTCGGCTACTGGTTCGGCCACGACATGTTCACCCCGCCCTTCAAAGGCGCCGATGGCAAACCCATCTATCCGGAAATGACCAAGGACGCCATCCTCTACGGCGGCACCGACCCGGGCCGCTTCTGCCCGACCTACATGATCTTCTGCGAAAGCTTCACCCCGCACAACTGCCAGCCGCTCCTGGACCAGACCTTCGACCGCCGCGATGTCTATATCATTACCCAAAACGCCCTCGCCGACGGCACCTACCTGCAGTACATCCGCGCTCACTACAACCGCAGCAAGGAAATCGACCCGCCTTTCTTCCAGGAGTTCTTCCGCTCCACCAAGGAGAAGGAACAGAACTACGAGACGAACTTCCTCGCTCGCGCCGTGTCGCCCCTGGACAACTTCTTCGAGAACCATGGCGACCAGGTCGAGAAGCGGCGCCGCACCTTCACGTCCTGGTTTACCGGGAAGGATTTTATCGGCCTGCCTGCCTTCGCCGCCCGCCTCCGGCCCAATGCCGGCCAGGACCCCGTCTCGAAGTTCATTTATGACAACCTGACCCCGCAAACCCGCCAGCTCCTCGCCGGCCAGGGCAACGACGCCGCGTTGGGCGCCGGCCTCGCCAGGGACCTGAATGTCCTGCTCGAACGCGAGTTGGAAGCCAAAAAACTCCTGAACGCCAAACAACAGGAAAAAAATTCCATCGAGCAGCGCATCGCCGACGGCAGCACCTCCCAAAGCCTGCACACCCGCCAGGCCCAACTGGCAAAAGAAATCGCCGACCTCGCCAAAGTCGAGCCGCTTTACCTGCCCGACCGCTTTAAACAGGTCCAAATCTCGGAATACCTGCAGGATTTCATCACGGAAAACCCCCAAAGCCATACGCGCATCCGCCTCAACCGCCTGCTCCTCGAGGCCGCCTATCCCAAGGAAATCGCCAGGAGCCTCGGCGGCGTTTACCCCGACCGCGAGATGTATATCGCTTCTCCCGAGGATTCGCAGCGCTGCTTCAACGAATACCTGGGCGACGCCCAGCGCCGCTACCAGCACGACACCCAGTTCCCCAACGAGCCGCGCCAAATCCGCCCGGGTGAGGACGTCCGGGTCGTCGATAACAAGGTCACCGTCGCCGGCCAGGTCGCCGTCATGGCCATCAACGGCCTCCTCACCAAAGTCATGTTCGACCACAATCCGAAGAATGAATTCTTCGTCGAGGAAAGTTTCCCGCTCGACTGGATGTACCCGAACCTGACCCCTTACGGCGTTATCATGAAGATTAACCGCCAGCCCCTGCCGACCCTGCCGGAGGATGCCATGAAGCGCGACCACGACTTTTGGAAACAGTATTCCAAGCGCCTGACCGGCGATATCATCGACTACGACACTCCGCTCAAAGACATCCGGGCCTGGATCGAGAAAACCTATATCCGCCATGACTTCAACGGCTTCACCGGCGACCGCAAATTCATCCACGACGATGACGGGCAGAAGGCCTTCTCCAAGCTGCGCAGTTCCATTGGCGGCATTTACGCCTGGCGCCTCATGCAGGCCCCGCCCCAGTACCGTCCCAAGTCCGATGCCGAGTACCAGCGCATTCTGAAGGAGGCCGAGTTCACCTTCCGGCAGGCCTTCGCCTTTTGTCCCTACAGCCCGGAAGCCGTCTTCCGTTATGTCAATCTCCTGCTGCCGTTGGGCCGCGTCGAGGACGCCCTGCTGATCGCCGAAACCTGCCAGGAACTCGACCCCTATAACCCGCAAGTCTCCGGCCTGGTCGATAATCTCAAGAGCTTCAAGGGCCAGCAACGCACCGCTGCCCCGCCCGCCGCGCCCCAGAACGAGCTCGCCGCCCTCGAACACGAGCTGCGCGTAAACCCCACCAACAACGCCGCCGCCGTCGAGCTGGCCCGCGTCTATCTGCAAATGCAGCAAACCGACCGCTCGGTTCAGGTTCTCGACCGGATGGTCAGCAACCCCGTCGTCGAGCCGGCCGCCGTCATCCGCGCCGCCCAGCTCTACGCCCAAATGTCTAACTGGCCCAAACTCGAATCCGCCCTCGAACGGCTCGTTAAAATTTCTCCGGACAGTCCTGAGGCCTGGTACGACCTCGCCGCCTTCAAAGCGAATCTCCGCAAAGACAACGACGTCTTGCCCGCTCTCTCCAACGCTCTGGTCTTAAGCGCCAAACGCCTCACTCGCGAGCCCAAAGCCCGCGATCTGCTTTCCGAAGCCCGCAATGATGCGCGCTTCACGACCATGCGCCAGAACCCCGACTTCCAAAAGCTGGTTCCACCCAAGTAACCCGGGCCGTCAGAGTTCAAAAGGCTTGACAGCCCACTCGCGCGGCTGAACAATCAGTTGTTGTCGCAACGCTAAACCTCAACCCGAAAGCAATATGGCCAAAATCGCAATGATTGGTGCCGGCAGCCTCGTCTTCTGCAAAACCTTGATGTCCGATTTCCTCGCCACGACGGCCCTCAAAGGCAGCGAATACCGGCTCATGGCCCTGACGCGCACGCGGCTCGATAAAATGCAGGCCTTCGTCCAGCGCATGATCCGTGACAACGATATCGACGCCACCGTCGTCTCCACCACCGACCGCCGCGCCGCCCTCAAAGGCGCCGACTACGTGGTCGTCATGCTCCAGGCCGGAGGCGTGGAGGAGTTCCGCCAGGATTATGAGATCCCGCTCAAATACGGCGTGGACCAGTGCATCGCCGATACCCTGGGCCCCGGCGGAGTGTTCCGCGCGCTGCGCCATATCCCGGCGCTCCTCGAGCTCGCGCGCGACATGCAGGAACTTTGCCCCAAGGCGATTCTGTTCAATTACGCCAACCCGATGGCGATGTGTTGCTGGGCGCTGGGCCGGGTGCCGGGCCTGCAGTTTGTGGGCCTGTGCCATGGCGTGCAGACCACCATGGATTTGGTCGCCAGCTACACCAACGTGCCCAAAGACGAAATTGATTTTCTCGCCGCCGGCATCAACCACATGGCCTGGTTCCTCCGCCTCGAACACCGCGGCCGGGACCTCTACCCGATTCTCAAGGCGAACTTCGAGAGGCCCGGTTACTACGTCAACGAAAAAGTTCGCGGCGAAGTCCTCCGCCACTTCGGCTATTTCATGACCGAAAGCACCGGCCATTTGTCCGAATACCTCCCCTACTTCCGCAAAAACCAAAAGGCGCTCGAACTTTACTGCGACGAACCGTCTTTCGGCGGCGAAACCGGCGCTTATTACAAGTACTGCGCTATGCTCGCGGAGAAGTTCGCCAAGGCCGACCCGCTCTCGATCGAATCCACCGCGCTCGGGCCGCGCAGCGCTGAATATTGTTCCCATATCATCGAAGCCAAAGAAACCGGCGAAGTCTTCCGCCTCAACGGCAATGTGCGCAACGACGGCTACATCACCAACCTGCCCGCCGGCTGCTGCGTCGAAGTGCCGATTTTCGTGGACCGCCTCGGCCTGCACCCGACGGTCGTCGGCAACCTCCCGCCCCAATGCGCCGCTCTGAACATGACTAATATCCTGGTCCAGGGTTTGACCGTCGAGGCCAGCTTCACCGGCGATCCCGAGCTGGTGATGCAAGCCGTCGCGCTCGACCCGCTCACCGCATCGGTGCTGACGCTCAAGGAAATCCGCGACATGGTGGCCGAGATGCTCGAGGCGGAGCGCAAATATCTGCCGCAATTTGCCAATAAGAAACTGCGGGCCGTGCCGGCCATCAGCATTCCTCCGAATGTGACGCGGCAGGAAGTCCCGCTCGATCCCGCGTTGGCGATCGCGAACCGTTTTGGAAAGCTCGCGCGGGCCTGAACCACGCGAGCGCGAGGGTAGGGCGCGTTGTCCCCAACGCGCCGTGAAAGGGGTTTGACTTTGGAACGTGCGCTGAACTTGCAAAAAGCGGCAGAGGACTGCCGCACTCCAAAACGCAAGCGAACTCGCACGCGCAACAAGCGCCCGAAGGTTTTGGAGTGCGGCAGTCCTCTGCCGCTTTTGCTTCCCATGCCCCGCGGCGTCTCTTCTGCGGCTTCTGGCGTCCGGCGTCTGACCTCTGGCCCGGAGCCGCCTAGCCCGCCGCGCGTTTCTCGCTCCCGGCCGGCGGGGGCAGCGGTCTCGGCTCCGGGTGAACCGTCACATCCGCGCCCGGCAGAAGTTCGTTGACGACCTGCTCCACACGCTCGGTCAGGTCATGAGCGGCATGGAGGGGAAGCTCGCCGTCCATGGTGACATGAAGATCGACAAAGTAATGCGGTCCGGCATGGCGAACTCGCACGGCATGGCAATCGATTATCCCGTCCAGGGCTTCGACCCGCTCTTTGATTTTCTCAGCGGCTCCAGCCGGCGAAGCATCCAGCAATCCCTGGACGGTCCGCAGCCCAAGCTGTGCGCTGACAAATACGACGATGCCGCCGACGACCAGCGCCGCGACCGCGTCGGCTTCTTTGAGAAAGCCCAGCGCGGGATACGACTGCGCCACCCTCACCCCCGCCAGTCCCAAAATGACCACGGCCGAACTCCAGATATCCGTGCTGAAGTGCAAGGCGTCCGCTTCCAGCGCCTGGCTGCGGTGTTTCGCCGCCACTCGGTACAGCATGCGCGAGCGCGAAAAGTCCACCACGATCGAAACGGCCATGACCGCGAAGGTCCAAATCGACGCATCCACATCGACATGGCCGGAGATCAGCCGCTGAAGCGACTTAACGATGATCCAGGTGCAGGTTGCCAGCAACAGCAGCGTCTCGACCATCGCCGAAAGATTCTCCACCTTGCCGTGGCCGTAGGCGTGGTCCCGGTCGGGCGGCTTGCTCGCCGCCCGCACCGCGATGAGGGTTACAACGGCGGCGACCAGGTCCAGCCCCGAATGCGCCGCCTCCGCCAGTATCCCCAGGCTGCCGCTCACCAGCCCCACCACGACCTTCAACGCTGTCAGAAACACTGCCGCGCCGACCGAACTCAGGGCGGCCAGGCTCTTTTCGCGCGTGTCATGGGTTGCCATTGTCTGACTGAAGGCTTTAAGCGAACCAGCGCTCGGAGTGTCCCAAAGCGTCCAAAATGGCGCGAGACATTTCTCCGGGTTGATGTTTTGTCCTCCTGCTTGACCCGCCCGGGGCCGGGGTCTAGTGTTTCTCTGTTGCAGGGGAGCCGACCGGTCGTCCCGCCTGGCGGGACGCGAAGGCTGAGAGTGCCGTGCGGGAGCCCGGCAGACCCGTTGAACCTGCTCCAGGTAATGCTGGCGAAGGGAACTAGCTTCCTCGCCGGTTTCCTGGCCAAACAAACAAAGTGCCATGACCGAAAAGACCGCGCTCGAACCGCACAGCAGCTCGGCGCTGCCCAATTCCGACCGGGTGTACGTCCCGGGCAAAATCCACGCCAACCTCCGCGTGCCGCTTCGGGAAATCCGCCTGAACCCGACCCACACCTCCAACGGCAACGGCGAGCCAAACGAACCGGTGCGGGTCTATGATTGCTCGGGCCCCTGGGGAGACCTTGCGTTTGAGGGTGCGGTCGAGCAGGGCCTGCCCCTGCTGCGGCGGCCCTGGATTCTGGCTCGCGGCGACGTCGAGGAGGTCACGCCCTCTTATAAACCGATTCCGGGCCGTAGCGACGCATCGCTTCCGGCGGGGCTCAAGCGCATGGCTCTTCGCGCGAAACCGGGCAAAATCGTCACCCAGCTCCATTACGCCCGTCTGGGGGTCATCACGCCCGAGATGGAATTCATCGCGATCCGTGAAAACCTTGGTCGCGAACGCTCCGCACTGCGGACTTCGGCGGGCCAGTCCTTTGGCGCGCAAATTCCGGATCATATCACCCCGGAATTCGTCCGCGACGAAGTCGCCCGTGGCCGCGCGATCATTCCTGCCAATATCAACCACCCCGAGAGCGAGCCGATGATCATCGGTCGCAATTTTCTGGTGAAGATTAACGCCAACATTGGCAACTCCGCCGTCGCCTCGACCATCGAAGAGGAAGTTGAGAAGATGCGCTGGGCCGCCAAATGGGGCGCGGACACGGTAATGGACCTTTCCACCGGCAAGAACATCCACGAGACCCGCGAATGGATTGTGCGGAATTCGCCCGTGCCGATTGGCACCGTGCCGATCTACCAGGCACTCGAGAAAACCGGCGGCAAAGCCGAGGACCTGACGTGGGAGACTTATCGCGATACCCTGATCGAGCAATGCGAGCAGGGAGTGGATTACTTCACCGTCCATGCCGGCGTGCTGCTGCGCTATGTCCCGCTGACTGCCCGCCGGGTTACCGGCATCGTGTCGCGTGGCGGCTCCATCATGGCCAAGTGGTGCCTGGCTCATCACCGGGAGAGTTTTCTCTATACCCACTTTCGGGAGATCTGCGAAATCATGGCGGCCTACGACGTTAGTTTTAGCCTGGGCGACGGATTGCGCCCCGGTTCCATCGCGGATGCCAACGACGAGGCGCAATTTGCCGAACTGCGGACGCAGGGCGAGTTGACGAAGATCGCCTGGGAGATGGGCTGCCAGGTCATGAATGAAGGCCCCGGGCACATTCCCATGCACCTCATCAAAGAGAACATGGACAAGCAGCTTGCGTGGTGCGACGAGGCGCCCTTTTATACCCTGGGTCCGCTGACGACCGATATCGCCCCCGGCTACGACCATATCACCAGCGCGATTGGCGCCGCCATGATCGGTTGGTACGGCTGCGCAATGCTCTGCTACGTGACACCCAAGGAACACCTCGGCCTGCCGACCAAGAAAGATGTGAAGGACGGTGTGATCGCCTACAAGATTGCCGCCCACGCCGCCGATCTGGCTAAAGGGCATCCCTCCGCCCAGCACCGCGACGACGCGCTGAGCAAGGCGCGCTTTGAGTTCCGCTGGGAAGATCAGTTTAACCTCAGCCTCGATCCTGTCACCGCTCGCGACTTTCACGACGAAACCTTGCCGCAGGAAGGCGCCAAGCTCGCGCATTTCTGCAGCATGTGCGGCCCCCATTTCTGCTCGATGAAGATCACCGAAGACGTTCGCAAATATGCCGCCGAGCAGGGGCTGGCTGAAACCGACGCTGTGAAGAAGGGCCTGGAAGAGAAGTCTCGCGAATTCGTTGAGAAAGGCGCGGAGGTTTACGCAAAAGCGTAATCCTTACCACTCGATGGTGCCCGTTTCCGCATTGGCCGCTTGGAGGAAGCTCCGGAGCGCCTCGAGCCGCGGCTCCGCCAGACGTCGCGCCGCATCGAGTCCAAGCTTCCCCGGCAATTCGTCGGCGTTCTTCCGCAGCACCGTGAGCGCGTCGGAAAATCGCACAAACCGTGTATCGCGACCCACTTTGCTGACCGTTCGCAGGATGCCCACCGCCCCCATTTGTTCCAGGATGTCCGCATCGCGCAGCACCACGGCTTCGAAACAGGTGGGTTGCGCTGACGGTTGGTGCGTTCGAATGACTTCCAGCACGGCGGGGATTTTCTCGGAGGGAAACCCGAACCGTTGCAGGAGTGCGGGCGTTTCCCTCATCGCATACGCGACGTTATCCCACCGAGCCAACTCGGCCGGGTCCTCGGGGCGATGCCCGATGAACACCCCCAGGTCGTGCATCCACGCCGCCGCATACAAGACGTCATCGTCATAGGCGTTGCCTTCCGCCAACCGTTTCGCGAGCGCGTAGAGTCGCGGTTGGTGACTGAACTTGTCCGCCGGCTTGGCGTGTTCGCGAATATACTCCGCGATGAGCTGCCGGTAGCCGGCTGATCCTGTTGAGGTCCCCATTTCAGGTGTTGATTTCGAGTTTCTGTCTTTTTCCCATCGTCTCGCGGTCGAGCATCTACAGGCAATCAAATTTCCTAGAAAGTCATAGTGGAGCGCGGTGGTGGCGTAACGCGCTTGCGCCGTGATCGAAACCACGAAACTCTCGAAAAAACTTCCGCTTCCGAGTGTTGCGCGCATTCAGCGGTTCCTTATGATTACACTATGTCCACTTCGAGCTTTCTGTCCGGCAAAGCCTTCAAATCCTCCCTGCCTTTTGTAAGTCTCCCACCGCCCGCTGACGCGCCGAGACTCAAACGCCTGGCGCTCGCGCAGGGAGAACTGGCACAATTCCATGATGGGGAGGAGGCTATCCACTATATCGCGTGTATCGAGCTCCGGGCCGGGGGCGTTCGCGGCAACCATTATCACAAAATCAAAAAAGAATGGACGTATGTGATCGCCGGAAAGCTTCTGTTGATCCTCGAAGATATTGCAACGCACGAGCGAGTGTCCTCTACGATGGAGCCGGGCGACCTGGCCTTTATCGCACCAGGCATCGCGCACGCTTTGCGGACAATCGAGCCGGGAGCCGCGGTTGAGTTTTCGCAGGCACAGTTTAATGCGGAGGACATCTACCCATTCCGGTTGGAGAAATGATGCCGTTAGCGATAACGCCACCAACATAAACAAAACCCTCGACATGCGCCGAGTCGGGCGCGCCCTCCCTGGGGATATTACCCACCTGCTTTTTTGTTATTCGTTCTTGCTATTTGGCAAAAAAGGGGCAGTGTTCGCACGTCTGTCAGATAGCTTGTCGCTCCCACGGCATGGTAAATCTTCAGGTGAACTTGGTTCAGTGATGATTTGAAACCCGATAGGCGGGAACAGTCTGGTGAAAGCAAAGTGAGTCAAGGACAGTAAAGAATAGATGAGTGCAAAATTGTTTGTAGGGAACCTCAGCTTCAACATCACAGAGAACGACCTGCAGGACGCCTTCGCGGCGCACGGCACGGTCGTTGAGGCGAACCTGATGATGGACCGCGCCACGGGCCGGCCCCGCGGGTTTGGATTCGTTACGATGAGCACGCCCGAAGAGGCGCAGAAGGCCATCGATGCCCTCCACGGCAAAGAACTGGGTGGGCGCGCCCTGACCGTCAATATCGCCAGGCCGCGCGAAGAGCGCCCCGCCGGCGGTGGCGGTGGCCGGCGCGAATACCGCGGCGGTGGCGGTGGTGGTGGCGGCGCTGGCCGGCGCGAGCGCTATTGATTTCTGAATTCTCTCACGGCCCGGAGAAACTGCTCCGGGCCTTTTCGCCTTTAAGCGGAGTCCTGGGGATGGACTCCATGTCCGAACTAACCTCGTCTTGCCGGGCCGGGCGCGCTGGGATAGCACGCCCTACCTTAATCGCGCGCTTAAAGCCCTA
Organism: Candidatus Acidiferrum sp.; assembly: GCA_035566435.1. Taxonomy (GTDB): domain Bacteria; phylum Verrucomicrobiota; class Verrucomicrobiia; order Limisphaerales; family UBA8199; genus DATMRF01. The sequence goes on from DATMRF010000105.1 coordinate 116,437, forward strand.
TGACTACTGCTTTCGTTTCCGTGTACTGCTCGAGCACGGCGTGGCCCATTTCCCGGCCCCAACCGGACTGTTTGTAGCCGCCGAACGGTAGCGCGGCATCGAACACGTTGTAGCAATTGATCCACACCGTCCCCGCTCTAAGGCCGGCGGCGATGCGATGGGCTTTGGCGATGTCTCGGGTCCAGACTCCCGCAGCCAGCCCGTATTGCGTTGCGTTCGCTTTGGGGAGGAGTTCCTCGACGCCGGTGAAAGGTTCGGCGACGACGACCGGACCAAAGATTTCCTCCCGAACGATGCTCATCTTCGGGTTCACGTCGCGGGCGACCGTGGGACGCACAAAATAACCGCGGGTGCCGGCCCGCTCGCCCCCGGCGAGATAGCAAGCGCCATCCTGTTTCCCCTGATGCAGGTAGCGGGTGACGCGCGCCAACTGTTCCTCCGAGACCAGCGGACCCATCTCCGTGTCGGGCGCCATGCCCGGGCCGAGCTTAATCTTTTTGGCTCGCTCGGCTACCCCCTCGACCACTTCGTCAAAAATTTCGCGCTCGACCAGCAAGCGTGACCCGGCACAACAGCATTGGCCGTGGTTGAAGAAGATGGCATTGGCCGCGCCGGTGATGGTGTTCTCCAAATCGCCGGCGTCTTTGAAGACGATGTTCGGCGATTTGCCCCCCAATTCGAGGCTCACCTTTTTCAGGTTCCCTGCGGCGGCTCGCACGATGAGTTTGCCGACTTCCGTCGAGCCGGTAAAAGCGACTTTGTCCACGTCGTCATGCGCGGCCAAGGCAGCGCCGGCGGTCTCGCCGAACCCGGCGACGACGTTGACGACGCCGGCCGGGATTCCGGCCTCCAGTAACAACTCTCCCAGCCGCAGGGCTGACAAGGGCGTTTGTTCCGCCGGCTTAAGCACGACACAATTCCCCGCCGTGAGCGCCGGGCCAAGCTTCCAGGCCGCCATCAACAGAGGAAAGTTCCAAGGAATGATCTGCCCGACCACTCCCACTGGTTCGCGCAAGGTGAACACATGAAACTGCGAGCCTGGCGCGTACGGAACGCTGATGGGAATGGTGTTCCCTTCGAGTTTGGTCGCCCAGCCCGCCATGTAATGGAAAAGGTCTGCCGCCAGGGGCACGTCCGCGACGCGTGCGACGGCTCGCGGCTTGCCGTTGTCCAGGGATTCCAGTTCCGCAAGCTCGTCGGCGTGCGCCAGGATGAGGTCGCCGACACGCCAAAGCAACTTGCCGCGCTCACCCGGCGTCAGGCGGCGCCAGGGACCGGATTCAAACGCCCGGCGCGCAGCAAGGACGGCTCGGTTGATATCTTCGCGCTCGCTATCGGGCGCCTCTGCGAGCAAGGAGGCATCGGCCGGATTCAGCACCTTGAAACTCTTGGCCGAGGCGGCGGGAACCCATTTGCCATCGATGAGGTTACGTTTGGGCTTCCCGAGCCACGCGGCCACGTCCCGCCGGATACTTTGTTCCGCGGGCGGAGCCGTGCCGTGGCCGTTGCCATTGCCGGAGGGCCGGATGTGCCGGTGATGTTTGAGCGGGTGAACTGAGGTCCGGTGGTGGGAAGTAGTCGTCTTCATAAAGCAGTTTTTGGTTTGAAGTGTTGACTGCGAAACTTCACGTACCCTAAGCCCGGACTATAAAGAGCGCAACTGAACGAAATTAGCGGACAGCTTGATCGTGCAGGGTCACTGCCAGCAGGCGCGGCGGAACGGGTGAACCGGTGAACCCAGGAAAGTCCATAGCGCTCGACTCCGCGGCCCGGTTCCTTAAACTCCACGATTTAAGCTATGGACCATCTGCGATTTCCTGTGCGCCTCACGCTTCGGGCCCTGGTCGTGTTCCTCGCGCTGTTTGCGTCTGCGACGCGGGGCAGGGCCGACGAAGGCATGTGGCTCTACAACCACCCGCCCCGCGAGCTGATCCGTAAGAAGTACGGCTTCGAGTTGACGCAGCCCTGGCTCGAGCATTTGCAGAAGGCTTCAGTAAGATTCGGCACGGGCGGGTCGGCCGAGTTCGTTTCCGAGGATGGCCTGGTTCTGTCCAATCACCACGTCGGCGCTCGGACGGTTCAGCGGTTGAGCACCCCGGAGCACAATTATATCCGTGACGGGTTTTATGCCCGCATCCGACCTGAAGAAAGACCCTGCCCAGGGGTCGAGCTCACCGTCTTGATGAACATCGAAGACGTGACGGCGCGCGTGAATGCGGCCGTCCAGCCCGGTATGTCCGATGAAGTTGCGTTTCAAGCCCGCCGCGCGGTAATGGCGGCGATCGAAAAGGAATCCACGGACCAAACGGGACTGCGCAGCGCCGTAATCACCCTTTACCAGGGTGGGCAATATCACCTGTATCGGTCGAAGAAATACACGGACATCCGCCTTGTATTTGCCCCTGAGGAGCAAATCGCCTTTTACGGCGGCGACCCGGACAATTTCGAGTATCCACGCTTCGACCTGGACATCTGCATCTTCCGGGCCTACGAGAACGGGAAGCCCGCCAAAATTCAACACTACCTGAAGTGGAGCAAGAACGGGCCCGCGGAGAACGAACTGGTCTTTGTCTCTGGCCACCCTGGCCGGACCGATCGGTTGCGGACGGTGGCCGAACTGGAATATCTGCGCGACGTTGAATACCCGCGCTCGCTCGAACGGCTCAAGCGCCTCGAAGTCCTTCTCACCTCCTGGAGCGCGCGTAGCGCGGAGAACGCGCGCCGCGCCCGCACCGATTTATTTAGCGCGCGGAATGGGCGCAAGGTACGCGACGGAGCGCTGGCCGGACTGCTCGACCCCAAACTCATGCGACGAAAAGAAAAGGCCGAACAACAAATCCGAGCCGCCGTAACCACGAGCCAAGATCTGGCTCCGGTTGCAGGTGCCTGGGACCGAATCGCTCAGGCACAGAAGAGCATCGCCGCGCAGTCATTGGAATACGAGCTGGTGGAGCGCGGCAACGGGTTCAACAGTGTGTTGTTCGATTACGCGCGCGACCTGCTTCGCGCCCCGGACGAGCGTGCCCGGCCCGACAGCGAACGGCTCGAAGAATACCGCGATTCAGCTCGGACTTCCTTCGAGTACCGCCTCTTCGCCGAACAGCCGGTTTATGCAGATCTCGAGACTCTCAAGCTGACCGACTCGCTGACCTGGCTGGCGGAAAGACTCGGTTACAGAGCTCCGCTGGTGCAGAAGATTCTCGCCGGCAAATCCCCGCGCGAACGAGCCGTCGAGGCCGTTCGCAGGACGAAGCTCGCCTCCTCCGCAGTGCGGCGGCAACTCTATGGCACCGGCCCTGAAGCGTCGAAACGAGACGGTGATCCTATGATCGAGCTGGCTCGCGTGGTCGATTCTGACGCGCGCGCGATCCGCAAAGCCGTCGACGTTCAACGGGAGGCCATTCGCCAGGCCCATGCCCAAATCGGCAAAGCGCGTTACGCTCTGGCCGGCGACACGGAGTATCCCGATGCGACGGCCAGCCTACGCCTGGCCTTCGGCGTGGTGAAGGGTTACGAACAGGACGACCAGCAAATTCCGTTTGAGACAACATTTGCCGGGTTGTATGAACGCGCCGCCGCACAGAATGACCGGCCCCCTTTTGATCTGCCGCCTCGCTGGCTGGCAAAGCGCAGGAAGCTGAACCTCGCCGCGCCGCTCAATTTCGTTTGCACCGCCGATATTATCGGCGGCAACTCCGGCAGCCCGGTCGTAAACCGCAACGGGGAGCTGGTCGGCCTCATCTTCGACGGGAACATTCAGTCCCTCACCGCCGATTTCCTTTATACCGACGAACGGTGCCGAGCGCTGGCAGTTCACTCGAGCGGCATCATCGAGGCGCTGCGGGAGGTTTATGACGCACGCTCGCTCGCGGATGAGTTGTTGGGGAAGAGGTAAGGCGTCCTACGGCGCCGGTTCCTGAATAGGTGAGATAAGAGGTGCCATTGTGTTTCAGCATGAACGGCCCTTCAGTCACGCGGCCGCTGATCTTTTCCCAGGGTTCCGTCGGGCGGATGAGCACTTTCGGTTCGCCTTCCTTCGTTAGCGGCGTTGCGGTGAAAGTTGACCCGGGCACCAAACTTCTCCAATTTCACACGATGCAGAACACTGGGTCGCTGAAGGGTTTTCTCAACGGTGAACTGCCCAAGGCCCTCGAGCTGTTGCGGCAGATGGTCAACATCAACAGCTTCACCGCCAACCGCGAAGGGGTGAACCGGCTCAGCCGGTTTACCGCCGAGTGTTTTGCGCCCCTGGGGTTCACTTCCGAGTTCGTACGCTCGACCAACCTGGCCTGGGGCGACCACCTCGTGCTCACCCGTCGCGGCCGTTCGCCTCGGAGCATCGCTATGATTTCCCACCTCGACACGGTGTTCCCGCCGGAAGAGGAAGCGCGCAACGAATTCCAATGGCGACCCGAGGGGGATCTGATTTTTGGCCCGGGAACGACCGACATCAAAGGCGGCACGGTGATGATGTGGCTCGTCTTGTCAGGCTTGCGGGCGCAGGCTCCCAAAGTGTTCGAGGAGATGAACTGGAAATTAATTCTGAACTCGTCGGAAGAATGTTTTTCGCCTGACTTCGGCGAGGTGTGCCGCCGCCAGTTTGACAGCGGCACGCTGGCCGCCCTGATCTTCGAAGGCGAAGGGCGCGAGGGAAAGGAAGGTCAGATGGTTATCGCGCGCAAGGGGAGGGGCACGTGGCGGGTGACGGTCAGCGGGCGCGCCTCACATGCCGGCGGAAGGCACGATCATGGTGTCAATTCGATTGTCCAGTTGGGGTTGACCCTGCAGCGGGTGGCCGCGCTCACCGATTACTCGCGGGACCTCACGTTCAATGTTGGCACGGTCAACGGTGGCACGGTACTGAATCGCGTGCCGCACGAGGCAGTCGCCGAAGGGGAATTTCGCGCCTTCACGGCGGAAGTTCACGCCCGGGCGAAGAAGCGGCTGCTGGCGTTGGCTGGTCCGGGTGAAATCAAAAGCCCCAGCGACGGGTATGCCTGTGACGTAAGAGTGGACATCCTGGACGAATGCCGGCCCTGGCCGCGCAATGCAGCGACCGACGGCCTGTACGAACTGTGGAAAGAGGCGGGCGATGAGCTGGGCACTCCCGTCGGCTGCGAAGCGCGCGGTGGGCTAAGCGATGGAAACCTCATTTGGGACGCTGTGCCAACCCTGGACGGCCTGGGGCCCTGGGGAGACAACGACCACTGTTCGGAACGAAGTACGGACGGGTCCAAGCTGCCGGAATTCGTCGAGGTCAGTTCCTTCGTGCCGAAGGCCGTTCTGAATACGCTAGCGATCCTGAAGCTCGTCAGCCAGGGGGTCGGGGCGGGGACGGCCACGTCCCCGTAGAAGCAAACCCACATTGAGAGCGCCGGGGACATGGCCGTCCCCGCCCCGGCTCAGAAAGAGCGTGGCCTTCGCCTACTTGCGCTGAGCGTCCATAGGAGTTGCTCCCGGGGTCTCGTCGAGCCGATAGCGCTGATGCAAATAGAGATCATCAGCAACCTGGTAGATCGCAATCGTGTCCTGTTCGAGTTCCCGGTCAGAATCCGTTGGGTGAGCCAGCGGCTTTATCTCAACCCGTTTCGGGTCACCGGCGTAAAACTCGACGGTCTGCATCAGCCCTAGCACCGCCATCCGGTCATGAGCCAGCAGGCCGATGTCCCGGTTATGGTTCAGCAAGGCGCGCCCATCTTCCGGCGGACTTTTCAGCAGGTCGTGACCGAAAAACAGAGTTTCATAAGGACGCCTCACCAGCCCGAGCAGGGTCGGCGAAACATCCAGCGAACAGCCCAGTTGGCCTATGCGGCTCGGAGCTGTGATGACGGCCGGGCCCACCAGGAGCAACGGGATTTCGTAGGAATGGATGGGGATACTTTGCTCGCCATAGACACGCGCGCCATGGTCGGCCACCACCGCGAAAATCGTGTTGGTCCAGAAGGCTTCCTTTTTAGCGGCGCGGAAAAACTGGCCGAGAGCGAAATCGGAGTATTTGACGGCGTTCTCGCGAGTGTGCTGGTCAGGGTCTTCCGGGATTTTGCCTCGCGGATAAGTATAAGGCTTATGGTTCGAGACGGAGAGAATCGTTGCGAAGAAAGGCTTTCCGGACTTCGCGAGGTCGCGAAATTCCTCAATCGAGCGGTCGTAAAGATCCCCATCGCACACCCCCCAAATGGTGGTGAACGTCGCGTGTTCAAAATGTTTCTGTTCAACGAAGCGCTCATATCCGTTGCGCACCGCGAAAGAGCGCATCCCGTCGAACACTCCTCGCCCGCCGTACAGGAACACCGTGGAATAACCGTCGCGCTCAAGAATCCGCGCAGTCGTCTCGACGTTATCCGACAGATCACGTTTGACAATCGAGTCCCCCGGCAGCGGCGGAAACGAGGACAGAACGCCTTCCATTCCACGGACCGTGCGATTGCCCGAGGCGTAAATATTCGTGAACAGCATGCCTTCTTCGGCCGCCAGTTTGTCCATCTCCGGCGTGAGAGTGTTGGCGCGGCCCAGGCAACCCCAGAATTCCGAGCCGAAACTTTCCTCAAGGAAAACGACGACATTGAGTCGCGGGCGGGCCGGGTCGCCGGCGACGCGCCGCCGAATCGAATGGCCGGGCTCAAGGAACTGAGTGTCCGGCGCGGCCAACAAGCGACGCGCGCGCTCGTAGGCCTCGTCCTTAGGCATAGTTTTGTAAAATGCGACGTAATCCAGGTGATGCGTCCAGGCTGCGGCAAAGAACGAGAGGTCGCCGTTGTTGGCAATTTCGTTCAGGGTCCGGTCGTTGCTAATATGGGCGGCCTTGAGCCGGAGGGGAGATTCCATCACACCGGTCAATGAACCGGCGGTCACGAGCAAAGGCGCGAGGGCCAGTGCCAGCGCGGCAGCAGCGGCCAGGCGAACCAGCGCGGATTTCGTCGAGAAGGGACGCTCCCACATTCCGGGGAACAACTTGCTCGCCGCCAGGACCCACCCAAAGGCGAGCACCAGGCAACCGAACAGAACCACGCCCACATGATAGGAATCCCAGATGTTGACGAACACCTCCTTCGGGTATTGCAGATAATCGACCGCAACGGTGTTGAAACGTGACTTGAATTCGTCGAAGAAAAAGTACTCAACAAACAACAGGAAAATCTGTACGAACCAAAAAAGCAGGCCGGCGGTCCAGAAAAAGCTGCGGTGCCAGCGGGCGCCAAAGCGCCCGTCCGGCATCAACAGTAGCCAGGACAACAACGGAAGACTCAGCCAGAGCGCGACCACGAAATCGCGGCACATGCCGCTAAGGAAAGCCAGGCACTCATCACCGAGCGGCGCGCGCGGGGCGAATTGAAAGAACAACACCAGCCGGAGCGCCAGCCAAACCGCCATCAGGGAAAGCAACCAGAATCCGGCGAAGCCGTAGCGGGAGGTCCGCCAAGGTGACCTCGCGTTGGTGAGCGGAGTGTTCAGAGCGGTCGGCCGCGCGGATTCGGGTGGCTGCGACATGGTGCCATGGTTCAGGTGTTAGTCACCGCTTACGGCAGAGTTGGATACCATCCGCAACCGAAACCAGTACCGCTTCTACGCGTTCATCTTTGGGGAGCTTTTGATTAAGAGCATCGATGGCGCGACCGGTTGCCTCCCGGACCGGCTCGGCGCCGAGTTTCCCGCCCCAGAGCATATTGTCGAATAGAATGAGCCCGTTTTGTCTGACGCGGGGCAGTATGAGCTCGTAATACCCTTCGTATTGAGTTTTGTCCGCATCGATGAAGGCGAAATCGAAGGACAACCCAGGTTCGAGTTGGCGCAGGCTCTGGATAGCATCGCCCAGTCGCAGGTCAATGCGGTCTTGCAGCCCGGCTTTGGCCCAGTACTTTCGGGCGAGGTCAGTCCATTCTTTATTTTGGTCCAGGCAAATGAGTTTGCCGCCGGCCGGCAGGGCGCGGGCGATACACAGCGAGCTATAACCGGTGAACGTTCCGACCTCGATGGCATTCCTGGCGCCAATCGCAGCAACGAGGACGCTCAAAAATGTTCCTTGCTCATCGCTGATCTGGCATACGCTGACCTCGCCCAGCGCGGCGGTTTCCGCCCGAAGCTCCGCCAGCAGCGGGTCTCCCGCGTCGCTACGGCTATGGATGAGATATTCGTAGAGACGATCGTTGAGCGTTACGTATTTGGAACCCATGCGGTTTACAGTAGCAGAACCCAGTTAACTCAGCTCAACTTTTCCACATAGGTGAACCTGGAGGCCCAGTGCCGCAAGCATCGCTGCCTTGATGCGGCACGCGCGGTGGGCCTGCTTGCGGTTGGGTGCATAGACGACCTGGATGTGGTTGGATTTGTGGCGTGCCATCATTTGGTCGCGGGTGATGCCGTCCAGGACCGCATGCATGATCGGCCATTGAGGCGTTGTCTCGCGCCAGCGCCGTTCGGTCTCTTTCTCGGGTAACGTCACCGCTTCCGAGACACCGAGGTCGCAATGTAACTTGCCGTCCATGATGAAGATCCGGCTCCAAACAACATGACCGGGCTTCGAGACGCCTTTGATAGTGCCGCCGCCCAGCCGGAAATACATCGGCGGCTGGCGTTCGCTGACCGCGCCTTTGAATCCGCCGCTCAGGTGAGCGGGCGGCACCGCTCCGGAGATCAAAAAGACCCAGACATAGTCGTTCACGCCTTTTCCCCGGTAGTGCTGGCCCCAGCGCAGGTCGTGCAGAGTGGTCTCCGGCGCGAACCCCAGCTCGTTCCAAAGCCGGTTGGTCACCAGTCCATCCAATCCCGAGCATTCGTCCACCTCGTTGAAGTGCGGGAGCGCTTTGCCGGCGAAGAGGACGCGGGCGGACTTCGCGGCCTTGACTGGCGGTCGGTCCACGTTGTTCAACAGGCCCTCCACCAGGTCGCTGGCCGGGGCGAGGTCTTTCAGGCCCTGCTGGTACTGGATGCCAATGGTTGAGCAGCCGAATTCATCCGCGAGTCGGACGGCGGCGACGTACATTTTGCATTGCTGCAAAGTTTGGGCTTCGGTCAGCTCGGTTTCCTCGTCGGTCCCCCACTTGAACGCCATGCCCTTCTTCAGCAGCCATTCGAGAACCGCGTGCGCCTCGGTGTCGCTGACCTGCTGCATCGCCGCGTAAAGTGCGGACTGGCTGAGGCGCTCTTTAAACACGCCCGTCGGATGGAGCAATTCATCGGGAATGATCGCGTTGAACATGCCCATGCAGCCTTCATCGAACACGCCGAGGATTGCTTTTTGTCGTTTCAACTCGGCAGCGGCGCGCTTGCCGACTTGTTCGTCCTCGGCGGGGAGCTTCAGCAACGCCAGGTCTTTGACATGGCTTTGATCGTGCGTGACGGTCCCCTCTGCCAGCCACTGCCGCAGTCCGTTCTTGAAAAAAGTATCGGTGAAATCCTCGCTCCAAAGTGTGCTGTAACGAACGCCCGCCTTCGTCAGCGACCCGTTGAGGTTCAACATCCCGACCAGGCCCGGCCAGGTGCCACTCCAGTTCGCGACCGTCAGGACTGGGCCACGATGCGTGCTCAATCCGCCGAGAACGTGGTGGCTGTATTGCCAGACGACTTCCGCGACGATCAGCGGCGCAGCCGGGTCGAGCCTCCGAAAAACCTCCAGGCCCATCTTCTGTGAATCAATAAACCCGTGCTGCTTGTGCTTGTCGTAGGGATGGGCACGCACAACCGTCCAGCCCTCGGATTTCAGCGCTCTCGCGAGAACCGATTCCATTTTCGCTTGTTCAGGCCAGCATTTCTGGTTGGCGGAGAGGCGCAAATCGCCGTTGGCCATTAAATAGACGTGTCTTGGTTTCAAAGGTGTTGTCGTTTTCATGTTCTGATCAGTTTTCCGCGGCCGCTCCAACCGCGTGCCAGTGCACCCCGGCACTCGGTTCATTCTGAAGTCTGTCTGAGCGGGTCCGCCCGCGAAGGCTTCGCGTTATTCGGTCCTTTTTACCACGGTTGAGCCAAGCCGTCACCTGAACTTTTGGTCGCCTTTTACATTGCGACTTGTCGCGCGATGGGTTAACTGAGGTTGAAGCTGCCGAACATACCAAGCACCGAATTCATTCACGCAGCATGAAACCTGAGAGGATCATTTCCAGAGCGGAGTCTTTCCGGATTCTCAAGAACGACCTGCGCCGAGCGGCGCTGGAGAACCACGCGGCGGAGCTGAAAGAAGCCGGCGTGGAAAAACGAGAGGAGATATTCGACAAGATCGAGCGAGACATCGAGAAGGAGATCCGGCGCCGCTGGACGCACGTTCAACCGCACACCTTGCTTTACTGAGAATCGTTTCGTGGATCAAAGTGGTCCATGGGCTCATGAGACCGCAGAAAAAGCCCGGCTCTGGCCATGAATACCAAACCACCATATCGGCTGCTCTGGTTCGGTTCGCTGACTCTCGCCCTGCTCGCGACGCAACCCGCTCGCGCTGCGGACGCCGGTGTGGCGCCTGGACGGGCTTCCGCCGGTCATACCTTCAACGTGTGCGACTACGGCGCAACTGGCGACGGCACGACGCTCGATACTGCGGGCCTGAACCGTACTATCGAGGCCTGTTCGCAGGCGGGCGGAGGCGAAGTATTGGTGCCTGCCGGTCGGTATCTTTCCGGCACAATTCATTTGCGCAGCCACGTCACGCTGTACCTGGCCGCGGGCGCGACGCTTGTCGGTACGACCAATTTATCGCAATACGCGCAACCCGCCGTGCCATCGTTCATGCCTGAAGCCAAATGGGGCAAATGGCACCGGGCGCTGCTGGTTGCTGAAAATGCTGAGGACGTCGCGATTGCGGGGCCAGGCGTGATAGACGGCAACAAGGTGTTCGACCCCACCGGCGAGGAGCGCATGCGCGGGCCGCACACTCTCGTTTTCATTGACTGCCGCCGGTTTACCATCCGCGACGTGTCCATCGTGGATGCTGCTAACTACGCGATTTTTTTCCAGGTGAGCGATGACGTGGACATTCGGAACGTGAAGATCACCGGCGGGTGGGATGGGGTGCATTTTCGAGGGGCCCCCGGCTGCTGGTGCCACAATGTCAACATCAGCGGCTGCCGATTCTTCACGGGCGACGATTCTATCGCCGGCCGATATTGGGACAACGTCGTGATCTCCGATTGCACGCTCAACTCGGCGTGCAATGGCATTCGGCTCATCGGGCCGGCAACGCACTTGCTTGTGAGTGACTGTCTATTCTACGGACCCGGTCAGCGGGTGCATCGCACTTCGACCCGTTCGAATATGTTGAGCGGGATCATTCTCCAACCGGGTGCCTGGGACAAAACGGAAGGACTCCTGGACGAGGTCTTTATTGCCAATAACGTCATGCGCGATGTGGCATCGCCCGTAACCATCTGGACGAAGCCCGGAAACCCGGTCGGAAAGATCACCATCTCCGGCCTGAGTGCGACCGGGGTATATCGCGCCGCTCTCTCGGTGGAGAGCTGGTCGGCCGTGCCGATTACCAACCTCATCGTGCGCGGCGCGACGGTTGAATTCAACGGGGGCGGCAAAGCTGAGCAGGCGCTTCAGGGCGTCAAGGGCCCGGGTGTGGATGCGCGTCCGCTGCCGGCTTGGGGGGTCTATGCCCGCAACGTCGAAAGCCTCACCCTCGAAGATGTCCGGTTAAGTGTTGCCCGGGATGATTTCCGTCCAGTCATCCTGGCGGATGGCGTCCAGCGTCTGGAGTTGGATGCCTTTAGATTCACCCATGTTGCCGGAGTGAAGGAGCCGCTCGTCACTACCAACGTTGGAAAGCTAAATCTGCGCGAGACGGACCTGGCTGTGCGGCCTTAAATCCCGCGCTCGCTCGCGACGGCGTTCTTTTCGCCGAGCACAATTACGCGCGGCTTCCAGAACTTGGCTTCGGTGGCCTCGACCTCGGTGAAGCTCATAATCGTGAGCCGGTCGCCGGGCTTGCCCAGGTGGGCGGCGGCCCCATTCAGGATAATCTGACCGGCACCCCGCTCGCCCGGAATCGTGTAGGTCTCAAACCGCGCGCCATTGGCCATATTGCTGCAAAGAATCCTTTCATAGGGCAGCAGACCGGCCTTTTCCATCAAATCGCGGTCGATGGTCAGGCTCCCTTCATAATCAAGATTTGCCGCCGTCACCTGCGCGCGGTGAATTTTCGATTTTAGCAAATGAACCAGCATAGTGAGTCAAGTCAGCGGCCCGATGGAAAAGCGGTGCGTTGTCGGGGCGATTACTTTTTTGACGCGTCCATGCCTTTGAGGGCCGGCGGCACGGGGTCGAACGCTTTGAGCATCAGGCCCTCCGCGTTCGCACTGCCGCCATACACGCTGAAATAGAAATATTTCGAAACCTTGTCGAACGGCGGCAGGAGCGAGAAATCCAGCCAATCCTTGAAGCCCTGAGTTGCGGCGGAGAAACCAAGGCCGGCTTGCAGCATGCCGAGACCGCTGGCGGTTGAGGAATTGGTCGTCGAACCTGGTTCCTTGCGCAGCGCCTCGAAAAAGCCTCGCAGAGTTTCGGCCTCATTTTGATACCCAAACATGGATGTGCCGGGGCCGGTGACCTTTTGCGCGGCCTCGGTCAGACCGGCGGCGTCACGCAGCGCCTTGGCATCGCTCTGGCTGCTGCGCAGATACTCTTCGATCATTGAGGCGTCTGTGGACATCGCTACGTACCCGCCGCCGGCGGCGTAATTGAAAGAAACGGGCGTAGCGGCGCCACTCGTCGGCGGTCCCATCGGCCGGAGCGGAACGGAGTAAATCCTGCGCCCAAGGAACTCCCGCTCTTGCGGGGGCGTCCCCGCCTGCTGGCTGAGATACACCAGGACGCTCTTCAGGGCGGCGGCGAGTTGTTCAGGCTGAGGCGAGCCCAACAGGAAAATGGACGGGGGCGACCGGAGTTCGGCAGGGGAGGCGCCACGGGGCGGTTTTTCGTAACTGATCATGTCATCACCCAGGTTCCCGATGAGGTTCTTGCGGATGTCGAAAGCCGGATCTTTGTCCCTGGCCGCTGTATTGGCCGTATCCAGAAGGAAATTGATCCCGCTGAGCCATTGGGGCGAGATATCGCCGATAGTTTTTTCGAGTATCGCCCACGCTTTCTGGCCGTCCAGGCGCCAGCGCTGGAATTTCGTGGCGTCCGCCGGCACGAATCGCGGCGGGTTGGACTCTTTGGGTTCACCCGCGAGGATCTTGAAGATGCCCTGGCGGCTGGCCTCCGGCACACCCAGGAAGAGCTGGACTACGAGGCCTTCGTTCGATGCCTGGAAACTGCAGGCGAAGGTCTTCAGGGCGCTCAAGCCAAGCGCGGAGATGATCTTGTCCGGCTTTAGATCGAACGGATTCGGCGCGTCCGGATTCTCCTTTTTCTCGGCCGCCTGGCGGACGATCAGGTCCAGCAGCACTTTGGCGTTGACCCACCCGTAGCACGGGGCGTCCCGGAACATCGCGAGGTGATTAGCCTGGTAGGCGGCGGTCTCTCCCAATGCCGGCACGGCGCCGCCGGTGAGCCGGACAACCACTTTCTCCAACGCCTTAGTCGAATTGCCCACCAACAGCAAAGACTCGAACTGCCCCAGCACCAGCTCGTCCTTGGACTGGGGTTTGGGGGTTTCTTTGTCATTCCCCAGCTCCTGGACTTCTCCACGCTTGGGCAGGAATTTGCGGAGCGTTTGGGGAACGTCATTTGTCGAGAGTGGCAGAATGGTGAATTCCACGTCGCGGATTTTCTCGGTCCGCAGCGGCCTGGCGGCGTCCACCCACTTCTTGCGCAGATCGGCGAGGTTCTTTTTCAACTGCGCGCTCTTGTCGCGGCTGTCGAGCAACAGGAGCAAACCGGGCATCTCGCCGTCCTGGCCCTGCCAGCCATTTTGAGTCACCGCGAAGGTTATTTGCCCCTGGAGCAGGCTGGTGTAATCGCCCAGCTTCACATCCAACTCGCGTTCCAGCGGTTTCACCAATTCTTCGTTCCATTTGAGCAGGAATTTGTCTTTGAACGGCTTCATCGCCGGATCATTCCAGCACTGGGCCTGGGGCATTTTTTTTGCCAAATCGCGCAGCCGGGAAAAATCCGGAGCAGTCACCAGCACCAGCGTATCGTCGGGCAGCAGCTTCTCTGCGGCCGGAATCGCAGCGCGGCTGGTGAAATTCAGCAGGAAAAGACAGGTCAGTGTCAGCAGCGGGAGGCTGCAGCGTGACCGCCGGAACCTGGAAGCTGGAACTGGGAGTTTCGCCCTTGGCGGTTCCGACAAGCTTGCTTGTTTATTTCTCATGCGCGGTGACAATTTGGTGGACATCGTGTGCCGGTGCTACTGTTGTGAGCCAGCTAAAGCAAGGAGCGTGCCGAAATCAATCCTCAGTCATCGCTTTGCGTGTCCGGCTGGGCGGCTCCAAATAACGGTAAGCGTTGCTCGGATTATCATTGGAGTAGGCATAGGCATCCCGATGATCGAGAAAGAATTTTACCGCCTCGACCGGGATGGCGAAACCCAGCCCTTCGCCGAACGTGATCTTCATGTTCGTTATGCCAACGACTTCGCCGCGCAGGTTGAACAGCGGGCCGCCGCTGTTGCCGGGGTTGATCTGGGCGGTGGTTTGCAGGTAAAGATCGCCCATCATCGGGCGGGTCTTTGTGCTAAGAATGCCTTCCGTGACCGTGCGCTCCAGCCCCAGCGGGCTGCCGATCGCAAAAACGCCTTCACCCACCGAGAGAGCGTCGGCGCTGCCCAGCAGCACGGATTTGAATTTCGGGGCGTCTTTGTCGTCGATCTTCAGCAGCGCGAGGTCCCCAAATTTATTGATCGCGATAATCCGCACCTGTTTGTAGGTCTTGCGCTCCAGTTCGCCGCCGGCCGAATGATATACCTCAACCGAAATCTGCGTCTCCCCTTCGATCACGTGGAAGTTGGTCATCAGGAACCCGTCGTCGTTGAGGATGAACCCCGAGCCCAGCCCGCCGGGTGTGCGCACTTGCACGACCGCCTCGCCCAGCTCATTAACCAATTCGCGCACGGTGCGCAAAGGCAGGGGTTTGTTCGAGACCGCGTAAAAGCCGCTCCGGGTGTCGGTCAGAGGCTGGTAATCGGGTTTTCCCGCTGCCTCGGCGACAACTTTCCGGGCCGGTGCCGTCTTGGGCGGGGGTTCCGGGGCGTCGGACTTTGAAATCTTAAGGATCTGATTGCGGGGAATAACCAGGACGGTGTAACCGACATCGACGGCCACGAGGTCGGACTTCTCGGCCAGCACCCGGCCCGTAATCGCGGCTTTGTCCTTTAACTGCAAGGTATCGGCAACGGCCTCCTGCCACGCGCACACGCTTATGGCCAAGACCCAAAAACACACTCTTAGCATGGGCTGAACGTAGTGGAGCGGAGGAGGTTTGACAAGGGGAGACGGGAGGAGCAACGGGGAATGGAGTCATGGAGTAATGGAAGGATCGACCGTGGGGTGCGTCGCAGGCGGCGCGCCCCGGCTGTCCCCACCTAAAGCTTGGATTCCGCGAGCGCGGTCGATACTCTCCGGCGCCATGAGACAGAAAGCATACGCCCGGGCGGGCGTCGATATTGATTTGGGGAACCGGGTCAAGGCCACGCTACCGCGGCTGTTGGCCTCGACGCATCGGCGCGGGGTGCTTGGCAAAGTCGGCGGTTTCGGGGGGGTGTTCGAGCTCGACCTCGGCAAGTACTCCGAGCCGGTGCTGGTCTCCAGCGTGGACGGGGTCGGCACCAAGTTGAAGATTGCGTTTGCCCTTGACCGCCACGACACCATCGGGCAGGACCTGGTCAACCACTGCGTGAACGACATCGCTGTGCTGGGCGCCGAGCCGCTGTTCTTCCTCGACTACCTCGGCACCGGCAAGCTCGAGTCCCGCGTCTTCACCGAAATTATCAGCGGCTTTGCCAAGGCTTGCGCCGAAAACCATTGCGCCCTCATTGGCGGAGAAACAGCCCAGATGCCTGGCTTTTACCAACCCGGCGAGTACGACGTCAGCGGCACCATCGTCGGCGTGGTGGAAAAATCCCGGCTCCTGCACGGGAAGACTATCCGCCCCGGCGACACTGTGTTGGGGCTGGCCTCGAGCGGCCTGCACACCAACGGCTACTCTTTGGCGCGCAAAATCCTTTTCGAGCAGATGAAGCTCAAACCCTCCAGCCGGCTGCAGGGATTATCCGGCACAGTTGGCGAAGAGTTGTTGAAAGTTCACGTGAGCTACGGCCCGCTGGTTCAAAAGCTGCTAAAGAAGTTCAATGCAGGAAAAGATTCCTCCTTCGCGCTCAAAGGGCTCGCGCATATCACCGGCGGGGGGTTCGTGGACAACATCCCGCGTGTCCTGCCTAAGCGGTGCGACGTCGTCATCCATAAAGGCACCTGGAAAATGCCGCCGATCTTCCAAGTGCTACAAAACCAAGGGGGTGTGCCGGAATCGGAACTATACCAGGTTTTCAATATGGGTATCGGGATGACGCTCGTCGTTGCTGCCGCGCAGGCCGACGTGGTCCTGAAGTTTATCCGCGCCCAAAAGCAAACCGCATGGCGCATTGGCGAGGTGGTAAAGGGCAGGGGAGCAGCCCGGGTGATCTGAAAACAAAAAAAGCCGCGCTCCTGCGAGCGCGGCTCAAACTAAGACTCTTCAGGAGGTCAGCTACTTCTTGCCGGCATCCTTGGCTTTTTGAGCCTCTTCCGCCTGGCGGGCGGCTTCCTCCGGCTTGATGACCTCGATCTTCGCTCCCTTTTTGAGCTCCTCAGCCGAGGGGACCTTGATGATGTCGCTGGTCAGGGGTTGCGGTGTCGGCGGCGGGAGCGGTGCTTCCTTTCCGAGCAATTCCATCTCAAAGATAAGCGTCGAGCCGGGGTCGATGCTGGGGTTGCCCATGTCGCCGTAAGCGAGGCTCGAAGGCAGATAGATTTCCCATTTCGAGCCGATCTTCATCCTTTGCAGGGCCTCGGTCCAACCGCGAA
Source organism: Candidatus Acidiferrum sp. (assembly GCA_035566435.1). Classification (GTDB taxonomy): domain Bacteria; phylum Verrucomicrobiota; class Verrucomicrobiia; order Limisphaerales; family UBA8199; genus DATMRF01. The sequence continues at coordinate 133,365 of DATMRF010000105.1, forward strand.
TAAGCTGGTTGGCGGCGCGTTTCATCGGCACCCCGCGCTTGGCCGTGCTGTCGAACTCTTTGCCGTTGATGAGTGTGCCTTTGTAATTGACGCTCACCACGTCGTTGCTCCTGGGCATCTCGCCGGTGCCCTCGGTGATGACCTTGTACTGCAGTTCGGCCATGGCACCGTCAGCCAGTTTTACTTCGATAGTTTTTACGCCGGGCTTCTTCTTGTTTGCAGCGAGGAAGGCTTCACCTTCCTGCTTGTTCTTCTCAGCGACCTTTTTCTGTTCTGCCTGCTGGTATGACCGAATAGCCTCCTGCGCCTGTTGGTCCGTGAGCTTCGTCTCTTTTCCCGCGAGCACTTCCCTCATCGCTGCCATGACTACATCGACATCGACATCGATCTTGCTGCGCTTGATCTGGTTGCCGAAAAACATGCCGATACCGTAGCTGGCTTTCTCCTTGTCGTCCTTGAAACCCGCCGCCGGCTGGTCCGCCGCCCGGATCGACAAAGGTAACAGGGCCAAGCCCAACCCGGTCGCTAAAATGACGTTCTTTCCAATTCTCATAGTTTGCTGATAATCTGCTGTTGTTAAACAGCCATCCCGTTTACACCAAAGCGCCAAAAAGTCCAGCCCCGATTATCACAGATTTTTTTTGCGCTGGCGTCAAATCCTGCTTGAATCCCGGCGATGCGAATCCTGGTTATCGGCTCCGGCGGGCGCGAGCATGCGCTGGTTTGGAAGCTCGCCCTTTCCCCGCATGTCACTGAGCTTTGGTGCGCCCCCGGCAACGCCGGCATCGCCGAGGAGCGGTTGGCCGCGGACGGCAAACCGGTCCAGTGCGTTAGTATTAATGCCGAAGATCTGGGGAGCCTGGTCGCTTTTGCACGGGAAAACCGAGCCGGGCTAACGGTCGTTGGGCCCGACAATCCGCTGGCGCTAGGTATCGTGGATCTCTTTCAACAACAAGGACTTCGGATTTGGGGGCCCACCCGGAAAGCCGCAGAGTTCGAGTCCTCCAAAGCGTTTTCCCAGCGGTTCATGGAGCAGTACGGAATCCCCACCGCCCGGTCCGGAACCTTCACGGAGGCGGGGGCGGCTGCCAAGTTCGCCGAGTCACTTGGAGGGCGTTGCGCGGTGAAAGCCGACGGCCTGGCGCTGGGTAAGGGCGTTTTGCTCTGCGCAAGCCTGACTGAGGCCGGGCGCGCTATTGAAGAGGTTCTTGTGAAAAGGACGTTCGGCATTGCAGGCGCCGCGGTCGTTATCCAGGAACTGCTCGAAGGAACGGAAATTTCACTGCATGCGCTTTGTGACGGGAAGACGGCGAAGCTGTTCCCTACCTCGCAGGACCACAAACGGGCTCTCGACGGCGACCGCGGGCTCAACACCGGCGGCATGGGGACCTATTCACCGACACCGTTCCTGACGGAAACCGAGCTGGCGGAGACCGGCCGCAAGATCCTCGAGCCTTGGGTCCGAGGCTGCGTGGCTGAAGGCATTGATTTTCATGGGATTCTTTATCCCGGGCTGATGCTGACGAACACCGGGCCGAGGGTTCTCGAATTCAATGCTCGGTTCGGCGACCCGGAAACCCAAGTATATCTTACGCGGCTGGAAAACGACCTGGTCGAACTGCTCGAGGCCAGCACCGAAGGAACGCTGGACAGTGTCGAGCTGAAATGGAGCCCGATGGCCTCGGTTTGCGTTGTGATGGCCTCCGGCGGGTATCCTGGCAGCTATGCCAAGGGCAAACCAATCCGCGGACTGGATGAGGCGGGCCGGCCGAACAACACGAAGGTTTTCCACGCCGGCACTGCTCGAGCCGGGGACCAGATTATTACGAACGGCGGGCGCGTTCTCGGCGTCACCGCCTGGGGAAGAGATGTCCGCAGCGCTCGAGACGCCGCTTACGCAGCGGCCGACAGGATTCGTTTCGAAGGCGCCCAGTTCCGTCGGGATATCGCCTCAAAAGCCCTACCCTGACCTGGAACGATGCAATCAGAGGTTAACGCAAAGACGCAAAGGTGCAGAGGCGCAAAGGCTGGGACCGGGTTTAACTTCAAACGAGAGGCTCCCCTTCCAGTGACCACGGCGGACCTGCTCTTTGACCTCGGATTCCTCAGACCCTTTGCGTCTTTGCCTCTTGGCGCCTTTGCGTTGAGGACTGCGACTGCATAGATACAGCTAAACCAATGGTCCTACAGCTAAACCAATGCTCCATTAGGGTGGAGACGCTAGCGAAGTCCGGCAGGCTCGTCCTCGTCGTCGTCGTCGTCGTCGTCGTCGTGGTCGTAATCGATCTGGTATGGTGAAATGGAGCGGTGGAGTGATGGTGATGTTGAAAAACGGCTCGACCACGAGGAGGAGAGAGAGGGAAAGGACGATAAAGAACCTGATCGATTACGAGGACGATGACGAGGACGAGGAGGATTTCGATACACCACGGGCCGATACACAAAACGCGCCAGCTTTACTTTCCGTCACCGATCACGCATTTTAACCCGGAATGACACGACTAGGGATTCGATCACTTGCCACCGCGTTGCTGGCAGGTTTTACCAGTATTGCGAATTTGCGGGCCGAAACTGCGGGCCAGGCGCCGGATTTCAAGGAAGTTTATGATTTGGTGGCGGCACACTTGAGCGGCATGAGCCAGGCCGACCTGAATCGGGCCTCGGTTCAGGCGCTGGTGTCGGCGCTGAGTCCCAGGGTGTCCCTGACTGGCGGGCAGGATGCCGCGGCCGGCGCCGGAGCCCAGCCGGTGAGCAAAACGAGCCTTTTCGACGATGAAGTTGCCTATTTGAGGATTGGGCGGGTCAGCGGAGGTCTGGCCGACGCCCTCCGCGAGGCTTATCAGAAATTAGCCGGCACGAACAAGCTCAACGGCTTGGTCCTGGACTTGCGCTACGCTGGCGGGGAAGATTATGCCGCGGCGGCGGGCGCTGCGGACCTGTTCGTCAAAAAGGAACGGCCATTGCTTGATTGGGGCAACGGGGTCGCGCGCTCGAAGGAAAAGCCAGCAACGCTCACCGCGCCGGTGGCGGTGTTGATGAACCGGCAGACCACGGGTGCGGCGGAGGCGTTGGCCGCGGTTTTGCGCGATGCGGGCGCGGGTCTGCTGATCGGCGCGCGGACAGCCGGCCAGGCGATGGTCGCTGAGGAGTATCCTTTGCGCGACGGACAGCGGCTGAGGATCGCCACCGGCCCCGTTCGCCTCGGGGACGGCACGGCTCTCTCGCCCGAGGGCGTCAAGCCGGACATCGCGGTCGAGGTGAACCCACAGGAGGAGCGGGCCTACTATGGCGATCTGTTTAAGGAACTACCCAAAACCAACCTGCTAGCCGCTACAACGATTTCGGTCACCAATTTCGCCAACGGGACCAACCGCACGCGGCGCACCCGGTTTAATGAGGCCGAGCTGGTGCGCGAGCGCAAGGAAGGCGCGGATCTCGACCTGGAAACCCCTGGCAGCGAGACCGATACCGGCAAAACGGTCGTGCGCGACCCGGCCCTGGCCCGGGCGCTGGACGTTCTGAAAGGACTGGCGGTGGTCCGCCAATCTCGCTTCTGATTTCCGCGTTGACGATGGCGCCGGGCCGACCCAATTTCAAGAGCTCGAACACCTAGATGAAGACGGTCCTATTTGTTTGCACAGGAAATGTTTGCCGCAGCCCGATGGCCGAAGGGCTCTTCCGCCAAGCCGTCCAGGGACGCAATGATTACCGCGTGCTGTCCGCGGGGCTCGGCGCGATGGAGGGCCAGCCCCCCAGTCCTCACGCGGTGCAGGCGGTCAAGGAATTGGGGATCGATATCTCAACCCAGCGCAGCCGGATGCTCACGCCCGACCTGGTGTCGCAGGCGGACTACATCTTCGGCATGACCCATAGCCACATCGATACGGTGATGATGCTATTCCCCACGGCCGCCGAAAAAACGTTCCTGCTCCGCGAGTTCGATGAGACGCTGGATCACTTCGAAAAGGACATCAGCGACCCGATTGGCGGGTCCTATGATATCTACCTGAACTGCCGCGACCAAATCGAGCAGGGCATCGCTTCGCTGCTCCGCTTCATCGACCATGGCCAGCCGCCCCACGGTCCGGCCCAGGCCCGCAAGGTGGCGGTCGCGCTGGGCGCCGATCACGGCGGCTTCGACCTCAAGGAGGCCCTTAAGCGGCATCTCGAACACCGCGGTGTCAGCATCACCGATTTCGGCGCTCACTCCGCGGAAGCCAGCGATTACACGGATTTTGCCCACGCGGTCGCGCAGAGTGTGGCGCAACGCAGGGCCGAATTCGGGGTGCTGATTTGCACAACCGGGCTCGGCATGAGCATCGCCGCCAACAAAGTCCCGGGAGTGCGCGCGGCGCTGGTCGGCGACGAACCGACCGCGGAACTGGCCCGGCGCCATAACAACGCCAATGTCCTGTGCCTGGCCGGCAAAACCACGGCGCCCGAGGCTGGCGCCAAAATCCTCGACACGTTCCTCAGCGCGCCCTTCGAAGGCGGACGCCACGAACGCCGACTCAGCAAAATGGAAACCAGAATTGTCCCCATAGACCTGCGCCTGCAGGCCATCGATCCCGAAATCGCGGAAGTCATCGAGCACGAACGCGTCCGCCAGCAGGAGAACATCGAACTCATCGCCAGCGAGAATTTCACGAGCCCGGCGGTGATGGAGGCGCAGGGCTCGGTGCTGACCAACAAGTACGCGGAGGGTTACCCCAAGAAACGGTGGTATGGCGGTTGTGAAAACGTCGATGTGGTCGAACAGCTGGCGATCGACCGCGCCAAGAAACTGTTTGGCGCCGAGCATGCCAACGTGCAGCCCCACTCGGGCAGCGGCGCCAACATGGCCGTCTATTTCGCGTTTCTCAAGCCCGGCGACAAGATGCTCACGATGGACCTCACCCACGGCGGCCATCTGACGCACGGCAACAAAGCCAATTTTTCCGGAAAGTTTTTCGAAATCGTCCATTACGGCGTCCGCAAAGACGACGAGCGGATCGACTACGACCAACTGGCGGCCCTGGCGCGGCAGCATCGGCCCAGGATGATCACGGTCGGCGCCAGCGCCTACCCGCGGGCCATTGATTTCGAGCGCATGGGAGAGATTGCGCGCGACGTCGAGGCGCTCCTGCTGGCCGACATCGCGCACATCGCGGGGCTGGTGGTTACGGGACTTCACCCCAGCCCCGTGGGCCATGCCGATTTTGTCACCACGACGACTCACAAGACGCTGCGGGGACCTCGCGGCGGCCTGGTCCTGTGCAAAGAAAAATACGCCAAAGAGATCGATTCCCAGGCCTTCCCCGGCATCCAGGGCGGGCCGCTGATGCATGTGATCGCGGCCAAGGCGGTATGTTTCCAGGAGGCGCTCCAACCGGCGTTCCGTGCTTACCAGGAACAGATCGTGAGTAATGCCAAGGCGCTGGCCGACGGGATGAAACGCAACACCTTCCGCCTCGTCAGCGGCGGGACCGACAACCACCTCATGCTGGTGGATGTCGGGGCGCGCGGGTTGACGGGCAAGGAATGCCAGGCCACGCTGGACCAGGCGGGCATTACGATCAACAAGAACACCATCCCGTTCGAGACTCGCTCGCCGTTCCAGGCGAGCGGCATCCGGCTCGGCACCCCGGCCGTTACCACGCGCGGCATGAAAGAGCCGGAGATGGCGGCCATCGCCGATATGATCAGTGAAGTGCTCCTCGATATTAAGAACCTTGACACCCTCGCCAAAGTGCGCCAACGTGTGCGTGAACTGACTGCAAGATTTCCCTTGCCTTATTGACCGGTTGGAGACATCTTGGCAGCACGCTCCCGGCCGTAAATAAATTTCCGATTTGAACTGATTCGGCCTCGAATCGTCCAATCAGAAGCCGAGTTCGTTAAACCAGCCTCGTGATGATCTCACCTGATCTCACCGGTGCAACTATTTAAAACTTTGTAAGAATTTGAATTATGCCAAGAGCCATCAAGAAGGCTAAAGCCAAGACGGCTAAAGAGCTCTCCGCTGAGCCGTCCAACGGCGTGTCGCCGGAGCCCGCTCCGGTTTCGACCGCCGTTGCGGAACCTCCGCCGGCAGAGGAACTGCAGCCCCCGCCCGCCGCCGTGGAAGCGCCCGAACCGGTGACCGCTGAAGAGAAACCCGCCCCGCAAAAGCGACGCGAGCGGCCGGCCCAGCCCAAACGCCCGGAACCCCCGGCGCCCGTTGCGGACGAAGCAGCCGAAACGAACCAGGAAGAAGAGGCCGAAACGAACCAAAAACCCGAACGACGCGCTCCGCAAAAAGGCGGGGACCGCCCGGGCGACGAGAAGGACCGCATCGCCGCCACCTCGGTCAACATCGCCAAGCTTCAATCGATGTCCATGACCGAGCTGAACCAGATGGCCCGCGAGCTCTCGGTCGAGAATTTCGGCACGATGCGCAAGCACGAGGTCATCTTCCATATCCTGCAGAAAAACGCGGAGCGCGCCGGTGTGCTGTTTTCCGAGGGTGTCCTCGAAGTCCTCCCCGAAGGCTTTGGGTTCCTGCGTTCCCAGAGCTTTAATTATCTTCCCTGCCCGGAAGACATTTACGTTTCGCCTTCGCAGATTCGGCGCTTCGACCTGCAGACCGGCAACCTCATCGCCGGCCAAATCCGGCCGCCGAAGGAAAAGGAGCGCTTCTTCGCCCTGCTGAAAGTCGAGGCCGTCGATCAGGAAGACCCGGACAAGGCGAAAGACAAAACACATTTCGACAACCTGACCCCGCTGTTCCCGAACAAGCGGTTCATCCTCGAAACCGCCCACGACGAGCTATCCACCCGCGTGCTGGACCTGGTTTGCCCGATCGGCAAAGGCACGCGCGGCTTGATCGTCGCCCCGCCGCGCACCGGCAAGACGGTGCTGATGCAAAAGCTGGCCAACGCCATCCTGAAGAACAACCCCGAGGCCTATCTCTTCATTCTGCTCATCGACGAGCGCCCCGAGGAAGTGACCGACATGGAACGATCCTGCCGGGGCGCGGAAGTGATCAGCTCAACTTTCGACGAACCCCCCGAGCGGCATGTGCAGGTCGCCGAGATGGTCATCGAAAAAGCCAAGCGCATGATCGAGCACAAACGCGACGTCGTCATCCTGCTGGACTCGATCACCCGCCTGGCCCGCGCCTACAATACCGTCCAGCCGCACTCAGGAAAGATTCTCTCCGGCGGCGTGGACGCCAACGCGCTCCACAAGCCCAAGCGTTTTTTCGGCGCGGCCAGGAATATCGAGGAGGGCGGTTCGCTGACCATTATCGCCACCGCGCTGGTGGATACCGGCTCGCGCATGGATGAAGTCATCTTCGAAGAGTTCAAAGGCACCGGCAACATGGAAGTCCATTTGGACCGCGCGCTGGTGGACCGCCGCATCTTCCCCTCGATCAACATCGAGCGCTCCGGCACCCGCAAAGAGGAATTGCTCTACCACCCTGACGAATACAACAAGGTGGTTATTCTGCGCCGCGCCTTGACCGGCGTGCCGCCGGTCGAAGCCATGGAGCTCGTCCTCAACAAGCTCAAGAAGACCGGCAGCAATATTGAGTTCCTGCTCTCGATGAGCGTGGGCTAATAACCGAACTGTCCAACGCCACCGGTGGTGTAGCCGGTGCGTTCGAGGTACCAGACGAAATCCCGCCTGTCAGCGCCGAACTGCTTAGTCGGGGGATACTGGAACATGACGTTAGGGTAGAGAGAGGCCGGGCTGAGCCACTTCCTGATTTCGGAGTGGCCGTCGGCAAAGGAAAATCCACAGGCTCCGTTGTGGTAGCTTGCCGGGATATCCTGCCAGGCCGTCGCGGTCGGGTTATTGATGAAGTAACCGTCATTGATCGAATCCGGATGCTCGTCCAGGAATAGCCACGTCTTCGCGGGCCTGGGAACCAGGCTCTGTTTCAGGAACTGACTGTACTGCGGAAAACCCCAGTTGTTGCCGACGAATGTTGGATCCGAAGAAGCGTTAACGATGCTGAAGCGGCCGAAAATAGAATTCATCGAAAGGCTGCGGTTACGCCGGGTCCACCCGGCCGACACCTGCTGCGGGCTGAGGTATTTGTCCGCGGGGCATTTGTAGGCGCCGATGGCCCCTGCGGTGTACTTGCCCAGCACTCCATTGGCGACCCAGGCGACATTCGTGTTGCTCTGGTCCTGGGGGGGCTGCGTTGTCCCCCAGGTCATAACGTTGTTCACCCAGTTGTCGAGTTGGCCGCTTGTAATCGCCTGCTCGGTTTCGGCCACGCCGTAGTTGTTCACAACTTTGTCATTGGCGTCGAGCGAATACATGTGCCAGGCAAAGGTCAGTTGTCGGGTATTGTTTAAACAACCTATGCCTTGCGCCTTGGCCCGCGCGCGACTGAGAGCCGGCAAGAGCATGGCGGCGAGGATGGCGATAATGGCGATCACGACTAACAACTCGATCAGAGTGAAACCTTTGATCGAGACCCGGTTTGATTTTCCACAGAGACGGTTCAGCGTGGCACCTCCGGTTCGCACGGTCATCGGGTGTTTCAAGGTTTGTTTCATAGTATGAGCGGCTGTAACTTCGCCAATTATGGCGCCTTCTTGCCACCGCTGGCAAGTGTGCGTTTGACCGCACAGGCGCCATGGAGCGCATCTTGAGGGCGTTTGGCCCAAACCGCTCGGAGGCTTGCGGGGCAGGGGGCGGCGTCCGAAACGTGCGGCAGACCAGCCGTTCCGCTCTCTGACCGCCGGGGGGCACGGCATCACGGATAGGGCCGGCGGCCTCGCCGTCACCTGGGGGAGTTTAAGTCGAAGTTAGTCGAAATTTCTCGCAGTTCGTCGAAGTTGGCGGCTGATGGGCTGGGACGACGTCTCAAGTCTCAAGTCTCAAGTCTCAAGTCTGAAGGCCCGAGTCCACGGTCCACATTCCAGAGGCAGGGCAGGGGACGCGTGATTAGGGCAGGTGTCAGGTGCCAAGTGCCAGGTGTGAGGCCGCGGGGGCTAAGTAATTGATAATCAGGGTTCGCGGGTGTTTTATTACGTGCATTGGCGGCTGCGAATGGCATCGCGCTTGCTGCTTTGCGGGCAGAATCGCTCAAGAGCTATGTCCTTGAACAAGCCGCTACACTTGCTGCATCTGGAAGACGACCCGGATTTTTCGGATTTGGTCGTGTCTTTACTGAAGCAAGCGGGGCTTCCGGCCGAACTCCTGTTGGTGGGGTCGCGTCTGGAGTTCGAGGAGGCGCTGGCTGAAGGAAAGTATGACGCTATCCTGGCGGACTACTCATTGCCAGAATACAACGGACTCGAGGCTTTGCAGGCGGCGAGGGCCAAGTGCCCCGAGACTCCTTTCCTGCTGGTTTCCGGAACTATCGGCGAAGAAGCGGCCATCCGCAGCCTGAAGAACGGAGCGACGGATTACGTGCTGAAGCTCTGGCCCGAGCGTCTCGTGCCCGCGTTGCGGCGCGCGGTTCAGGAAGCCGAAGAGCGGCGGCAGCGGCGACATATCGAGACGGAGTTGATGCGGCGCGAAAAATATTTCCGCGCGCTGACCGAGAACTGCCTGGACATTCTGACGATTCTCAACCGCGAGGGTGTGTACCTCTATAACAGCCCTTCCTTGATGCGCGTGCTGGGCTACGCACCGGGCGAGCTCGCCGGCAGGAGCGCGTTCAGCCTGGTCCATCCCGATGACGTGCAGCGGGTCATGCTGGCTTTTAACGAAGGGCTGCACCACCCGGAGCGAACCATCCGCCTCGAATTCCGTTTCCAGCACCGCGATGGTTCGTGGCGTGATCTGGAGGCGGTGGGACGGAACCGGTTCGAGGACCCGGAGATTGGCGGGATGGTAGTCAACTCACGCGACGTCACCGACCGCATCCGAGCCGAATCGGACTTGCGCGAAAGCGAGAGGCAATACCGGGTGATCTTCGATGGGAACGCGACCCCGATGTGGATCTTCGAACGGGAAACCCTGGCGTTTCTGGAAGCCAACGATGCGGCCCTGCAGCATTACGGGTATTCCCGTGAAGAGTTCCTTCGGTTGACGCTTCCCGAAATTACACTGGCGGAGGACATGCCGGCGATGATCGGCTACCTGCACAAACTGACAGGTGACCAGGCCTTGCCCCGGGCGGGTTTCTTCGGCATCTGGCGTCATCACAAGCGGGATGGCACGCCCATGGATGTGGAAGTCAAGTGGAGTCCGATTTCGTTCCAAGGGCGCCCCGCTTCGTTGTGCATGATCAACGACATCACAGAGCGGCGGCGGATCGAACACCGGGACGCGGCGTTTTCCAAGCTGGGCCAGCATCTGAGCTCCGCCACCTGCCCGGCGGAAGCCGCGCGCATCATCAAATCGGCGGCGGAGGATTTGTTCCGCTGGGACGCTTTCACTTTGGATTTGTATGCGGGCGAGCAGGACCGGGTTTACCCGATTCTCAACGTGGACACGAACCTGGCCGGCGAACGTTTCGAGGTCGGAATCGACGGCCGCGGCCACGAGCCCAGCGCGAGGGCGCGGCGCATCATCGGTCAGGGCGGCGAGTTGATCTTGCGTGAGGAGCCGATCACCATGCCGCCCGGGGTGAGGCCGTTCGGCGACACTTCGCGCCCCTCGGCGTCGCTGGCGCTGGTGCCGATTCGCAACCGGACCAAAGTGATCGGCATCCTTTCCATCCAGAGTTACACGACAAAAGCCTACGATCAGCGCGACCTGGCGACGCTGCAAACTCTGGCGGACCACTGCGGAGGCGCCCTCGAACGGTTGCGGGCGGAGCAGGCGCTGCACAGCTCGGAAATGCTCTTTCACTCCGTCTGGGAAAACTCCGTTGATGGGATGCGCCTGACGGATGAACACGGAACAATCGTCGCGGTCAACGGGGCGTTCTGCCAACTGGTCGGCATGGCTCGCGAAGAACTGGAAGGCAAGCCTCTCACGGTGACCTTCGCGGAATCCGAGAACACCCAGAGCATGCTGGCTCAATACCAGGAACGATTCCAGGGCCGGGTAACCGAACGGCAAATCGAGCGTCGCCTGACCCTGCACGACGGGCGCGGGGTTACTTTCGAGGAGACCGATTCGTTTCTCGAGTTGAGCGACGCCGCACCCTTGCTGCTGGGCCTGTTCCGCGACGTCACCGCCCAAAAGCAGCTCGAAGACCAGCTCCGCCAGGCGCAAAAAATGGAAGCGATCGGACAGCTTGCTGGCGGCGTGGCGCATGACTTCAACAACATCCTGACCATCATTCACGGCCATGCTTCGCTGCTGGTCGCGGCGGGCAAACTTGAAGGTGCTTCAGCAAGGTCCGCTCAACAAATTACGCAGGCCGCCGAGCGCGCCGCTTCGCTCACCCGGCAATTGCTCACCTTCAGCCGCAGGCAAGTGATGCAGCCGCGGCCGCTCGATCTGAACGGGATTGTCAGCAACATGACCCAGATGCTCGGGCGCATCCTGGGCGAGGACATCGCCCTGAAGCTGGATTACGCTCCGCAACCGGCCATGGTGCAGGCTGACGCCGGGATGATGGAGCAGGTGCTGATGAATCTGGTGGTGAACTCCCGCGATGCGATGCCGGGGGGAGGGGCGCTCACGATCTGCTTGTCGAGCTGCGACGTCGGCCCACTCCATCTCTCGTGCCACCCGGAAGCGCGCGCCGGACGTTTCGTCTGCCTGCGCGTCGCTGACACCGGGTGTGGCATCCCGCCGGAAAACCTGCGCCGCATTTTCGATCCTTTCTTCACGACCAAAGAGGTTGGCAAAGGGACCGGGCTGGGCCTGGCAACCGTTTATGGCATCGTCAACCAGCATCAAGGCTGGATTGAAGTCACCAGTCGCGTGGGGCAGGGGACCGCGTTCGAAGTCTTTCTGCCGTGCAGTGCACGGGCCACTGAGCCTGTGCGAGAGGAACCAGCTGGACGGGCGGTGCGCGGCGGGACCGAAACCATTCTGGTGGTCGAGGATGAAGCGCCGGTGCGCGAACTGGTCTGCAGCCTCCTGGCCGGCCATGGCTACAAAATCCTCCAGGCCGAATCCGGCGTCAAAGCGCTGGAAGTTTGGAAGCAGTGCCGGGACCGGGTCGATTTGGTGCTCACTGATTTGGTCATGCCGGACCTGATGAATGGGCGCGAGCTGGCGGAGAAATTATTGTCGGAACGGCCCGAGCTTAAAGTGATTTTCACGAGTGGTTACAGCGCAGATGTCGTCGGCAAGGATTTCGTTCTTCGGGAGGGCCTGAGTTACCTCCAAAAGCCCTACCATCCTGATAAACTCGCTTTGGTGGTCCGCGACTGCCTGGACGCTGTTAACTAAGAAATCGGTAATCCGTCCCTCTCATGACTGACCGGGTTCACCCCAGCTGGGGTTAAAACGAGTTGCTGTCCGGCCGCGCAGCCATATTCGTGCCAAATCCTGCTTGTGTTGGGAGAGCAGTGGTTTAGAATACGGGCATGGCACAAGGCTTGCAGTTGTCGCAGCGTTTGACGCAGTCGCTGGTGTTGGCACCGCAACTGCAGCAATCGCTCGCGCTTTTGCAGGCCCCCACGCTCGAGCTCAAGGCTCTGGTCGAGCAGGAATTGCAGCAGAATCCCGTGCTCGAAGAGGCCGCTGCCCCTGAACAAGACCAACAGGAAAAGGAAGAGCGCGACCCCGAACAAACCGAAGCGGCGGACCCGGCCGAGCCTCCCGCCGACCTGGCTTTTGACCCGGCCGCCGAGAAGAACGCCAACGAGCCGGTCGATGATTTTCAGGCCGAGTTCGAGCGTCTGGTGCAGCTCGACCAGGAATGGCGTGATCACTTTGCTCAAACCAATATCCCGAACCGCGCTTCCGCCGAGGATGAGGAAAAGCGGCAGTTCATGTTCGATTCGCTGGTCGCCGGCACCTCCCTCCAGGAAATGCTGCTGGAACAGGTCCGAGAGTCTGTCCTCACCCAGGAACAATGGCCGGTGGCCGAGATGCTGATCGGCAACATCGACGAATACGGCTACCTCAAGGCGACGCTCGATGAATTGACGCTCTCAACGGGGGTGGCGGCGGATAAAATCCTGGAGGTTTTGAAGGTCATCCAGACCTTCGACCCGCCGGGCGTGGGCGCGCGTGACTTGCGCGAATGCCTCATGCTCCAGCTCGAACGCGCCGGCGAGCAGGAGAGCCTCGAATACCGCATCGTCCGCGATTTCATGGACGCGCTCGGCAAACGCCGCATCCCCGAGATTGCCCGGGGCACCGGAACCGAGGTGGACGAAGTGCAGGACGCGCTCGAAAATATCGCCCGGCTCGAGCCCCGGCCCGGCCGCGCTTACCTGCCCGACAACGACCAATACATTCTGCCCGAGGTGTTCGTCCAGCGCTCCGGTGACGACTTCGTCGTCTCCACCAACAACGAGCACATCCCTCACTTGCGCATCAGCAATACCTACAAAGATTTGATGGCCCAGGGCGAAAACTCAGCCGAGGTCCGCAATTACATCCGCGAAAAAATCCGCGCCGGAAAATTCCTCATCAAGAGCCTCCACCAGCGCCAGCAGACCATCCTGAATATCGCCCGCGAAATCGTCCATCGGCAGCGCGATTTCATGGACAAAGGCGTTGCCCACCTTAAACCGCTCACCATGGTCATGATCGCCCAGGTCGTCGGCGTTCATGAAACCACCGTCAGCCGTGCCGTCTCCGGCAAGTACATGCAGACGCCGCAGGGCATTTTCGAGATGAAATACTTCTTCACCGCCGGCATCCAGACCGCCAGCGGTGACGGCATGTCCAACACCAGCGTCAAGGACATGATCGCCGAAATTTTCAAAGCCGAGGACCCCGCCAAGCCGCTTTCCGACCAGGAAGTCGTCCGGATGCTGAAGGAAAAGGGCATCGTCATCGCCCGCCGCACCGTCGCCAAATACCGCACCGAACTCAACATCCTCCCGTCGAATTTGCGGAAGGTGTATTAACCGCCGGTCTACTCTTTACCCCCGGTTTCATCTCCGAGGTATCGCTCGATGTGACGGTCGAGGTCTGAAAGGCCGCCTGCACAGCTCGCCGCCTGAACGCGCTCGACCATCTCCAGGCACCAGGCCTCTTCCTCGACTTGCTCGTTGATGAACCACTGCATGAACACCTGGGCCGGATAATCTTTGACGCCCAGGGCGGCTTCGTAGACCTCGTTGATGCCCTGCGTATTGTTGCGCTCCATGGCTTGAGCGTGCTGGGCGGCCTCCAGCAGCGACTTGAACTCGCGCTTTGGCGCCGGGATGGCGGCCAGCTCGGGCAGCGCACCCCGGTCGATCAAGTGCCCGGAGAGTTTCGCCGCATGGCTTTGTTCTTCGGCCACCTGCTTGGCAAAAAACCGCGCAAAGCCTTTCAGGTTTTGGTCCGCGCACCAGAGGGACAACGCCCGGTAGCTGTGAGCGGCGCTTAATTCCTGATTTAACTGGCGGTTGAGTTCGGTCAGCAGTTTGGCGGGGATTTTGTTCATAACGCTGAGCCCCTTATGCCAGAAGGGAGGAACCGGCGCAAGGCTGCCGAAACCGTTGGGCTTTCAAGAGCGGACGGGTCGGGGTATGATGCGGGGCGTGAAACGAACGGTTCTATGGAGCCTGCGGATTCTGGGCGGGTCGTTGGTTGTCCTGGGCATTGGCGTAGTGGTTTGCTTCGAGGGGGTGGATTACCGGCCTTACATGCACGAGCCGTATTATGCGGAGACGGCGGCGCGGCTGCACGGCGAGCTGGCGACGAACCGGACGGTGCACGGCGAGCTGAGCGCAGGGTTCGGACGGGCGCTGCTCAGCCCCACGGTCGATGCTGCGCAGGACGAGCCGCTGAAGGGACAGTTCCGCTCGCTGCCGCTAGCGGGCTACGGCAACCGACACGGACGGCCCGCGCGTGGAGTTCACGACGATCTTTATGTAAAAGCGGTCGCCTTGCGCGTGGAGGATCGGCTGGGAGTGATGGTCGCGGCGGACGCCTTGATTGTTCCTGCTGAGGTAACCGAGGAAGCAATGCGGCGGCTCGCAAAGGAGTTGAAATTGTCGCGTGAGCAAATCTACCTCAGCGCGACGCACACGCATTCCAGCGTCGGCGGGTGGGGTGAGGGCAAAGTCGCAGAGGCGTTTGCCGGTGGGTACCGCCCGGGCATTCGCACCTGGTTCGCCGACCGCATCGTGACGGCGGTCCGGGACGCAACCGCGGACCTTAAGCCGGCAGAGTTTGGACGAGGTCGGTTTAAGGCCGCGGAGTTTGTGCGGAATCGTCTGGTGGGTGAGAAGGGAAGAGTCGATCCGGAGTTCAGCTTTGTGGTGCTGAAGCAGAAAGCGGGAACGACGGCGGTGCTGGGAAGTTACGCCGCGCATGCGACGGTGCTTTCGGGTGACATGATGGAGTTCAGCGCGGATTACCCGGGCTGCTGGGAACGAGCGATGGAACAGGCCACCTCGGGCATGGCCTTATTCCTGGCGGGAGGGGTGGGCAGCAGCTCGCAGGTCCCGGGTGCCGATGGCTTTGCCGGCGCGGAACGGATGGGCCAGGCGCTCGCGGCGGCGCTGCTGGAACAGCTTCCTCACACGGCCCTGACTAATCGGCTCGATTTCGGCTTGCTGGGACTCGACGTCTCGTTGCCGCCGCTGAACGTGCGCGTAACGGATGGGGTTCGGCTCCGGCCCTGGCTGGCGTCGGACCTGTTGTCGGTAAGGAAGACCTGCTTGATTCAGGCGTTCCGTCTCGGCGACTCGCTTTGGGTGTCCACCCCGTGCGACTTCAGTGCCGAACTGGCCCTTGAAATTAAGGATTCGCTCAAAGCCATAGGCGCCAGCACCGTGGTGACGAGTTTTAACGGAGACTACATCGGTTACGTGATACCCCTCCGGTACTATCACCTGAACGGCTACGAGCCGCGGTTGATGTCATTTTTCGGGCCGAACGTGCCGGATTATTTTGAGGAAATGATCCGCACGATGGCGGTTGGGTTGGCGAGCCGGTAAGCGATAACGCCACGCGAGAGCACACGTGCGTTAAGGCTGAATTACCATCCGTCCGTCCGCTTCGAACTGCTCCAATTTATCCAGCGCCTCATTGACGACGCGAGCGTCGAGCGGGAGTCTGCGTGTGATCACTCCAGACAGATCCAACACTCCCGTTCGAGCCCATTCCAACAACTGAGGCATCTCCTGTGCCAGGTGGTCTGACACTCCAATGATTTCCGCTTCCTTGTTCAGAACTTCGCTGTCGGGCGAGATCTCGAAGGTCTTCTCGGTGATGCCGGCCAGCACGGCGCGTCCCTGGACTGCCAGACAGCTAACTGCCTGGCGCATGGTCAATGGCAACCCAATTAACTCAAGCGCCACATCCACCCCTTGCCCGCTCGTTAAACGCTTGAGCTCTTCGACGGGTTCGCAAACCCCGGCGTTGACCGGCACCGCGCCGAACTGTGCGGCCCTTGATAATTTCCCCGGCTTGATATCGACCGCGAACACCTCACTCGCGCCAAATGCCTTCGCCAATTGGATCGCGGATAACCCAAGCCCGCCGACCCCGAAGACCGCTATGGATTCGCCTGCTCGAAGGCGGCCTTTGTTCAGGGCGTGGAGCGAGGTGGCTGAAGAGCACATCAAAATCGCTCCCTGGTCGAAAGGAATCGCATCGGGCAGGCCGAATACGCTCCGCGCCGGCATCATGACAAACTCTGCGAACCCGCCGTCGCGGAACTTCCCCATCATTGCCCCGGTTACACAAAACTGTTCATTCCCGCGCTGGCAGTGATGGCACATCCCACAACTGGTAAGATAATGCAGGCAAACGCGGTCGCCGGGTCGGAACTGCGTAACGCCCGCACCAACCCTTTCGACTACCCCTGCAACCTCATGCCCCAGAGTCAGAGGAAGCGGCCGCACCAAGGACCGCCCCGCCCGGTAATGCGCGTCGGAATGGCAAATACCGGCCGCTTTGACTTTCACCAGAACATCCCGCAAGCCCACTGGCGGCACTTCAATTTCCTGCAGTTCCAGTGGACGCCTCGGTTCGACTAATCTGACCGCTTTCATCACCGCGGCTTTAGTATCGCGAAACCGCGCCCTCTGCCAGCATTTACAAACACGTGCAATTTCCTCCCGCCCCTTGACTGCGAACGGCTCCAGGCCGACCTTTGTTGCTGCGGTTGCACGACAAACACCACGGGTGCCATATGAAAACTGCCTGTCTCATTCGGTCTCCTCACCGACCGTTGCTGTGGTCGGTTTTGGCCTTTCTTGGGGTTACCTCTGCGCCGTTGTTTTCTCAGCCGGCCCAGCCGGTCATTACCTCCATTCGCCCCGAAGGCACTAACGTAGTCGTCTGCGTGAGCGCCCCCGCCGGTTTCCAACGCATCACCCTGGAAAGCCGCGCTTGCTTCGGCGTGGGAGCCTGGGTGCCGGTCGCCGTCGCCCAGCCCGATAGTGCGGGCGGCACGTTAACGTTCCGTTTGCCTTGCGCGCGGCAGTTCGAAATGCTTCGTGTCCGCGCCGATACGGTGCAGTCGTTGCCGGCGGCCTTTTACATCGGTACCAACTCCTTCTGGGGGCCGCCGACCAACTCCGTCGTGGTCTCTGCCATCGGCGGGCCCGGCGACGGTCTCACGCCAACCCAGACTCCAACCGGCGGCTCGGCCAGAGCCGTGGTTGAATCCGACATTTGGGAATTGAGCGGGGATACGCTCTACTTCTTCAATCAATATCGAGGGTTGCAGGTGGTCGATATCAGCAACCCTGACGTTGCCACCGTGCGTGGCACGTTGGACCTTCCCGCCGCCGGTGAACAGATGTACCTTCTGGACTCCAATCACGTTGTCTTGCTGGCCAGCTCGGGCTGTAGCTACAGCAGCGGGGACAGCCAGGTCCTGGTGGTCGCCGTCTCCAATGGCCTGCCCCGGCTGGTCGCCAGTCTTCCAGTTCAGGGCTCCATCCAGGAAAGCCGGATGGTCGGCACTGCCCTCTACGTCGCTTCCCAGATGTATCGTCCCGTCCCCGGCAGCACCAACACCACCTGGGAGTGGGGCACGCTGGTTTCGTCCTTTGACCTCGCCCAACCCGGCAACCCGGTGAGCCGCGACACCCTCTGGTATGCGGGCTATGGCAACGTCGTCTCCGCAACCGACATTTACCTCTTCGTCGTCACTCAGGACCCCGCCAATTGGTGGCAATCGGTCGTGCAGCTCATCGACATCACCGCTCCGGATGGCACGATGAATCCCTATGGCTCGCTCCGCACCGAGGGCCGTCTGCAGGACAAATTCAAATTGAACTACGCTGACGAGGTCTTTACTGCCATTTCGGAGGATTGGCACTGGGACAACGGCACTCTGCTGGTGACCGACCTGGAAACCTTCCACCTGCCCGATCCCCGCTCAACGGGGCCTGCGGGCATCTTCAAACTGGGCGACCTCGAGTTGGGCAATCACCAGCAACTCCACGCCACTCGGTTCGACGGCAACCTCGTGTACGTGGTCACCTTCTTCCAAATCGATCCGCTGTGGGTGGTGGACCTTTCCGACCCGGCTCAGCCGCACATCGCCGGCTCGCTCGAGGTGTCCGGCTGGTCCTCCTACCTTCAGCCCCTGGGTAACCGTCTCGTCTCTTTGGGGGTCGTGTCCAACCGCGTCGCTGTCTCGCTCTTCGATGTTCATGACCCCGCCCACCCCGCTTTGCTCAGCCGCCTGCTCCTGGGCCAGAACTATTCCTGGAGCGACGCTAACTACGACGAAAAGGCCTTCGCTGTCCTCCCCGACAACGGACTGATACTCGTTCCTTACAACGGCGACACCACAAATGGGTGGACTTCCCAATTGCAGTTGCTCGACTTGACTTCCTCGAACCTGGTTGCTCGCGGTATCATTCAGCATCAGGTCCAGCCCCGCCGCGCCGCCTTTTCCCATAACCGCATCCTCTCCCTCTCGGGTTGGGAACTTTTGAGCGTCGATGCCGCCGACCGCGACCACCCCGTCGTGCGCGGCGACACCGAGCTCGCCTGGTCGGTCGATCGCGTGTTCCTGCACGGCAACTATCTGCTGGAACTGGACGCTTCCACAGGTTGGTGGGGGCATCAGAACCGGCCGGCCGTGCGCGTCGCTTCTGCCGCCGCTCCGAGCCTGGTCCTAAACGAGCTGTTTCTGGACGGCCAGCCGATTGTCGGGGCCACTGTGCGAGATGACCGGCTCTACATCGCTCAGAGCCAGACATATTTTTACCCGCTGCCTTTGGCGGGCGGCGCGGGTGGCCCAACGTACCCGTGCACCAATGGGCCGAACTTTACCGTCAGCGTGCTCGACCTCAGCGCGCTCCCGTCAGTATCCATTTCGGGTCAGGTGTCGGTGGCCGTCGATGTGCCTCCCTGGGGCGGAAGCTGGGAGGCCGTGTGGCCAAAATCCGACGTCTTGGTTTGGGCGGGTGGCGGTTTGAACTTCTGGTGGCTGCCGCCCATTTTTCCCGCGGCAGGGGGAGTGGGCGTGGTCGGCGGCGCGCCGGCGATTGCCTGGCCCATCTGGGGCTTTGGCGGCGGTGGCCAGTTGCTTGCCTTTGATGTCAGCCATCCTGCCGCGCCTAAGTTCGACTCGGAAGTCAATCTCGCCACGAACGCCTGGTGGAGCTTCAGCAAGCCCTTCTCGAGCGGCAGCCTGGTTTACCTGAGCCATTCTGCGTCAGAGTTCTTGCCGGCAGTCCAGTCGCCGGGGACCAGCCCCACCGGAGGCCCTCTCCCGCCGGGCGGGACCGGCGGAAACCCCTCCAACACGGTTCCCGGCTGCTGGGTGCAGCGCTTCTATCTCGACGTGATTGACTATATCGATCCGCTGACACCGACGGTTCGCAAGCCGGTGAACATCCCTGGCACGCTTAGCGGACTCTCCGGCGCGGGCGAGTTGCTCTATACCACCGGCGTTCATGCGACGAATGCCATCACCGACTGGCGCCAATGGCTCGACGCCAGTGCCTATGACGGCGTGGCGGCGCACCTGGTCGCCTCCCTGGCACTGCCCGATGCCTGGCCGCATCCGTTGCTGGTGGCGGACACCAACGTCTTCCTCGGACGCCCCGGTTACAATTACTCGAATACCAACCTCGTCGCGCACCAACTCGAGGCCTGGACCCTGCAAGCCAGCGGCTCGTTCGGCTTGCTCGGAAAGGTGACGCTGCCGCTGCCTGCGTCCACGCTGATCACTCGCGGCTCTTTGCTGGCGGCCCAGGAAACCGACAACTCAGTCGCTCTCTTCGACGACTCCAACCCTGCGGCCTTGCTCCCCGTGGGGCGCGGCACTCCGTCCGGATGCTTGTGGTTCGACCTCAACCAGGCCGACGGCACGGTTGCCCGCGGCCTCTGGATTCCCCTGGGAGTATACGGCGTTGAGCAGGTCCACCCGGGACCTTGAGCTGAGTATAAATGAAAATTGATGCTTCTGGCGGTCACATCAGGTTGAGGTTCTGCTGCCAATATTGGCGTGATGTTTTTTTGTGCGGTGTCTAGACCGTGCACGCCCGGTGGAAAACGACCTGCTTGGTTCGCCGCATCATGTAATCTGTCACCCTTAGCGACTCCACACATTATGAAATATCTTTTCTCCATCTGCCTCGCGGTTGGCGCTTCACTCAATGCGTTTGCTGCCGACCGGCCCGACGACGCCAAGGCAGTTCAGGGAAATTGGAAGCCTGCCACGGCCGAGTTGGCCGGACAGCCCATGAACGACGCTGTTTTGAAAAGCATCAGCCTCAAACTGGACAATGGTAAGTATGAGGTTTTTGTCGGAAGCGAGCCTGACCGGGGCACTTACACGCTCGATTCCGCCACCAGGCCCAAGAGCATGACCATTACCGGCACGGCAGGACCGAACGGCGGCAAGACTTTCCCTGCGATCTACGAACTCGAAGGTGACACTCTCCGCATTTGCTACGACCTTTCCGGCGCGAAACGTCCCACCGAGTTCAAGAGCATCGCGGGCACGCGGCTCTATCTCGTGACGTACAATCGCAAGCACGAGTAGGCCGCTTCTCCCAATGAACAACACGCCTAAATGACCGAGAGGCTCAGCCCGCAAATCTCACACCCACGCCTGTGCCGCGGCAGCAGCGGTCGTAGCGCAGGTTTCCAAACCTGTCGTATCGCCGACTTCCAAGTCGGCAGAGTGTCGTGATTGCATTGGTACCCGCAGGTTCGGAAACCTGCGCCACCGGTAACGATGTGAAATATCCGGGTTATACACGACGCCAAAAGTGTTTGCGGCTGTTGTAGCGCAGGCGTCCTCGCCTGCGGGTTCGAGGGGCGTCCCCGCCCGTCGTTGACTTGTGGCGCTGTGTATAGAGCGTGTTTCCAAATTGCAGGAGACGACCTAAGGAGTCTCAAACCTCCGGCGCAGATTACGGCCTGGCGGGAGATCAGAAACTCCTTACGTCGTCTCCTGCAGAAAAAGGGGATTTCCAAACAGGTGCTTAACAAAGGTTTGCACTGCGTCCGCGAGCGCACTCGCCTTTGGAGGTTCACCGTTGCCGCCAGCCGCGGATGCTCGGCTTCGCGATATGGCTCGAAAACTCAGAATTCAATATCCAGGAGCGATCTATCACGAAAAAATCAGGATCCGCAGATACCCCCTGGCGAAGTTCGCCGCCGCGGCGTTGACCAACTCTGCCGCGCTCAATTACGACATTGGCTGGCTGGTCGGCGGCCAGTGGATGAACTACACTCGTACCTATCCGGCGGGCAACTATTTCGTTTATGGCCGGTTCGCAGGTGGCGCCGCATTCCAGTCCCAACTCGACCAGATCACGGCTACCGTCACGAATCGTTTGGGCATGTTCAGCAGCCAGGGTCGCGGTTGGACCAGCTACGACTGGACGCAACTCGTGGATACCAATGGACAACGCTCGACGATCAGCCTCGGCGGTGTTAGCACGCTGCGCTTCACCAGCCTGGGCGGCGCCAATGCCAACTTCTTCATGCTCGCGCCGGCCATTGCGGCCCCGACGCCGGTCCGCATTACGGCCACAGCAAGTGGCGCCAACGTCACCATGTCGTTCCCGACACTCTCAGGCTACAACTACAAGGTTTATTACCGGAGTGACCTGGGGAGCGCGACCTGGAACCTGCTGACCATGGTCGCCGGCGACGGCTCGGTCAAATCCGTCTCCGATTCAGCCGCCGCAGGCAACCGGTTCTACCGTCTGGAGATCCAATAAGCTTGTCCTGCGCTACGCATCCACAGGCTGGCTTGCGCCGGCCTGTGGATGTTTTTTAGGCGGAGGGGTCCGGCCAAAGCCTGGCCCGATAATAAGTGAAAGAGCGCCGCCCTACGGTCTGACACGAATGGCAACGATCCGCCTTCCTTTGTAGGAGACGACGTCAGGAGTCTCTGATCCTCTACCGGGTCGCGATCTACACCGAGCACCTGAGTTCGAACTGCCCCGCTATGGTCGATAGTCGTCATGGTATAGCCAGCAGGGTCGCCCGGCAAGCCGGTGCCCCAGGGCGACTCGACGCGCTGACCTGGCTCGCCTGTCAGACCAACACCTACAGCATAAGTAGCTTTCGTCTGGCTGACACGCACAGCGGCTCAGGCAAAGCTCGTGAATATGAGACAGTTTGCAGCCGCCACCCAATGAAAGCAGACGGCCAAAACTTCCTGGATCAGCTCGCCAGCTCCTCATCGACTGCCTTCGAGAAGCGCTTTGCACAGATTTCGACCAGGCTCGGTTTGGCTGGCAGGCTGGATGCAAATGAATTAGGTTTGCTCTGCGAGGCAGCGTTCTATGCCACGCTCTGCAATATCGCCTTCAACGGCGTCGGCGGATGCGTTGGAGGAATCAGACCCGAACGCGAACCGGACCGCATAAGGCTCGAACGAGAGTTCATGGCAGCCTCGGATAGGTTCTTCGCTTCTGCTGGATGGAAATCCCTGACTGGCTCAGAGAAGGGGTCGATCCAACGAATCTTTCTCAATGTTTTCGTGGTCGAGGACAATGTGCGCGGATGAGACTCTTCACCCTTAGCGCGGCATGATCAAAGAAGTAGTCTTGGGTCAAGAACTTGACAAATGAGCCGACTGCAACAACAGATGCTCGGCGTGACGCTGAGCCAACGCGAGGTTGATTTCCTCATGGGAGCGTGCTCGCCGCTCAATATCGCGGACCGGGCGAAACTCAAGCAGTTCCTGAAGGAGCGCACGATCCGGATCGTGCCGCCGCAGGGGCCGTCGGCGGCGTTGCCGGACAGCTCTGGGACTTTGAAAGAACAATTCGTGGTGGGTTGAGCCATCGCAGGCATTTTCCCCATCGGCCCAATCTTTTATTTTGCTGAGGGTTGGGCCTGGAAAGGCATTTGGGTCGCAGGCCAAGGGCGGGTAACCTGATTAGCCGGTGCGCATCAGGCGGTTCCGACTCGATTAACGACACCGGGTAGAAAAGGCCAGCGCCAGGGTCGGACGCGCTACGGTCGTGGGCGGCGCGGCACACGTGGCGATCTGCTCGCCGCCACGCGGAATGCGAGGGGCTTGCACGGCAGGGAACAGCGGTTATCCTGCGGGAAGTTGGTCGGCATGGGTGTCGAAACCTGAACAATGCCGCTGACGACCCAAAGCAGGCTGCTGGGAATCGTGACGAAGACTATGCTCCTTTGAAGTGGATTCTGACATGAGAGCTTTGGCTCGATTAGGATTTTGCTCTGTTTCCATCTTCACCTGCGCCACGGGTGCCCTCGCCGCAGCCGTCCATCATTACGTGTTTTTCAACCGAGACCGGGAGCGAATCGCCGATGCCAGCTTCCTCAGCATAAAGGCGCTTGAAGGGGCGCAACTGAAATACACCTGGCGAGAGTTGGAGCGGCAGAAGGACCAGTACGACTTCGGGGAAATCCGCCGCGACTTGTCATTTCTCCAATCCAAGGGCAAGAAGCTGTTCGTCCAGCTTCAGGATGCCTCCTTCGACACCAACGTAGTGCCCATTCCGCCCTACTTGGTGAAGGACGCCCGATACCACGGAGGAGCCGATCTGCAATACACCATAGAGAGCGATGATGAGAAACACGCCGCCCCCCAAGGCTGGGTCGCTCGGCGGTGGGATTCGGCGGTGCAGGTGAGATTCCATCGGCTGCTCTTGGCGCTGGGCCGCGAGTTCGACGGCCAGATTGAGGGAATCAATCTCTCCGAAACGGCGGTCGATTTTGGCGAGAGTGGAAAGTTGTTTCCGAAAGGCTTTACCCCTGTCGTTTATCGGAACGCGGTGTTGACGAACATGATGGTATTGAAGCGGGCATTCCCGCGCTCGGTGTCGATGCAGTACGCCAACTTCATGCCTGGCGGGCAGCCTAACCTGCTGTGCGTGTACCGATGGGCCAAGGAGTTGAAACTGGGCGTGGGTACCCCCGACCTGCTGCCGTACAAGCCTGGTCAGATGCGTAATTGCTATCCGCTCATCCAAGAGTCTTCTGGCGCGATTCCCACCGGCATCGCCGTTCAAGATGGCAACTACGAATACCGAAATCCCAGGACCGGCCAGCGGGTAACCGTCCCCGAGTTGGTTGAATTTGCGTCTCGGTACCTCGGGGTCAACTATATTTTCTGGTGTACCCAGGAGCCGTACTATTCCCAAGAGCTGCTGCCGTTCTTGCAGGCCCAACGGTGAAGATAAGAATTTAAACGATTTCGACGACGTAAAGATCAGCGCCAGCGGACCGCGCTGCGGTCGCGGGCGGTGCGGCTCCAAACTGACTATCTCTTCGTCGCCACGCGAAACGCGAGTGGGTTCCGGCCCAGGGCACGGCGGATATATTTCGGGCATGAATGACGCCAATTGTCCCGACACGTCGTCAATCCCTGAATACCTGATGCAACGGCACCATCTGGATTCACTTCCCTCTAAGGCAATTGAGCAATTGCTGGGCGCAGCAGTCCAGTGATGACCGGAACCGGATCACTCTTTGGACTTACGTTCCCGAAAAGCCGGTCTTGTGGCCTGCTCCTTCTTCACGCAGGTTGTGGGCGACTCGGCTGCTGCGTGGAAAATGTCGTGGTAAGTCAGGGTGGGGTCGTCAGCAAGAATTTGCTTGCATGAATCGCCCTTCGCTATGGCCCCCAGGATGTCTCGTGATTTCTGGCTGAGCTTTTTCCATCGCATATCAGGTTCAATCTTTCAGCGCGTCTATATACCGATGAGTGGATGAGCATTTGTGGTGCCCGAGCTGCCAACCCGGATGTGGTCTATCTGTTTCCGTTAACGGGTCCGCCATTTGTAAGCCGTTACGAGCCGAGGCAACGCTCGAACATCAAAACGCCCAACTGTCGCCTTTTGAGACAAGGGTTCGAGCGGTTGTCCTTCACCTCGCTCGGTTCCGCCACCCCGCTCCTCCGCTCGAAGCCGGGCGTCAGTTCGGGGCCTTCGCGCTTCCGGCCCGCTTGACTTTAGCCTGGAGGCGAGCGCCGTGGCCGGAAACGCTGCGGCCTCTGGCAGCGGTGCTCGACTTGGCCATCTCCTCGCCGCCACACCAAACGCGAGGGGCTTGAAGACCAAGCCGCGGCGGATATAATGTTTCAGGCTAGGCCACATCACATCGCATGCGATTATGAGCAACCCCATCCACGACATCATCAACGACCCGCGTGAGTATTCACCTTTCCTTCTCATGTTTGGCGCGCTGCTGTTATGTTGGGGTGGCTTGTGCGCGAGTGGTTTTATTTCCGTCCGCTCCTCGACACGACGACGGGGGTTTTGGTTTGCGCTTCCCCCGCTGCTGGTGGGCCTGCCCAAACAGGCCAAGCGCAAATCCAAACGGTAAGCCTAAAACAGAAGTTTTATGGACACTGATACGCTGCTAGGACTTGTCAAAATCTCAAAGTGGACTGTCGAACAGTTGGAAGGAAAGCCAGCTTGGCTTGAAATCGGCGGGAATGTTTCGCTCTCCCGCGAGTGGTCAGGAATCTTATCCGCTCAAGAGCATCAAAGCGGAATGATCCTTAAATTTGCGATGCGGAAAGGAACGGAAAAATCTCCAATACCGCTTACCCAGGCCCAAGCCGATGCAATGTATCAGAATGAGAATGGCGAGTTTGAAATTCCGGCACGAAAAGCGAGCAGTGGTGGTTAATCTGAGCCGCGATTCCGGCTTGTCCTACAACGCCAAAGGCAACGGTGTCCCGCCCGCCAGGAGAAGGACGCCCGGTTTGTGGTGGACAAGCTGAAGCCCAATTATCCGACACTTAAGGCGGAAGGGCTGCCCGAAAATCCAAAGTGCGCTGCTTCCCAATCCTTGTGATCATCGACCAGCAAGGGATGGTCCGTGCTCGCCATGTGGGGTATTCGCCGACCTTACGCGAAGAGGTCTCCAAGACGATTCACGGATTACTGGCGGGCCACGACTGATTGGTGTCCAGCTCGCTGTGAACCACGACGCAGCGCGTTGCAACCAGCGTCCCGCGCCTTTTCATGGCCCGCCAAGTGCTGCAACAGAGCGGTCATGAAACACAGCGACAATAGAAACCGATGTGCCCGCTGTAGGCTCTGAATCTTTGCGATGACCGAAGCCGAAGTCGTCAGGATTATGCGGGAGCGCCTGGAAGGGCTTTCCCCAAAAGTTTATTCCAACTGTCAGCGCCGGTTTGCCACGCTCCGCGAGTATCTGCTAACCACCGAACACGTGGGACCGGCCATGGCCCACGATGTGGAGATGGGCGATTGGAATCCCTGCGGCCCATCGGGACGGCGACTTACGCCAACTGCCGCTGCGGCACCACGCTGGCGCTGACTTCCGAAGGCATGCCGCTTTCGTTGCTCTGGTCGTTGTTGAACTGGGCCAGGAGCGAGACGCAGAACCGGGGGCTAACTCCGCAGGAGTTGCTAAATTATTTACGCGACGCGATTTGCAAACAGGTCTTGGCCGCACCAGAGCGAGGGGACAGTTGAGATGGATTAGGTCGGGGGGCAGCGCCAGCACCGGACACGCTGCGGTTCTCGGCGATGCGGCTCCAACCTGACTGATGGCCATCGCGGTCCGGTGGTCTCGGGGAATGGCCTTTCGCGGCCTCTGCCAGGTTTTCTGGACGATTTCAGGGAGCCGATGCTAACAACGTTGGGTATTCACCCCATAAACGGTTGAGTATTCACCGCATAGACAGAAGGCGAGCAGAGTGCTACGGAATACTCTGATGTATTGCTCGAAGCGGTAGAGAGGCCGAAAGATTAGGTCTTCATCGGTCGCCGGTCATGTTGTGGCGATCATGCGCCAGAGAGCCATGAGCAAACCTTTGACAATTCTCGTAGCAGAGGATAACGCGACCCAGGCGCTGATGCTGAAGGTGGCGTTTGACCAGGCGGAGTTGACTGTGCCCACGCATTTCGTGCGCGACGGGATGGAAGCCTTGAACTATTTGCGGGGCGTGCCCCCGTTTGACAATCGCGCCAAGCACCCACTCCCCGACCTGCTGGTGCTGGATTTAAAGATGCCCCGTATGGACGGCTTCGAGGTGCTGACCTGGCTGCGGCAGCAACCCGGCTCGCAGCGGATAACGGTAGTCGTGCTCAGCGGCACCACTTGGCCTGCGGACATTCAACGCGCCTATGCCTTGGGCGCGGACTTCTGTCTGAACAAGCTGTTCGGTTTTCGGCAACTGGTGGATGTGGTCGAGCGGATGGAAGAGAAATGGTCGCATCCTCTCCCCCTGGCTACAGACCCCCCGCGAACCTCCGCTCCCCGGACTGTATGAGCGCCCAGTATCGAGTCTTGATCGTGGAGGATTCCATCAACGATGCGTTCTTCATTGTCAGCGAACTACGACGAGGCGGACTTGACGTGGAGTTCGAGCGGGTCGAGACGGCGGCTGAGGTCCAGGCAGCGTTAGCGAGGAAGCGGTGGGACTTTATCATCTGTGACTTTGGCCTGCGAGGCTTTGACGGGCTGGCGGTGCTGGCCCTGTATCGCCGGATAGGGTTGGACATCCCGTTCATCATGGTCTCGGGGAGACTGGGCGAGGAGCACGCCGTGGAAATGCTTAAAGCCGGGGCTCACGAATACGTGCTCAAAGAGAACTTGACTCGCCTGGTGCCAGCGGTGAACCGCGAGCTGCGGGCCGCGCAGGAACGCCGAATCCGCAGCCAGATGGAAGGCACCGTGGCCTATCTGGCTTCGATTGTGGAATCCTGCGACGACGCAGTCATTGGCACGACGTTGGACGGAGCGGTCTTAACGTGGAATGCCGGTGCGGAACGGCTCTATGGTTATGCGGCTTCGGAGATGATTGGCCGCTCGGTTTCGGTGCTGATTCCTGCTTTTCGGGCGGAAGAACTGCTTGAGACCTTCGGAAAGCTGAGCCGAGGCGAACGGTTGGAGGACTTGGAGATGAGCCTCATTCGCAAGGGCGGCTCCGTGGTGGACGTGTCGTTGATGATTTCTCCGATTAAGGATGCGAGTGGGCGCTTCATCGGGGCTTCAACCGTGGCGCGTGACATCACCCGGCGCAAGCGGGAGGAGAATGAACGGTTGGGTCTCATTCAAGATTTGACGGCGGCTTTGGCGGCTAAGCCGGGCCAACCGCAGCCGACGAAGGCAGACCCGAACTCGTGAACCGCGAGTGTCACCCCTGGCGAGCGAACTGAGGTTACCGGGCGTGTATTGTGGCGCAGAGAAAGACGTGAAGCTCTGACCTAAACAAGCAGGAGGGGCTCGGCGGAGCAACTGGTGGGGGTTGGACAACGTCGTCAGCACGCGCCACAAAACAATTCATACCAAACACAGCCTCGTCGGTGTCTTTAAAGTGGTATGAACCGCAAACTCATCGTCGTCGCTGCTTGCCTTGTATTCGCCACAATCATGGCCTTTGTCCTGTCGGCAGAAAAAGGCAGCAAACGGCAGCCTGTTCAAACGACAGAGCCGTTGTGGAAACTGGTCGTCACCTTGCCGAAGACGAACAGTAGTGCAGCTTTGACCAACGCAATGCCCACCAAGCAGCAAATGAGGTTCAGACCAGCTCTGCGGTTATTGCTCAACGATTCGGTAGAGACGAACCGAGAGTGTGATGTCAGCTTGCTTAATTCTTCCAGGCTGCATCGAAATCAGAAAACGGCCCACTGAAATCAGCGCCTCTTGGCTGCAACGTTGTCCTTGTCCTCGCCCCACCAGGGGTGGGGTTGGCCAGCCGAGAGCCTGCTTCCCGGAAGAAAAAAGTTTCCGATACCACCAGCATCTTCTTGACGCCTTTGGGCAGAGACTGAAAACCCGGATACACCGTGATGATCGATTTCATGATGTTTCTTGTATCTGTTCCTGAACCTTGGACGAACCCTTCTCCAAAAGATTCAATCGAGCAAGTTACGTCCACGTTACGCTGGCTCCTAGCAAGCTGCTGACCGTAGCGGAGGAAGCGTTGCCAGCACAGCCACGCCCCATCTAAGCAGGCACCAGCGGTCGAGTCACCGCCCCGGACCTGGCGCTGGCCGGAGGAATGCCCCTGAAGAAAAGGGGCGCACCCGAGCCGCGAGTGCGCCAAGTCGAACAACACGGAACATAGGAACAGTACCGGCCTTCAGGAGGCGGGCAAGCGTGAACATCGGACGGCATGGGCGGCGGACGCACCAGGCTGTCTGCAATTGCAGACAAATTTACTAATGGCTGACAGGGAGGCCAGCGCCAAGGCGGACGCGCTGTGGCCCCGACACTGCGGCTTTATGTGGTCGATCACTAAGCTGGGCGCTGACAACCCGTCACGTGTGGCGGTTGCCGGGATGCGCGTTTGTGCTAACCTGACCTAATGGATAACCTCGCGCTCGCTACAGCGTCGTCTTGCCCTTCGCCCTCGCTATCCGCCAGCGGGCTTTTGCGGCAAGGGAAAGGGCTTCCCTCCCGGCAGCAGAGAGCTTCCGTTTGCGTTTCCGCACCGATGCGCCTGGTGCTTTTGCTCCCTTAATGGCCGCCCACCTGGCTCGGGCCGCAGCAGCAATGGCAGCGCGACCAGCTCGGCTCATTCTCCGTCTCTTCTTCGGGGCCGCCTCATCCTGGGCAGGGCCAGGAGCACCCAGTATCTGGCTGAGTTCCTTTTTGAGCGAGAGAATCCGCTCCTGGATGTCTGCCGCCCGACGTAGCTGTTGCGGTGATAAGGTGGTGATGCCGTTCATAATGCCGGGCAATGTGACGGGACTGGAGGGGAAGTCAAGCGGCTCGCCTCCAGCGAAGCCTTGAGTGCCAACGAGATTGCATCGTGGATGAGGATGACGCAATACTACGCACGGCTGGTTAGTTGAATCATTGTTAGCGCCGGAACCGCACCTGCATGGAAAAGCCTATCCAGGTCTCATACCACTGGACCGCCGACGAGATGCTGCTCCTCAATAGCATCCACATGCGATACTCAACCCAAGGCCGAAAGCTGCTCCGCAGTTTCCGGCGCAGCGGGATTATCTTTATTTGCATGGGAGTTGTTTCCCTTTTCACCGTCGCCATCACGCCTCAGAAATGGCGCGCTTGCGCGTTCGGATTGGCCTTCGTTTTAGCAGGCGCGGCTCTGCGGTTTGGCGTGCCCCTCCTCATGCGGAGAAGCGTGCTCAAGAATTACGCAAAGAAGCCAGATCGGGGTTTGCTCGTTACGTATGAGTTAAGTGAAGAGCGCTTGGCCTGTAAGAGCGATGTTGCCTCGACCGACCTGGCCTGGCGCGCTGTTCAAAAGGTCTTGAGGACCGCCGATGGCTTCCTGGCGTATCTGACCGATGTTCAAATGCATTGGCTACCGGTGCGCGGTTTTCAGAACGAGGCCGACACGGAGCGTTTTGCACAACTCGCTAAAGCGAAGGTCAAGGACTACAGAGATGAGCGCTGATGGGGGGCGTCGGAAGGATTGCCCTCTCGACTCCCTCACCACCGGCCATGCGGGCGCGCATCAGGCGGTCCCCGTGAGATTGGAGACACCAGGAAGTCCATGAACAGCGCCAGACCGGACGTGCTGTGGCCGGGCAGTGCGGCTCCAGGATTCTTGAAAGTTGGACGCTTGCACCCCAGGTCACGGCGGATAAACTGCTTTAGGTTGGCCAGCGACGGCACACCATTTATGAAAATACCAGACCTTTCAGAAACACCACTCGTCCGAAAATACGGGCCGCGTGGTGCCCGCTGGTTCGCCCGCATTTGGTTCCCCGTTTTATACGCGATGCTGGCCGTGGTCACAGCCGGGTTTTGGATCATCGACCCGCAGTTCCCCGCCACGTGGCCGCGAATCTTGATTGGGTTCCTGGTTACGGTGCTAGTCATCGTCGCAGCTTCCATCCTGACTCGGATGCGTTTGCAGTTTTTCGCAGGCATTGAGCAGTTGGAGGCCAAGCCGAAGGCAGGAGGATGAGGTTGGCGCGCTAATGTCCATTCGTGACATCCTCCTGCTCGGACACCCTTTGCTGAACCAGCGGTCCGAGTCGGTTCAAGCGACGGAGCTGCCCGCTGCCGTTGCGGTCGGGCACGACCTTCAGGACACCCTGAATGGCTTTCGCGCAAAACATGGGTGGGGCCGAGCCATTGCTGCCCCGCAAATCGGCGTGCTCAAGAGAGTCGTTTACCTGCAAATCGACAAACCCCAGCTCATCATCAATCCGGTATTGGCCGCGCCGAGCGAGGAGATGATGGAGTTTTGGGACGACTGTATGAGTTTTCCCGACCTGCTCGTCCGCGTGAAGCGTCACGCCTGGTTCACCATGGCCTACCACGATGAGAACTGGATGGAGCATCAACGCCGCATCGACGGTGTTTTGTCCGAATTAATGCAACACGAGATTGATCATCTGGACGGTGTGCTGGCGGTATCGAGAGCCATTGACGGCGCTTCGTTTGCGCTGCGAAGCCAGCGGAACCTGCTGGCCGGAGCGGTGTTTGCGAATAACCCAAGAACGGCCACACGGCCTGTCGCCTAATTCCTGCTGTGTCATCATCGTGGCAGGCGGAGAGGTCAGGCCCGGCAGGATCGGCCTTACTCAAGCCAGATGAATCGGAGTCATAGTGCTTTGCAGAAACGACGGTCGCTGTTCACAGGTTTGATGAACAGTTTTTTAACTGCGGCCACCGCCTTATCGGTCGTGGTTGGAATGCAGGCTGCCGACAGCGACAACCGAACCGAAACCAAATTCATCAACCCGATCATCACCGAAGAAGTATTGCCGGACGAACCGGGGGAGTTGACGTTGCGGGTCGGCACCGATTACCGCCAAAGGAACAGTGAGGCGAACGCGGCTCTGCCCTACGCGGAAGCCTGCTTCGGCCTGGTTGAAAGGTTCGGAGCCACCGTGAACATGCCGATGGCCTATCACAACGAAGGCGCTGAAGCATCCTACGGATTCGGCGACGTTTCAGCGATCCTTAAATACTTGGCAGTTCGGAACAGTCCGAGCGTTCCTGCCGTCGTTTTTGGACTCGAAACCCAATTTCCGAGCGGCAATGCACATCTTGGATTGGGCACTGGCGCATACGAACTGACCCCATATGTCGCATTACTGAAGGATTTCGGGCCTTTGTTGGTGCAAGGCAATACCGGCTGGTCAAAACAGGTAACCGGCAACGGAGATGCCGCCTGGGTTTACAACTGGGCTGCATTGCTTCCCTTGTACAAGCGCGACCTTTATCTGCTGACTGAAATCAACGGGGATTGGGGCAGGCCAAATCACGCGGCCATAGCCCCCGGTATCAAATATCTCCTTTCTCAGAAGTTTTCCATTGGCGTGGCGGCACCCATTGGCCTGAACAGGAATACTGAAGCCTGGGGAGTAGTGACACAGTTTCAATTTGAACTTTAAGTTTCCGGTTAGATTGACGGCAGGCAGGTGGTGGAGGCCAGCGCCAGGCCGGACGCGCTGTCGGTCGTGGGCGCTGCGACTCCAGCCTGACCATTTCCTCGCCGCCACACCAAACGCGAGAGGCTTGCACCCTGGATCAAAACATGTCTCGAAGCGCGTCTGGCAAGACTTGGCTCGTTCAGTGTTCCTGCACATTGAGCTGGTCGGCTAACACCTGCATACGAATAAATGGGGTCAATCCAAAACTTTTCACATTGACAACGGTTGGAGCTACCGGCAGGCTGCTGCTGCCGCGTCAACTGAGAGTGGAATATCCCCGCGCCATTTACCACGTCTTGAGCCGGGGAGATCGCAAGCAGGACATCTACCTGGACGCTGTGGACCGCCACGACCTTCTCACCCGCGCAGCGTCAAGTACATGTCGTGCGCCAAAAAGCAATTTCCCATCCGTCATCTCGCTCGATCTTAAATATCTGGCCGTTAAACCCGGGCCGGTCATGCCTGCCCTGGTGATTGGGGTCGAGGCCGGGTTTCCGACCGGCAATCAAAACCTGGGCCTTGGCGAAGGTGCTTACCAGTTTGCTCCGTTCGTGGCGCTGCTGAAGGATTTCGGTCCGTTTTGTCTCCAGGGCAACGTCGCCTGGTCGAAGCAAGTACCCAGTTTCAATTCGAATATTAGAACAGGGCGCCCGCCTCAACGAGGATACCCGCCGGGTTTTGCTCGCATCCTGCGGCATTTTATGGTAAGATACGGCATCTCATGAAAACTGGCGCAGGCCTTTGTGTTGTCTTGTCCGGTCTGCTTTCGTCACTGGCATCCGCGACGACTCGCTATGTTGATTCAAATAATCCCAACCCCACGCCCCCGTATACGAGTTGGGCTGTTGCGGCCACAAATATTCAAGATGCCGTTGACGCGGCGGCTCCTGGGGATCAGGTGCTCGTCACCAATGGCCTTTATCAAACGGGCGGCCGGCTCGCGGCCGACGGGATCATGACCCTGGTCGTCGTCACCAACCAGCTCACGCTCCAGAGCGTCAACGGCGCGGGAGTCACCGCCATCGACGGCGGCCAATCCATGCGTTGTCTGTATCTCACCAACGGCGCCATGCTGTCAGGATTTACTGTCAACAATGGGAAAACCACGACCGGTCAAGGGGGCGGCGTTTGCTGCGGCTCGTTCTCCAATGAGGTCGTGGTGAGCTGCCTGGTGCTGAGCAATTCCGCCACGAGCGGAGGCGGCATCAGCCGGGGGACGGTGAGCAATTGCGTTATTGCCTGGAACACCTCGTCAGGCTCGGGTGGTGGTGCCGAGTCCTGTCTTCTGAACAATTGCATCCTGTCGAACAACACGGCTGGTCTTTTCGGCGGTGGGGCGTCGGGGGGCATTTCGGCGCTGAATAACTGCGTGGTGCTGGGCAACACCTCGGCCTATAATGCCGGCGGCGTATATGGGTCCATCCTCAACAATTGCCTGGTGCTCAGCAATTTCTGCCGAAGCGCCGGAATGGGCGGCGGGACCTACGAGTGCATCCTGAATAACTGCACGATTTGCGGCAATTCCGCGCCCGGCGTTGGTATGATTTCCGGTGGGCTCCTTCCTCAGGCCAACAATTGCATCATCTACTACAACTCACCGTCCGGGGCGGGCGCAAACGTCACCCCCGGCGCAACGTTGCACAACTGCTGCACCACGCCCCTTCCTGCCGGGACGGGCAACATTACCAATGCGCCGCTGTTTGTGAACCGCGCAGGTGGCGACTTTCACCTCACGTCGAGTTCGCCCTGCATTAATTCCGGCAACAACGCTTACGTCGCCACGGCTGCCGACCTCGATGGCAACCCGCGTGTCGTGGCCGGCACGGTGGACATCGGCGCTTACGAGTTCCAGAATCCCGCCTCGATTATCTCTTACGCCTGGCTTCAGCAATACGGTTTCCCAACGGATGGTTCGGCGGATTTTATGGACCCGGACGCCGACGGCATGAACAACTGGCAGGAGTGGATTTGCGGCACGAACCCGACCAACGCGGCTTCGGTCTTGAAAATGCTCGCCCCACGGCCAGGACCGTCCTCGGTTGCAGTGACCTGGTTGAGCGTGACCAATCGGAGCTATTTCGTGCAGCGTGCTGGCGACCCTGCCGCGCAGCCGGCCTTTCTAACCCTGGCCACGAACATGCCGGGCCGGCTCGGAAGCACGACGTTCACGGACACAAACGTGAGCAGGGGCGGCCCGTTGTTTTATCGGGTCGGTGTTCGTCAGTGAATGGGGTCAATCCAAAACTTTTCACATTGACAACGGTTGGAGCTACCGGCAGGCTGCTGCTGCCGCGTCAACTGAGAGTGGAATATCTCGGCGCCATTTACTACGTCTTGAGCCGGGGAGATCGCAAGCAGGACATCTACCTGGACGCTGTTGACCGCCACGACCTTCTCACCCGCGCAGCGTCAAGTACAGGTCGTGCGCCAAAAAGCAATTTCCTATCAGTTTTGTCGCCCAAGTGCGGTGTTCCCAGCAGGAACTGAGAGAACCGAGACGAACGAGTTGACTTTCGGTTATCTTGCCAGTAAGGTGGGTTTGTTACCCCTCGGCGAGTGAACAACGCCTCCGGCATCGCCGGGTCGCCATTAACGCAACGTTTTGGTGTTATGACAATCTTTCCTGGGCCCCGGTCGGGGCGGGACTTGACTCTTCTCGCAGTGTTTCTTGCCGCCGGCTCCCTGACCGCCGGCGGAGCGGATGTCGCTTACTACCTCGTCGCCAAAGGCATGGCGTACCGGCAGACCGGCAGCGCGCTGCCCGCGCCCAAAGGAAACCCCGCCAGATTTATTGCGCAGGTGGGTCTCAGTGCAGCCAACACAGCCACCAACGCCACCGTTCAATCGCTGCCCGGCGGCACGGTTACCCCGCTGACGTTAGGCGTTGGGGGCCACGCCGGGGTGAACGACACGTTCGAATTCCAAGCCAAGTTCAGCACCCAAAGCTTGCTGGATGCCAGCTACCCGAACGGCAATTATCAAATGGTGATTGGCGCTGTCCACGATGGACTCAAGACGCTCACTCTTGCGCTAAACACCAATGCCTATCCGAGCAGTACCCCCTACCTTACGAACCCCGTCGACCCCGGTTTTAACATGGTCATCGTAACTAACCCCGCGGCCGCCTACACTCTCACCTGGGCACCCTTTAGCGCCGGGGGCTCTTTTGATTTCATCCAGGTGACGCTTTATGACATTCTCGGCAACCTGCTGTTCCAGACGCCGGGCCCAGGTCAGACCGGCTCGCTTAACGGAGCCGCGAAGTCCCTGGTTATTCCGGCCAACACCCTGCCGCCGGGCGCCGTGGTTGGAGGAACGCTCGTTTTCGCGCATCCCGTGCAACTGTATTTCAACAGTTATTCCGGCGCGACAGGTGTGGCGGCTTACTACACTTCAACGGACTTCGTGCTGGCGACATTCGCCGAGGACGCGGTTGCTTACAACATCGGCAAGCAGCAGAACTTCAACCAAAACAGCTCCGGCGCACCCACGCCGGCGGGGGGTAACCCCTTCCGCTTCTTCGCCAACATTTTCGCGACTGCGTCCAATTCTGTAACCTCGGCCCAGGTTCAACTCCCGGCCCCAGGCGGAATCGACCCGCTCTCCCCCGACCCGACGGACACGGCTCTTTCCTTCGTGCAACGGTTTCCCAGTCAAACTGCCCTCGATACCACTTACATTGCCGGCACTTACACTCTTCAGCTCAGTGCGGTCCATGACGGAAGCCGGGCGCTGCAAGTGACCATGCCCTCCGACTCATTTCCCGTCGCGCCCCACGTTGCCAACTGGGCCGCCGCGCAGAACGTCAATCCTGCGGCGGACTTTAACCTGACCTGGGACCCTTTTTCCGGCTCGTCGGGGTTGGACTTTATCGTGTTTAACGCCTTTGACAGCCTCGGTAATTTCATTACCTCTCTCGGATTGCTCAACACCGCAACCAACTTTGATTTCGTCGCCGGCACATTCCAAAGCGGCCAAGCCTACCAGGTGCAGCTTCAATTCCGGCACTTCACCAGCTACGATATAACCAACTACCCGGGCGTGAGCGGCTCGGTCCGGTTTTTCTCGACAACCACGATCAACCTTTCCACGACGGGCCTCGCAACGGCGCCCGCTCTCGCGGTGGTGAACACTAATGGCCTGCGGCCGTTCGAGTTGCTGCTCACCGGCCAGGCTGGGCGACTCTATGCGATCGATACTTCTAGCAGCCTGCAGAACGGGACTTGGACGCCATTGGTGACCAACACCGCCGTCAACGGCCAGTTTGTGTTTGTTGATGCTCAATCCTCGAATTTCCCAGCTCGCTTTTATCGCGGCCGCGCCGCGAATTGAACCACAAGGTCGAAACAGCGCCAAAACGCCAGGACGCGGAGATTTGTTCACTCCTGCCGAACGTTTCTCGAAGCCAACTCATAAATCACCCGCGCAGCGTCAAGTATAGGTCGTGCGCCAAAAAGCAGTTTCCTATCAGTCCGACCAGGAACCACCTGTTCGCCAACGGCACGGTTGGCCATTCGTACACGAGTCGAAGTAATTCCGTTCCCTCCCTTGCCTTCTTTAAAAATCCGGTCGGATGGCTCTCGGGCCGTCCCTACCCCCATCATTCTGCCATCATTCTTTCCCGCTTCCATCCCTTCCAATCAGCGTCACCCAAGTCATCCGCGGTTCACTCCGTCGCCCAAGACCCGCTCTCGTCCCTTAACAGAGACAAATTGGCACACCTGTGCCACCCAAGAGTGCCATAATGTCACACCTTCTCCCCCGGTTGGCCCGTACCGCAAGGTTGTTGAGCCTTCTAATGCTATTTCTACTTCCGTCGCATCCAGCTAATCATCAACCTTTTCGCCCAGCGCTCCTCCACTCCAATACTCCAAAAACCCGCTCCGTCGCCAATTTGGCACGCTCTAAGCATGAGCTTTCCGCGGCCAACGATGAACCCGGCCAGTGATAGAACGATCAGTGAACAGGAGGACGAACCCGGCGAAAACGGAGCTTCCAGCCTTCCCCGGCAGGCCGCAACATCCTGGTCCGCAGTCTCCTATCCGTGTTATCCGTGAAATCCGTGGTCATGTCCCGCTCAATAACCTTTCTTATCCTTTCCATTGCTCAAACTGAAATCTTCAACAATCTTTGCGCCCGGCGGGAAAATCGCACTTCTGACCGTCCTTATATATATAAGGACTGTGTATGACAGTCCTGCTGCGCGCAGCCGCAGAATTGAGAATCTGAAAAACTGAATAAGCCAAATTAAGCATAAGTGCCCCCCGAAATCCAAAATCCAAAATGAAAACTCCAAGATCAACCATGCGCCGCCCCATCCTACCCCACTCCCCCTGGCGTCCGGGCAAAGCCCGCAACGGCAAAATCGCCCGCCTGCCCGAACCGCTCCGCGAAACCATCAACCTCCTGCTCCTGGACGGCCTCACCTACGAAGCCATCATCGCCAAACTCGGCCACGCCGGCAAACACCTCACCTACCACAACCTTAAACGCTGGCGTCAGGGCGGTTACCAGGACTGGCTCCTCGCCCGCCAAAGCGCTGACCGGGCCCGCATCCGCGAACAGGTCCTCCAAAAGCTCGTCAGCCAAAGTAACCCCAAGGATCTCCCCTCCAAGCTGGCTGCCGCGGTCGCCTCACAGTACATGCAGTTCTTTCTGGATTTCGACGCCACCACGCTCAAAGAAAACCTCCAGTCCGACGCCGGTTCCTTCATCTCCCTGCTCAACAGCGTGGCCAAAACGGCCCACCACGGCCTCGACTGCGCCAAAGCCCGCCGCAAGGAAACCAGCCTCCCCGTCTCCCTGGCAGCAGCGAAGGACCCTCAACCCGCTCCGGGACCAATCTCGACCAATCTCGACCAATGAGCGCCGATGAGCGCTAAGAAAAAAGTTTTTCCCCCGGCTGGCCGCCCCACACTTTTGAAGCGGGACACCATTGTTGTTCTTTGACATCACTATTGGTCTTCCTTGAGGGAGGCGATTTTCGCCGTTGCTGTCGCGGCAGGGACGACCAGGGCTTTGAAGGCCCACTCAGCACCGGGTTCGATCAATTGCTGATAGTCCTTGGCGGTGCCGATTTTCTGACCTGAGCCATCGAACAAATCCAATTCGACCTTCACCCCAAAGCGTTGTCGGCTTTCGGTATTCCGAATCGTTCCAACGGCATAAACCAGTGACGTGCCCGAGGTCTTCTCGAGAGTTACCGGCGAAGCGACGAACCCGTTTTGAACCGCGGCGTAGCTGGGGTTTGCCGGTTCCGGGGAAGGGGAGGCTGGTTGGGCGTTGGGGGACCGCGCAGCGGGTTTGTGCGCCGCGGCCCAGCGTTCCGCCCGCTTCAAGGCGATCAGGGAGGCGACCAAGCCGCCGCCCAGAATCAGTATGGCGATAATGCTCCAGACGATGGCCCTCCGGGGAAGCACAGGTTGTTGCGGCGGCGCAGGCAGGAGCAGCTCGGTCTGCTGATGACAATGAGGGCATGGGACGACCTGGCCGATGCCATCGGCGGGAAACTCGATATGGCCGGCGCAGTGCTGGCATTCCCCCTTAAGCATCTTGACCCTATTCATTTTTTGGCATCGAACCTGCAATTTATGCGAAACCAAGCATCGATTTCGGCCGTCTTGTCTGATATTGATACACTTATGACCGGTGATAACAAGTATATCCGGGAGCATTCAGCTCGACTGGAGGATTTATTCATCACGCGCCGCCAGTTTGTACAGCGGGCAGGGATGGGATTCGGCATGCTGGGCCTGGCGGCGATGCTCGGTGAGCAATTGCTGGGGCCGAGCGCCCGAGCCGAGGAAATCGCCACTCTGACGCCGCGCCAGCCGCCGTTGCCCGCAAAGGCAAAACATGTGGTGCACATCTTCGCGCAAGGGGCGCCCTCGCACGTCGATACGTGGGACCCCAAACCGTCTTTGGCGCGCTATGACGGCCAAAGCATCCCCGGCATGGACGGCGTCGCAATGGCTTCGCCGTTCAAGTTCGAGAAGCGCGGCAAATCGGGAATCGAGGTCAGTGAGGTGTTTCCGAAGCTCGGAGAAATGGCGGACGACCTTGCGGTGATCCGTTCGATGTACACCGACATCCCGGCGCACGAAGTGGCGACCCTGTTCATGAACACGGGCTCGACGCGGTTCGTGCGGCCGAGCCTCGGGTCGTGGGTGCTTTACGGCCTGGGGACGGAAAACCAGAATATGCCAGGTTACGTTTCGTTGCGGCCCGGCGGCACGCCGCCGGGAGGCAGCGCAAACTGGCAGTCGGCTTTTCTGCCCGGGTTGTACCAGGGCGTGAGCATCAACACGAAGATCGCGACGGTGAACCAACTGATCCAGAACATTCACAACCAGTACACCCCACTGGGCGAGCAGCGGCGGCAGTTGGACCTGGTGCACAAGCTCAATGAGCTGCAGGCCCAGAACCAGCAAAAGGACGCGCAACTGGAAGCGCGGTTGCAGGCCTTCGAGATGGCATTCAAGATGCAGACTGAGGCGACCGACGCGTTTGATTTGAGCAAAGAACCGCAGAGCATGCGCGAGCTCTATGGGCGGACGGCGCAGGGGCACCAACTTCTCATCGCGCGGCGGCTCATCGAGCGCGGGGTGCGGTTCGTGCAGGTCTGGGCCGGCGGTTGGGACCATCACCAGGACATCGAAGAGCGCCTGCCGGAACGAGCCAAAGAGATCGACCAGCCGCTGGCGGCTTTCATTACCGATTTGAAACAACGGAGCCTGTTCGACAGTACGCTGGTAATTTGGGGCGGAGAATTCGGCCGGAAGCCGGTTCGCGATCGCAACGCCACTGATAACAATCCAGGCCGCGACCACAACGCGAAGGCTTTCACAACGGTTCTGGCGGGCGGTGGGGTGCGCGGCGGGATGGTGTATGGCGCGACGGATGAATTTGGCGCGGTGGCGGTCGAGAACAAGGTGCACATCCACGACCTGCACGCGACGATTCTGGCGTTGCTGGGTTTCGACCACCAGAAACTCACGTATCGCTACAACGGCCGCGATTTTCGCCTCACCGATGTTTCCGGCGAGGTCGTCAAGGCGGTGCTGGCATGAAGACGGCGAAGACGGCGCTGTCTCGGCCATTTCACGTCGCCGCCCGTAGCGCAGGTTTCCAAACCTGCCGTGTCGCCGACTTCCAAGTCGGCAGCGCGTCGAAACCGGGTTGGTGTGAGCGGGTTTGGAAACCCGCGATACGGCCAAGGCTTTCGCCGCGCTCGCGAAGACGCGACCCTCGCTCTTCACTTCGTCTATTCCGGGAGAGTCTTTCTGTCTCTGATTTTTCTGTCAGCTTTGTTGGTTTGATTGTGGCTTTGCTGCTGTTAATCGCGATGCCGGTGAGCGCCGCGGAATTGTCGCCGGCGCAGTTGCAGTTTTTCGAGAATCGAATCCGGCCGGTTTTCGTTGAGAACTGCTACAAATGCCATAGTCAGCAGGCCCAAAAAGTGAAAGGAGGGTTCCTGCTCGATACGCGCGAGGGAATGCTCAAGGGCGGCGACACCGGGCCGGCGATTGCGCCGGGCGACCCGGAATCCAGCTTGCTGGTTAAGGCGATCCGTTATACCGACCCCGATTTGCAAATGCCGCCGAAGGGCAAGAAACTCCCCGACGGAGTCATTGCCGACCTGACGGCCTGGGTAAAGATGGGCGCACCTGACCCGCGCGAGGCCACTGCCGCGCAGAAGTCGTGGGCGGACTCGGGACAAAACCATTGGGCGTGGCAACCGCTAAGGAAACAGGCGGTACCGGAAGTGAAAGACGCCGCCTGGCCAAAGACGCCGGTGGACAATTTCATCCTGGCCAGGCTGGAAGAGAAAGGTTTGAAGCCCAACCCGTCCGCCGACAAGCGGACGCTGATTAGGCGAGTCACGTTTGACTTAATCGGGCTGCCGCCGACCGCGAGCGAGGTTGATGATTTTCTGAAGGACGATTCGCCGGAAGCCTTTGCGAAAGTGGTGGACCGATTGCTGGCCTCGCCGCATTACGGAGAGCGGTGGGGCCGGCATTGGCTGGACGTTGCGCGCTACAGCGATACCAAGGGGCAGATCCGGCGGCAGCGCGAGGACCCGAGCTACCCTTACGCCTGGACCTATCGCGACTACGTGGTCCGCAGCTTCAACGACGACAAGCCCTACAACCTTTTTGTCATCGAGCAACTCGCAGCTGACAAGCTGCCGGCGACGGCCCGGAACCCAACTAATCTTTGCGCACTGGGTTTCCTCACGATAGGCGACCGGTTTATGAATATGCCAAACGACATCATCAACGATCGCGTGGATGTCGTTACCAAGGGCGTTCTCGGCCTGACCGTCACGTGCGCTCGCTGTCATGACCATAAGTTCGACCCTATACCCACGAAGGATTACTACTCGCTGTTCGGCGTGTTCGCCAATTGCGTCGAGCCGCAGTTCGAGCCGGTGATAGAAAAAAATGTCGGCGGCCCCGAGTATGCAGACTATTACAAGCAACGGATGGACCTCGAACGGGAGAAGCTTGCAATTCAGGCCAAGTTCCGCGAACTACGTCGCGCGAAAAACCGGGAAGGACTGCGCCAACTGCAGCGGGATGAGAAAGAGAACCAGCAGAAAATCGCGCACCTGGAGATGACAAGTCCGGGCGCGCCGCCGCGGGCCATGGTCGTCGAGGACCTCTTGAGACCGCGCCCGCAGGCGGTGTTCGTGCGCGGAGATGCCGGCAACAAAGGTCCTATTGTTCCGAGACAATTCCTGGAAATACTGTCGAGCTCTGCGCGGCCTGCTTTTACCAACGGGAGCGGCCGCCTGGACCTTGCGTGGGCATTGGTGAGCAAGAGCAATCCGCTGACACCACGGGTGATGATTAACCGGCTCTGGCTGCATCATTTCGGGGAAGGGTTTGTATCGACACCGGACGATTTGGGAACGCGGTCCGAGCCGCCCAGCCACGCGGACCTCCTCGATTACCTGGCGTCACGGTTTGTCGAGGAAGGGTGGAGCTTAAAGAGAATGCATCGGCTGATCCTGCTGTCGAGCGTTTACCAGGAGAGCAGCGCCAATAACCCGCGGTTTGCCCAGGCGGACCCCAACAACCGGTTGCTGTGGCGGGCGAACATCCGCCGGCTGGAATTCGAGGCGTTACGTGACTCGCTGCTGGCTATCGGCGGCGACCTGGACCTGACCATGTACGGCAAACCCGTGGATATCGAAAAGGAGCCGTTTTCGACGCGGCGGACGATTTACGGACGGGTGGACCGGTCAGACGTCGCCGACGTGCTGATCAATTTCGATTTTGCCAATCCCGATTTGGAGACCGGCCGGCGGCACGAGACGACGGTGCCGCAACAGGCGTTGTTCCTGATGAACAGCCCGCTGGTAATCGAACAGGCAAAGCGGTTGGTCGCGGTGCCGGAGTTCACCGCCTGCAACGATGAGACGGCGCGGATCCAATTCCTTTACGAGCGGATTTATCAACGGCCGCCGAGCGCCGAAGAAACCAGCCTGGGACTGGACTTCGTTGCCAACGCGCCGGACAAACTCGCCGAAGCGCAACCCGCGGTGGAGCAGGTATCAACCGAGGGAAAACGGTTCCCACCGGGTCGATTTGCAGAGCAGCAACGCCGGCGCGACGGGAACAACGCGCGCCGCCGCGAGCCGCTCAAGGCGTGGGAGGAATACGCCCATGCGCTGCTGCAGGCCAACGAGACGTCGTTCGTGAATTGACGCAGCCGGTTGGCGGCCGGTGGGGCGCATGTTTCCAGTCGTGCAGTTGATTC
Organism: Candidatus Acidiferrum sp.; assembly: GCA_035566435.1. GTDB lineage: Bacteria > Verrucomicrobiota > Verrucomicrobiia > Limisphaerales > UBA8199 > DATMRF01. The sequence continues at coordinate 176,885 of DATMRF010000105.1, forward strand.
TTACATTCTGACCCATGATCGGGATCTTTCGCCCCTTGCCGCGGCCGATGCGACCATCGCCACGCCACAACGTTTTTATCGCGTACGGACCTCAAATTGAGTAGATTGCAGTGTTGTAACGTCAAATGGCGAACGGCGAGCACTTATAAAGCGCGCGTTGAAACCACGAAACACACTAAACGCACGAAAAGGGCGGGGGCCGGATAAGATGTGAATCATGCGAAATTCCAGCGTTGAGCTTCTAACCACGGATTTCAGAGATTCCGCGGATAGCCGAAAAGAAATCGGCGTCCTCCGCGCAATCCGTGGTTGGGTCCCCTGGGTTGCGGCTCTGGCACGCTACGTATTTCGTGGTTTGTTTCTCTGCCTGGCTCTGGTGTGTCTACGGTCCTCGCCCGCGTGGGCCGTCGATACGCTGGACTGGAACACCAACCGGAATGTGGTCACGGCCGATATCAAGTCCACTGGTCTGCTGGAGGTTCTTGAGCAAATCACTGACATCACCGGCTGGCAGGTTTTTATTGAACCCGAGACCGTTCATAGCGTCTCCGCGAAGTTCCACGAAGTGCCGCCCAGCGAGGCTTTGCGCCTGCTCATCGGCGATGCTAATTACGCACTGTTGCCGGGGACCAACAGCACGTCCCGACTCTTCGTTTTCCGCACTTCCCGGCAAAACGCAACTCAATTGGTCAAGCCGGCAAAGGCTGAGGCGCGTGTTCAGCCGAAGATAATCCCCAATCAACTCATCGTTCGGCTGAAGCCCGGCGCGAAGATTGACGAGCTGGCGCGCCTGCTCGGCGCCAAGGTGACCGGGCGAATCGACAGCCTCAACGCCTATCGCCTGCAGTTTGACGACGCGGCTGCGACCGATAGCGCGCGCCTGGGGCTTGCCTCCAACCCGGATGTTGCGTCCGTCGAGAACAACTTTGCATTGGACCGTCCGGAAGTCCCCCAATCCGTTTCCGGCAACCTGCCCGAGCCGCAGCTCCAATTGAAACCGCCGCCCAGCAACGGCCGCACGGTCATCGGCCTGATCGATACGGCCGTGCAGCCATTCGGGAACAGCCTCGATCAGTTTGTGCTCAAGCAACAATCTGTCGTTGGCGACCCGAGCCTGGATGCGTCGTCTCCGACCCATGGCACATCGATGGCGGAGACCATGCTGCGAACGCTGGAGTTGCTCGGCAACGGCAGCTCCTCAGTGCAGATCCTGCCGGTGGATGTGTATGGAGGCAACGAGACCACCAGCACGTTCGATGTGGCGCAGGGGATTGCCCTGGCGATCAACAAGGGCGCCAATCCGATAAATCTTAGCCTGGGCAGCACTGCGGACAGCCAAATGGTTCGCGATCTCATCGCGCAGGGTGTCAAGCAGGGTGTTAGCTTTTACGCGGCCAAAGGCAATACGCCTGACACGACCCCTCAATTCCCAGCGGGCGATCCTGGCGCGACGCCGGTCACCGCTGTGGATAGCACCGGGCAGGTGGTTCCGTGGGCCAACCGCGCGTCGCTGCCGGCCATCGGGGCCATGGGCACGGTTCCGGTCACCTTCAACCAGCAAACCTTTGTGGTTCAGGGCACTTCGCCGGCCACCGCCATCGTCACCAGCACCGCTGCGAACCTCATGGCGAACGGCCTGAGCGCCGCCGACGCCAACGCCCAGCTTCTAAAGTCTCCCACGCGCACCACCCTGCCTGGCAAGTAAATGCCGCTTGCGCGGGAGCCGGGCGGGATTAACCTGTCTCACTGTGGCCTGGTTTACCGACAATCACGCGGGACGACATTTTTTCATGCTCGCCGTAATTCTTTACGGTCTGAGCATGCTCTACTCGGTGTTTCTGTGGCGCAAAGGGTTTCGCCGGGACGACCACGTGAATTATTTCGTGTTGCTGATGGCCTTCGGGCTGCACACCACCGCGATGGTACTGCGCGGATTCCGGCTCAACCATTGTCCGGTGACCAATCTGTACGAAGCCACGACGTTCGCGATGTGGAGCATCGTTGCCGTTTGCCTCGTGGTTGGCTTGTGGCCGCGGTTGCGCTTTCTGGGGGCGTTCGCCTCACCCATCCTGTTCGGCGTAGGCGTGTTCGCTTTGATGCCGAACCTGGACCCTCTGGAGCTGACCCGCACCGCGCGGCCCGAGTTGTCACCGGCCTGGACGAGCGTGCATGCCGCGCTGATGGCGCTCTCTTACGGCGCGTTCGGCCTTAGCTCAATCGCAGCGGTGATGTACCTTACACAGGAACACAACCTTAAGTTGCACAAATTGCAGGCCATCTTTTCTGTGCTGCCTCCCATCCAGCGTCTGGAAGTCGTAGTGGCGCGTTTGCTCCTGAGCGGGTTCATTCTTCTCACGGTCGGGCTGGCCATCGGGGCTTACGACCTGACGTACCTTAGCAACGCGCAAGCCTACCGGGGCGACCCGAAAATCGTCTGGTCCGCGCTAGTCTGGCTGATCTACCTCGGACTGATCGTCATGCGATGGAAATTTGCCCAGGGCGGACGCCGCTTCGCGCTCGGGGCGATCGGCAGCTTCGCTTTCGTGCTCCTGACGTTTTGGGGCATCAATGTGTTGTCTCCTCTGCATAATCCATGAGCGGCGTTCTCGTGCCAGGTATCCGGCGTCAAGTGTCAGGTGTCACGTATCACGTATCACGTATCGCGTTTCACGCACTTTCATGCCTCTAGTCGTCATCGGCCTCAGCTATCGCTCGGCGCCCGTCACGCTGCGCGAGCGATTTGCTTTTGCGGAAGCGCGAGTCCCCGAGGCGCTGCGGCAGTTAAGGGATTCCGGTGCGGCTGATGAAGCCGTGATCGTATCCACCTGTAATCGCGTGGAGATCTATGCGGTCAGTTCCCTGGAGCCGCCGGGGGCTTTCGCTGCACTGCGCGACTTTCTGATCAACTCCCACGATTATCGAGAGCCGCTGCGGGACGAGATTTATTCTTTGAGCGAGCCTCAGAGTGTGCACCACCTGTTCAAAGTAGCGAGCGGGCTTGACTCGATGGTGCTTGGCGAAACTGAGATTTTGGGTCAGCTCAAGAAGGCCTACGACGTCGCCCTGCAAGGCGGACATACGGCGGGGCGATTGAACAAAGCCTTCCAGCGCGCGTTTAACGTCGCCAAACATATCCGCACGGAAACCAACATCCAACGGGGCAGTGTTTCTGTGGGCTCGGTCGCTGTGGAACTGGCGGAGAAGATTTTCAACCGGCTAAGCGAGCGGGATGTGATGGTTATAGGCGCCGGCGATACCAGCGAGAAGGCGGCCCGGGCGCTGCTCTCGCGCGGCGCGCGCAGCATCATTGTGACGAACCGCTCGCATGACAAAGCCGTTCTGCTGGCGCAGGAGTTGGGCGGGCGCGCCGTGCAATTCGAGGATTGGGCGCGGGAGTTCCTCAACGTTGACATCGTGATCAGCAGCACGTCCGCGCCGCACTATATTCTCGACCGCGCCAAGCTCGAGCCGTTGATGAAGAGTCGGCGCAACCGGCCCCTTTTGTTGATTGACATCGCTGTCCCACGCGACATCGAGCCCGAGGTCAATTTCATGCCGAACATCTTTCTCTACAATATCGACGACCTGCAAGCGATCGCCGATGCCTACCTGACACAGCGGAAGGAAGAAGTCGTCCGGTGCGAACAAATCATCCGCGAAAAAGCGCAGGCACTGCTGGGACCTCAGGCGGTGCCGCAGCCCGCGAGGGAGGCACGACCGGCGTTTGGCGGGCGATGATTCTGGAATTTTGATTTGCGATTTACGATCTACGCGTCGCTCTAACGAAGCGCGGCGCGTTTTAACATTTTTAACGATTTAGCGATTTAACAACGGATGCCGACCGACAACCGCCCCATTGCCATCGCCACGCGCGGCAGCGCGCTGGCGCTGGCCCAGGCCAACATGGTCCTGGCCCAATGCCGCGCCATCTTTCCCCGACTCCACTTCGAGCTCAAGATCGTCAAAACCACCGGCGACAAGCTCCAGACGGCTTCGCTTGCGCAGGAAGGACAAAACCTGCCGAAGGGGCTTTTCACCAAGGAACTCGAGGTCGCCTTGCTCAAGCACAAAGCCGATCTGGCAGTGCACAGTCTGAAGGATTTGCCGACCGAAGTGCCTGCCGGCTTGAAGTTGGGCGCAGTCGGCAAACGCGCCGATGTGCGCGACGTGCTGATTTACCGCGAGGAGGTGTATCTTCGCGCAGCGGAGGCCGAAAAGAGTTCGGCCGAGTGGACACCCGGCCAATCCGCCCGGCGCGGTTTTAAACCTGGACTGCGGGTCGAGGAGCTGCCGGAGGGGGCAGTGGTCGCCACGAGCAGCACGCGGCGCCGCGCCCAATTGCTCGCCCGCAACCCTGGCCTCAAAGCGCCGGATATCCGCGGCAACGTGGTTACCCGGATGCAAAAGCTTGCCGAGAAGGCGGAGTTGGACGCGACGATCCTGGCGCTGGCTGGTTTGATGCGGCTGAACTTCCGCGTCACGCCGGAAGGCCGGCTCGAAGGGGACGCGGTGCCCGATGGGTTGCTGGCCTCAATCCTGGACACGGAAGTGATGCTGCCATGCGTCGGCCAGGGCGCAATCGGCATCGAGATTCGCGAACAGGATGAGCGCATCATTACGATTTGCGAGCGTCTCAATCATTTCGACACTTACCAGTGTGTCTCGGCGGAGCGCGCATTCCTGGCCGGGATGGGGGGGGGCTGTCAAAGCCCGGTGGCCGCCTATGCGGAGGCGGTGGGCGACAAGCTTCGGATGCAGGCGCTGTCGTTCGTTTCAGGTCCGCTGCGGAGGGCTCAGGCCAGCCGTCCAATCAAGGAGGCCCTGGAACTGGGCAGGGAATTGGCGGACACCCTCAAGGCGTGATTCCCGATGAAACCGACAGGCATGGTGTATCTGGTAGGGGCGGGGCCTGGCGACGCGGGATTATTGACTTTGCGGGGCGCCGAGCTGATCGGTCGCGCCGACGTCGTGGTTTATGACGCGCTGGTTAATCCCGAACTGTTGCGGCTGGCTCCGAAGACCGCCGAGATCATCTATGGGGGCAAGCGCGCCAAAGAACACGCCATCCCCCAGAGCGAACTGAACCAGTTGCTGATCGCCAAAGCCAGGTCGGGCAAGATAGTGGTGCGGCTCAAAGGCGGGGATCCTTACGTGTTCGGCCGCGGCGGAGAAGAAGCGGTGGAATTGGCCGATGCTCGCATTCCCTTCGAAGTCGTACCGGGCGTCTCCTCATTCGTCGCGGTGCCCAATTACGCCGGGGTGCCGTTGACCCACCGGGATTTCTGCTCCCGGCTGACGCTCATCACCGGCCACGAGGACCCCGCGAAGGAAGATTCGAGCATCGATTGGGCCCACGTGGCGCAGACTCCCGGCACCAAGGTGATCATGATGGGGACCGACCGGATCGGGCAAATCGCCCAAACACTCGTGACGCACGGCATGGACTCCGCAACGCCTGTTGCAATGATTCGCTGGGGCACCACTGGTCGCCAGCAGTCGATAGACGGCACCCTGGCGAACATTGGGGAAGTGGCGGCCAAAACCAAGATCGCCCCGCCAACGGTCGCCGTTATCGGGAGCGTAGTAAGCCTCCGTTCCAAGCTCAACTGGTTCGAGCGGCGTCCGCTTTTCGGGCAGCGCGTCGTAGTGACCCGCACGCGCGACCAGGCGGGCCAGCTTTCACATCGGCTGACCGAACTGGGAGCCGAGGTCCTGGAAGTTCCGACGATTAAGCTCGAGCCGCCTACCCAGCGGGAGCCGTTGGTGGACGCCCTGCTGGAACTCAATTCTTACGATTGGCTCGTCTTCACCAGCGCGAACGGCGTCACCACGTTTTTCGACTACTTTTTCCGTCAGTTCCACGATATGCGCGACATCGGCGGCGCTCGCATCGCCGCCGTCGGCCCAGCCACCGCCAGGAAGCTAAAAGAGCTTCATTTGCAGGTTGACCTGATGCCCGATGAAGCCCTCGCGGCGAGCATCGCCGAAGCGTTCGCCGAATACGAAAGCATCGAGAACCTCAAAATTTGCCTGTTGCGTGCCGAGGTCGCCAACCCCGAGCTGCCGGCGGCGCTCGAAGCTATGGGGGCTATCGTGGACGACATCGCTTGTTATCGAACCGTGCCCGAGACCGAGGATGTCTCCGGCGTCGCGGCCAACCTGCTCGAACGCGGCGCCGATTGGGTCACTTTTACCAGCGGGTCAACGGTCGAGCACTTTCACGCGCGCTTTGATCTGCCCGCCCTGGTGAAGGAATTCCCTCAAATGAAACTCGCCTCCATCGGCCCGGAGACCTCCAGAGCGCTAGCGGCACTCGACCTGAAGCCTGCCCTTGAGGCCAGGCAACACACGAGCGACGGGCTCGTTGAAGCCCTGGTTAAAGCCTCCAGGCTCTGATTTTTGGGCTCCGACCCTCAGCACACGGCTTCCAACGGCCGTCGGGTGACAAACGCCGTCTCCGTAGCCAGGGCTACGCCGGTGACCTTCGCCACGGTTTCCAGCAATTCGTTTACCCGCGGGGGTTTGCTCAGCACGGCGTCCACTTTGGCGACTCCCTCGCCTTTGTCTTCGAGCATCGTGCCCCAGCCCGTCAACATAACCACCGCAGTGCCCGGCGATTGGCTCTTGATCTTTTCGGCCACCTGCCGCCCGTTCACCCCCGGCATGCCCAGGTCGGTTATAACCAGCTCAAACGGCCGCCCCTGAGCTCTGGCCTGATGGAACAATTCCAGCCCGGCTTCGCCGCCATCAGCGGTTTCCACCCGGTGCTGATAAAACTCGAGAATTTCTTTCAGCATCTCACGCAACAGGGGTTCGTCGTCGATACACAGAATACGAAGCGAGGCAGGAACCGGGGAAGCGGCGGCGGGTGCGGCTTCCTTTGGCGTCGGCGGACGGCGCAAAGGCAGAATCAACTGGACCGTTGTGCCTTTGTTCACTGCACTCATGATCTCAATCCGGCCTTCGTGCCGTTCCACGGTGCCATACACCATTGCCAACCCGAGACCGGAACCGCCACGCTGTTGTTTGGTTGAAAAGAATGGCTCGAGACACCGCTGTCTGGTCTTTTCATCCATGCCGATGCCGTTGTCGGTGACCTCGAGGATGACATGCGTCGCCTCCTGCGTTTGGCCCGGCAAGGTCCCCAGGCTGGCCCGCCGCGCAGACAACTTGATCCAGCCGCCCTGGGGCAGCGCATCCACTGAGTTCAGAACCAGGTTGGTCAGGGCTTCCCGGAGATCGGATTCATTGCAGTACATTTCAGGCAAGCCGTCCTCCAGGTTCGTTTCCACCCGAACGGCCAGGCCCCGGCCTTGAGGAATATCCCGCCACAGCGGACTGGTCAGTTCCACGACCTGCTCGACCATTCGCTTGGGGGAAACCAGCCGGAGCTGGTCGTTATGCTCGCGGCGCCGATAGAACTCACCCATGCGCGCGACGATCTGCGCGATGTCCTCGGCCGAGGTGCGGATGTTTTCGAGATTTTTTCGACCGTGGTCGCTCAGGCTAGGCTCTTTCTTGAGCAACATTTCCGCGAACGCGAGGATTGGCGAAAGCGCATTGTTCACGTCGTGCGCGATGCCGCTGGCCATCTGACCGAGGGCGCGCAGCCGCTCCTGCTGCATCACCGACTGCTGCGTTTGACGCAGTTCGTCATAAGCCGTTTGCAATTCCTGGCGCAAATGGGCTTGCTGGAAGAGGCTGCGGCATTTTTCCTCCGCCGACAGGACTTTGACTTGCAGCTCCCGTTTCTCGGAGTTAATCGATTCCACCTGGTTCAGCACCTGTTCGTTGATGTGCCGTGCCTCTTCGAGCACGAGCACGATCATGCTCACGGCGATGAAGAGCTGCAGCACTGCCGAGAACAGAAACCCGGCGTTGATGAGCGTGTCAAACCTTTGTGAGAAGGGGTAGGTGATCAGGTAGATGCCCCATAGGAAAAAACCGAAAAAGAGCATGCCCACCGCCAGAAACTGGCGATTGTGGCGGAGCCGGTAAAAGCTGGCTCCGGCGAACATACTGGCGAGGCCAGTCAAAATGAACGTGGGCAATTGCACATAGAAGGGATCCTTCGCAACGATTCGCCCCGCATAGCCCCAAATAAGCAGGAAGCCGATGAACCAACTGAACAAGGATTGCGGTGCGTGGAGTTCCAGGAAAGAAAGGCTGCCCCAAAGCAGGAAAACCGCCGAAAGCGAAACGCACCAACCCCGCATTACCGCGACAAACGAATCGGCCGAGGGGTTGGGGGTCGTGATGCCAATCGTCAGCCACAACGCGTAAAACAGCCACGCCGCGGTCCAGATCGTGAAGTAATACCGCTTGGTATAACGGTTGAGATAATAAAACAGCCCCACCAACACCCAGACGCTCAATAGCGAAACCAGCAGCGCCGCCCGCATATACTCCCGCGGAAATATAATGTCGAAACCTTTAATCTCGCTCATATGAACACTCTGCAGTGCACAGCATTATTAGTTCGGGAACAGCCTCGGACATCCCGTTTTCTCAGGGATTACGAAGCAGTTCCTGCGCCAATCCGTTGTCCGGTTTGAGCTTTCACGCGATGATTTTGGCCTGCTGATGCAGATTCCCACCGGTTTTTGTAACATATTCACAGCCTGCGGCTTGAGTGTTTCCACTTGAAGTCATCCGGAGGGTTGATTCCAGCCCAGGAACGACGGAATTCGAGGTGGAAATCGCTCAACAGGTAATGAAACTCAAACATGCGATCAACAGTAGGACACTGCTCGTCCCATCGTTGGCGCTGAACGTGGCACTGCTTGTCTTGGGTGCGCACTTTGTGACGCAAATCCAGGAACTGTATGAGCAAGTGACTCAGGCCCCGGCTGGCCAGCGAGTCGTGAAGGATGTTCGTGAGCGACCTGGCGCGGAGGCGAATGGCGGGCGGTCGAAAACGCGTGCCGTTCACCTGGCTGGCGCGCAGGGGCCGCCCTGAGTGATGGAAGGTGGGCCGGCCGATGGCCTCGCAGGAAGCCTTTCAGCGACAGGCCTCAACCCTACCTTGGGTCGTGTGGGGTGCTTTCCAAATCTATCCTCCCCGGCACCCTGTTGTGCGCCTGTGGCAGCGCGGTGATGAGACGGGCGCTGCGCTTGTAGGCGAAATAGGAATAAACCCATTGTATCATTACGGAGAGCTTGTTCCTGAAGCCGATGAGAAAAATGAGGTGCACGAACAACCACGCCAGCCACGCCAGTAGCCCCGAAAAGTGGAAGCGGCCTATCCAAGCCACGGCAGCAGAGCGGCCGATCGTCGCCATCGTTCCGCGGTCCCAATACTTGAACGGCGGTCGCGGCGCGCGGGCCCTCCCCAAATCCAATTCATCGGCAATAATTCCGCTCACGTGCCGGGCCATCTGCATGGCGGCAGGAGAAACGCCGGGCACCGGCTTGCCATCCGCGCCGAGCACCAGCGCCATATCGCCGACGGCGAACACTTCCGGGTGACCGGGCAGGCTTAGGTCGGGCAGCACCTTGACGCGGCCGGCTCGGTCCAACTCAACGCCCAGTTTCCCGGTGAGCGGCACTGCGGAGACCCCGGCCGCCCATAATATAGTTTGCGCCCGGATGATTTCGCCGCCCGCCAGTTCCACCTCGCCTTCGCGGATGGCCTGCACTCGCGCCAAGGTACGGACCTGGACCCCCAACCCGCTCAACTGCTGCGCCGCGCTCTCGGTCAGGTCGGGGGGCAAATGCGATAATACAACAGGCGCCGCTTCGATCAGAATGATCTTCGCCCGCGCAGGCTCTATGCGCCGGAAGTCGCGAGCCAGGACAGTGCGCGCCAGCTCAGCAAAAGCCCCTGCCAATTCCACGCCGGTCGGGCCTCCGCCGATGATCACGATCGTCATCAGCTTATCCCGCTCGGCGCCGTCGAGGGTGTCTTCCGCCAGCTCGAACGCCTGCAAAACGCGGCTGCGGATGAGCAGCGCGTCGTTGATGGTCTTCAGCCCAGGCGCGAATTTCTCCCACTCAGGATGGCCGAAATAGCTCGCGCAGCCGCCGAGCGCGAGCACCAGGTAGTCATACACCAGGGATGTCCGCCCCAGGAACACCTGGCGGAAACCGAGATTGAAGTCCACCACCTCGTCCATCAGTACCGTGATATGCGGACGGTCGGCGAGGATGGACCGGATCGGTTGGGCGATATCCGGCGCCGCCAGGCCCGCGGCCGCAACCTGGTACAGCAATGGCTGAAACAGGTGGTGATTCGTGCGGTCTACCACAGTTATGCGCGCGGCCGGATGGCGAAAACGCTCGCAGAAGGTCAGGCCGCCGAAACCGGCGCCGAGCACGATCACGCGCTGATCCTTGGGGTCGGTCATGGGATAGTGTTCACCGGGTTGGGGAAGAAGTCCACGGTCCAAGACCTAACACTTGGACCCGGAAGCGGGTGACGCCTGACCCGGATATCTCATACCCCGCACGAAATGCCGACAGCCCGGAGCGGCGGCATGTTGCCAGCTTAGACCGGTTGGACCTTGTATGCCGGCAACATGCCGGCGCTCTGCCCTGGCAAGTAAATATCCGGGCTGTTCGTGCTCGGCGGTCGAGAAATTGTCCTCGGCCCAACAATGACAGGAAAACCGAACGCCGGTTTGTCGATGGCGGCTTCTGGGAGGACTTAGCTCGTGTAGAAACCGCCTGCGCTGGATGCGGCGCAGTCGGTTGCGCTTGCATGTTCGGCGCACGAGTCGATATTGGAGGGCCCGAGCGGTCGAAGCTGCTTTGTGAAGGACCTGCACGTTCTGGCGACCGCATATTTAAGGCTGTGAAACAGGGCGGGGGCGGCCATGTCCCTGTGAAGAAGACATTGATTGAGAGTGCTCGGGGACGTGGCCGTCCCCGCCCCGGTTCAAGGAAAGGAAGCATGAAGATTGAATTTCGCGCCGAGACGGATTCCATGGGCCAGATGCAGGTCCCGGCGGAGGCCTATTACGGCGCGCAAACCGCCCGGGCCATCGAGAATTTTCCCATCAGCAACCTGCGTTTTCCGCGGGGGTTTATCCGGGCCCTGGGGTTGGTTAAGAGGCACGCCGCTATCACGAATGAGGCGCTGGGTCTGATTCCCAAGCCTATTTCCGAAGCCATCCAGGCTGCCGCCCAGGAAGTGGCCGAGGGCAAACTCGACGAGCAGTTTGTCGTGGACATCTTCCAGACCGGCTCGGGCACCTCGACGAACATGAACGCCAACGAAGTCATCGCCAACCGGGCGATTGAGTTTCTGGGCGGCAAGCGCGGCGATAAATCGGTGCATCCCAACGATCATGTCAACCGCGGACAATCGAGCAACGACGTCATCCCGAGCGCGCTCCACCTGGCGGCGCTCGACGGGGTGATTCACAAGCTTATTCCTGCGCTCGACGAATTACATGCTGCGCTTTTGAAGAAGGCGCTCGAGTTCCGCGACGTGTTGAAAATCGGGCGGACGCACTTGCAGGATGCCACCCCGATTCGACTTGGACAGGAATTCAGCGGCTACGCCAGCCAGGTGGAGCACGGCATCCAGCGCCTCGGCAAGCTGGAGTCGGCGCTGGGCGAACTAGCTCTGGGTGGCACGGCGGTCGGCACTGGCGTGAACACGCACGCCGACTTCGCTCGTCGCGTTATTGAGGGCGTGGCTCGGGAGACCGGCCTGAACCTTCGGGAGGCTGCGAACCATTTTGAGGCGCAAGGCGCGATCGACGCCTGTGTGGAAGCCAGCGGCGCTCTAAAAACAGTGGCCGTGAGCCTGATCAAGATCGCCAATGATATTCGCTGGCTGGGGTCAGGCCCGCGCTGTGGTCTGGGTGAGCTTAAACTGCCGGCGACGCAGCCCGGTTCCTCCATCATGCCGGGCAAGGTGAATCCCGTGATGTGCGAGATGGTTATTCAGGCGGGCGCGCAGGTGATTGGCAACGACGCGGTCGTCACGCTCAGCGGAACCTATGGAGCGTTCGAACTGAACACCATGCTGCCGGTTACCGCCTACAATCTGCTCCAGGCAATCGAGTTGCTGGCCGCCGCCAGCCGCGTGTTCGCGCGCCGTTGTGTCGCCGGCCTCGAGGCGGATGCGAAGAAGTGCGAAAGCTACCTTGAGCAAAGCCTCGCCTTATGCACTGCCCTGGCGCCGGTGTTGGGCTATGATCGGGCGGCGAAGATTGCCAAGACAGCTTATGAGTCGGGCCGCACCGTGCGCGAGGTCGCTCTCGAGATCTCCGGGCTGGACAAAGCCGCGCTCGACCAGTTGCTCGACCCGAAACGCCAAACCGAACCTGAGCGCTGAGATCCTTCGACCGTGCGAAGGTTTTGCTGGGGTCAGATGTGTATTGCGCGGCCTGCGACGGCAAGGGCGGCTTCGCGCAGGGCTTCGCCGAGGGTCGGATGTACGTGGCAGGTGCGCGCCAAATCCTCGCTCGTGGCGGCGAAGGCGATTGCCGTCGCGGCCTCGTTAATGAGGTCACCGGCGTGCGGGCCGAGAATATGCGCGCCGAGCAAGCGATCGGTTTTCGCGCCGGCCAGGAGCTTAATCGAACCTTCCACCTGACCCAGCGTGCGCGCCCGGGCATTGCCGCGGAACGGAAAGACCCCCTTGCGGTAATCGACGCCGGCTTCCTTGAGTTGCTCTTCGGTCCTCCCTACCGCGGCGATTTCCGGCTGGGTATAAACTACAGCAGCGATCGCATCGTAATTAACATGGCTGTGCCCGGTGACGAGGTGTTCCACACAAGCGATACCTTCCTCCTCCGCCTTATGAGCCAGCATCGGCCCTGCGATCACGTCGCCAATGGCGTAAATGCCTGGAACGCTCGTTGCGAAATGCCCATCGATGGCAATCGTTCCCTTTTTGTCCAGAGCGACCCCGGCGTTTTCCAAGCCCAGCCCTTGAGTGTTGGGCACGCGCCCCACCGCGATCAGCACACGGTCGCAATTGATGGGCTCTTGTCCGTCCACGTTCACTACACACCTCTCGTTTTCCACACGGGCGCCCGTCACTTTGCAGCCCAAACGAAATTCCAGGCCCTGTTTTTCGAACAATTTCTTGGCTTCTGCCGCGATCTCGGCGTCCAGCCCAGCCAGGATTCGGTCAAAGTATTCGAGCACGGTTACGCGGGCGCCGAGGCGTCTCCAAACCGAGCCCAATTCGAGCCCGATGTAGCCGGCGCCGATCACGACCAGATGCTCCGGCACTTTGGGATACGCGAGCGCCTCGGTGCTGGTCGCGAGGCGGTCTCCGTCCAGCGCCACGCCTGGCAGAGTTGCCGGTTTGCTACCGGTCGCCACAAGGATTGACCTGGCCTTGAGCGAGGAGGGTCCCGCCGGACCTTGAACGCTCACGCTCCCGGTGCCTTCAATTTGCGCGTGGCCCAGATAGCGTGTGATTTTGTTCTTCTTGAACAGCGCTTCTACCCCGCGGGTCAAGGTCGTAACGATTTGGTCCTTGCGCCGCAGCATTGCGGGCAAATCGAGCTTCAACCCCTCGCAGAGGATGCCGTGCGCGGCGAATTTATCTTTGGCCTCCGAGAATCGCTCGCTGGATTCCAGCAAGGCTTTGCTCGGTATGCAGCCGATGCGCAGGCAGGTGCCTCCCAGGGCGGGCGCCTCCTCGACGCACGCGACATTTAGTCCAAGCTGCGCTGCGCGGATGGCGGCGACGTACCCGCCGGGCCCGGCGCCAATAATGACCAGATCATGTCTGGCTGATGTTGCCATAACCGTGGAAGATTAGATAGACCTGCGGCTGCCCGGATTGAACCCGGACGCTGGGGTTACGTAGTTGCCCCAAGCGGGTCGGCCGCGAGCCCGCATTCTTGGTCCAGGAACGCCGGCGCTATCTGCGCCGGAGACTGACCAGCGTCTTGCGAGCGTACCCGAGCCACAGCAGACTAAGCACGCCGATCAGGACCACTTGGCCGATAACGGGATAGCTGTAAATCAGGAAGGCGGTGACCCCGCAAGTGATCGTCGCTTTGATCAAATCGAACATGTTCATAACACTGCGCTCAACTTAGTTGGTTTTGCCCTCGCGGGGCGCGAAATTCGCCGCGCAGTCTCATGGCCGCGCAGATCGCCCCTTCGCTTACAGGCTCAAACCATCTGCCGTGCAATTCTCTAATACTCCCGGTTCCGCCCGCTGCCAAGTCAAAAGTGTTTCCAAAGCGGTACCTGGCGCAAAAAACTTGCGGGACAGAACCCTTCATCTCTGGCTTTTGCCCCGGCCTCAAACGGTTCCTTTCTCTTTTGCATTCAACAGGGCGTCCACTGCATAGCCGGGTTCTCCGAGTGTGAACAGCCGGTCGGCAATATCATTCAATGCCAGCCGGGTCGCACCAAAGCGCTCCGAGAGCGTGTTCAGTATCCCGGCCAGGTCGTAGCGCTGAGCCAACCGATGGTCGCTGGCGACCCGATACTGCGTCCGCCCCATGCCTTCGTAATACTTGAGGCTGGGAAACCCACGCGCTTCTGCCCGAGACCGGATGCGCTCCGGGAACACTCCCGAGAGGAAGAGCGAATAGTTGCCGATGTGCGCTCGCACAAAGAAACTGGTGCGGTCGTCCGCCGTCCTCAGGGCCGCCAGCATCTCGAAGAAATAATCCAGCGGCGCCGGCTGTCCGGGAACCACACAGCGCCCCCGTTCCGCACGGGCAAACTCTGCGAGCACTTCGGCTACATAGTCGGCCACCGCCCGGTCCTCAATGTCCGAACGCCGAAATACCTGCCGCACCAAGATGTAAAAGTAAAACCGGCTCGACACCCGCAGGCAGCCCCGCCGCTCCAATAACGCGTGAAACAACGCCTCGTCGTCCAGGATTAAGTCGCGCGATTCCTCGTCCGCCAGCAACTTTACCAGGCACTCGGCGGTGCCGAGCTTCGCGCCCAGCACCGAGAGGATGAACTCGATGTCTTCGGCCGCGAACTGCGCGCGGCAATTCGGTTGAATCATTTTCATCGTCTTTCCGGCAACCATTTCGACGAGTCGCCTGGTGACGCCTGCTCGCAGGCGCCCAGAACGCCCCTCGCCAGTTTCGCTAACAATATAAAGCAGGATTCGTTCCACGAAAAGGGAGATGCGGAGGCAAGCGCTCGACATGGTTGGGGCCGGGAACCCGCCATGCAAGATTTCGCCGCGATTGTTGAGGCTTTAAAGCCAGAGCGGCCTGGGATCGGCTGTTTGGTGCTCCGTCGCGACCGCGGTTTGCACCCCTGTTCGCCATTGGACACCTTTGACCACCGATCCTATATGGACACAGGTTGGCGTGAACTTCAGCGCGTCTAGTCCATCCGCATTTCATGGTTTTTCCGCGGGGTAACTGGTCGGTCATGGCAGGGGTGCACGATTCCAATCGTGCGTCTGAGCCACGAAATCACCCGCGGGATTGGAACCGTCCGCCCGAGCCCGGCGCCACTGAGACACCACGCCGTCCGGCCGCGGTTTGGACTTGTTGGCGGCGACGGAGTGGGACACATTACCGGCATGTCCACCAGTGTTGTGAAAGAGAAGGATACCCGGGTTCCTGAGGGCTATGTTACGATTCCCGTCCAAGAGAACCAGCAGGGAGCGCCTGTTCGGATTTGTGTGCTGGTGCGTCAAACACCCGAACCCGTGGGTGGCAGTTTTGTGCTGTTGCGGGACCAGCACGACTCCCGGGTTTATCTTGGGGCGCTGGTCGATGCCGGCGGCCGGGTGCGTGAATGGCTTGAGCTGTGGGTGCAAACCATCGATGGCCTGGATGCCAGCCTTCCGGCGCACCGCGAATCGTTTTCGAATCATTCCCTGGACACGCGCTGGGCCGAGCGAGCCGAAACTTTTTGCCAATTGGCGGGGGCGCACTTCCTGCGCACCGGGTGGGAATCGGTGCATCCGCTGCCGACTTTCCTGGACCTTTCGCAAGCGGTGCCCGTGCATCCCGGCAGCGCGGAAAATGGCGGGCGCTGGGAGTTATGCCGTGATGACAAGCTGCTCCAGGCAGCAGGGTTGCCGGCTTACAGCACGTCTCTGTTCCGGTATCTGTACCAGCCCGGGGCCGGGGCGGCGGCAGGCTCGCCCTTTGTGCCGGTAGCCGCCGGGGCGCCTGAGAATGCGGCGACGCGTCCGCTGGCGCAAGTGTTGACGGGCGTGGAACATCACCTCGCGTTTAATGCACAAGGGGGGTTGATGATGGTGCTGAGTTTGGCGCCACTCGCCTACGAGGAATACGCGGACTTGTTAGGGGGCAGGTCCTGGGGGGGAATCGAGCACGGCAAGAAGCGATTGCAGTTGGACGGAGCCTACCAGGGACTTAGCGAGTGGGACCAGACGCAGCAGGACAATGCGCATTTGTTCCTGGGCGCACGCGGCAAAGCGGGGCGTTTCCTGGAGACCTACCATTTGAAAATGCAGTTGCTGGCTGAGGTCTTCCGCCAGGCGCGCGCGTTCGTGCAGGCGCAACAATTGCCGTTCTTGAATTTGTCGGCGGACAGCTTCCGGGTCGGCCTCGGAGAAATCGGGGGCGGCTTGCCGCTCTTGTGGACGGCGCGCTGCGGGTTGGTGAAACCGGGGACGGCGTTTGCCTTGCCGGTCGAGACGAGCGATTTCAGGTATTTCATTCGGGCTCGGAACGCCAGGGCGTCGATTTACCTGCCCGAGGGCCTGAGCGCGTCCTTGCAAGCGAGCGGCAACGCGCGCATCCGCAAGGTTCTGCCGCCGGACCAGGGGCGAACCGTCTTGGAGGGCACTTTGGTCGTTCAGGAGCGGCTCTCGGTTTCTCCGCACGACCTTCTTTGGATTCGGCTGCCATTGCCATCCGGCCGGCTGGATCTTTATGGCCATCTGTACGCCGCGGAAGCGCTCGCCCAGGGAGAGATTCGGTTTCGCACGGTGCCCCAGCATTTGCCGGAGACCGTGGTGGCCAATTTGCGCGCGGCCGAGGGGGTGGCATTTGCACGAGCCCCTTTCGAGGTCGTGCCATTGCTGAGTACACCTTGCGATTTGTACGCGCTGGGAGTTCTGGCAGTGCGCACGTTGCTGGTCGATGGCGAGACAACGCTGCCAATCGCTCTGGACGAGGCGCTAAGCCTGGCGCGCCAGGCGGCCGCCGAGCACAAGCCGGACGTGCCGGCCGGAGCGCGCATCCGCGCGATCCTCGAAGGCGACCCGCGTTATGCCGCGTCACTGGGTCCGCACCGACTCAATTACGGCGGCCTGGGGCCTGAGGAGGCGGGGCGCCTGCTGCCGCTCGAGCTTTGGTGCGATACACTGGCCTTCGTGGTCAGCCTCTTTCCCGGCCTCGGCCCGGACAGCGTCTGTCGTGATTTCGGCGATGTGCCTGCCCTGGCGTTGGAGTCGGTCTTCAACCGCCCGACGGAGGAGCTGGAAAAACTGGTCGTCCGCTCGCGGAGCCTGATTGTCATTGATTGGACCTACAACCAGGAGATTCACGCCGCTATTAAGAAGCTCGTGCCGGCAGAGTGAATTTTTGGCTAGGAGGTGCGGTTCCTGACACTGTCACCACAGCCGAAATCCTTGGGCCGGAGCCCCGATGTGTATTCCGCTTAGCGTGTGCATGCCCAATCCGGCATGTCGTTAGGCGCCGGTCACGCAATGCCGATTACAAATCGACGCTCCAATGCCGGTGTAAGATTCGCTCGGTCGAGGTGGTGTTCCTTGATGGTTCTGCGCGCGGGCCGACGCTGTTTACAAATCTGCCGTCGGATTATAGCTGCAATCGAGCAGCTTTTAGGGTTTGCTAATGCCGACGGGAACAGCCGCGAGTCAATATCGGATAATGCTCGGGCCTGATTGGGGCTTGCTTATAGTTTTGGTGATGCTGCAATATCAACACTGAACTGAGTAAGGGTTATGTTTATCTACACAGTTTGCCTTGTCGTTGGTCTGCTCTTCATCCTCGTTAGCGCTATCTTCGGCCACTTCATCGGCGGCCACGACGGCGACGTCGGCACCGGCGGACATGCCGAAGCCGGCTTCGACCACAGCGGCGTCCCGGGCATTTCTTTCTTTAGCCCCCTGGTGCTGGCCTGCTTTATCACCGCGTTCGGCGGCTTCGGCATTGTTTTTAGCGGTTTCAGGCCAACCTCCAACGTCTGGGTTAGCGCCCCACTCTCAATCGGTGGCGGATTCTGCCTCGCATTTTGCGTCCTGTGGTTGTTCAACGCCGTATTCAGCAGAACCCAAAGCTCCAGCGAATCGCACGTTGCCAGCCTGGCCGGACAGGCCGCTTCCATCCTGAGCCCAATCCCCGAGAAAGGCGTCGGCGAAATCGCTTATGTCCAGGGCGGTACTCGTTACACCGCACCGGCGCGTTCGGAGGGGGGCGTGGCCATCGCTGCCGGCCAGACCGTGAAAATCACGCGCGTTATCGGCACCCAGTTTTACGTCGAATCCTCTGAAGCGGCGGTCGCTAACCCACCCTCAAATCAACCTCTCAAGATATGAACCTGATACCTCTTCTCGCCGAAATCGAAATCCCCTGGATTAGAGCCATCGCTATCGGCAGCGTAGTCGTAATCCTCCTTTTCATCATCGGCGGCATCTTCGCGAACCGCTATACCAAAGTGGGCCCGAACGAAGTGTTGGTCATTTCCGGGCGCAAACGCAAAGTCGTCGATCCCGACGGCAACGTCCGCCAGGTCGGCTTCCGCATCGTCAAAGGCGGCGGCGTCCTCGTCTGGCCCGTCCTCGAGAAGGTGGATATTCTCAAGCTCGAGCTCATGACCATCGACGTGCAGCAGGAGCAGGATGTTTATACCAGCAAAGGCGTGCCCGTGCGTGTGGATGGGGTGGCTCAAATCAAGGTCAAGGGCGACGACATCTCCATTTATACTGCGGCCGAACAGTTCCTCAGCAAATCCACCGACGAAATCAAGCAGGTCGCCATGCAGACGCTGGAGGGTCATTTACGCGCCATCCTTGGCACGATGACCGTCGAGGACATTTACCAGAACCGCGACGCGTTCGCCTCGAAGGTCCAGGAAGTGGCCGCCGGCGATATGGCCAACATGGGGCTCGGCATCGTCAGCTTCACCATCCGTGATATCAAGGACAGCCAGGGCTACCTCGACGCCCTCGGCAAACCCCGTATCGCCCAGGTCAAACGCGATGCGGTCATCGCTCAGGCCGAAGCCGACCGCGATGCCATGATTAGGTCAGCCCAGGCCACTCAGGCCGGACAGGAAGCCAAGTTCCTTGCCGACACGAAAATTGCCGAGGCGCAGCGCGATTACCAAACCAACGTCGCGCAGTATCAGGCCGCGGTAAACCAGCGGAAAGCCGAAGCGGACCTCGCCTACGATTTGCAGAAGTACAAGACCGGCCAGTTGGTGAAGGCCGAAGAGGTGCAGGTGACGATCGTCGAGAAGCAGAAGCAGATCGAGCTGCAGCAACAGGAAATCATGCGCAAGCAGAAGGAACTCGAAGCCAATGTGCAAAAGCCCGCCGACGCCGAGCGCTACAAAGTAGAGACGTTGGCCAACGCGCGCAAGTTCCAGTTGGAGACCGAAGCCGCCGGCTCTGCTTTGGCGACCAAGGCAACCGGCTTCGCGAATGCGGATGTCGCCAAGGCGACCGGTCTCGCGGAAGCCGAAGCGAACAAGGCGCGCGGCCTTGCGCAGGCCGCCATCATCGAAGCGCAAGGCAAAGCGACCGCCGAAGCCATGCGCATGAAGGCGGAATCGTTCAAGCAGTACAACGAAGCGGCCGTGGTCGAAATGATCATTCGCGTGCTGCCGGAAGTGGCCGGCAAGATCAGCGAGCCGCTGGCCAAGACCGAGAAGATGATCATCATCAACTCCGGCAACGGGATGGGCGGCGGCGCGAGCAAGCTCACCGGCGATATCACGCAGATCGTCGCCCAGCTGCCGCCGGTGATCGAAAGCCTCACCGGCATCAAGCTCGAGAAGCTGCTCGAACAGGTGCCCTCGTTGAGGAAGTCTATGTCGGCCCCGGAGGGTGACGACAAAAAGAAATGAGTGATTATGCGGCTGATCGAAGCGGTCATCGATGCCAATCACCGTGCGCTGGCCGGCGATCCCAACGCCGGCCTGCACCCGACGGAATTTGAAGCGGAGCTGCCGCTGGTCGCCCTGACCTGCATCGACGTCCGGCTCAACGCGATTTTGCCGCAAGTCCTCGGGATCCCGCCGGAAGACTTCATCTGGCTGCGCAATGCAGGCAACGTCATCACCGGCCCGCTGAGCAGCACGATGCGTTCACTTGCCCTCGCTTGCGCCGTCAAAGGAGGCAAGGAGATCGCTATTATCGGCCACACGGATTGCCTGGTCGGCAAGAC
This sequence comes from Candidatus Acidiferrum sp., assembly GCA_035566435.1. Classification (GTDB taxonomy): domain Bacteria; phylum Verrucomicrobiota; class Verrucomicrobiia; order Limisphaerales; family UBA8199; genus DATMRF01. Next base: position 197,170 of record DATMRF010000105.1, read on the forward strand.
CACTACGATGGACCTCATCGAGCGCCTGCGCGCCATGGGGGTCGAGCGACACCTATTGCCGGACAATATAAATGAATACTTCGGGATCTTCAGCAGCGAACGACAAAATGTCATCAAATCCGCTGGAATCGTTCGGAGCAGTCCGCTCATCGGCACAAAGATTCCCGTCCACGGGCTGCTGGTCGATACCCAGACGGGTAAGGTCGACTGGCTGGTCAACGGCTACGAAACACTCGAAACCCTGGGCACCCGCTGGAATGAAGTAGTGAAGTCCGCCGGCCAAACGGTCGATGCTATGAAGCCGTTGACCGACTTCAAGATCGGCGAGATGAAGTTCCCGGAGACCAAGATCGGAGAGATCGTCACTCAAACGGAGGATTGGCTCAAAACGAAGGTCCAGCAGATGGAAACCAAGCCGCCGGCGGCCCCGACCTGGGCGGCCGCGCCCGCAGCGCCCCGTATCCCCTTGCCACCGCCCATCCGGCCCAGAATTGTCACGCGCCGCGGGCCGCAGCCTGGTTGAGCTTCCGTAATGCCTGACCAACCGACCCCCAAACCCCGACGAGGCTGCTTATTCTACGGCTGCCTGACCGGTGTCGTCTGCCTCGTCGCAATCCTAATCGCGTTTCTCCTCGGCCTGCATTTGTTCAAGAAGATGTTGAATGAATACACCGACACAAAGCCGATGCTGCTGCCAGCGGTGCAAATGGCCCCGGCGCAAATCGAGCAGCTCCAGCGGCGCGTCGATGCGTTCCGCGACGCTGTGCGCGCCGGCCGCCCCGCCCCGCCGCTCGAACTTTCCTCCGACGAGATCAACGCACTCATTGCTAATGAACCTGATTTTCGAGGCCTGCACAACCGACTGTATGTCACCCTCGAAGGTGACAAGGTTAAAGGCCAGGTCAGCTTCCCGATGGGTCGCGTGGGCCTGCCCCTGTTTCATGGGCGTTACTTGAACGGCACCGGCACCCTTTCCGTTTCGCTTAAAGACGGCCTTTTGCGGATCATTCCGCAGGAAATCCTGGTCAAGGGCAAACCGCTCCCCTCCGTGTACATGGACCGAATTCAAAGCGAAAATCTCGCGACCCAGGCGAACGACAACCCGCATTCGGCCGAGACGTTCAGCCAGCTTCAGAGCATCGAGATAAAAGACAGCAAGCTAATCATCGTGCCGAAGCCGAAACAGTGAGCGAGAGCTCGCTCGGAGGTAGGGCGCGCTGTCCCAGCGCGCCGCCGGTCGCACCGAATCAGGTGCCGGCCTTCGAGAAAACCCGTGCAATCCTTGTCTGAAATCTCAAAGAGTGGGTGCGCTGTCTTAGGTCGGCCTGGTCGCTGCAAGGACACTTGACCCCTGACGACATCGAACAATTCGCCCCGATGCGCGGTCTTGCCCTTACTGTTGGCCAGCCCGCGGGAGGACTTGACGAATAAAGGTCGCTGTGACTTTTGAGTTCGCGCACCAACTCCCTGCCATCAACGATGGCGGTCCGCCTCGCTTCCGGGAAGCAGCCGCCTCATCTCCGCAAGTAATTGGGCCGGGCTTACGGGCTTGGCAAGGAAAGCCGCTGCGCCCGACAACTCGCATTCCCGCTGAGTCGTGGGATCGTCGTGCACAGTGACGATGATGACGGGAATGGCTTTCGTGGCCTCCGTTTCCTTGAGCTGCCTCAGCGTGCTCAACCCGCCCATCTCCGGCATCAATATGTCCAGGATGATCAACTGCGGCAATTCGCGTCTCGCCATCTCGATTGCCTCGCGCCCGTTCTTGGCGCTGATCATTTTATGCCCGGCTTGCTCAAGATAATGCTCCATCAACGGGTGCATCACCGGATCGTCGTCAACTACTAGAACCGTGTGCGGCATTACTCAGTTTTGGGTTGCTCCGAAAGGCTCGCACATGTCGGTTTTTGGTTCAACCCCCCAATTCCGCCAGCCCGGCAGCCGTTCTTTGGGAGCAGCCCATGTCGCGAACCAGACCGCTGTTGTTCATCAGAAAGTCATTTGAGTTGCAGGAGCTTCGCCACGCCGCGACCAGGCTCCAGGTGAAAAAGCAAGGATCGAACGGTTTCCGGAGGTCGCCATCATCGCCATGTCTGGAAAGCCTGAGGCAGGGACGATGCTTTCCATCGCTCACACTTTGGGAGCGGTCCAGGTTTTGCAAAAGCCCTTCGTTGCCGAGGAGCTGGTAACCGCCGTGGCGAGGGCATCCGCTCTCGGTCATCAAGTCTTCAAAACGTTCGCGCTCCGAACTATCAGCACTCCGGCGCGGCTCATCTCCGAAATTGCATTCTTCACGTCATCCTGACGGAGTCCGACACCCCGGCTCGCATCTTCAATCAGGAAGGTCCTGAAGCCGAATTGCACCGCATCAAGTGCGGTGAATTTGACGCAGTAATCAGTCGCCAGGCCGCAGACGAAGACTTCGGTGGCCCCTTTGTCCCTGAGCCATTCGCCCAGGCCGGTTGATTTGCGATGCCCGTTATCATACAAACCACTATAACTGTCGATGCCCGAGTCAGTACCCTTTTGGAACACTTTGGCAATGCGCTCCTGCTTCAGACCTTCAGGGAAAGCCGCACCAGGGGTGTTCTGGACGCAATGCACCGGCCAGAGCGTCTGCGGCAGACCGTTCAACTCGATTTGCTCGAAGACCTTTTTGTCTCGATGGTTTGACGCGAAGCTGCCGTGGTTCGCCGGATGCCAATCTTGCGTAGCCACCACGAGTGGGAAAGCCGTTTGAAGCTTGTTTGCGATGGGAATCACAGCATCGCCATCAGGCACCGCCAGCGCGCCGCCGGGCAGGAAGTCGTTTTGGATATCAACCAGGATGAGCGCTTTCATGGGAATTGGATAAATTGAGGCGGGACGTGATCCACCAGCCACACGCCATTGGCCGAGCATCGAAAAACGAAGCCTGCCCTGTGCATGTCGCCTGCGCAAATTGTCAGCAGCGCTGGCTTGCCGTGGCGACCGCCCACCTGAACCGTGACCTTCGTCTCCGCCGACAGGTGGACAGCATGTCGCTCCATCTTCTGCAACCCATGCTCCCGGATGCTGTCAAGAAATCGCTCGGCCGTGCCGTGGTATAAAATCTCCGGCGGCGTCTGCGGCGGGTATTGCAGATCGATTTCGACCGAATGCCCCTGGCCGGCGCGGATGTGCCGCCCGTCTTCGCTGAACGCAAATCGCTTTTTGTCGCTCGTGGCAACGACGTGCTTGAGTTGGTCCAGCGTGAGAGCGACACCGTGGCTGTTTACCGCTCGCAATAATTCGTCCACGCCCACCCAACCCGCTTCGCCAAGTGTTAACCCCACCCGCTCCGGTTCGTGCCGGAGAATCAGGCTGAGGAACTTGCTCGTCCTGATTGTTTCTTTGCCTGTCATAGGAAATTCTTTCAAACGCAGTTTCATCAGATTTGGATTGGCTCTCTCGCCCTCAACCACTGTTCCGGGATGCGTTGAGGTCCTGATCTCCCCGCGACGATGCCGCCAACGATTGCACAGGTGGTATCAAGGTCGCCGAATGCGCTAACCGTCGCCCAGAGAGCGTCAATGAAACTGTCAGCGTGACGCGCAGCACACCAGAGGCAGAACGGGACAGTGTCGGATGCGATTACCCGGATACCGTTACCGAGGACCTCCGCTGCCGCGAGGGGCGATTGGTCAAAAGGAACGTTCAGAGCTTCCTTAACGCGGTAATAGGTTTCGGTTTGTGGCAAGCGATTCAATACAAACTCAATCGGCTCAAAGCTCCCCTTGGTTCCGGCTTTATGTTCAGCAACCATCCATGCGGCGGCGAGTGCCACTGCCGCCGCGCCAGTTTGCCCGTCCGGGTGAGCGTGGGTGATTTCCGCCGAGAGCTTCGCTTCGTAGATCACTCGGTCGTAGTCGTCCGCAAAATAAGCACCGATCGGTGCCGAGCGCATTGCCCCGCCATTGCCACAAGAGCCTTGGCCGTCGAAGGCTCGTCTCGCCGCTTCCCTCCAGGACAGCCCTTGGTGGATCGAGTGGAGAATGATATGTGCCATACGACCATACCCACGGCCAGGCTCGCGCACATACTCCTCAGCGAATCCGCTCGCGAGTGCATCCTGGTCGATCCGGCCGCAACGCTTGAGGATTCGAACTATTGAAACAGCCATGGCAGTATCGTCGGTGACAATCCAGGGCGCAGGAGGAGGTTCTCGGTGCTGGATACGTTTCACAAAACTTCGCGTGTCGGTCAGAAACCACTGGCCGAAGCCATCACCCACGGAAAGACCCTCCAACGACAGAAGCGCTCGTCCCATCCGTACGTTGTGATCGCTCGGCAGAGCTTTAGTTGTTTTCGGTTCCATGATTGCGCTCATTTGTTCACTCACTCATTCCACCAACACGCCTTTCCGCTCTGCGAGACCAATGACAGCTCGGGTGCCGGAATTGAATTCCAAAAGGTCTTTCTCGATGCCGTCGCTGAAGATTACTCCGTTTTCAACCATCCGGGATTCGAGAATCAGCGGCGTTTCGGCAGTGACCCGACCGAACACCAGCGAAGCGCCCGTGATCTTCGTGGGGAACGGTTCCCGCACGGTGTAGAACAGGTAGTTCGCATCCAACGCGAACTCCGTGTTTACGTTCAAACGGACCTTTGCACGGCTTTTAGCCTTTGAGACTTTCGCCGCGAAGAGATCTTCCGTCGTTTGCCGGGCCAGATTCGAGCCTGCCGATTGGGTGATGGCCGCCGCTCCGGTAAGCAGGCTCTTCAACCAGCCGGTCGAACCCATGCCTGTTGAGACAATCACGCCGCTGGACGATTGCGTTTCGCTCGTTTCGCCGCTGCGGATGAGATAGCGGGCCGAGCAGTGTGTCTTCGGGCCGATAAAAAGATCGTTAACGCCATACATGCTCTGGCCATTGTTCAACGCCGCTTTGGCCATGGTCACCGAACGCGTCGGCCGTTTCCTTACCACAACTTCGGGCATCACTTTCGAGAGGTCGCCAACGCGGAACGGTAATAGCCGCCCATCCCAACGCTCCGGGTCGGGGTTTACGCCGACCACAGGTTGGCCATTCAGGTATTTCAACGTGTTCGCGACCAATCCGTCCTGGCCCAGCGTGACCACGGTGTCGTCCGGCGCAAACACAAAGTTGGGCAGAAAGCCCCGATCCACCGTCTGCACCCGGCCCATTTGTGCCAGGACCGACTGGGCCTCGGTCAGCGCACGATGATAAGTCTCGTCCTCGCGGAGATAGTCTGAGAAGTCCGCGCCCTGGTGCTCGACGTAGAACCTCGCCTGGCTGATGGTGTTGAATCGGATCACCAATTCAGCCAGGCGCGTCGGTCGCGTCACGAGGACGATCTTATTGTCAGTCAACCGGTTCATTTTCGTGCGGCCTGCGGTGTCAACAATTCGCGCAACAGATCGGGCGATATGTTAAGCTGGCCGATTTTGTCCGCCTTGCTGGCCAGTTCCTGGAAGGCGAACGCGATGAGTTGTTCCGGCCGCATGCCCGTGCTGGCAAGCGCTTGGAGAATCTTGGTGTCAGCGCTTCCCAGCGCTTTCATCGTGCTCGACACGCCGTAGGCCCGCGCGTCCGCCTCAGCCTTGGCATTCTCCGCGGCCAGTGCGACCAGACCCTTGCGTCGGTCTTCCAAACCGATGTTGGCTTCGAGCGCTTCCTTTTTGAGCAGGCCTTCCTTCTCCTGCACCACCCGCTCGGCGTCCATCTGGGTCTCGCGGATCTGACGCTTCTTGGTCTCGATTGCGATCTCCGTGTTCAACTCGTTTTCCTTGATCGCCCGCTCCTGCTCCACCGCTGAGTTGCGCCGCGCATAAATAGCCTCATCCGCCTCGCGGAACATTTGCTCCCGCGTCTCGGCTTCAAGGGCCCGCGTTGTCTCGGGGGTTGGCTTGATGGCCAGTATCGAAAGGCCAAGAACCTCCAAACCGAGGGAAGTGATTTCCTCCGCTGCAACTAGCCTCGCCTTCACCGCCTGGACCAGTTCGTCGGAAGCGCGGATGGCTTCGCGCAGCGGGAGTTTTTGGAGTTCGGCTCGTGCAAGCACGTTGATGACGTGAATGACACGCTCGGGAAGCTTTTCCGGATCTTCTGACGTATAGTCCTGGCCGTTCGGGGCAAGCGTGTAGTTGAGCAGCGCGGCCAATCGCTTGGCATCACCGACGCGATAAGTCACCTGACCCTGGATGGTAACGGCCTGAAAATCTGCCGTTGTTTCCTGAAAAATGAACGGGACGTCTGCGCTCCCTACCGGCACTGCTACCAGCGACGTGGTTGGCGCGTAGTAAAAGAAGGAGAGCCCCAGTCCTTCGCGGACGATCTTCCCGCCGCGATATTGCAGCAGGTAAGTGGTGGGCTGGACCTTGATGAACTTGATGCCGAACATAACGTGCTTTTCGTTTTATGGTGTTTCCCGGAATCCAAATCGTTTCATACTTCAAAATTGAATCCTCGTTTCTTGAGTTTTTCGTATTTGTCTGCGTCAAAGTGGAACAGTTGCGCCGGGCGATGGCGGCCAGTCATCTGGGTCTCCTTGAGCGGCAAAAGCAGGCCAAAGCTCAGGACCTTTTTGCGGAAGTTCCGCTTGTCCAATTCATTTCCGAGCACCGCCTCGTAGAGATGCTGGAGTTGCGAAAGGGTGAACTTGGGCGGCAGCAACTCGAACCCGATGGGCTGGTACCTCACCTTGCCTTTCAGTCGGGCCAGTGCGGCGGCCAGAATCTCGTCGTGGTCGAAGGCCAGCTTTGAGACTTTGGAGATCGGAAACCACTGAGCATCCGCCGCGTCGGTGGCGGCCTTGGTATCGTGAGCAGCTAGCTTGACGAGCGCGTAATAGGCCACGCTAACGACTCGTTCACGAGGATCCCGATGCACGGTGCCGAATGTATAGAGCTGTTCCAGGAACACGTCCTTTAGCCCCGCTTCCTCGCCCAGTTCACGGCGGGCAGCGGCATCCAGCGTTTCGTCCACTCGGACGAAGCCGCCTGGTAACGCCCACTTGCCTTTAAAGGGCTCAAGTGCGCGCTCGATCAGAAGCACCTTAAGTTCGCCATCGTCATAACCAAAGACGACACAGTCTACGGTCAGGGCAGCGCGGGGATATTGGTAAGTGTGCGGCATAACAATTGAGCTTTTCTGTTTAGTTGCGATCAATTCCGACACGTTGCGCAATTTCAGGCTGGTTGATGGAGTAAGCCCCTTCTTGCGGTGTGACTAGTTTCGCAAAATCATTGGATTCAGCGTGCGCGCGCTGTTCCGCCACGAATCCTGAGATGTCTTCAATGGTCACAATCCAGTTATTTGCATATTCCCTGAGAACATCGCCGGCGAGGCCGAGCTGAATGGCTCGTCGCTCTTGCTTGCTGCCGCGGGGATCGTGATCTGGATCCCATTGCAGACGGACTGGAGACTCAGCAAGGCGCGCCTTCCAATCCTCAGGAGAAGCATACACTTCCGGCGCGTAGCTGGAATGAACGGCTCGCTGTAGAATCTCATCGAAGGCCGTACGCCGCAGCCGTACCGCAAGCGTAGTTTCCTGCCCTTCCTTCGTGCCCCAGCCTGAGCGATACATCATCCAGAGGAAATTTGGCTTAATCCAACTCATCCGGTTGAGGCTGAACTCCCCACCAAATCGTTGCTCTTGCGCAGCGAAGTGGCCGATGGCAGGCCGATACGCTTGGTAGACCACCACGGTGTCGGCATCGAATTGAGCCAGGATGTGCCGCCCGGACGAAGGCCAGCGCTTCACCTGTTCCAGATAAGGCTCTGTTTGAATGTTCATTTCGTCTCTTTCGCTTCCGCATTGTATTCCGCAATCACTTCTATAAGTCCCACAATGTTCCGATTCATCTGGACCAGTTCCTCCGCGGGAATCCATACCTCGCGGTGGATGGAAGCGCCCACTTGCTGCTCCCGATACCGTGCCAGGAATTCCTTTCGCACCGCGAACCGGGTGACGTAGCCAGAGCCGCTGGCCGGGACGTTCCATTCCCGGGCAATCTGCCGGGCATATTCTTCGTTCAGCACAGGGTAAAAGATGGGCTGCTCAGGCAAGCGAGGCGGGAATTCACGGAAGCCGCTGGCCACGATGAAGGCCAGCTCTTTGGGCCCGACCGGACGATACAGGGTGGTGGTTTCAGTATACATCGCTAATAAGTGTCTTCTTTACACGTACTGTTTATAGTGTATGATTAACACGATGTCAAGCGGATAGACGAAAAAAATGAAAAGCGTGAAACGGCGCGGGGTCTCGCGTAGTATAAACACGATCAAGATGAAAGCTGCGTTCAAACCCCTCCCTGGCGCTAGAGCGCTCCTGACGGACCTTTACCAGCTCACGATGGCGTATGGATACTGGAAAACCGGCCGGGCGGACCAGGAGGCGGTCTTCCACCTGGTGTTTCGCCAACACCCATTTCGCGGTGGCTTTACTCTTGCTTGTGGCCTCACGGACTGCATCCGGTACTTGCGCGGGTTCAGGTTTGAAAAGTCTGATCTCGATTACCTGGAGCAATTGAAGGGCAATGATGGCCGAAGGCTGTTCGAACCGGCCTTTCTAAAGTACCTGGGTAAATTGAGGCTCCGTTTGGACGTTGATGCCATTCCGGAAGGGACGGTTGTCTTTCCTCAGGAACCCCTGGTCAGGGTTCGCGGACCGATTTTACAGGCGCAACTCGTTGAAACCGCGCTGCTCAATCTGGTCAACTTTCAGTCCCTCATCGCCACCAAGGCTGCGCGGGTTTGCCTCGCGGCGCAAGGAGACCCCGTGGTGGAGTTTGGTCTGAGAAGGGCCCAGGGAATTGACGGCGCCCTTACGGCGAGTCGCTCGGCCTATATCGGCGGCTGCGCGGGAACTTCAAATGTGCTCGCCGGAAAAATGTTCGGCATTCCAGTCAAAGGGACCCACGCCCACAGTTGGGTGATGGCGTTCGAGACTGAGCTCGAGGCGTTCAACGCGTATGCGGACGCCCTGCCGAATAATTGCATATTCCTGGTCGATACTTACGAAACCATCGAAGGCGTTCGCCGTGCCGTTGAAGCGGGCAAACGCCTGCGAAAGCACGGACACAAACTTGTCGGAATCCGGCTCGATTCGGGCGACCTTGCCTACCTCAGCATCGAGGCCCGCAAGATTCTCAACGCCGCCGGCTTCAAAGACGCCGTGATCGTCGCCAGCAACGATCTTGACGAACACCTTATCGCCAGCCTCAAACAACAACGCGCGGCAATCAACATGTGGGGCGTGGGAACCATGCTCGTAACGGCCTATGACCAGCCAGCTTTGGGTGGCGTTTACAAGCTCTCCGCTATTCGTAAACCCGATGGCACCTGGGGCCACAGGGTGAAGCTCTCAGAGCAAACGGCGAAGGTGACAAATCCCGGCGTCCTTCAGGTGCGGCGCTTTCGGAAAGGCAATGAGTTTGTTGGCGACGCCATTTACGATGAAACACGCCCGTTTCCTCGAACCATGACCATCGTGGACCCAATCGACGCCACCCGGCGAAAACATTTTTCGGCAGAAGCGAAATTCGAGGATTTGCTCGTTCCCATCTTGCGGCACGGAAAAGTCGTCTATGACTCGCCTTCCCTGGAGTCGATCCGAGCACGTGCCCAAAAACAGGTTTCGATGTTGCACCCGGGAATCAGGCGGTTCGACAATCCGCATCAATATCCGGCGGGTCTTGAAGCCACGCTGCATCAGTTCAAAACGGAATTGATCGTTCGAGCGAGGGGTGGGATTTCAAATCAGAACGATCCTCTAGGGGGCCATCGTTGAGGAATGAAGCTTGGAATCGGCAGCGCCGACAGCAAAGGCTCATCGGCTCCCTCCTCCCTGTTAAACCGGAGCTTCTCACCGGTGCGGTAAAAGTGCGCAAGAAATCTCCAATCTGCTCCAAAGCAATTCGAAAGCCAGCGTGCCAAACGGAACTCACCGGTTTCCTCAAGCAGAGCTAAGCCAAACTGCGAAGCCTGGCGTTCATACTGGTAGATCCGGGGAAGGTCCTCCTCCGTGACCCCGGAATTGGCTAAACCCAACCGCCGCAGCTTTTCATCAAGATTCCACTGCACCGTGTGACCGAATAGATGCACCAGAATGAAAACTGCCTCCTCAGGGTCGTGGTTCAGATCAACCCAAATCTCTTTGCCGTCAAATTGGCCGGTGTAAGAACCCGTCACCGGGCCAACGTTCACCTTCAGGGAATACGCTCCCTCGATGTGTTCAGCCAATGCGCGAAAGGTCGTCCGGTAATTGACCGTGCTCAATGCGGCGAGACTGTTCATGAGACCAATCTCGTCTGCGCCGGCAGGATACAAAGTACAAAATTCTGGCCGGTTTATAAGTTGGCACCGGGGTTGTGCGCAGGGTGCCTTTTTTCTTCCGTTGCAGTTTTCTCGCGGCCGTAGTTCCGAGCATCGGGGCAGGGACGGCCACGTCCCCGCTCGTTCCTTGGTTTCGATTGCAGGGGACCGCCCCATACCCGCAGCTCGCTCTCCGCCACCACCCCAGGAAATCAGTTCTTGCGACTCTTTGTTCCTTTTCGTGGCTAAACCTTTCCCCTCCTCCATCCAGTCCCGCCCTCGCCACCCGACACTCGCCCCTTCGCCATTCCGGTCCCATTCTACCTCAACCCGAATCCTGACCATTCCACGCAGGATACTTTGGGACGGTTGGGACGGTCTGGGACGGTTGTGGGACGGTTGCAAGAGTGAGAATCGCCCGTGTTTACCGGCCTTGGGACGGTGGGACGGCTGTACACCCCCAAAGCACCCCCCCCACCCCCTGCCGCCCCATAGTGCGGTTTTATCCTTTAGCCACTCCCGGCCGCCAACCTCCTGCACAGCTGTCTACACTAGGACCCGGACTTTGGCGCGCGGACTGTGAGATACCCCCAGCTTCGACCAACTGCGACTAACGGTGACAAACCTCGACTCGAATTGCTGACCCAGTGTTCCTCTGTGGTTCAACCCCCCGCTCGGGATTGGTCGAGATAGCTCGCGGCCTTCACTCCAGATTACTCAAGATTGCTCAAGCGCGCTCTCGCAAAAACTCGACCAATCTTGACCAAACTCGACCAATCTCGACCGAAATTAAGTTTCCCCTCCCTTCAAGGGCTGCGTGTCCACACAGTAGGCTACGGCGCAGGACCAAACTCTTCTCTGCCGCATTAATGCGGCAGGAAGCGGCCCCTGGAAGAAATCTCTCGTTCGCCCACACAGATAACCGGTTGCGCGATGGGCAGCACTGGGCTTTATTCCAGCGTGATCACAGTCTCGAAATGGGTGAATAAAAGTCTTCTCTTCTACCTCCTGGTGCTGATCTGCTTCGCGTTGGGGATCTACGCCATTCTTCAACAAGGCCAGAAACTACAATCCCGGCCTGCCTCGGTTGCGGCGGCGGCAGCGGGGGATTCAAACGCGCGCGCCGGCTCCGGAGTCGGACCTTCAGCCTCCCTGCTGGCCAATGTTCGCGAGAATCTCCAGGACCCGCTCACTCGACTTTTCGTCCAGTTGATCCTCATCGTCCTGGTTGCTCGGATCTGTGGCGCCCTGGCCAGGCAGATCGGCCAACCGGTTGTGATTGGCGAAATGACCGCCGGGATTCTGTTGGGGCCTTCGCTCGTGGGTTGGCTCTGGCCGGGCTTTTTTGAGTTCGTCTTTCCCCCAGCGTCCCTCGGCACGCTGAGGATGCTAAGTCAGATTGGCGTGTGCTTGTTCATGTTCGTGGTGGGGATGGAACTGGATGTCAGTCAATTGAAACATCAGGCCCGGACCGCAGTCGTAGTGAGCCAGGTGAGCATGCTGTTTCCGTTTCTGCTTGGGGTGGCAGGTGCTCTGTTTCTGTTCTCCACGCTGGCGGCTCCGCACACGACGTTTTTGGGGTTTGCCCTGTTCATAGGAATCTCCATGAGCATTACCGGCTTCCCGGTGCTGGCGCGAATCCTGGAGGAAAAGGGGCTGATGAAAACCGCCCTGGGCAGCACGGCCATTGCGTGCGCCGCGACTGATGATGTCACCGCCTGGACTGTGTTGGCCCTTGTGGTCGCGATTGTGAAGGCGGGTAGTCTGGCGGCCTCCCTTCTGAGCATTGGCCTCGTGTTGTTGTTTGTCGCCGCCATGCTTTTCTGGGTCAAGCCCCGGATGCCCCGTTGGATCGGTCAGGCGGGGACCGGTGCGGCTGCGCCGGGCAAAGGAGTCATCGCCGCCGTGCTGGTGTTGCTCTTCACCTCCGCTCTGATTACGGATGTGATTGGTATTCATGCGCTTTTTGGAGCGTTCCTCGCCGGCGTGGTCATGCCGGCGCAGGGTGGCTTCAGAGAGTTTTTGAGAGTCCGTCTGGAGCACTTCAGTTCCATCTTTCTGTTGCCCTTGTTTTTCGCTTTCACGGGTCTGCGCACGCAGGTAGGCCTGCTGGGGGATCCGGGCGGATGGCTCATCTGCGCCGGCCTGATTCTGATGGCCACAGTGGGGAAGCTTGGGGGCGCCATGGTCGCCGCGCGGATGACCGGGGTCAACTGGCTGGACTCGTTTGCCTTGGGTGCACTGATGAACACCCGCGGTCTAATCGAGTTAATCGCATTAAACATCGGTTACGACCTGGGCATTCTTTCTCCGCGCATCTTTACGATGCTGGTGCTCATGGCCCTGGTGACCACGGCCCTGACGGGTCCATTGCTTAGCCTCAGCGACTACTTGCGCACCAGGAAGGTGCTGGCGGTAAACCCGGTCTGACCCGGATATTTGCACCCCGCGCGAAATGCCAACAGCCCGGAGCGCCGGTATGTCGGCGGCTTACTCGGTCCGGACAGGCTAACCTCACGGTGGCCGCACGACGGGGACTTGCCAATCCAGATGCCAGGACAAGGTCCAAAGTCGCTCCAGCGGGACTAATTCCGCATGGCCATCGGCCATACCGATGTCAATCGCTCCAGGCAACCTGCTTCCTGGGGCCACGTTACGCGGCGCGCTCGCGGGCCTGATGGCTCCATGGCGGGCGATCGTAAACCTACCCATGTTATCCGCCCAGGTGGTCAACGGACTTCCGGCGTAGAGGTCGTGGCACGGTGGTTCGTCTTCGGACGGGTCGCCGTCCACCCAGTTTTCGTCGGCGAAAACGGGGGTCGTCGAAGGATGTTGAATGTTGGTCTCACCGTTGAACAGAAACTGGCGCTTGGGGGGATCCCAGTTCGGGTCGCGAGTGTAGAGCCAGCTATTGAAGCCGTAGCTGCCGAAGAATTTGGTTTTGTTGTCCGAGGTCCAGCGCACCCAGGCTTTGTCGGCTGTGCCCTGGCCATTGCCCGAAGCCGGGACCGGTTCGCGCAGGGGCGCGGCGGGGCAAATACCGATGCCTTTTTCTCTGGCCGCTACGTTCAAGCTCCCCATCCAGGTCCCGCCGCCCGGGTAGTTAGGATCGTTATAGCTGGGGTGTTTTCCATTGTCGCCCGCGTACAGCAAACCAATAACGCCCAGTTGCCTGACATTGCTGACGCACTGGGCGCGGTGGGCGCGCAGCTTTGCGGAGGATAAAACGGGCAATAACAGCGCCGCCAGGACGACGATAATTGCAATGACGACCAGAAGTTCGACCAGCGTGAATGCGTTTGTAGCGCGCAGCCCCGCGCCCGGTCGGGGGCGTTTGCCTAACCTGAAACCTAGGCAGCGACCTCTCATTAATGTGCTTGTGTAGCAAACTCCCGCTTTTGCCTCCTGTCAAGTAATCTGATATGGGGCAGCTGCCCTGCGGACTCTGGGGTGAATACCCTCATACCGCCGATGCTTTTCCAGTTTATGATCGTCATTATGAAGCGTAACAGAGCCTCGCAGGATGGAAGGCTGGCAGGCACGCAACCTCGTTGCCGGCCGAAACCGTCCAAGCGCATCCTGGTGGTCGACGACGACGTGTTTCTTCGTGAGAATAACGCGGAAGTGCTCACGCGCTGCGGTTATCAAACGGAAACCGCCGAAGACGGCGCCGCCGCCTGGGAAGCTCTTCAGGCCCACGGCTACGACCTGCTGATCACCGACAACAATATGCCGAACGTTTCGGGCGTTGAGCTGGTGAACAAGGTGCGATCGGCGCACATGACGCTGCCGGTCATTCTGGCGTCAGGAGCAATGCCCGCAGAGGAGCTGGACCGGCAACCGTGGCTCCATCTGGCTGCCACGCTGTCAAAGCCCTTTACCGGCGCCGAGTTGTTGGGCACCGTGGAAAAAGTCTTGCGGCCGGCAGTGTCCGCGCGCGAGGAAATCCCAGCTCTGAGTTTTTGACCGCGGATTGCAGGGATGACCGGAAGGAAATCTGTGGTACCTCTTTCCAAAGGGGCGACAACTCACACCGAAACGGTTCGGAAACGATTTCGAATGGATGGTCTTGTAAGGAGGAAAAGTCCGAAGAACCACATGGCCGAGTTGAAAAGCAACATGGCATAGAAAACTGGATAGGGCACGGGCAGGAAGCCTAGAATGAGATATTGAACCGTCTGACCGTAAGCCGGAATGTGAGGTGCATAGGCGTAACCCGAGGCGGATAAGCCCTGTGTTGCAATGTACCAGAGATTTCCCGCAACTTGCAGGCCAATCCAGGCCATGGTGCAGACGCGCCAGAAATTTCGGTGGCAAAGAAGACCGATGCCAAGAGCTATCGAGAGGCTGGCCCATAAAACCTGGCCGGCAGAGTAATGGTCAGCCGCGAAGCCATTGAACAACAGCGAACGGACGGCCAGGTTTCCGAGTCCCCGGATAATCAGCCAAACCGCCAGAATAACAACAGGAATGGGGTTGTCGAGAAAACCCCGAGCGCGATGGCGGCCCACTTTGCCGAACTCTCTCTTCAGGGTCTTGCTCTCCCCGATTCGCTGCACGGCAGCCTCGAAGGCTCTACGCTGGGGCACGCCCGACCGCACCTGCTGCTCGACGTCATCGCGCAGGTGACTTTCCAATTCGTCAAGGATTCCCCGTGCCTTGATGCCACCGGCAGCCATTTGCTGCCGCCATTTAGAGATTCCGTGGTCGAGATTAAACATATTTTTCCTTCCACAAACCCGCTAAGACCGAGTGAACCGTGAGCCACTCCTCGCGCTGCCGCTCCAGAGCCTGTTTGCCGTCCCTTTTGATTGAGTAGTATTTGCGCTTGCGCCCGTTCTCCGCCTCCGCCCATCGGGACGTAATCCATCCCTCGCGTTCCATGCGATGCAACACCGGGTATAGCATCCCGTCCGTCCACTGGATGCGGTCCTTGGACCGGGCTTTGATCTCCTGAATAATCGCGTAGCCGTAACTCTCACCTCCTGACAGGAGGCTCAGAATTAACGGTTCGGCCGATGCGGCTACCAGTTCTCTCGATAACATAACTGCCAATGGCCTCTATATACATTGCTGCGCTATGTATGTCAACGGAGAAAATGCAATTGGCTGGGCTAATCCGTCCCAGGAAATGCCTAGGCAAATCTGGTTCTGCTTTCGGCAAGAGTTGTGAAGTCTGGAGTGGAGAACAAAGTTTATGACCTGGCGGATTATGCGGTGGCCCCGGTCCGCCTTTTCAGCGTCGTGCGGGAAGGCGCCAACCTAGGTATCACCTGGCAAACGGCAGGCGGGCGGACTGAGACCCCCAGGCCGCTGGCTCGCGCACGAAATCGCCCGCCAGGTTCATCGTCCTCTAGTCGCCGTCCCCGTCTCTTAGGAGCGCCTGTCATGTGGCGACGACCGGCGACAAGACCCTTGCGAATGCTCAGAAGTCGCGAAAAGTTTGCTTTCCGCTTAGCCTGGTCGTCCCGATCCTCGGCTCGACAGATCTGCCGCGCACCGAAGGCCATTGGTCGCACCGCGGTCGAGGCCGGGCCACATCAGGAGGAAGTTGGCGCCGCAGTAACATGGTTGCGGGTCGCCATTTGCGTGCCACTGTGAATCTCGGTGCCCCTGGAAGGAGCTGCCGCAAGGAACTGCGCGGAGATTGCAGAAACGGGAGCGGCTACCGTTTCGCTCGGAGCGTCACGTCCTTGGCGAAAGACTCACTGTCAGACATCGAGCGAGCGTAGTGAGGCCCTCCTCCGGATCGCGGATTTTGACGTCTCGCCCGACCCTGATAGTCTGGGCCCCATGCGAAAGAAGCATGGACAGAGCTCCTTCACCTGCGGGTTGTGGTGGCTTCACCGAGGGCCAACTCCGAGCCGTCTTGGAGGTCTAGCGTTGGTTATCGCTGGCCTCGCCGCCCCGCTGCCTGCCAGCCCTGTCTCGTACTATACGCAACGACTGGACGATCCCAGGGCGGTTTATGTCGCGGGGCCATCTGGCGGAGATGACACAAGTATGCTTCAGCAGGCCATCAACCAGCTCCAGGAGACGAAGGGCTTGGGGATAGTGTTCGTCGGCCCCGGACGCTACCGCATCAACGACACACTTTACATCTGGCCGAGCTGCCGTGTCGTCGGCTGGGGAGCCGAGCGCCCGGTCATCGTCCTGCCCGCGAACACGCCGGGCTTTCAAGATCCTTCGCGCGAAAAGGTGATGTTCTTCTTCGCGGGCGGGCGCCCAGGCTTCGGCCGCGGCGCAGGCCATGCGCGCAATCCGGTCGCTGCAGGCACTCCCGTTCCCGACGCCAGTCCCGGCACCTTTTATTCCGCGCTCTCGAACATCGACATCGAGGTTGAGGAGGGAAACCCGGGGGCGGTCGCCGTGCGCGCACGTTATGCCCAGCACTGTTTTTTGGCCCACATGGACCTGCGGCTCGGACCGGCGTTGGCCGGCATTCACGAGGGCGGGAACGTCGTCGAGGATGTGCGCTTCTTCGGCGGCCGCTACGGCATCTGGACGTCCAAGCCGTCGCCAGGCTGGCAGTTCACTGTGATTGACTCTGCGTTCGAAGGGCAACGCGAGGCCGCCATCCTGGAGCGCGAGGCCGGACTCACTCTCATTCGTCCCCATTTTCTGCGCGTACCGACAGCCGTCGCGCTTGAACCAGACAAGGCAGACGAGCTTTGGATCAAGGACGCTAGGCTCGAAGAGGTCTCCGGACCGGCATTTCTCTTTGGGGTGGAGAGCAATCCGCGCAACGAGATCAATATGGAAGGCAGCACCTGCCGCGATGTGCCGGTGTTTGCCGTGTTGCGCGACAGCGGCAGACGCTTTTCCGGACCCGGAAAGGCCTATGTAGTGAAAACCTTTTCCCACGGGCTTCACTACTCTGATATCGGCGCCCTTCCGAGGATCGAGACCTCGTTAGACGCAACTCCGGCTGCCACCTTGCCGCCGCCGGTGGCTTCGGACCTGCCGGAGCTTCCTGCGCGCGACACCTGGGTGAACGTGCGCGACCTCGGTGCCAAAGGCGACGGCGTTACCGACGACACGGACCTGATCCGGAAAGCCATCGAAGCCCATCGCACCCTCTATCTGCCCTGTGGCTTCTACGTCGTGCGCGACGCGCTGACTCTGCGGCCGGACTCGGTGATGATCGGGCTCCACCCGGGGGCGACGCAGATCATACTTCGCGATAACACTCCGGGCTATCAGGGTGTGGGTCCCCCGAAAGCCCTGCTCGAGGCGCCCAAAGGGGGGAGCAACATCGTCGTCGGTCTTGGCCTTTACACCAGCGGTGCGAACCCACGCGCGGTTGCCGCTTTATGGAAAGCCGGGGCCGGGTCTATGATGAACGACGTTCGCTTTCTTGGCGGCCACGGCACCCCCAAACCTGACGGCTCCCGCGAGAACCCCTACAACAACAATCATACGGCCGACCCCGACCCCAATCGCCGTTGGGACAGTCAGTACCCCAGCCTTTGGGTCACGGAAGGCGGCGGCGGCACTTTCTTGGATATTTGGACCCCCTCGACTTTCGCCCAGGCCGGCATGCTGGTGTCTGATACCGAAACCGGAGGCCGCGTTTACGAGATGTCCAGCGAGCATCACGTCCGCCATGAAGTTCAGGTGCGCAACTCGGCACACTGGTGTTTCTACGCGTTGCAAACTGAAGCAGAACGCGGTGAAAGCGGCTTGGACCTGCCGTTGGACATCGACTCGTCCCGCGACATTACCATCGCCAACCTCCACATTTACCGGGTCATCAGCATGTTTCAACCGTTCCCCTGGGCGGTCAACGTGTCCAACTCGCGCGACATCCGGTTTCGCAACGTCCACTGCTACAGCAACAGCAAAGTCAGTTATGATTCTGCCGTGTTCGACCAAACCCACAACGTTCACCTTCGCCAGCGCGAATTCGCCTGGCTGAACCTTTCCGGCAAGCCGCCCGAGCGCAGGCCCGTCACGCGCTCGCCCGTCCTCGCGCAAGGTGCCAAAGTGGAAAAACTTGCCGGCGGCTTCTACAACATTTCCGGTGGCGCCGCGGCCTCCAAGGGCGACTTCTACTTCGTGGACGCGCACCCGCAGACCATCTATCACTGGGACCCCGCTTCGCGCCAAATCTCCACTCTGAGCAATGTCCCTCCGGAGCCCGTCAATATAGCCGTCGATAAAGCCGGCAATCTGGTAGTGGTGTCTTACGCTGGGAAAGTCGCGGTCTATAGCTTAAGACCCGAGCGCAACAGCGTGCCCATCGAGCCCGACATCGTCGCTGCTCGGGCGGGGAAGACCTTCTTCCTGCCGGTAAGCGACTGGCGGTTGAATCGCGAGTCGCTCTCGCGGCCTGCGGCCCACTTCGTCTCGCCCGATGGCACCACGATTCTGCCTGCCGGCACGGACTTTCTTAACGGGGCAACGAGCTGGGGGGTCAAATCGAGCCCTCAAATCCGGTCCTTCGGACTCGTGTCGGCGGTGCCCGGCCAAACGGTTTACGTCACCGACGAGGCCGAACTCACGACTTGGGCTGCCGCCCTGAATCCCGACGGGAGTCTCAGGGACTTTCATCTCTTCGCTGAGCAGGGAGGCGAAGGTGTCGCGGTGGATTCTCGCGGCAACGTTTTCATTGCCGCCGGCCAGATCCAGATCTATGGCCCTTCCGGCAAGCTCATTGATAGTATTGAAATCCCGGAGCGCCCCCTGCAACTTGTCTTTGGCGGCGCTGACGGCCGGACGCTTTTTGTGCCTGCCCGAACCTCGCTTTACTCGGTGCGAATGCGCTACCGCGGGCGCTGAGGTGGCCGAATGCGAAGCCGGGGAGTGACTTTCGGCCGGCAATACGCCATCTTATCAATCGTATGGCCCACCGAATGAGCTCGTTGATGTTGGTCATTATACTCTCCGGTTCCCTGGGTGCGGCGGAGGCCCCACCACCACAGGACTCCGCTTCTCCCAGCGCCGTTCGGGGTTCCTCCTCGGTCCAGCCTGCTCAAACTGGGCTCGGTTGGCTCACAGACCTCCAGCAGGCGGAAGCTCAGGCGAAATCTGAAAGGAAATCTATCCTGCTCTTTTTCCACGGCTCGGACTGGTGCCCGCCCTGCGTCGAGATGCAGCGCGAGGTTTTTGCTTCGCCCCATTTTGCCGAATTCGCCCGCAAGGGTCTCGTGCTGGTCGATGTGGATTTTCCCGCCAATCTCAAGCAGGACAAGGCTCTGCGGCAGGCAAACCTTGCGTTGAAGGAAAAGTTCAACTTGAGCAAGGAATCCGCTGAAGGCTTCCCCACAATCGTGGTGCTGGATGACGAAGGGCACACGGTTTTCCAGGAAACCGGTTATGCGGCCGGTAGCTCCGCCGAAGTATTGGCCAAACTCCAACGCCACGCCGGAACTGGAGCCTCGGCGAGCCGCTCCAGCGCTTTCCGGGACCTGAGCGTTGAAGAATTCGCGCAGATGGCGGCCGACAAACACAACGTCATCCTGGACGTGCGCACCCCTGGCGAGTTCAATGCCGGCCATATCGCCGCAGCGATAAACCTCGATGTCAATGCGTCGGATTTTCCGCAAAAGGCGGCCGCGCTCGACAAGAGCATGGTCTTCCTGGTGCACTGCGCTTCCGGCGTACGAAGCGTGAGGGCCTGCGAGCAGCTTAGCCGCCTCGACTTTCCCAAACTTTACAACCTTCCCGGCGGCTTCAAGGCCTGGGTGAAAGCAGGCAAACCGGTGGAGAAGTGAGGATGAACAATTGGCGCGTTCTCCTGTGCCTCCTTCCGTTTGTCGGCCAGGCGGGCGAAATTCCATCCCCGGTTCTGCCAGCCGGCGTGGGAGTGAATATCCACTTCGTCAGAGGGCACGAGCAGGAACTCCAACTGATCCAGGCGGCCGGATTCAAATTCATCCGCATGGATTTCTCCTGGACTGAGATAGAAACCAGGAAAGGGCATTACGATTGGGCGGCCTATGAGGAGTTGCTCGATAACCTGGACAGGCACGGGCTGCGCGCGATTCTGATCCTGGATTACTCGCACCCGCTCTATGAGCAGAAGGTCACTGCCATCAACCCGATGGATAATAAACCCCACGAGACCGTCGCCGCCCCGGGGCACCGTGAGAGCGTCGCCGCTTTCGTGAGCTGGGCGGGCGCTGGCGCACGGCACTTTCGCGGACGTCACGTGATTTGGGAAATTTGGAACGAACCCAACATCGAATTCTGGAGTCCGCTGCCCGATGTGGGTCGGTACAGCGTGCTCGCACTGGCGACTGCGAAGTCAATTCGCGCCGCTGACCCGGAGGCCACCATCATTGGGCCCGCCTCATCAGAATTTCCATGGGATTTCCTCGAGGCCTTTCTTCAGTCTGGCGTCCTGGAGTATCTCGACGCGGTCAGCGTCCATCCTTACCGTCGGAACCGCCCCCCTGAAACTGCCGCCGAGGACTTTCAGAGACTGCGCGCGCTCATCGACCACTGCGCGCCTGCAGCGCGGAAGGGGAAGATCCCGATCTTGAGCGGAGAATGGGGTTACTCGACCTACACCAAAGGGGTCTCTTCGGGCACTCAGGCGGCTTTCGCGGTTCGCCAGCAATTGCATAACTTGCTGAACGGAATTCCGCTTTCGATTTGGTACGACTGGATGAACGACGGCCCGGACTCGACCGAGAAGGAACAAAACTGGGGAACCGTGATGCCGGACCTGAGACCGAAGCCAGCCTATCTGGCGTTGAAAACAATGACCCATGAGTTGACCGGCTGCCACATCAGCCGGCGGCTGCCGCTCGCGAGCGACGAGGATTACGTGCTCGTCTGCACCGACCCAGCCAACCGGCAAAAGCTCGCCGGGTGGACCCTCGGTGAGCCGCATTCCGTTGCGGTGCCACTGAACCCCGCTGAGCCCGTCGGCATTGTGGTGATTGATTCCACAGGCGCCAGCGTCCCGCCGAAACTGGAATCAGGCCGCCTCGTGCTTGAGCTGACCGCCTCGCCGCAGTACGTGCGGCTGGGGGAGGCAGTTGTGGCAACCCCGTAACCCGAAACCTTCCAGCCGATTGCAAAACGTCGTCATCGCTACGAACGAACACGAAAATTTGGAGTGCGGTGGCAGATCGCAGCGGCGACACCGCTTTCCGAACGCGGGCCTGCCTCCCAAAGCGGCGTGGCGCTTCGCTTCCGGCTGCACTCCAAACCGCGTAGTTGGGCCTCCATTCTCCGGATACGCATACACCCAAGTCCGGACCCTCAGCTTCCTCTTTGTGCTTTGTTTCGGCTTGGCTAGCCGCGCCGCAGTAGCCGGTGACCAAACCGGCGCGTTCGAAACCAACTTTGCACACCCTCCGGCTTCCGCGCGCCCGTGGGTCTATTGGATCTGGCTGAACGGCAACGTGACCAGCAATGGCATCACCGCCGACCTGGAAGCGATGCACCGCGTCGGCATAGGCGGGGTGCTGATTATGGACGTTGACCAGGGTACGCCGAAAGGGCCGGTTCGCTTCGATAGCCCGCAGTGGCAGGCGCTCTTCCGGCACACCTGTGCGGAAGCGCATCGGCTCGGATTGCAGGTAAATCTCAACAACGACGCCGGCTGGTGCGGCAGCGGCGGGCCGTGGGTCACGCCCGAATTGTCGATGCAAAGGGTAGTCTGGAGCGAGACCCAGGTGAAGGGGCAGCGCCATGTTCGCGAGCTGTTGGCGCAACCGCAAACCGTGCAGGGATTTTATCGCGACATCGCCGTCCTAGCGTTTCCGACACTGGCGGGTGATGAGGTCAACATGGCGAGTTGGTCGCCCGCGTTCAAGAGCTCGGACGAGCCGGGCGGCGTCAGGCAGGTGCTCGAAGGCGTCGGCAGAGCCGCTTTCATATTGTCGCGACCAGCCGCGGGCAAACCTGCCTGGCTTCAGATGGAATTTCCGCAGCCCTACACCGCGCGTCAGTTGACGCTCACAATGGGATTGTCGGGGGACCAGGTTTGCAACGGCCTGCTGCAGGCTTCCGAGGACGGCCAGGCTTTTCAGGATGTTCATGAGTTCGCCGCGGAGCAGCGCAAGCTGGTGCTGGATTTCCCGGCCGTCACGGCGCGATACTTTCGGTTGCTGTTTCGCCGGCAACACCCGGATGTGCAGGAGGTGGTCATCTCGGACCTCGAGCTCAGCCCGCGTTTGCGAATCGCGCACATGCAGGGCAAAGCCTGTTTTACGCACCAGGAATCCTACCCCGGCCCCAACCGGTTTCCGGGCCGCGCGAATTATCCGGCGGCGCCTGAGGGGTTTGCGATGCGCCGCGGTGGGGTTCTCGACCTCACGGCTCGGCTCAGCAAGGACGGCCGGCTTGCCTGGGATGCGCCGCCCGGGGACTGGACCGTCCTGCGTATTGGGCACACGAGCACCGGCACGGATAATCATCCTGCGCCGGAAGCGGGCCTGGGCCTCGAATGCGACAAGTTGCGCAAGGAAGGCATCCAGGCGGTCTTCAACGGGTTCGTGCGGAAGCTCACTCGCGACGTAAAGTCGATTGCGCCGGGTGCATTGGTGTCGGCCCACGTTGACAGTTGGGAAGTCGATTCGCAGAACTGGACGGAGAATTTCCGCTCTGAATTCCTTCGCCGCCGCCGATACGACCTTCTGCAGTTTATGCCGGTCCTCACTGGCCGCGTGGTGGACAGCTTCGAAATCTCCGAGCGGTTTCTGTGGGATTTCCGGCAGACCATCGCCGATTTGCTCGTCGATAATTATGCCGGCGAACTTCACCGGCTGGCGAATCAGGAGGGACTGCGGTTCTCGCTCGAAGGTTACGATGCGCCTTGTGATGACCTGACTTATGCGGGCCGCGCCGATGAGCCAATGGCGGAGTTGTGGACCTGGCCACCATTCGAGATGGATTACACCTGCTCGGAAATGGCTTCCGCGGCTCACGTTTACGGCAGACCCATCGCGGCAGTGGAAGCCTTCACCGCGACCGGGACAGAGCGATGGCTGGCGCATCCATTCACGGCGAAGCCCTTCGGTGACTGGGCGTTCTGTGAAGGCCTCAATCGCGTGGTGATGCACCGGTATGCCATGCAACCGTGGATCAGCCCAAGCCGGATGCCCGGGATGTCGATGGGACCGTTCGGGCTGCATTACGAGCGAACCCAAACCTGGTGGAACGATTCCCGTCCGTGGCACGAATATCTCTCCCGCTGCCAGTTCCTCCTGCAGCAGGGGCGTTACGTCGCTGACTTTTGTTACGTCACGCCCGAGGACGTTCCGCAGCATTGGGTGGTGCCGTACGAATCGCGCGACCGCGTCGGCTACGATTTTGACGTCTGCCCCCCGGAAGTCGTACTGAAGCGAATGTCCGTGAAACAAGGCCGAATCGTTCTGCCGGACGGCATGAGCTATCGCCTGCTGGTCCTTTCGAAAGTGGAAACAATGACGCCGCGATTGCTCAAGCGAATCTGGGAGCTGGTGAAGTCAGGAGTGACCGTGCTCGGAGGCCGGCCGCTCAAATCTCCGTCTCTGTCGGATTATCCCAACTGCGATGCGGAGGTCGCGCGCCTGGCCGATGACCTCTGGGGCAAGGGCGAATCCGCGCCTGTTGGAATGCGCCGCTTCGGCAAAGGCTTCGTTGGGTGGGGGAAAACGCCGCAGCAGGTTCTCGCAGATGCTCACGTGCCGCCGGATTTTTCGTCCGTCGCCGGCGCGGCGATTCAGGGTTTGCGGTACATTCACCGGAGCCTGCCCGGCGCCGAGGTGTATTTCGTTTCCAATCAGAAGCTCGAACGGCAGGAAACTGTTTGCGAGTTCCGGGTCGCTGACCGCCGGCCTGAGCTCTGGCACCCCGACACCGGCCGGCTTGAGCGTGTTGCGCTTTACGACTGCACGAACGGAACCACACGACTTCCTCTGAGGCTCGAGGCCGCCGGGTCGGTGTTCGTCCTCTTCAAAGCGGGTGCCCAAGCCCAGCCGGACCGGCTCATTACAATAAGCCGAAACGGACAGGAGTTGGTGGGGCTTCGGAACCCGCCGGCGGCGGATGTAGGGATTCCGACGGTCGACAATGGCCTGCCTGCGGAACCGGTGACGCCGCCGAACGCGTCCCCGCCAGCCAACGAAGGCCGCCAATCTACTTTTACCATGGCGGTCTGGGTCAGACCGGCCGTGGACATCCCTTTGCCCGAAGAGGCCAATACCGGCGAGACCGCGTACCTCATGGAACGGAACGACGCGCTTTTCCCGCCGCCCGGGCACGAGGTTTATCACAGCCAGGACCACGCCGGCGCCGGGCTGTCGATTGGCCGCAACGGCGTCTGTGTTTTCGAGCATGCTCCGTTTTATTTTCCACCGATTCTCGTATTCGCGGCGCCGCTCACCAATTGGACGCACATCGCCGTGGTTTACGAGGACGGGACCCCGAAGCTCTATCTGAACGGCAAACTCGTTCATGAAGGCCGGGCAAGCACATATATTGTGCATTCCGGCGTCGGCGTTCTGCACCGTCGCCGCACCGCGCCCTTCCAGGGAGCTTTGGGGCAATTTCGCGGCTTCGGCCGCGCGCTGAACGAAAACGAGGCGGCGCAGTTGATGAAACAAATGCCGGTGCCCATTGTTCCTCCGCCGCTCCCTGCGGTCGAGGTGGTCCAGACCCAGACTGGCGAACACCGAGCGCAGGTCTGGGAGCCCGGCTCTTACGTGGCCGAAACCGCCCGCGGCGAAACGCAACGCTTCGAAGTGGCGGACTTGCCCCAGCCGCTGGAGCTGACGGGCCAATGGGCTCTGAGTTTTCCTCCCGGCTGGGGCGCGCCGGAGAGCATCACGCTCGACCATTTGATTTCCTGGAGCGTGCATCCTGACCCGGGAGTCCAACATTTCAGCGGGACCGCCACCTACCGCAAAACGTTCATCGTGCCGCAAGAGCTGCCTCGGCCGGAACGACGAGTGTTCCTCGACCTTGGCCGGGTGACCGTTATTGCGCGGGTGAAATTGAACGGGCATGACCTGGGGATTCTGTGGAAGCCACCCTTCCGGGTGGACGTCACCGGCGCTTTGCTGTCCGGTGAAAACGCATTGCAGGTGGACGTCGTGAACCTCTGGGTGAACCGAATGATCGGAGACGAGGCGTTACCGTCCGATAGCTCGCGCAAACCGGACGGCACTTTGAAGGAGTGGCCGGCCTGGGTGCAGGAGGGCCGGCCCAGTCCGACGGGCCGCTACACCTTCAGCACCTGGCCGCTTTGGAAAAAGGATGAGCCGCTTCGTGAATCGGGTCTGCTGGGTCCCGTGCGGTTGCTGACCTCGACGGAGCTGCTGATCGGCAAGCGAACTGGAGCGAACTGAGAGAAAGCGGCGGGCAGTGGGTTTAGACAAGGTCGTTGAAGGTTACCGAGGAAGGTTACTTAAGGTTACCGATAACGATATCTGTAACCTTCTATAACTATGGTTGACGGTTATGGATCGATGTCGGAAGCGGCGGAATTGGGGAGCCTGGGGACGGCGAGCCTACCCGCCTGGGCTTGTTGCAGTGAGTCGAGGAGGGCTTTTAACTTCGACTGGGCAGCTTGAAGGGATGTTGGGCCGTCGGAGGCAGCCGAAGCGGGTGTGCCGGGGAGAGCGTTCATACCGGAAGAGGAGGCGGATAATTGCTTCGCCTGGGCAGGGGATTCCGCGCTGTACGTTTTCTCGAGCGTGGCCACATTTTCCTCGTTGTGGTATCTGACGCTGGCGGGGTTGTGTGAGTAGGGTCCGCAGAACTTCTGGCGGAATTGCTGTGCGGTGAGGAGTTCCTTGTTGATGCGGCAAAGCAATTTGACGAGGGAATCGTATTTGGCGAGGTTGGCCTCGAGATCCGCACTGGAGGCGGTCTTTTGGGTGAGGATTTCAGAGATGCGAGTCGCAGCGGCCTGAAGGCCGACTTCGGCGAGTTCGTTTGAATAGTTTTGGCGGTGGTGTTCAAGGAGGTCATCCTGGCGGAGGCGGCTTTGGAGGGCGGCGTCGCGGTGAAGGGTCCATTCCAGAAAACCGCCGTGGGTGACCCAATTGGAGATGTTGCGTTCGGAGACCTGGTAACCAGCTTGGAGGAGAGCCTGGGAGATTCGTTTGTAGGGGACGCGTTCACTGATCATGCGACAGGCCATGTCGCGCTCCGGTTTGGGAAGTTGGGCGAAAGCGCCCGTGCGGGGGCGGCGCTTGAAAGGGGAGGAAGGAGCCTCGATGACGGTGGTGGGCGGTTCATGGTTGATAGTTGATAGTTGATGATTGATTGCCGGTGAGGCGGTGGTTTCCCGACAGGCCGGAAGTTCGCTTCCGCCTTCGTCGGACTTCGGCGAGACAGGCGGCTCGGGGGTGGGTTGGGGTTGGATCTCTGTCGCTAAGGTATTAGAAGGCAGTTGGTTGGGTGTTGTTCCAGGTTCGTTTTGCATATTCATGAGCTTGTTTTTGTTGCATGACGTTGTCGGCCGTAGCGGTTTGACAGGTCCGCCAGGACCAGAGGGAAATTACTCCCTCTATATCTAAACCCCGGTCGAAAATGATTTCGGCTCAAAAAAAATGAAAAAAAGCGCAAGTAGAAGGAGGGCTGATGGGAAGGATAAAGACGGAAGGCCAGGGATTTAACGCAAAGGCGCAGCGCGGCGACGCCGCAGCCGAGGGGATTCGAGATGGATGTCGAACCGCGTTTTGCGTCCGCACAGGAAATCTTGTCAAAAATGATCGATTTGCAGTATTTGGACCGCAAAGAGGCAGAGAGGCAAAACCGCAACTGAGGGGCTTTAACCGCGGATTGCATGGATGACACGGATTCCTTTTGGCCTATGCGTGAAATCGGTGAAATCCGTGAACTCGGTGGTCAAAAACTCCGCTATCCTTGCCCTCCCACCCTCCCCAAACTTGGCAGGAGAAGTGCTCTTTCAACATTGAGGCATTCGTGTCTCTGCCCATGGTGGCGATGTGCCGCCGGGGGGAGACAGAATGCCATGTTCTTATGGCACAAGTTCTCGGAGAGCCGGGCAGATACGTCAGCCGGATAGCGACGAATCTGCGTCATGCGATGTGGAACCGGGTGGGTCTCGGTATCGGCGGGCTTGGGGTTATCGCGGGGCTCGGTATCGGGTGCTCGTTCCGCTGGTTCGCATTGGCACCCTGGCAGGGCGTGCTGGTATCGGTCGTGGCGCTTCTGGCGATGTTGCTGGTTGCCAAATGGTGTTTCCGGCGGCTCGATGAGCTGGAATGCACGCGCGAGCATATGCGGAAAGGCGCAGCAGGCGAGGCCCGGGTTGGACTTGTGCTCGAGAATTTCCCCGACGAATTCCACGTCGTCAACGACCTGGCGACTCCATTCGGGAACCTGGACCACGTCGTCATTGGCCCGACCGGAGTGTTCGTGATCGATACGAAGGACTGGCGGGGCGTCGTGGCTGCCGATGACCACGGGGAGGTGACCTGCAACGGCCAGAAACTGGACCGGCCCTACGTGAGACGTTTTGTGGCTCGGGTAATGGACGCGAAGAAGAAAGTGCAGGTGCTTGCCCCGGGCTTTGATTCGTATTTTCAGGCGGTCTTCGTATTCACCTCAGCCTACGTCGAGGCAAAAATCGGCGCCACCAGGACCGTGCACTGCATCCGCGAGGACCAGTTATTCGACTATATAGTGAATCGTGAATCCGGCAAAAAGCTATCGCTGGAGGCGGTGGAGAAAATTTCGCAAGCGTTTTTGGGATTAGCGACTATGGAAGCCGGTTTCAGCGAAGAAACTCTGCGGCGGGATGGTAGCAAAACGCCGAATGCCTATGACCCTGCGCTCGACCCGGCCCACGCCGGCGAGACCTGCATGGCCGGAGCCAGGAGCTAGCCGTAACCATTCACGCGGAATTGAACCGGAGGAAACGGAGGCAACGGAGAAAGGAGCCTCCAAACTCTGGAAGGGTGTATCTGCGAGCGACCACTATTCGGTGACTCGCCTCCCACGGGCCGCAAGACAACTCCGTAGTTATTCTATCTTTGGCTTTCGGTTTGGCTTTCGTAGTGACGGACCACCTCGCGCACGAGTTCTGTGCTGCTGTTGAGATACAGTTTTTCTTTGATCCGCGCGCAGTAAGCCTGGACGGTCTTTACACTGACCCGAAGGTTTTCCGCTATTTGGCGAGTTCCGAGTCCCTTGCCGAGCAACTCAAAGACCGCCAGTTCCCGGTCGCTGAGTTGTTCAACCAGGGAGCGGGGGGCAAGGGTCTTGCCATCGACGAATTTCGTTGTGATGAGTTGCGCTATGGCATCGCTGAGGTAAAACCTACCCTCCAGGACCGTTCGAATTGCCTCGATGACCTTTTTGGTCGTCTCGCGCTTCATTATGTAGCCTTTGGCCCCGGCTCGCAAGGCGCGCTCGGCGTAGTGGGATTCTTCGTGCATCGAGAGGACCAATACCGACAGGTTTGGACAAGTCTGCAGGTCCTTAATCAGCTCGATGCCGGACGAATCCTTCAGCGAGATATCCACAATGGCGACGTCTGGTTTCGAAGCAGAGATCGCCTGGAGTGCCTCTGAAGCTGTCTCGGCCTCCCCACACACCGCGAGGTCCGGCTGCTGATCGATCAAGACGGTCAGCCACTCGCGCACCAAGGGGTGATCATCCACGATGAAGACCGTGCTTTTCCGCATGCCTGTGACTGGTGTCATCTTCGTGTCCCCACGACCGGGCTTCCTGGTTAGTTTTTCGTCAGGTCAGCCCGATTCCACCAACCGCCACCGAGAGCCTGAAACAGGGCTGCGGTATCGGTATAACGATTGGCCTGGGCTTGAACGAGGCTAAGCACCGCTTGCTGGTAGCCTTGTTCGGCGTTCAGGAGCGCGAGGTAGCCGGCATAACCGGCCTGCCATTGTTTCCTGGCCAGCTCGAGCGTGACGCCGGCTGCCTCCCTGGCTCCGGCGGCCGCGTTCAGGGCATCGGCATCCTGTTGGAGCGCGTTCAACGTGTCCGCCACATTCTGGAAGGCGGTCAGCACGGTGCTGCGGTATTGTTCGGCGGCCTGGACATAGGCCGCCCGGGCGGCGCGCTCTTTGTGCACCAGGGCACCGCCCTGGAAGATGGGCTGCGTCACGCTCCCGGCCAAAGTCCAAAAGCCCTCTCCCCCCGCAAAAATGCGGCCGGCTTCCAACGCCATGGTCCCAACGTCTGCGGTCAAGGTGATGTTCGGCAGGCGGTTGGCAACGGCGATGCCGATTTGCGCGCTCGCGGCGTGCAGATTCTCCCCAGCCTGGCGCACATCCGGGCGTTGCGCGACGAGTCGCGAAGGCAGGCTCAAGGGCAGTGCCTCGGGCAGTTGCAGACTCGAGAGTTCGAACTCCTCGGTCGGGCCCTGGCCCGGAAACCCTCCGGAAAGCGCCGCCAACAGGTCGCGCTGTTGAGCGAGCTGCTTGAGCAGAGGCGGGAGAGTGGCGGTGAGCTGAGCGAGTTGCGATTCCTGGGCGGCCACTTCGAGACGACTGACGCGGCCTTTGGCGAACTGGGTGCGCAACACCCGGAGGATATTGGTGTTGATCGCGATGAGCTCATAGCTCGCGGCAATTTGTGCGCGTATCGAGGCCTCCTGGATTGCGGCGGCAGCCACGTTGGCGCTTAGCGTGATATGCGTTGCTGCCAGGGCGAACCGCGCCTGCTCCGACTGAGCGTTCAGGGACTCAATCGTTCGCCGGTTGAATCCAAATACGTCCGGCACGTACGACACGCCGACCTGCGGAGTGTAAAGGTTGAAGTACAACGCCCCGGAGTTGGGCGTGGGCGAAATGTCCTCGGAAGACTTTTGGCGGGCCGCACTGAAGCTGCCTGTGACGCTGGGGAGCCAGGCGCCCTTCTGCGCGAGGACATTTTCTCTGGCGACGGTTAAGGCCGCTTGTGCCGCCTTGATGCCGGGGTTGTTCCTGAGCGAACGCTCAATCAGGTCGTTGAGCGGTTTCGAGCGAAAGAGCTTCCACCACTCTCCCGGAATGTCGAGTCCTTCAACAAATCGCTGGGCCGAGCCGCCGGCAATGTTCGTCGCGCCGCTGGTGGTCGAGACCGGGTTTAGGGTATAACTTCTAACCTCCGGTGGGGCGGGTTTTTTGAAGTTCGGCCCGACGGCACAACCGGCCAGGAGCAGGGGAGCAACGAGCCGAATCCCGAAGGTCGAAACCCCAAGAACCCGCGGGATTCGAAGGCCGTACAAGGCCCTTGCGAGCGTTGTACCCGGGTTTCGGCTTCGGCATTGCCCAGATCTTGGGAGGTTTTTCCTAAGCCGGAGTGATGCAGTCGATGATTTGCGGCCAGATATCCTGAAAGAATGGCATCTTTGAGGGTTGCAAGGGAACGAGCTACCCGCGGCAACCCTCGCGAAAGCGCCTTGAATTGAAAGGGTTGCCTCGTCCGGCCCACACGCCGAGTCACGGCAATCTGACGCAACCCTTTTCAGGGTTGGCGGGTTTGCGGCGCGCTTGACCCAGGGTAGCTCGTTCCTCGCAACCCTGGGCTGAGCGACGGAATCCCGTTGGGATTCCAAAAAACGCGACTGGCCGCGGCTAAGACCTGCTCCGCACTCCAAAGGTCTCGTGGGTGCTGAAAGGAAGGACTGATACAGGCGTCCAGAAGATGTGGGTAATGACGAGGGGTTTCGGCTCGTGTTCATGGTCTATGCTTCATTCCGGTGCCATTGATAGCGGCGGTATTCCTGCCGCCTGCCGTGATTGGTGCTCCGCCAAGGACCGCCGGGCCGATACCTCGCTGTCGGACCGGGCTTGTCGGTAGCGCGTTGAAGGGACTGCCAGGCCTGGACAGGAGCGGCCGGCCGGGTTGCTTTTCGATTGTAGTTCCCATTAACCCGCCCTTCGCCGCAATCGCAGACTGAACAAGACCAGGTCGCTGCGGAACCGTGGCATTTATGGGTGTGAGCGCGGCGCGCTCAACTCCGGCGCGTTGCGCTCCTATTTGCTCGTGGCTGCTCGTGCGCCATTTATCCCGCTCATCGCCGGAGCGGTACCGGGCGGCTGGTTGGGGACAAGCAGCCCTACCTTCCGCTTGCGCGAGTTTGCCTGAAAGGCGCGAGCCAGCTCCTCTTTCATCCACCTGCTCTTCCTTCGTGCCCACTCGGCTATTACGATTCGGGGATTCACGCGCGCCGTCGCAGGGACGGTCACCACTCCAGGCCGGACGAGTCTCGGAAGGCGCCGGTTCGGCGCCCTGACCTGGCCGCACAACAAGACCGGGTCCGAAGGTCAAAGCGCCTGAGCCGAGTAAAGTGAAAAGGAAACGCGCCGTTTTCATATTGGTTCCAACGAGGCCGGGTGAATGTCTGCCTGATTGCCATCGCCCTGCTGCAGGAATATTACTTTCAGGGCTGGCACAACGAGCAGGAGCATGATGGGCCCGACGAGCATCCCGCCCACGATGACGGTGGCCAGTGGACGCTGCACCTGGCTGCCAATGCCGGTGGAAATCGCGGCCGGAAACAGGCCGATGCACGCCGAGAGACTCGTCATCAACAGGGGGCGCATGCGGGTCGAAGCCGCGTGAAACATCGCTTCGAGCGTCGTGCCGCCGCGCAGCCTTGCCTGGTTATAATAAGTCAGCAGCAGAATACCGTTCATGACCGACACTCCGAACAAGGAGATGAACCCGATGGCGGCCGAAATGCTGAAGTTGAGGCCGGCAACATAAAGCGCCAAGACCCCGCCGGCGATGGCGAACGGGATTCCGGAAAGCGTCAGCAGGCACTCGAGCAGGGAATTGAACAGGGAGTAGAGCAACCCAATAATGAGCGCGAGGCTGACCGGCACCACGATTTCCAGCCGCCGCCGGGCTTCCTGCAGGTCCCCGAACTCGCCCGCCCAGACCATGCGATAACCGCTGGGCAGTTTTACATTCTTTGCGAGCCGCTCCTCCGCTTCGGCGACGGTGCTGCCGAGGTCGCGTTCGCGCACGCTGAATTTGATAGGGATAAACCGTTGTGTGCTCTCGTGATAAATCCAGGCGGCCCCGGTATCCAGGGTGATGGTCGCCAGATCGCTCAAGGGAATGTAGGCGTTGGCGCCGCTGCTCGTCGGAACGGCCACTTTGATATTGCGAATCTGGTCCACACTTTCCCGGGCTTCCGGCGCGAACCGGACCACGAGGCCGAACTGGCGATCGCCCTCCAGCACCGTGGTAGCCGCTGCGCCGCCCATCGCCGCCTGGATCACCGAGTTCACGTCCCCGGAATTGAGGCCGTAGCGGGCAGCCTGAGCGCGCTCCACCTTGATGTTCAGGTTCGGCTGCCCCAGGACCGGGAAAATGCCGAGGTCGGCAACCCCGCGCACCTGGCTCATCTCGTCCCTGACTTTTGCCGAAAGCTGCTCCAGCATCTCGAGGTTGGGACCGATGATCTTCACCGAATTGGCGCCTTTAACCCCTGAGATACCTTCCTCGATGTTATCCTGAATGTACTGCGAAAAGTTGAAAATGACTCCGGGCAGCTCGTTCTGGAGCTCCGCCTGGATTTGCTCGGTAAGTTTGTCCTTGGTCAGGCCCTTTGGCCATTGATCGTACGACTTGAGCGGGACAAAGAGTTCCACATTGGAAAATGGCGACGCGTCGCTGCCGTCATCCGGCCGGCCATGCTGTGAAACCACCGTGATCGCTTCCGGATGCCTCAGCAGGATCGTGCGCATTTTCCTGGTCGCCGCTTCGCCGTCCTGCAGCGAGAGGGTCATCGGCATCGAGGCGCGAATCCAAAAATTCCCCTCTTCCAGATGTGGCAAAAACTCGCTCCCCAGCCGCAGCCCCAGTAACGCGGCCACCGCAAGAAACACCAGGCCAAACCCGACTGTAACTCCACGATGAGCCAACGCCAGGCGCAGCGCGGGATTGTAAACCCGATGCAGAAGGCGGACGACTACGGTCTCGGCCTCCTTGACATGTTCGGGCAGGAAGAAGGAGGCGAGCACGGGCGTGATCGTGAACGTGGCGAGCAGCGCCCCGGCCAGAGCGTAGGCGTAAGTCTGCGCCATGGGCCCAAAAATCCGACCTTCCACCCCCTGCATCGTAAAGAGCGGCACAAAACCGGCGACGGTGATGAGCGCCGAAAAGAAAACCGCTCGGTCCACCTGCATCGCGCTGATCAGGATCAGACGCAGCCGGTCGGTCCAGCCCGGGCGGGTGGCGGAATGCGCCGCCCTCGTCGGGTCAGGGCCGTAAAAGCCGTCCACCAGGCGTTGCAGCCAGAGCTGCCGTTCTTCCGGCGTTCGTTGGAAATTGCGGAACACGTTTTCGACGAGGATCACCGCGGAGTCCACGATGATGCCGAAATCAACCGCCCCGACCGAGAGCAGGTTGGCGCTCTGGCCCTGGGCCACGAGCAACAGGATGGCGAAGAAGAGCGCAAACGGGATGTTGGTCCCCACGATGATGGCGCTGCGCAGGTCCCCGAGGAATACCCATTGAATCAGGAACACCAGCAGGCAGCCGAAGGTGAGATTGTGCAGGACGGTGTGAGTGGTGACCGCGATGAGCGAACCGCGGTCATAAAACGGGACGACCTTTACTCCCGGGGGCAAGCTGCCGTCGTGGTTCAGTTTCGCAATTTCGGCCTCCACCTTCGGCAGCATCCTTGCGGTCTGCTCGGCCCGGCTCATCACCACGATCGCCGCCGCCACATCGTCCTGATTGTCTCGGCCGCAAATGCCCAGCCGCGGCACGTAGCCCACGTTGACATTCGCGACATCCTTTACCAGCACGGGCACGCCGTTTGACTGGGAGAGGACGACGTTTTCGATGTCGTCCACCCTGCGGCCCTGGGTGAGGTCGTCCGCGCCGCCGTCGTCGATCAGGCCGACGCCGCGAATGTTGATGGACTGCTGGCCGATGCGGATTTCGCGCCCGCCCACATTGATATTGCCGTTGGCGAGGGCGGTGAGAATCTGGGGCACCGTCACGTTGTAGGCTTCGAGTTTGTGGGGAGCGACCTCGACCTCGAATTCCTTGGTGGTGCCGCCCCAGCTATTGACCGCGACGATGCCGGGAATCGTCAACAGGCGGCGCCGGACGATCCAATCCTGGACCGTGCGCAGATTGGTCAGTCCGAAATGTGGCGGACCGACCACCTGGTAACGATAGATTTCCCCGGTGGTGCTGTTCTGCTGGATCGTGGGCACCAGGCCGCCCGGCAGGGCGACGTTCTGCTGCAGGGCGATGGAGGCCTGGGTGTAAGCAAAGTGATAGTCCACCCCATACTTGAACACCACTCGCACAAACGACAGTCCATAAAACGAAGTGGAACGGATGACTTCGATGCCCGGGGTCGCGTAGAGGCCCACCTCAATCGGAACCGTGTAGTAACGCTCCATTTCCTCCGCCGAGAGGCCGGGCGCTTGCGCGGTGATTTCCAGAATGACGGGCGTCGGGTTCGGATACGCCTCGATATCGAGCTTTCTGAATGCGAAGTATCCGGCCCCAACAAACGCCAGCAACGCGAACACGATAATCGCGCGGCGGCTGAGACAGAGGGCGACAAGAGACTTAAGCATGGCGGTCGGATTGGATTATTGGATTATTGGATTATTGGATGGTTGGATTAATGGGTTGGTGGACGAGTGGATGACTGGATTGATGGACAGGTGGATTGGTGAACCGCAGGGTCTTGTCTAGTCAGTGGGTGGTGCGGTGAGCATGTTGCTCAAGAAAATGGCTCCCTGGGTTACCACGAGCTCTGCACGCTGAAGGCCTTGGAGGACCTGGTATTGGCCGTCTTGTTGCAGGCCGACCCTGATGATTCTTTGCGCAAAGCGATGCCGGTCGGTCGTAACCCATGCCGCCATCGTCCCATCGCCATTTCGAACCACGCCGGTCATCGGGATGGCGGTGGACTCGACGGGGTCCTGGACTCGAATCAGGAAGTTGGCGAGCATGCCGGGCCTCAACTCGTTTTGAGGGTCCGCGACTTCAGAGCGCACCGTCACCCGGTGGGTGTTCATGTCCACGGTGGCGTAGATTTTGGAAATCGAGCCGGTGAACACGCGGCCGGGATACGCCATTACTCTGACCTGCACTGGCTGTCCGACGTGGTAAAGCGGACTCTCGCTCTCGGGCACATTCGCGAGCATCCATTTGGTTGAGACATCGGCCACTGAGAAGGGGGCGGTCCCGGTTCCGGGCTGGACGAGAAGCCCCGGAGGCGCATTGAAGGCGGTAACCTGGCCGGCGAGCGGACTGCGTACGACCAGGGCCGGGTCTATCTTGCGCGTCTGGATAATCTGCTCAATTTCGGCCTCCGTCTTGCCGAAAACGCGAACGGCGTCTCGCGCCGCCTTGAGGGCTCCTTCGGCGCTTTGTTGGTCCGAGGTTGCCTGCTCGATTTCTCTTTGGGAAACCCCGTTCGTTCCATAGAGATCCCTTACACGCGCGAGTTCCTTGCTGGTCAAATCGAGGTTTGCCGCCGCGCCGATCAGAGTCGATTCGGCCTGAATCAGGTCCGGGCTGTCGATCGTATAGAGCGATTGCCCCTTTTGAACCTCGTCTCCGAGCTCGGCGAAGGTCTTGAGGATTTTTCCCTGGTAGGGCGGGAAGACCTGAACCGACAGGTCGTCAACGAAACTGATGCTACCGACCGCTCCCTTTTCAACGGGGAAGAGATAAGTCCCGACCGGTTCGATTTTGACCGCATTCAACTGGCTGGGAGCCAGTTCCACGGCGGCGTCGAGCGGTGAGGCATTGGAAAGCGGACGCGGGCGTTGGACCAGGTTGGTGTTTGCGGCCTGGCCGGACCCGCGCCGAAGCAGGAAACCTGCCGCCAGAATAGCCGCAACGGTCACAGCCATTGCGGTTGCCCGCCCGCCGGGCTTTAATGGGCTTCTCATTGTGAATCGAACGATTCCGAGCTCCTGCCGCCTGGCGCTCGCGAGGACAAAGTGGCTGAGCCGGAGGCCGGCTCCGAGTCACTCTGGTTCTCCCAGGCGACGAAACGAGTGATGGAACGGGTTTTGGTTTACCAGGCTGAACAGTAGCGAGGGGCAATTTCTTGTCTATTGGGCGGAGTATAATTCTCGTATAGGGCGCGGCCTCATTCTGGTGTAGGGCGATGCCCGCCACGCGCCGCCCCGGGCCAAGGAGCGCAGCCGGATTCTTCTGACCAGTATCGAAGTAGTTTCGCGAGCCTTTGAGACGCCCAAGGCGTCACGCGTACCAGCCCGGGCCCAAAGCCTCGCGCCGGAGAATTAGCCGGAGAATTAGTTTGAATTAGCTTGAAAGAGTGGGCGGTGGCTGCTATGTAAAACCCGGTTCCTAACGCCAGCACCAGAACGAATTGTTATGGCACAGGCAGAGGCGTTTTTTCAAAGGCGGCCATTCGGCGCGACCCTGCGGCGCGACGCGTGGTGGGCGCAGCCTGCCTTTGTGTTTCTTGGCCTTTCCGCGTTCGTGGTTTATTCGACGTGGGCAGCGTTCCAAGGTGAGCACTACTATTCGGGGCCGTACCTGTCGCCGTTTTACTCGCCGGAAATCTTTGGTTCATCACCGCACAGCCTGTTCGGGCCGAAGCCGGGCTGGTGGCCCGGCTGGTTGCCGTTCTCGCCGGCGCTATTGATCCTGTGGGCGCCCGGCCTGTTTCGCCTGACCTGCTACTATTACCGCGGCGCTTACTACAAAGCGTTCTGGGCAGACCCGCCGGCATGCACGGTGGGCGAGCCCCGCAAGAGCTACCTGGGCGAGGGTTCGTTTCCGCTCATCCTCCAGAACGTCCATCGCTATTTCCTTTACCTCGGGCTGGTGTTCCTCTGTGTCCTGGCGCACGACGTTTGGGAGGCCATGTGGTTTCTCGATCCGGCCACCGGCAAGCAGACGTTCGGCATCGGCGTCGGGACGTTAGTGCTCGCGGTGAACGTCGTTCTCCTGAGCGGTTACGCGCTGGGCTGCCACTCCTTGCGGCATCTGGTGGGGGGATTTCTCGATCAACCCTCGCGAGCCCCGCTCTGTGCGAAAACCTACAGTTGTGTGAGTTGCTTCAACCACCGTCACATGCTCTGGGCCTGGTCGAGCCTTTTCTCGGTTATGAGCGCCGACATTTACGTCCGGCTGTGTTCGATGGGGATCTGGAGAGATTGGCGCATTTTCTGAGCGTGGAAACGCTATGGAATATGAAACTCATGAACACGACGTGCTGGTCATCGGCGCAGGTGGCGCCGGTCTGCGCGCGGCCATCGAAGCGTCGGCTGCCGGTGTCTCGGTGGGCATGGTTTGCAAATCGCTGCTGGGCAAGGCCCACACGGTGATGGCAGAGGGGGGCATCGCGGCGGCGCTGGCCAACGTGGACGAGCGGGACAATTGGAAGGTCCATTTCACGGACACGATGCGCGGCGGCCAATACGTCAACAACTGGCGCATGGCCGAGTTGCACGCAAAGGAAGCCCCCGACCGCGTCCGTGAACTCGAGGCCTGGGGTGCGGTTTTCGATCGCACGAAGGATGGCCGAATCCTGCAGAGAAATTTTGGCGGCCACAAATATCCCCGCCTGGCACACGTCGGCGACCGCACCGGCCTGGAGATGATCCGCACGCTCCAGGACCACGGTATCCATCGGGGCATCGATGTGCACATGGAGCACACCGTGTTGGCGTTGCTCAAGGACGGTGGCCGCGTCGTCGGGGCATTAGCTTACGAGCGCGAGCGTGGCCGGTTCAAAGTGTTCCGGGCCAAAGCGGTGGTGCTCGCCACCGGTGGTATTGGCCGGGCTTACAAAATCACCAGCAACAGTTGGGAGTACACCGGCGACGGCCATGCGCTGGCCTACCACGCCGGGGCGGAATTGATCGACATGGAGTTTGTGCAATTTCACCCCACAGGCATGGTCTGGCCCCCGAGCGTGTGCGGCATTCTCGTCACCGAAGGCGTGCGCGGCGAGGGTGGAATTCTGGTGAACAAGGAAGGCAGGCGTTTCATGTTTGCCGACATTCCCGAACTTTACAAAGCCCAGACCGCCGACACTGCAGAAGAAGGCTGGCGGTATTGCCAGGGCGACAAAAGCGCGCGCCGTCCGCCCGAGCTCCTGACACGCGATCACGTTGCGCGCTGCATTGTGCGGGAAATCAAGGAAGGCCGCGGCAGCCCGCATGGCGGCGTGTTTCTCGACATTTCCTGGATCAAAGAAAAAATGCCCGATGCCGCCGAGCACATTAAACGGAAGCTGCCGAGCATGTACCACCAGTTCAAACAATTGGCGGACATCGACATCACGCGCGAGCCGATGGAAGTCGGACCCACGACGCACTACATCATGGGCGGCATTCGCATCGATGCAGGCACGCAGATGTGCAGCCTGCCTGGGTGCTTTGCCGCCGGCGAATGCGCGGCCGGGATCAATGGCGCGAATCGTCTGGGGGGCAACTCCCTTTCCGACCTGTTGGTGTTCGGCAAACGAGCGGGGGAGTTCGCCGCCAAGTTCGCCGCCGAGCACCCGGCCGGCGCCATCGACGCAGACCAGGTCGAAACCGTGGCCCGCCGGGCTCTCGAACCCTTCGAGCGCGCTGCCAATGGCGATGGCTCTTATCAGGTCCAGCATGACTTGCAGGACATGATGCAAGACCTCGTCGGCATCGTGCGCCGGGAGGACGAGATGGCGCGCGCGCTGGACGGTTTGCGGAAACTGTGGGAACGGGCCAAACGCGTGGGCGTCACCGGCAACCGCGAATATAACCCGGGCTGGCACACCGCCCTTGACCTGACGAACCTGCTCACTGTGTCCGAAGGCATCACGCGTTCGGCCCTCGAGCGAAAGGAAAGTCGCGGCGCCCATTTCCGCGACGATTATCCGAGCAAGGACGCCGCGTATGGCAAGGTCAACATCGTGGTTTGGAAGGGGCCCGATGGGACAATGCAGCTCCGTCGCGAGCCGCTGCCCGAACTGCCGGCGGAGTTGAAACAGATTATCGAGGAGCTGAAATGAAAACCGCCACCTTCCGCATCTGGCGTGGCGACGCCAACGGCGGCCAGTTCCGCGACTACACGACCGAGGTCTCGGAGGGCATGGTCGTGCTGGACGCCGTTCATCGCGTTCAGTCCACCCAGGCCAACGACCTGGCTTGCCGCTGGAATTGCAAGGCGGGCAAGTGCGGCTCCTGTTCGGCGGAAATCAACGGCCTGCCCCGGCTGATGTGCATGACGCGGCTCAACGCCCTGCCGCTGGACCAGCCTGTGACGATCGAACCGATGAAGGCCTTCACACCCATCAAGGATTTGGTCACGGACGTTTCATGGAACTTTCGCGTAAAGAAAAAAATCAAGCCATTCAGACCGCGCCCGCCCGACGCGCCCGACGGCACTTGGCGCATGATGCAGGCCGACATCGATCGCGTGCAGGAATTTCGCAAGTGTATTGAATGTTTTCTCTGCCAGGACGTCTGCCACGTCCTGCGCGAACATCACAAGCACGAGGAGTTCATCGGGCCGCGCTTCCTGGTTTATGTGGCTGCGCTGGAAATGCACCCGCTCGACACCGGGAGCCGCCTGCAGGAATTGAAACAGGCCCACGGCGTCGGCTACTGCAACATCACCAAATGCTGCACTAAGGTTTGCCCCGAAAACATCACCATCACCGACAACGCCATCATTCCTCTGAAAGAGCGAGTGGTGGATGACTTTTACGATCCCTTGGGGTGGCTGTTGAAACTATTGCGCCCCAATCATTGAATGGAGGGACTCATGTTCGAGTTAAAACAACTTTCCCGCGAGGCCATCCCGGCCGCCCTTGAAAAAGCGATGCGTTATCGCTTGCTGAATGAGCCGGCTGAGGCCGAGAGTATCAGCCTCGACGTGCTGCGCACTGAGCCGGACAACCAGCAGGCCCTGGTGATCCTGTTGCTGGCCCTGACGGATCGCTTCAGCAAAGGTTACGCCGTCGGGGTTACGCAGGCCCGGGAGCTCCTACCTCGCCTCCGCGACCCGTACGAACAGGCCTATTACGCCGGGATCATCTGCGAGCGCCGGGCCAAGGCCCGGCTTCAGCGGGAAGGTCCTGGCTCCGGCTCCGGAGCCTACGAATTCCTCCGCGAAGCCATGGCGTGGTACGAAAAAGCCGAAGCTCTGCGTCCCCCGGGAAACGATGACGCGCTGCTGCGCTGGAATGCCTGCGCCCGCATGATCATGGGCAACGGACTTGTGGCAGGGGCCGAGGAGCGGACTGCGTTGCAGTCGGAGTAGCCGCAGGTCTTCATCTGTTACCTGCAACCTTCAACTTGCAACTGGGAACCGCTTCATCGCGACGCCATCTCGGATTCTTCGGAAGCAGTCAGGGCCAGGACGGCCCAGCTTGTGGCTGCGGCGGAAAGCCAGGCATCGCGGCCGTGGGGGAAGCCGCTGTTCCTCATGGTTGGCTGGAACGGGAAAGCGCGACGATGCACGTGCCAGGTCCCGTCTTCGAGTTGGGTGCTCAGGAGATACTTCCGGCCGCGTTCGAGGGCAGGGGAGGAACCCAGCAGCAGCGTGCTGACCTTGAGCGCATAAATCGCCTGTCCAGTGGCGTAAGCGTCGCTGCCCAGGGTGGGCAATTGGGACCAGCCGCCGTCGGTGTGCTGTTGTGCCAGCAGACCGTCTCGCAGGGGCTTCATGCGGCGGGGTGATTCACCCGCCCAACTCAGGCCCAGGAGCTGATAGATCCGTTCTTCATTGGTGACTGGCTGAACTCGCGACAGCCATCGGCGGGCTTCGTCCACGCGCCTGGCGAATTCAGCTCTTCGCCCTGGGAGCGGGTAGCGCTGCAACGCGTGAATCGCGAGTGAGGTAGCGCCCACGTCGCTGGACTGGATGGGAGGGCGCGGCAGATTATTAAACCAGCGGCCGTCGGGCGCCTGGATCGCCGCCAGGTGGTGCACCGCTCCGTCCGTGTATTCGTCCGCGGGCAAGTCCGCCCCGGCATAACCAAAGAGCGCATAGCCTTTGGTGTGGACCGGCTCGGGATGAAAGAGCGCTTGAAAGTCCGTCTCCGGATTCTTCAGTTCACCGGCGGTCACTATCTTTACGAGCTGCGCTTCAGCTCCGAGGTCAACCGGGATGCCACGCTTTCTGGCCTGGCCGATTGCCGCCAGCGGCAGGAATTGTTGATGGCAGGAGACGCAGTCCTGGTGGGAGGCATGATTGACGAAAGCCTGCTTGGATTCGAGCGAGGTTCGCTGGAGCGGCGGTATGGCGCGGCTGATGGCGGCCCGGACGGCGGCAGGCTCAAGGTTATCGGGCAGCGCCCGCAAAGAAGTAGCGACCGTGGTATCAGGAGTTTCGTTGGTCGCGCCGGATGCCAGGAGTGTCTGCAGAATCCTGGTTTTACCGCGGCATCGCGCCAGCATCAGCGGCGTCTGTGGCACAGCCAGAAACGCATCCACCGCCCCACCGCCGTCGAGATTCGGATCGGCCCCGTGACTGAGCAACACCTTGACCAAAGCCGGATCGTTTCTTTCCGACGAAGCCGCCCAATGCAGAGGCGAGAAACTGTCGCCGCCGTTGAGGTGGTTCACCTCGGCGCCGTGTTCGATGAGAAAACGGGCGGCGTCCGCGTGGTCGGCCCACACCGCTTGAGACAAAGGCGTGCCCAGCATTCCTTCGCTATTGAC
Source organism: Candidatus Acidiferrum sp. (assembly GCA_035566435.1). Lineage (GTDB taxonomy): Bacteria > Verrucomicrobiota > Verrucomicrobiia > Limisphaerales > UBA8199 > DATMRF01. Next base: position 239,003 of record DATMRF010000105.1, read on the forward strand.
GTCCGCGCCGCGGTCGAGCAGCAGCTTGAGCGTGGAGAGCTGGCCGCGGTAGGAGGCCCACATCAGGGCACTGCGCCCGCCGCCAAAAATAAAACCCGGCTGACTCATCCCGGGTTGCGCGTTGGGCTTCGCGCCATGTTTGAGCAACAACTCTATTGACCGATTATCGCCTCCGGCGGCGGCGGCCATCAGAGCGGTGGCGCCCCAAAGGTTGGTGGCGTTTGGGTCGGCTCCGCGTGACAGCAAAGCCTCGACCGTGCGGTGCGAATCCCGGAGGCGGGCGGCCAGCATGAGCGCGGTATTTCCCAAACCCGAGTGCGCGTTCACTTCCGCGCCTCGTGCCAGCAGGAGCTGAACCTTGTCGGCATCGAATGAGGCGCGCATCAGCGGGGTGGCCCCGGCTGCGTTCCTGGTATTGACTTCGGCCCCGCGCTCCACCAGGAGCTTCATGCAAGGCACATCCCCGTAAACCGCTGCGAGCATGAGTGGCGTGTTGCCTTCGGCGTCCCGTGCCTCGACGGCTGCGCCGGCGTCCAGCGCCTTTCGCAGTTCGCGCGCCTTTCCGTCGCGCAGCACCGCTCGGTAATCGGGGCTGATTTCCGGCGCCGCCGGGTCAGCAGCCACAACCGCCAACGCCCCGGCCCAAAGCAGAGCCAGGCCCAAGCCATAGAATGTTCGCCATGTACGCACAAGAAAGCCGTTCGAGTCCCGGGGATTTGTCGCGCTTATTTAACTTCTTTGCCGGCGAGTTGTCCATCATAATAACGAGCTGCACGCCTGGCGCGGGTTGCGCCGCAACAACAGGAGTTGGGGTGCGGGAACCCTGCGCGCGCGGGGGCCTACGCGAGACTTTGAGACGCCAAAGGCGTCTTTCATACCAGCCCAGCCAGGCCGTTGGCCTGAAGTAAATGCGCCCCTTGTTTAGACCCAACTTTAGGACGGGCGGTGGGAGGTATATTTCCGCCCTTATATGCAGAAACTGCTCCAACGCTCCCACCTCGCAGCTCTCGAAGAGTTTCATCCCAAACGCGATAAAAGCTAAAGGCCAAAAGACCTCTTGATTTCACCGTGAACAACCCTATAAGAGCTCCTTTGGCACAACACACACCTACTTATGCAACAATTGCACGCGAAAATTCGGGAGGCGATGATGACCAATAGAGCGAACAGGGAAGCCCCGGCCAATGGGCCCACGCGGCGGCAGGCGCTCATCGGCGTGGCGTTCGCATTCGGTGGACTCACATTGGGCGTAACGGAGGCCTGGGCTGAACCCGATGAGGAAATCTCCCGTACGGCGGAATCCATCCACCAGGAGCCGGTTTTCAAAGCGAGCCGGAAGCGCGTTTACGAAGCGCTCACCGATGCGAAGAAGTTCGACAAGGTCATCCAGCTCAGTGGGGTCATGGAATCCATGCCTCCGGGAGGCAAGCCCACCGAGATTAGCAGTGAAGTAGGAGGCGCGTTCGCACTCTTCGATGGGTATATTACGGGACGACACATCGAACTCGTGCCGAACGAGCGAATCGTGCAGGCCTGGCGAGCGGGGAGCTGGGCTCCGGGCGTTTATTCGATCGCGAAGTTCGAGCTAACGGAGCAGGGCACCGGCACCCGGCTCGTCTTTGATCATACGGGCTTTCCCAAGGGCACGGGAGAACACCTGGCGTCGGGGTGGAAGGCCCACTATTGGGAGCCACTGGCCAAATCCCTCGCTTAGATTAGCAGGGACGCTGCCCACAGGCTCCCCATCTCTTTTTATGTTTTATCGTTTCACTCAGGTTGTGGACTTGAGACTTGGGACCTCGGCCTTTGGCCCTTGACACCAACGATCCGGCGGTGCATTAAGAAGCTATGAAGCCCTGCAGCCCTGACCCATCGCGCTTGGCGGCAACGCGGAGACGGGACCCCAAACGAGGCTTCACCTTGATCGAACTCCTGGTGGTGATTGCGATCATTGCCATTCTGGCCGCCATGTTGCTGCCGGCCCTGACCAAGGCCAAGCTCAAAGCTCAGGGCGCCCATTGCATAAACAACCTGCGACAGCTCGAACTGGGGTGGCTCATGTACGCTCACGACAACCGGGACTTTCTCCCGGGGGACAAATGGCAGGACGAGGCGAACCACATCCCGAACGACGGCAATTGGATCACCGGTTGGCTTACTCCCCTGGGTTCGCCGCCGAACAACACCGATAACACCAACATCAATTATTTGCTCGATCCCACCTATAGCCAGGTCGGCCCCTATGTCAAAAACGCCGGCGTTTACAAATGCGTCGCGGACAAAAGCACTGCGCTGGTCAACGGCGCACAACTGCCCCGGGTGCGCAGCATGTCCATGAACTGTTGGATGGGGCCCAACTCGCCCGCCTGGAATGGAGAGCCTTTCCAAGTCTTTGCCAAGCTTACCTCGATCCTTACGCCCTCGCCATCGGATGGCATTGTGTTCATCGACGAGCGATCCGACAGCATCGATGACGGTTATTTTGCCATCGACGAGGTCACAGCCCAGTTGGTCAATCTGCCAGCCGGCTACCATAATAACGCCAGCGGGGTCACTTTCGCCGATGGCCATGCCGAGATTCACAAGTGGCGCGATGGCCGGACCCTGCCGTCCCTTTCGACCTCATTTCAGAAGTTTGTAAGTTGCCCCGGCAGCCTCGATCTGCTTTGGCTGCAGCAGCACGCCACCAGTCACCAGTGAACCCGCCACGTTGGCCGGGGCTCATACTCCTCCCGCAGCTCTGCTGAATCAGGCTAACATGTGAGCTCGGTCGCTCACACGTGAGCACACCACCTAACGCTTCGGTGGCGGGGTACGGTTTGACAATTTCAGGTGAGTGACTGCCAAGAAGCGGTGAGATGAATTCTGAGGTCTTCAGTAAATCCAACCTAATGATCGCAGGAGATAAATCGACGGAAATGGTCGAAAAGACTATCACGAGAATCACGAAAGAATTGCCCGAGAGAACGGCAATCGTCCGATGCAACGGTTTTAGATGTCTGGCCGTCTCGGACAAAGTTGGCGTGTGGCGGGATGGGAACGGCCATGCGTTGAACGTGGTGGAGGTAGTGGAAGAAATTTAATGCCTCGGCCGGGTGAGTGCTGCCAGGGCGGAGCGCCGGCAGGTTGCCTGCCCACACTTTCCGAACAGCCAAAGCCGGCACTCTAACGGATAACGGATCGCACGAGGACATCGTCCGAAAAAGAAATACTTTGCCCGGTAGGTCCTGGTAAGATGCGGGAGGTTTGCGCTATGGCCGGAAGGTCGCAGGCAAGGCGGCGGCCCGGCGCAAATCCCCGATCTGCTTCTCCCCGGCGTCGAGCCAGCGCCGCGCAACTTTCCGGACCGCCACCAAATTGCTCCCGCTGACTCCGATCAACGAGTAAAACTCCCGTTGTTCCACCTGCTCGTTGGGCAAAGACCAGAAGTCCATGCCGGCCGGCGAGAAATGGTTCGGATATGTGGTGAGTGTGTCCGCGGCGACGTCATGCGCCTGGCTATTGAGCCACCCAATCGGCCAATGGTCCCACGAATGTGAGCCCCAGCCCCATCCGCCAGTGTCGTTGAACGAGTGCTCCTTGATACGCGTGAACTCATGGCGGAACCCTCCGGCGTCGCCCATGACGCAGAAAGCCGCGCCGTCGCGTTGAGGGACGACCATGACGACACCCGGAGAGTCGTCCAACAGTTTCCACGCGCAACCCGCGCGGCGTGGGGTCGAGCGGAACAGCTCCCCCGGCTTGCGCTGCCAGAAAACATCGTAACGATTGGTGGAGAAGGTATCCAGCACCGCCAGTGCATGACTCTCGCCGGTTTGCGGTTCCCGCTCGAGGACATCGTACCAGAGTTTGCCGGCCGGGCACATCGCGATCATCTCGATGGGCTCGCGCGCATACCCGCGGTTCTGGCCCGGCATCAAGGTGGTGAAGGTTTGCCGCCGCAGGATGTGGCCGTTCGGGAACGCCCAAAAATCCTCGACGGCGCGGTACGCGCGTTCGCCGGTGTCCTGGTTGACGCCGAAGTAGGTCCAGCGCACCCACACACGTTCGGGCCCGCGTTCGAGCACATCGACGAAGCTGTTCTGCTCCTGGCGGCCGAAGTTGTTGAACAACTCCGCCCACCCCTCGTTCCCTTCGAAGAACTGGAAGCATTGGCCCGCTCCGGAGGGGAACTCGAACCAGGGGCAGTAACTGCCCTCGTGGCAAAAAACGAAACGAAACGGAAATCTCTGCCAGGAAATCACCAAGGCCCGCTTGGGATTGAGATCAGCGTGCGGCGGACCAGGCATAGGTCCTTTGTATCCGCCAAACACGTAGTCCGAAACCTCGGTGACCGAAACACTTTTGACCTGCTGTCTGCCCAATTGGGCCATCGAAATCGCCGGGACCTTGAGCAAGGGGTCAGCGGCTGCGGCAGGCGCGCAGCGGCTGGTTAATGGGGAGGAGAAAGCCAGGGTGAGCAGCACTGCCAACCGCGCGATAGTACCACGCGCGTGCCTTAGTATTATAGGAAACGAAATAAGGAGTCTCTGATCTCGCGGTGCGCCGCGATCTTTGCAATAGATCAGAGACTCCTTACGTTGTCTCCTACAAGCGAGAGGGATTTCCACATAGGGTCTAACGTTGTGCGATGTCATAGTTCCAATCTACGTAGACTCCGGTTTCAGAGCGTGCAGGATCTTCTCGGTGTCATAGACGCACCCGGCCCAGATCCCGCCGCTTGCCAGTTGCAACGTGGCCCACAGCCGCGTGTCCTGCGGAAGAGCCGGATGCGCCGCCAAGTCGGTCCGCGATTGCCGCAGCGCCAGGACCTGGCTGCCCTCCGCGGGCGTAAACCACCGTTCGCCTTCGCCAACCAAATCCACGCTGCCCTCGCAGCGGCGAGTATCAATCAGAATTTGAACAGTGTCTCCTTCCAAGAGCTTGCCAATCGGTCCGCCGGCGAGGGCTTCGGGGCTGACGTGCCCGATGCAGGCGCCGGTCGAGACGCCGGAGAAGCGGGCGTCGGTCAGAACGGCGACCTGTTTTCCGAAGGGCAGATGTTTGAGTGCGCCGGTGACCTGGTAGGTCTCTTCCATGCCGGTCCCCAGCGGCCCGACACCCGCGAGCACCAGAACGTCGCCGGCATGGATGCGTCCTTGCTTGATGGCGACCATCGCGGCGGGCTCACTGACAAACAGGCGCGCCGGCCCAGCCTTACGATAACAACCCGCGGCGTCGAGGAGGGAAGCATCAATAGCGGCGCACTTCACTACCGCGCCTTCCGGGGCAAGGTTGCCTTGGACAAAGGCGAGCGTGCTGGCCAGCCCGCATTCCCTGGCTCGCGAGGGCGGCAGGATGACCTCGTCCGGCTCGACACCATCGAGCTTCAGGAGCAGGTCGCGGAACCGGCGGCGGCGTTCCGATTTCTCCCATTCATCGAGGTTTTCATCCAGCGTCTTGCCGGTGACCGTGAGCGAGCGAGTGTGGAGCAACCCCAAATTGCGCAAGTGCAGCATCACTTCGGGCACGCCGCCCGCGAGAAACACCCTGATGGTGGGATGGTGCACAGGGCCATTGGGCAGAACGCTGACGAGCCGCGGAACGCGACGGTTTATCGCGATCCAGTCCTCGACCGTCGGGGCAGGGAAGCCCGCCGCATGAGCAATGGCCGGGATATGCAACAACAGGTTCGTGGACCCGCCAAACGCGGCGTGCAGCGTCATGGCGTTGCGAAGGCTCTCCTGAGTCAAAATGTCGCGTCCGCGCAAACCCTTGGTTTCGAGATGATGCAGGGCGCGGGCCGAGCGCCGCGCCAAATCAAGCCAGACCGGCTGCCCGGACGGAGACAGGGCAGAGTGGGGCAAAGAGAGGCCCAACGCTTCACTGACCACCTGAGCGGTGGCGGCCGTGCCGAGGAATTGGCAGCCGCCGCCCGGAGAAGCGCACGCCCGGCAACCGAGCTCCGCCGCTTCGGAAAGGGTGACCAGACCATGGGCGAACCGGGTTCCTAACGTCTGAACGGTGCCGGCGTCCTCGCCTGTTTCCGGCGGCAAGGTCACCCCCCCGGGCACGACGACGGACGCGAGGTCCCTCAGTCCGGCTACCGCCATCATCATCGCGGGCAGTCCTTTATCGCAAGTGGCGATGCCGAGAACACCGGCGCGCCGGGGCAGAGAGCGGGCGAGTCTCCGCAACACGATGGCGGCATCATTCCGGTAGGGCAGGCTGTCGAACATCCCTTCCGTGCCCTGAGTGCGTCCGTCGCAAGGGTCGGAGCAATATCCCGCGAAGGGGATGACGCGCAGCCGCCGAAATTCCTCCGCGGCGGCTTTCACGAGCAGCCCGATTTCCCAGTGGCCGGTGTGATAGCCGAGGGCAATGGGCTTGCCATCCGGCGCGCGCAGGCCGCCCTGCGTGCTCAAGATGAGAAATTGTTTGGCGGCGGTGTCCGACGCTTCCCAGCCCATGCCGGCGTTCTGTGTGAGTCCGAAGATATCCCCGCTGGGGGCGTTCTTCAGCATGTCCTCGGTAAGCGGCAAGTTCCCCACCGGGCCAGGCGCGCGGGTCCGAACCTGGAAAATGTCCGCAACAGGAGGATCAGACGAATCATCGACGGAGCTCATCGCGTCATTGAACCATTTGGGAGCGGCTTGGTTCAAGGGCCGAGTATCCAACGGATGCGATTTGAACTGACCGACCGAAGGCCGTGGTAACATTGAAAGCGGCAGAAGACAGCCGCACTCCAAGACCTGTCGGAGGCAAACCGCGCGGACGCCCTCGCATGAGTCTTGGAGTGCGGCTGTCTTCTGCCGCTTTCCGGCCCTGAGCTGACGGGCCCGCCTTGCGCGTTTTCTGTTTCGGCAACACGTAATTTCCGGCGGAACTGCGAGCCAGACCCCCGCTGCAACGATTGACCGATTCTTTAGACCGTGCCCGAAAGCCCTTGGAAGTAGCGCAGATTTTCAATCTGCTGTATCGCAGAATTGCATTCTGCTTCGGCTAGCGCTCAGCGAGATCTCCGTAGCTTTCGACGCACGGCAGATTACAAATCTGCGATACAGCAGATTGAAAATCTGCGTTACGCCCAGGGGGAATTGGTAGGGCGTGCTGTCCCCAGCGCGCCGCACTGATGCCAGGGATGAACGGCGCGCTGGGGACAGCGCGCCCTACCGCGATTGAATTCCAGGTCGACCTTCGCGTTGGGGCTTGGTACAAGTGTCCCTGATTCTGATGCCTATCAGGCAACAACGCTGGCTGCGCATAATCCCCGTGGCGCTGATCATGTACACCATCTCGTATATCGATCGCACCAACATCGCCCTGGCGCTGGATCCCAAGCTGTCGCCGATGATGCAGTTCCTGGGGATGGATGACAAAATCAAGGGTAACGCCGTGGGGATTTTTTTCTTCGGCTATTTGCTGCTGCAAATTCCCAGCGGCTATCTTGCGAATCGTTGGAGCCCTCGGAAACTCATCAGCATATTTCTCATCTGTTGGGGCGCCTGCGCGATCGGATGTGGGCTGGTCAACACCACCGCTCAATTCAGAACGATGCGCTTTCTGCTAGGGGTGGCGGAGAGCGGAGTATTCCCATCGACCCTGGTACTGCTGTGCAATTGGTTTCCACGCGCCGAGCGCGCCCGAGCGAACGCTTACTGGAACCTGTGCCAGCCATTGGCCGTAGCGGGAGCCGCCCCCATCACCGGCGCGCTGCTGGGGGTTTGGGGCTGGCGTGCGGCGCTTATCGTAGAAGGTGCGCTTCCGCTTATTTGGATACCTGTTTGGTGGTTTTATATCAGCGATCACCCAAGGGAAGCCAAGTGGATTTCAAGGGAGGAACGGGAGCATCTTGAAACCACGCTCGCGCAAGAGGCAGCGGAACTGGGAACAGCGAAACCAGGATCATTATGGGACGCGATAACAGAGCGTTCGGTGCTATTGGCGCTGCTGGTGATGGTGCCTATCTATTTTTTCGAGAATTGTGCCGCCTACGGCTGTAACACTTTCCTCAGCGAGGCGCTCAAGGGCCATGGCAAGAATTTCACGCCGTTGCAAACCGGGATTCTTTATGCCATTCCGTACCTGGTGACGGCGGTTGTCATGATTCTGGTTTCGCGTCACTCGGACAAAACGCAAGAACGCCGCGGTCATGTTGCTTTCGTCTATTCAGTCGCCGGCCTTTGTCTCATCGCCAGCGTCCTCAGTAGTCGATATTCATTCTGGCTTTCCTATGGATTCCTTTGTTTTGCCATCCAGGGACCGTTTGCGGGTCTGGCCCCGTTCTGGGCGATTCCCTCCGAAACCATGCCTCGAATCGTCGTCGGCACGGTGATGGGTTTGGTAAATGCTTTTGGAAACCTGGGCGGCTGGGCGGGCAATTATACCTTCGGATGGTTAAAGGAAGAAACGGGTGACATTGTGGTTCCCTTCGCGGTTTTGGGCACTGGTTTGCTGGTCGGCGCACTGCTGTGTTTTCTGCTGCCCAAGCGCAAAGTCACACAAACGCTGACGCCGGACGGAGCCAGCACCCTGATTAAGGGCATTTAGGCGTAAGAGACAAACAAGAATGAAAATTTGCAGGTTCGAGAATGCCGAGGGCGATATTAAGATTGGCCTGGTCGAAAACGATTCCACAATTATCGATTTGTCACCGACAGGGATGGATCGTTTGGGCCGAGTGCTGGAAAGCGAAGATCCCCAGGCACAAGTAACAGCTCTTTGCCATCCGCAACTGCCACGCTGGACACTTTCTGAGGTTTGTTTGCAGGCACCGGTCGATGGACAAGAGGTGTGGGCCGCCGGCGTGACCTATCTCCGCAGCAAAAAGGCGAGGATGGAAGAGTCGGATTTCAGCGCGACGGCATACGACCGCGTCTATGCGGCAGAACGGCCCGAACTTTTCTTCAAATCATTGTCCGAGAAAGTAGCTGCTCCGGGTGAAGCGGTAGGCATCCGGCGGGACGCGCGCTGGAGTGTGCCAGAACCGGAACTGGCCCTGGTGCTGAATTCCCATGGCCGGGTTACAGGCTACACCATTGGGAACGACATGAGTTCGCGCGATATCGAAGGCGAGAACCTGTTGTATCTGCCGCAAGCCAAGATCTACCGGCATTCCTGTGCGCTGGGACCGTGGATCCTCGTCGGCGCCAGCGAATCGGACGCGCGCGAGTGGACCATTGCAGTGGCTATCGAACGGGCTGGCGCGCGGGTGTTCCAAGGTGAAACGTCGATCGGGCAGATCAAGCGCCGCTTTGAGGATTTGGCGCGGTTTCTGTTCCGCAGCCAGGACTTTCCTCGCGGCGCGGTCCTCCTCACCGGCACCGGGATCGTGCCGCCGGAGGGTTTCACACTCAAGGAGAACGATGTGGTCGAAATTCGGATCAGCGGAATCGGCGTGCTGCGCAATCCGGTCGCCGTGGTGTGACGAGAGGCAGGTCGGGAGCGTCTGTCCTCAGCGCGCCGCCTAAACATCGCTCGCGTCCACGGACGGCGCGCTGAGCACCGACGCGTCCTACCCGCGAAGCGCTCGTGGCGGTCCTTCCAACAAGGAGGTGCTTAAGCAGTTAGCTGTGCTAAAAACAAGCATCAAAACAACTTGAGCGCCGCTGTCTCCTGAACTAAGCTTGACGAAATGAGCCGTCACCGGGATCGCTGGTTGTGGCTGGGGTTGAGAGCCTTGGCCCGCGGTGCTCTATGCGTGAGCGGACTCGGAGTCGCAACGCTTGAGTTCGAGGCACTGGCGGGAGAGAGTTCAGCCGCAACGCATTTTCACAAGGAAATCCAGCCCGTTCTGACCAAGTATTGCTACGATTGTCACGGCGACGGCATGCACAAGGGTAATGTCGCGTTCGACGAGCTGGGTTCGGACAAGGCCCTGGTTGATAATCACGAGCTCTGGAACAAGGTCCTCAGGAATGTGCGGGCCGGATTGATGCCGCCTGCGAAAAAGCCGCGACCTGACGCCGTTGAGCGGGGGCGGCTGGAAAACTGGGTAAAATTCGAAACGTTCGGCATTGATCCACGGAACGTCGACCCGGGCCGGGTGACCGTTCGGCGGTTGAACCGGGTCGAATACCGCAACACGATCCACGACTTATTGGGGGTGGATTTCGATGCCGAGAACCAATTCCCGCCCGACGACACCGGTTACGGCTTCGACGACATTGGAAGCGTGCTGACGTTGTCCCCAATGCTTCTGGAAAAGTACCTCGCCGCGGCAACGACGATCGTTGCGGAGGCAAAGCCGACGATCTCAAAGGTAATGCAAGAGGTCCCTGAGGAACCCGCGGCTAAGCGCGCCCGCGTGGCAGAGTTCCTGGCGAAGTTTGCCGGGAGAGCTTTCCGCCGTCCGGTCGAGCCTGACACGGCTGAGCGTTTGGCCGGTTTGGCAGAGCAGGCCTGGAGGCAGCCTGGAGCCACCTTCGAAGCGGGAATCGCCCGTGCGATGGTGGCGGTGTTGTCCTCTCCCCGGTTTCTTTTTCGCGAAGAGAAGTTGGAGCCCGGCGGCCACGGCAAGGGTTTTCCGCGCGTTGATGAGTTTTCCCTCGCTTCGCGCCTGTCGTATTTTCTCTGGTCGTCGATGCCGGATGCGGAACTTTTCAGTCTTGCGGCGGCCGGGCAGTTGCGGAAGAACCTGGACGCACAGGTCAAGCGCATGCTGGCGGACCGGCGTTCTCAGGCACTGGTGAGGAATTTCACGGGACAGTGGCTGCAGGCCCGCGACGTGGAGGGGATCCCCATCGAGGCGCGCTCGGTTCTCTTGCGCGAGGAGAAAGTGGACCCGGAACGGGACCGCAACCGCGCGCGATTCCGCGCCTTGCGGGACAAACCGGAGGACGCACGGACGCCGGAGGAGAAAGAAGAGCTCGCCGGGCTGCGCGCGGAGTTTGTCAAGCGCATCAATGCGCCGTTGCGAGTGGACTTCAACGGCAGGCTACGCCGCGCGATGCGGCAGGAGACGGAGAAGTATTTCGATTACGTGGTGCGGGAGGATCGTCCGTTGTTGGAGTTGATCGAAAGCGATTATACGTTTTTAAATGAACGCCTCGCCAAGCATTATGGCTTGCCGGATGTTGCAGGTGACGACCTGCGTCTCGTCAGACTTCCGCCGGACAGTCCGCGCGGGGGCGTATTAACCCAGGGAACCGTGCTGGCTGTTACATCGAATCCAACACGGACATCGCCCGTGAAGCGTGGCCGGTTCGTTCTCGACGCGATTCTGGGCACGCCGCCGCCACCGCCACCGCCGAACATTCCCCCGCTGGAGGACGCGGCGAAGAAGGTCGAGGGAAGGGAGCCGACCCTGCGCGAAACGCTCGAGCTCCATCGAACCCAGCCGATGTGCAATTCCTGCCATAACCGGATGGACCCCCTGGGCCTGGCGTTTGAAAACTTTAACGCGATGGGAATGTGGCGCAACCAGGAACGCGAGCAGACGATCGACGCCTCGGGAACGTTGATCACCGGCGAGCCTTTCACCAGCGTGCGCGAGCTAAAGCACATCCTGGCAACCCGGCACGCCCGTGATTTTTACCGTTGCCTCACCGAAAAGATGCTAACTTATGCGATTGGACGCGGCCTGGATTATTACGACGTGGAAACGGTCGACGAAATTGTCGAGCGAATTGATAAAGCGAACGGGGCCTTTTCGGCGCTGCTTGGCGGGGTGATTGATTCGGCTCCGTTTCAAAAGTCGCGCCCCACCGATTTGCTGGCGCAAAGCGCACCCGGAAAATAGCCAATGTTAAATATGCGGCCTCCTCCCTCTTATGAAAACGAATGATGCCTTAAATCGGAGCAGGGGTTTCCATCCGGCCGCCGGGCTCACCCGCCGGCAATTTTTGCGCGGGCTGGGAGCCTGCCTTGCGCTGCCGGCCTTCGAATCGTTAGGCCCGGGGCGGGTCCTCGCGGCCGAGAATGCCTCCGGTGCCGGCCTGGCGACCACGTCGAGCGGCTCGCCTTTGCGGACTGCCTTTGTATATTTTCCTAATGGCGCCATCCAGTCAGCCTGGTGGCCCAAGAACGAAGGGGGCGATTTCGAATTCAGCCGCACTTTGGCTCCGCTGGAGCCGGGCAGACGCTCGATTCAAATCCTGGGTGGTTTGGACCATCACAACGCGGAGCCGGGACCCGACGGGGCAGGAGACCACGCCCGCGCCAACGGCACGTTCCTGACCGGCGCCCGCATGAAGAAGAGCGCGGCGGACATTCATGCGGCCATCTCCATTGACCAGGTTATCGCGCGAGGAATCGGGCATTTAACCCGCCTGCCTTCGCTCGAGTTGACGTGCGATTACGAGCGTGCCTCCGGGGCTTGTGACTCGGGTTACTCCTGTGCGTATCAGTACAATCTGTCCTGGAGCTCGCCGACGACGCCCATGGCGCCGGAGCACAACCCGCGGCTCGTTTTTGAGCGGCTTTTCGGCGCCGGGTCCGCGTCCGAGCGCGCGGAGAACCTGAAACGGCGCCAGGCCGAGCAGCGTTCCATCCTGGACTTTGTGCTCGAGGACGCCCGCGGTATGCAACGCCGGCTCAATCCTGGTGATCGGGAGAAACTCGATCAGTACCTTACGGGTGTGCGCGAGGTCGAAACTCGCATCCAGGGAGCGGAGCGATTTGGCAGCCTACCGGACCCGGGTATGGAAACACCGGCGGGGGTCCCTGCCGATTATGGACAATTCGTCCAGACCATGTATGACCTGCTGGCGGTCGCTTTCCACTGCGATATGACCAGGGTTGCGACGTTGCTGCTCGCGCACGACGGCAGCAACCGATCTTTCGCCGAGGTGGGCATTCCTGAAGGGCACCACGATCTGTCGCACCACTTCGACGACGCGGAAAAGATCCGGAAGGTGTCTGAGATCGATTTGTGGTACGTGAAACAGTTTGCGAGGTTCCTCGAGAAGCTGGAGAACACGAAGGACGTTGACGGGAATTCGCTACTGCGCAATTCGATGATCGTCTATGGCGGCGGCAATGCGGACGGCAACCGCCACACGCATACGAACCTGCCGATTGTGCTGGCGGGCGGAGGCGGCGGCACCCTGAAGCCGGGCCGATACATCCGACAGTCTTCGCAACCGATGTCGAACCTGTTCCTGAGCCTGGCCGAGCGGATGGGGCTAAGCAAACTGGAGCGATTCGGCGATTCCACTGGCCGGCTAAAAGACGTGTGAGGTTGATTGTGCAGCGCGTGCTGTTCTGCTTCGCCGGGCTGCTCGCCGCCACGGCGCCCTCGCAGGAGCCGGCGAACGTGATTTCTCTCTGGACGAATGGCGCTCCCGGTTTCGAGAGCCGCCGCAATGAGCCGGAGCACGCTCAGGATTATTGGGTGCGCAACATCCACAATCCCTCGCTGACGGTTTTCCTGCCGCCGAAAGAGAAAGCCACAGGCGCGGCCGTGGTGATTTGCCCCGGAGGTGGCCATCGCGAGCTGGTGTACAAGGCCGAGGGGGAGGAGCCGGCGCGCTATCTGAACGGACTGGGCGTTGCGGCGTTTGTGCTTAAGTACCGGCTCGCCCGCGAGCAGGGTTCGCCCTATTCCCTTCCACAACATGCTCGGGAGGATGGCCGGCGGGCCATGCGCCTTGTCCGCAGTCGCGCGGCGGAGTGGAACATCGACCCGAGCCGAATCGGCATGATGGGTTTCTCGGCCGGCGGCGAGGTGGTATCGATGGTGGTTTACGACTCCGGCGAGGGTGAGTCCAATGCGACGGACCCGATTGACCGCGTTTCCTGCCGTCCAGACTTCACAGTGATGATTTACCCTGGCCCACTGGGAATCCCGGAAACGATTTCCAGCAATGTTCCGCCGACATTTCTGCTGGTGGCCAACGATGACCGCGGAGCTTCAGGGAATATCGTGCGCCTCCTGGGCGAATACCGCCAGGCCCACGTGCCGATGGAGGCACACATTTACGCGAAGGGCGGACACGGATTCAACATGGGCAACCGCTCGAAATTGGCTTCGGTTAAAGACTGGCCGCAACGGCTGGCGGATTGGCTCAACGACAGTGGCTTCCTGGCGCCCACGGCCCGCGCTACTGAACCACCCAGATAAGCGGTACGGCTAGCGTTTGCGGGGAGGCCTCAGAGCCTCGGTGCGCTCGGCTTGATCGGTGCCTCGAACGGGAGTGCACCTTTGACTTTCACTTTGCGCTTGAAGACGGCATCCCCGCACGCGGCGAAAATCGTGTCGAAATCCTGACCCCCAAATGTGAGGTTGGCGATCCGGCCGTTCGGAGTCGGAATAATGCATTCAACCCTGCCGGCTTGGTCGCAAACCTGGATACCCATCCGCGTCGCCACGTAGAGCCGTCCCTCACTATCACACCGCATCCCGTCCGCGCCGCTGTCGTCGGCGTTATCCGGAACGTGCAAATGGAAATAGCGCTGCTTGAACTTCAGCAAACCGCCGGATTGAATTTGAAAGCTATAAACCCAGTGCGACCTGGTGTCGTCCACGTACAGGAGCGATTGGTCAGGCGAGAGTGTGATCCCGTTCGAGAATTTCAGGCCGGTATCAACGACCTGCTTCTCGCCGTTAGGCCGGATGAGCCAGATTTTGCTCGGGGTGGTCCCGTCCCAGCCCGGCTCGGTCACGTAAGCCAAACCATCGGAACGAACCACCAGATCGTTACCGCGGAAACCTTTGGCGATTGGGGTGGCCTTGCCATCGGCACCATAAGCCACGATTTGTTGTGCGCCTCCAGCGACGGCATAAAGCCGGCCATCCGGGCCGAACGCCTGGCCGTCGCCGCGCTTCGAATCGGCAATGAACTCTGAAATCGTTCCATCGAGGGCAACCTTGTACGTTTTCGAGTTCGGCACGTCGTTGAAAAAGACCTCCCCCCGGGCGTTCACTGCGGGGCCTTCGGTACCTTTGTAACCGTCCGCGACGAGTTGCCATCCCTCCCCCGGCAGGAGGATGTCCTTGAGATAGGCATTCTGGCTGTCGCCGGCCTTCACCGGCGCTGGCCAGTCCTTCCAGAGCCAGCGCATCGCGTCAGGGAAAATGGCCGCGGCGTGGCGGCCGTTGTGGCCGCCTTCACCCCAGACGTGTTCCACTTCGTAGCCGGCGAACTTGAGCGCGCGTTCCATCATCTGGTTAGCCATCCACCAATCGCCGCCGTAGATGTTCAGGTCGCTGCTGCCGTCCTGGAGAAAAACCCGTAGGGGCTTCGGTTCGAACTTGCGGATTAAGGTCGGGTAAACCTCGCCGCCGCGCAGGCCGACGTAGGTGCCGATAGAACTAAAGACGCGAGTGAAGGCATCGGACCGTTCCCAGGCGCAGGTGAAAGCGCAGGTCGCGCCGCTGCTCGACCCGCCGATGCATCGATCGTCTCCCTTGCTGGAAAGGCGGATGGGCTTGCCATCGCGGGTGGTTTTCTTTTCGACCTCCGGAAGGAGCTCGTCGAGCAGAAAGCGCGCGTAATCGCCTCCTAAGCCGTCATACTCGTAGCTGCGGTTGAAGCGGTCGAGCGCGTTCGTGCCGCCAGACTTGAGGACGCCGGGCGTGATGAAGACCCCAATCGTGACCGGCATTTCCTTGCGAGCGATCAAGTTGTCGAATACAACCGGCGCGTTGTTCTGGATACCGTCCTGGTTGACGTAAACGCAGGCGGGCTTGGCGGGGTCGTATTGGGCCGGCACGTAAATCCAGTAATCGTGAGTCGTGCCCGGAAAGATTTTGCTGCTGGCGAACGTGAACTTCTCAACCGTGCCCTTGGGGACGTCCGGTTGCGCCTGGGAGTCAGGGTGTGGTTTGTAATCTTCCGCGGCTCGGCCCGTGCTCGGGTTGACTGCCAGCGCGAACAGGAGCGCCAGCATAAATTTCGTCGGCATGGGGATGCTGTTTTGCATGATGGGTCTGAATTAGGTGATGGGCCCTAGATTACGCCATTCACCGACGGAATGGAAGACCTCAGCACCAAACCCTGGAAATACACGGTACAGGTTCAGCGACTTAAAACCTTTGTTCGGCGTCGCGGAACGGTTGAGTTCCGCTTCATTCTGTACCGGTCACGTGGGAAGCGCCCGGGTCGTAGCTGCAGTGTTGGTCGCAGGCTTGGGGTTAGTTGCCAGCCTGGTTAGAAATCCGTGTTGATATTCCTGTCAATCCTTGGGCCAGTGATCGTCGGGGATTTGGTGCTAGCCGGTGCGCTCGTTCCTTAAACCCACCATCACTCGTTGATGCCCCAATGCCGGTATGGCTGCCGCTCGACTTGATGCAAGACCTCGTCCAAAAGGATCGTCCTCATTTCCGCCCGGTGCTGGAGGTCTCTGACGGCTGATTCCCAGCCGGTGCGCACATTCCCCAGGTGCTGAAAAACATCCACGCCCGCCCGTCGGCCCGCAGTCCGCAACGACTCCAGCATCTTTATCGCGGTCGGCGTATTTGCCGCGTTGGCGTCCAACGACCGGACCAACGCGCACGGTTCCCCGCCTTTAAGTGCGAGCCACTGCCGCACCCACAACCTCACGGCATCGGGCAGTTCCTGGTGGCCGCGCGCGGCGATAAACACGATATCGGCCTCGACGGCTTCGTTCACCGCCTGTTGATATAGGGCTGGCTCGTGCAGAAGTTCAAACTTCCACAGGTTCACATGCAGGTCCGCGTCCGCTGCCAGTCGCTGCACTGTCTGGTCGATCGCCTCTCTGGCTCTTAGCCCCGTCTCAAAATCCTCATAGACCAACAGCACAGCCAACTTCAGTGGCCCTTCACGGACGGCATTCCCGACATCTGCAACTGTTCCAGACCACTGCATAATCTTCCTTATTTCACGCCCCAACGTCATTGCCGTCAACCTCAACTTGTGCACCAGTTATTCACCGACCTGGTTCGTTCAAGAAAACGCACCCCACCGCGTGCAAACGGCCTGCGGGCTGGGGCTCTGAGTTGCGTCTGCTCGCGGCTGACGCCAACCGGCACTGAGGCGAACGAGTTGCTCTTGCAGACAAATCGACTGTGCTGCGCCAACCTAACGTCGATAACCTGTTGGGAAAGCCGTTTTCTCTGACCGAGCTGGAGGCAGCTTTGAGGAAGGTTTTTCCAGAGCCAAACGTCTGAACGAAACCGCCGAGCATCGAAAGGACTGCGCCGACCGCACGCCGCGCACAGCAAGTGAGCGCATGGATGAGCTCAAGCGATCATGGCAAACGCTTTTTTGAGCGCGCCGGCGGTCGCCGCGCACCCTTCCTCCCTGGGCATTTTATTCACCGCCTGATTAAAGGGTTCTGCCCGGACCGGCCCGTCATAGCCAATCTCGTTAAGCGCCTTCAGAAAAACAGCGACATCGATCATGCCGGTGGCGCACGGCAGCTCGCGCCGTCCATCCGGCATTTGATCTTTGAGAACCCCTGCCGGGGCATCGTTCAGATCCACGGCGATCACTTCACTGCCTTTCAGAGACAACAGGTCTGCGACCGTATCCCCGGCATGCCACCAGTGCCAGCTATCCAGCACAAATCCCACGTTGCCGGTGTTGATCTCGGCGACGAGGTCCTTCATCTCGGCCAGCGTGTGGATGAAGGTATAACGCCGGCTCGCCCAGGATGTCTTTGGGGCGACGTATTCCAATCCCAGGCGAACGCCGTGCTCTTTGAGGGACTGAGCCACCGCGCGCAAACGCGCCGCATGTTGTCGAAAATTCTGCAGGTAAGGCAGCGTGTCGTGGCAGGGCGTGAGCCAGGTCGAGACGCGGCTCACCCCGGATCGCTGGAGGCCGGCGGCGATTTTGGGCAATCCTTTCAGGCTCTCCTCGAATCGCGCCTCGTCTCGGCGAAACTCGACCGGCAGACCAGCGGCCCCGAAAACGACGCCTTTGGCTTTCATGAATGACTTAAGCTCGGCCACCTGGTCGTCCGAGAGGGCCGCCAGGTATGCGCCATCGGCCCCGACGGATTCGAATCCGTGCCGTGCCGCCAGTTCGATGGCCTCGCGCTGGTTTGCCGAAACCCCGATGTTGCCGCACACAAGGTCGATGGTCATCTTTCTCGGCTTGACCTCAGCGGCGTCTGAAAAACCGCCGGAAGGGGCACTCCCCACCAAAGCCGCCAGCGTTGTCCGGGAAATGAATTGCCTGCGATTGAGTTGGTTCATAGCGATGTCAATCATCATCAAGCCAGAGGATGAAGCAATAAAAAAGGATGACCCGGGGGGCCGAGCCATCCTGGCACCTCATGAAGTTAACCAGAGGTTTCGACAAACAGAATGTGTTTGCGTTCAGGGAAAACGACCATGCCGGCAGTCCATGTCACGATGGAGGGGCTGACGGTTACACAAATGTAATCTATTTTTCTGCAACAAAATGCCGGGCTGGGTGTCTTTGTGGATGATATGGAAGTCGTACAACAGAACAATCTGCACCGCCTGGAGGCGGGACAGCTCTGGAAGCTGGAGCACGGGTACCTTTATATCGTCGAGTTTGGCAAGCGCCTGATCCATTACCGAATGCTGCGGCAACCGGAGCAAAAAGCGGCGCTGACCCGCATGATTGGCATCGAGGCGCTGCTGAATTATTTAAGACAAAGCGAGGCTGAATTGGTCGGTTGATCAGCCCGGTACTTCCCAGCCGGGACGATAGCGCTCTTTCAGATAGCGATCCGCTTCCGGCGCGTTGGTGAATTTCATCGCCTTCGCGTCCCAATAAATCTTCTTGCCGACGCGCATAGCCACCAGGCCGAGCAGCCCAACCTCGGTCAAAGCTGCGCCGTATCCGAAGTTCGCGCTGGATTGCGGCCCGCCCTTGCAGGCGTCGAGCCAGTCCCGGTGGTGGCCTTTGGAGCGGGTCAACTTTTGCGCGGGGCGTTTGTTGGGATCATCCTTTGAACCGGGCAGCATGCGAGGTTTGCCGGCCCACCCGGGGCAAGTGATCATTCCCTTGTCGCCGATAAACAGGATCCCGTTGCCGCCCTCGCCGAGCTGGTCATCCGGTTCCAGGCCTTCAGGACGCGGCGGCATCAGCCCACCTTCATACCAGGTGAATTTCACGGCCGGCATTTTCCCGCGCGGCCCGAACAGGTAGGTGTAAATGCCGCCTACGGGAGCGATGTAGGAATCCACGCCGCCCGCGGCGGAGGCTTCGATGCTCAAGGGTTCTTTCAGGTCCAGCGCCCAACACGCCGGGTCGAAATTGTGGCAGAAGAAATCGCCGATCGGCGCGGTGCCGAAATCCCAAAAATCGCGCCAACTCACGGGTGAATAGGCGGAGCTGAACGGGCGCTGTTCGCGAGGTCCAAGCCACAAATCCCAATTCAGGCCTTTCGGCACGGGTTCTTCGGGCGGGCGCCCCCCAAGGTGGCTCTTGTTCCAGCGCGACGCGCCGGTCCAGGCCTGTACTTCGCGGATGTCCCCGATGTCGCCTTGCCAAATCATCTCGCAAGTCACACGAACGGAATCGCCGGAATGGCCCTGGTTCCCCAACTGGGTGGCCACGCCAGTTTCTTTAGCGACGCCGGCCACGTGCCGGGCTTCCCAAACGTTGTGCGTGAGGGGCTTTTCGCAATAGACGTGCTTGCCCTGGCGCATGGCCGTCACGCACACGTAGGCGTGCTGATGGTCGGGGGTCGCGCAAAGAATCGCATCGATAGCCTTTTCCTTCTCGAGCATCACCCGGAAGTCTTCGTAATCGGCCACTTTGTAATTCGGTGTTTTCTCGGAGTAATGCTTTTGAATTTCGTCCCTCACGGGCAGGCGTCCGGCGGTGCTCTTGAAGTAATATGCGTGCAAATCCTGAGACTCGGCCGGGTCTGCCACGGCAATGATCTGAGCATCCTGCTGGTTAAAGAGGTTTCGCACGTTGACCTGGCCCTGCCCGCCGCAGCCGATGATAGCGATGTTCACTTTTTCGCTGGGGGGCACGAACCGTGTCCCGCCCAGAACGTGTCGAGGAACGAGGCTGATGCCGGCGGCGGCCGCGCTCGTGGTGGCAAGAAAACGCCGGCGGCTGATGCCGGTGCTGGTCAAGGAGGAAGTATGCGCATTCATCAATAGTGGTTAGCTGACGCTGCTTCACACGCCTGCGTCAATAAAAAAAGCGACTCGGTAATATCACCGAGCCGCTCCGCACGAGGTGCCCGCTCGGGAGATGCGGCCTGGCCGGTAGTCATTCCGTAAACCAAGCACCACAACTGCTCCAAAGTAAGGGGCCACCCTCGTACTGTAGCAACGTAAACGATGTTGGGGCCGGTTTCAAGTAGAACGTCTCCGTTCCGTGTTCAGCGGGAAGCTGGCCGCGTACGTGAATAGCAACCTCGGGGTGTATAAATGCCCGGCGGACAGGTCGAGCGCCCAAAACGGGCCCCGGCTGCGGAGCATCTCCATGAATTGCATGGTCGGCGACCCGCTGATCGACCCGAACCGATGCAATCCGTCCTGGCTGCAATTCCTCAAGGCGACGCAGTTCCCGCAGCCGTCGAATTTCTACGTCTTTCTGGAAGAGCACCCGGACACCATCAACGACGGGTATTTCATGAATCGTTGGGACGAAATCAAGTGGGGCAATCTGCCCGCATCTTTTCACAACGGGGCAGGGAACCTGTCCTGGGCCGATGGGCATGTGGAGCGCCATCGCTGGATTCCCGACACGGTGCGGCCGCCGATCAAAGGGGCGGTCGGCGGCGGGTACGCGCCGGCACCGCCCACCGATTATCTTTGGTTGAGGGACCGAACCAGCGTCCGGATGAACTAAGGGCGCGTGCGCAGCGGGCCGCCGGCAAAACCGGTCCGCTACGCCCGGGCTGCGGAGCCGAACCAGGCTGGTGGCGCCCCCGTTTTCCCCGCGGCAGGGGCGACCCTGGCGCAGTCGCATGATTGGAATCATGCGTCCCTTTCATGACGGAGCAGGGCCCAGTTTTTCGTCTGCCCGTAAATCCCGCGAGCGCTGTACGTAACTTCCCAAATTGCCTGTTTTTCATTTCCGGGTGATCCTCGGCTGGATTGAAGACGCGCACGGCACCCGTTTTTCGTTACTCCTTCGAGGAGTTCACGGACCACATCCACGCGATGAAAACCGTCCGCGAATGGGAATACACCTCGCGGTTCGGCCATTTAGGGCGGCTCCAGACCAGCCAGGCCAACAACGCGCGGGTCCTGGAGTATTTCTCCGACTCTTACCCGGACCGCAAGGAAGCCCTTTACAAGGCCGAGCTCTTTCTTTCGATCAATGACTACATCGGCCGTCACGCGGCGCTCTTTGCGCGCAAGAACCTTGTCGAGGAGTTGGCCGGCAACGCCTTCTCCGTCGGGCCGGCTTTGCTGCGGGCGGTGCATTATGCTTTCAGCATCACGCCCCGCACAGCCACGATTCCGGCCAGGCGCGTCCTCGCCCTCGCCCGGGCGTTTGCGGCGCTCGACCGCACCGTTTGAGCTGGAAGCGGCGGTTGGGGATTGGAAACCGCAGCTAAAGACTTTACCGGTTCAAAAACTTCACGACGGCTTCAGTCCGCGAGTGGACATGGAGTTTTTCATAGACGTTGCTGATGTAGCTGTGCAGCGTGCCCGCACTGATGCCGAGGTTATCGATGATTTCCTTGTAGCGGAAGCCTTTGGCGAGCTGGTTCAGGACATCGGTCTCGCGCGGGGTCAGCTTCTGCACATCGGGGCAGGGCTCCGGCATCTGCTGAAAATGCTGGACCACCCGGCGGGCGATCTGGGGCGTCATCGGCGAGCCGCCCTGGTGCGCTTCGCGGATGGCCGCCACCAACTTGGCCGGCGGCGTGCGTTTCAGCAAGTAACCGCTCGCGCCGGCGATGAGCGACTTGAAGAGGCGGTTGTTGTCTTCGTAAACCGTCAGCATGATGAACTGCGCCCTGGGCATCTTGGCTTTGAGACGGCGGACACATTCGACGCCGTCCATGCCCGGCAAATTGATGTCCATCAGGACGACATCGGGCGCGCTGCCCGGCAATTCGGCGAGGGCCGACTCGGCGTCAGCGTAGCTGGCGAGCAGTTTAAAGGCAGGGCTGCCGCCGATGCGGTGGGTCAGATTGGCGCGGATTTCCTCGTCATCTTCCACAATGGCGACCCGGATGGTGGTGGACTCTGTAGTGCCGGTCACGCTCGGATTGTACGGGGTGCGGAGGGCGACGCCAGCCGTATGAATATACGAGCGGTTAGGCTGGGGGAGTGATGGGAGTGATGGAGTGATGGTTCATGGGGACAGCGCGGTTTTGATCTCGATTTTGGTGCCATGGGCAGGGGAGCTGGTCAGGGACAGGTGGCCGCCGTGGGGTTCGAGGCGTTTGCGCATATTGGTCAGGCCGTTGCCTTTCCGGCCGGGCGGAGTTTGCGCGGGGTCGAAGCCGCGGCCATTGTCTTCGATGGTCAGGAGGAGCTGGGCGGCGTCCATCGCGACGCGGACGCGGACTTCGGAGGCGCGGGAGTGTTTGACGATGTTGTGGAAGGCTTCTTTGACGACCAGGAACAGGTCGTGCCGGATGTCGGCCGGGAGAGTGCAGGCGGGCAATTCGACGGGGATTTCGAGCCGGCAACGGACGTCCGAGTTTTCGAAGAATTCGTCGGCGTAATGGCTGAGGTACTCGACGAGGCCTTCGAGGGTGTCGTTTTCCGGGTTGACGGCCCAGACGATTTCGTCCATCGCCTGAACGGAGGCGCGGGCGGTGCCGACGATTTTGTGGACGTGGAGTCCGATTTCTTCGCGGCGGGCGAGGCCCTCTTCGGTGCGTTCGCCGAGCATCATGATGCGGGTGAGGCTGGAGCCGAGGTCGTCGTGGATGTCTTTGGCGATGCGGCCGCGCTCGCGTTCGATGGCGTGGCGGCGTTGGAGGAGTTCGAGTTTGCGCTGCATCCGGCGGCGGGTGGCATAGCGGGCGGTGCCGCCGACGGCGCCGACGGCCAGGACGCCGAGGAAACCGCGCCACCACCAGGTTTGCCAGAGGTGCGGCCGGAGGAGGATGGCGAGGGAAGCGCCCTCCTGGTTCCAGGCGCCGTCGCGGCTGCAGGCCCGGACGCGGAAGGTATAAGTGCCGGGCGCGAGGTTGTTGTAATAGGCGACGCGGCGGGCGCCGGCATCGAGCCATTCGGGATCGAAGCCTTCAAGCCGGTATTTGAAGCGGGCACTCTCGGGTGCGGCGAGGTCGAGGGCGGTGTAGTGAAATTCGAGTTCTCCGCGGCCGGGCGGAGCCACGAGAGGGACGGGGAGAGGGGGCGGGGGGATTGATGGATTGATGGATTGTTGGATTAATGGAGTGGTGGAGTGGTGGAGAGATGGAGTGGTTGATAGTTGATAGTTGATAGTTGATACGGGGACGGGGGCGCGGAGTGGTTTTCGATCCGCAAGCACCTGCTCGATAAAAACGGGCGGCGGGCGCTGGTTGACGGGGGCCGTGGCGGGGTCGATGACGACGACGCCTTTGGCGGTGGGGAACCAGAGGCGGCCATCGCGGGCTTTCCAGGCGGCCGGTTTGGCGGCGCCATTGCACTGGATGCTTTCGAGTCCGTCGTTGCGGCCATAGGCGATGCTGGAGAAGGTGTCCTGCACGCCCTGGTCGAGCTGGTCGAGGTCCCGTTTGCGGACGCGGAAGACGCCTTTGGAGCAGGTCATCCAGAGCCAGCCCTGGTTATCCTCGATGATTTCGAAGATTTCGTCGCTGAAGAGGCCTTGCCTAGTGGTGTACGGGGTAAAGCGGCCATTGCGGCAGCGGACGAGGCCGGCGTCGCGGGTGCCGAGCCAGAGGTTGCGGTCGCGGTCGGAGTAAAGGGCGAGGATGCGGTTATCGGGGAGGCCGTCAGCGGTGGTGAAGTTGGTGAAGGCGCCGGAGCGCCAGCGGGTGAGGCCGGCATCGGTCCCGAACCAGAGCTGGCCGGAAGGGTCCTCGGAGATGGCGCGGACGGCGACGCCGGCGAGGTATGGGTTGAGGTTGGTGAAGGAGCCGTTGCGGAGGGAGTAGAGGCCCTGGCTGGTGCCGACCCAGAGGTTGGTGGCGCGGTCTTCGTGAACGACGCGGATGGCGGCGGGGGGCAAGCCGTCTTTGGAGGTGTAATGGGTGAAGGCGCCGTTCTTAAGGCGGGCGAGGCCGCCGTCGAAGTCGGCGCCGATCCACAGGCTGCCGTCGTGGGCTTCGGCCAAGGCGAGGACGAGGGTCTGGGCGAGGTCGTTGGTGGAAGCGTAGGTGGTGACGCGTTCGTCGTGCAGGCAATTGAGTCCGCCGCCCCAGGTGCCGATCCAGAGCTGGCCCTGGCGGTCTTCGAGGACGGACATGACGTTGTTATGGCTGAGGCCCTGGCGTTTGGTGCAGGCGAGGAAACGCTCGGGGGTCAGGCGGGTTAGGCCGTCACGGGAACCGACCCAGAGGTTGCCTCCGCCGTCCTCGAAGAGGGCATTGACGCGGTCGAAGGGGACGCCTTCGTTGTTGAGTTCGGTGAAGAAGCGGCCTTCGCGGAAGCGGTTCAGGCCGGAGTAGGTGCCGACCCAGAGGTTGCCTTCGCGGTCGTCGCAGATGGCGCTGACGAAGGTGTCGGACAATCCGTATTTGGTGTTGTAGGCGTAAAAGCTTTTCCAGTAGGCGTTGTACCAGAGCATGCCGTTGTTGGAGCCAATCCAGATGCGCCCGGCGCGGTCCTGTAAGATGGCGCGGACCGAATCGTTGGGCAAGCCGTTGGGCATCGGAAAGGCGTCCAACGCGGCGCCTTTGAGCCGGTTGAGGCCCTCGCCGGTTGCCACCCAAAGGAAACCGTCGCGGTCTTCGGCAATGCAACTGACGACATCGGAGGAGAGGCCCTGGCGTCGGGTGTAGTTGATGAACTGGCCGTCGCGGTAGCGGCTGATGCCGGTGGTGGTGCCAATCCAGAGCGACCCGTCGCGGGCTTCGTAAACGACTTTGAGAACGTCGCCGGCCAGGCCGTCCGTTTTGCCGTAGGCGGTGAAGACGCCTTCGCGCAGCCGGACCAGGCCGCCGCCTTCGGTGCCGCTCCATAGAGCGCCCTGGCGGTCCGCACAGAGGGCGGTGATGGACGAGTTCCTCAGCGCGGGTGTATTCCGGATGTCAAAGCTCGTGAAGGAGATGCCGTCAAAGCGCGCCAGGCCCGCCCGGGTGCCCACCCACAGGTAGCCGTCGCGGGTCTGGGCGATGGCCTGGACCTGGTTATCGGGGAGGCCCTCGTCGGTTCGCCAGGTGCGCGAGCTGTAGGGCAGGGCCGGCTGGTCGAGCGTCGCCCAATCCAGCCAATCGCTCGCCTGGCTGATCTGGCGTTTATGATTCAGGGTGGCGTGGTTATCGGGGTCCACCGCGAAGACTTCCAGGTTGCCGTCCTCGTTCCGGCCCACGGCCGGTGAAGGTTCCGCCCGCCGCCCCATGCTGGCCCACGCGGACCATTGGTCCGAACCGTTATTGAGGATTTCCCACCGGTGCAGCAGCATCCCGTCCGCGCGGTTCACCGCCAGCACTTCCAGCCGGCCATCGGCGCTCTGGCCTGCCGCCAGCCCGTCTCTGGCGTCGCCGCCAAAGTTCTCCCACGCCGTCCACTCGCCGCTGCTCGCGGGCACCGCCTGGCGGATTCTTTCCACCGCGCCGTTGGTCGCATTGACCCCAAACACTTCGAGCACGCCCAGGGCGTTCTGCCCCACGGCGAACCCGGGCCTGATGCACCCGCCGAGGCTGGCCCAGCCGGACCAGTCGGCGCCGGCGCCCGCTGAGGGGGACTGCTGCCGGCAGTGGATGAGCGCGCGGGTGTGCGGCTCGACGCCGAACAATTCCAAACGGCCGTCCCGGTTGCTCGCCACGATGAACCCCGGCTCCACCTCCCCGCCCAGGCTCGCCCAGCCCGACCAGCCCTCCCGGGTTTGCCACAAGTGGCGCACCTCGCTGCTATTCTCGGCCAGGCCGAAAACTTCGAGCCGGCCCTCCGCGTTCTGCGCCGCGGCCAGCGGCGGACGGATGCCGCCGCCGAGGTAGGTCCACCCGGTCCAATCCGTGCCGTTGGTTTCAACCCGGCGGGCGTGCAACAGCACCGGGCTGGCCGCTGAAACCGCGAACGCTTCCAGTTCGCCCCGGGCATTGCTGGCGAGGGCGATTTCCGGGCAAAAACCCTGGCCGAGGCTCACCCATGCGGACCAGTCGCCGTTGGATTTTTTCTGCCAGCGATGCTGCAGCGTGCCGCCGGCATCGACCCGGAACACTTCCAGGTAACCGTCGGCATGGCGGCCCAGGACCGGTTTGCCGGGAGTTGGCCCGCCAGCCACTTGGGCGCGGCCCGCCGGTCCGAAGACCAGGCAGGTGAGCAGCGCCGCGGCAATTCCGCGGCTCGCAGGCCGGCGCCGGTTCTGAACACCGCCTTCCATCATTTCCTCAGGATGGCAGGGTAGGGGCGCGAGGACTGACTGCCAAGCTTTTCGAGATGGAAAGGAGAAAGGCTTCGCTCGCCGCCGCGCGTCCCCCCGTTTCGAGCCCCGTTTCGAGCTTGCAAGTACGATGCAGCTGCGTACGCTACCTCCCGTGACCGGCTCCGAACCATAACCAGCTTTGTCCTGCATTCTGGCTGTTGCCTCCCAGACCATGGATCCAATTGTCAAGTGCCCCAAATGCGGCGAACTCATGGAGCAAGGATTTACTGTCGGACGCTCTGACAATGCGGCCTCGGTGGTCCACTGGTTCGAAGGCGTGCCGGAATACGGTTTTTTTGGCGGCATCAAGGCCACGAAGAAGAGACAGTTTCGCCTCCAGACCTTCCGGTGCTCCAAGTGCGGTTTCCTGGAGTCCTACGCTCCCGGCACCGGCGCCTGAGCGCGCTCCTGCTCTCAGCCGTAGTCCTGCAAGCGGAATTCAACGCAAAGACGCAAAGGTGCAGAGGCGCAAAGGACCGGAGGGGACTGAACTGCCGGCACAACACACGCAATTGAATTCGCCAGGAGATACTACAGCTCCTTGCGTCTTTGCTCCTCTGCGTCCTTGCGTTAAGTTCATGGCGTCTTTGCGTTAGATTCCCAATGCAGAACGGCGGCTAAGGGGGCCGGTTTCCGGTGTCGCCGGGCGTGTTTTGTCTTTACACCCGCCAAAAATCCCGAAATGAAGTATTGCATCCGCCCTGTGATTGAGTAAAAACTATTCAAATTTAGTTTGAAACATACGTGGAGACCCGGTGCTCCAAAAGATGACCAGTAAAACAGATACAAAAAACGACGCCCGGCGCGCGGCGCGGGCCGTCCCGCCGCCCGCACAGGGCCTTTACGACCCGCGGTTCGAGCACGAGGCCTGCGGAGTGGGTTTTGTGGTCAACATTAAGGGCCGCAAATCTCACTCCATCATCGAGCAATCCCTCCAGGTCCTCCTCAACCTCGACCACCGCGGCGCCTGCGGTTGCGAAGCCAATACGGGAGACGGCGCCGGCATTCTCATCCAGCCCCCGCACGAATTCCTTAAACTCGTCGCCAGGGAAGGGCGCATCACCCTGCCGTCCCCGGGCGAGTACGGTGTTGGCATGGTCTTCCTCCCGCCGGCCGCCGCCCAGCGCGCGCAATGCGAAAAAATCTTCGGCGAAATCGTCGCCGAAGAAGGCCAGAAAGTCCTGGGCTGGCGTTCCGTTCCCACCAACAACGGCTCCCTGGGCACCACCGCCCGCGCCGCCGAGCCCCTCATGCGCCAGGTCTTTATCGGCCGGAACAAAAGACTCGCCGACGACCAGGGCTTCGAACGCAAACTCTACGTCATCCGCAAGCGCGCCGAAAACGCCATCCGCTACTCAGGCAAAGTGTCCGGCGGCGAATTCTTTTACCCCGCGAGCCTCTCCTTCAAGACCCTCGTCTATAAGGGCATGCTCCTGACCACCCAGCTCAAGGAGTATTATCCCGACCTCTCCCATCCGGCCATGGAGTCCGCCCTGGCCCTGGTCCACTCCCGCTTTAGCACCAACACCTTCCCGAGTTGGAACCGCGCCCATCCCTATCGCTACCTGGCCCACAACGGCGAAATCAACACCCTGCGCGGCAATATCAACTGGATGCACGCCCGCCAGGCCCTCTTTGACTCCGCGCTCTTCGGCGATGACCTCAAAAAAATCCTGCCCATCGTCTGCACCGACGGCAGCGATTCCGCCATGTTCGATAATTGCCTCGAACTGCTCGTCCTGGCCGGCCGCTCCCTGCCGCATGCCATGATGATGATGATCCCCGAGCCCTGGACCAAGCACGAGAGCATGAGCGCCGAAAAAAAGGCCTTCTACGAATATCACTCCTGCCTCATGGAACCCTGGGACGGCCCGGCCTCCATCGCCTTCACCGACGGCAAACGCATCGGCGCCGTCCTCGACCGCAACGGCCTCCGTCCCTCGCGCTACTACGTCACCAAAGACGACCTCGTCATTATGGGCAGCGAAGTCGGCGTCCTCGATGTCCCGGCCGACCGCGTCCTCCTCAAAGGCCGCCTCCAGCCCGGTCGCATGTTCCTCGTGGATACGGAGGAAGGCCGCATCGTCGCCGACGAAGAACTCAAACACAAAATCGCCACTCAACAGCCCTATCGCGCCTGGCTCGACGAAAACCTCATCCGCCTCGCCGATGTCCCCGACCCGGGCATCCTCCCCGAGACCGACCACCAGACCATCACCCAGCGCCAGCTCGCTTTCGGCTACACCTTCGAAGATCTCCGCATCCTCATGAGCCCCATGGCTCGCGACGCCACCGAAGCCGTCGGCTCCATGGGCACCGATACTCCCCTCGCCGTTTTGTCGAACAAGTCCCATCCGCTGTTCAACTATTTCAAACAGCTCTTCGCCCAGGTCACCAACCCGCCCATCGATTGCATCCGCGAAGAGCTCATCATGTCCACCGAGACCGCCATCGGCTCAGAACGCAACCTGCTCAAACCCGGCCCCGAACACGCCCGCCTCATCGAGCTCAAGTCCCCCATCCTCACCAACGAGGAATTCGCCAAACTCCAGCACCTCGACCTCCCCGGTTTTAAATCCACCACCTTGCCCATTCTCTTCCCGGTCGCCGAAGGTCCGGCCCGCCTCGCCAAAGCCATGGAGACTTTGTTCGGCCAGGTTAACAAAGCCATTCAGGACGGCTTCAACGTCGTCGTCCTCTCCGACCGCGGCGTCAATGCCCAGCTCGCCCCCATCCCCTCGCTGCTCGCCGTCGCCGGTGTCCACCACCATCTCATCCGCGAAGGCACCCGCACCCAGGTCGGCCTCGTCCTCGAATCCGGCGAACCCCGCGAAGTCCATCACTACTCCCTCCTCATCGGCTACGGCTGCGGCGCCATCAACCCTTACCTCGCCTTCGAGACCCTTGATGACATGCTCCGCGAGGGCCTCCTGACCGGCATCGACCACAAAACCGCCTGCAAGAATTACCTTAAGGCGGCCATGAAGGGCGTCGTCAAGGTCATCTCCAAGATGGGCATTTCCACCATTCAAAGTTATTGGGGCGCTCAAATCTTCGAGGCCGTCGGCCTTAAACAGGAATTCATCGACCGCTATTTCACCTGGACTCCCACCCGCGTTGAAGGCGTCGGCATCGACGTCATCGCCGAGGAAGTCCTCCTCCGCCACCAGCGCGCTTTCCCGGACCGCCAGGTCAACGGCCACGTCCTCGACGCCGGCGGCCAATACCAGTGGCGCGAAGACGGCGAGTACCACCTCTTCAATCCCCAGACCATCCATAAACTCCAGGCCGCCGTCCGCACCAATAACTACAAGGTCTTTAAAGAGTATTCCGGCCTCGTCAACGAGCAGAACCGCAACCTCGCCACTTTGCGCGGCCTCCTCGATTTCAAAAAGGTTAAACCCGTCCCCCTCGAGTCCGTCGAGTCCGTCGAGAGCATCATGAAGCGCTTCAAAACCGGCGCCATGAGCTACGGCTCCATCAGCCAGGAAGCCCATGAAACTCTCGCCATCGCCATGAACCGCATCGGCGGCAAGAGCAATACCGGCGAGGGCGGCGAAGACCCCGCCCGCTATGTCCCGCTGCCCAACGGCGATTCCAAAAACAGCGCCATCAAGCAGGTCGCTTCCGGCCGTTTCGGCGTCACCAGCCAGTACCTAGTCAGCGCCAAAGAGCTTCAAATCAAAATGGCCCAGGGCGCCAAACCGGGCGAGGGCGGCCAGTTGCCCGGCCAGAAAGTCTATCCCTGGATTGCCAAAGTCCGCTACTCCACCCCGGGCGTCGGCCTCATCTCCCCGCCGCCCCATCATGATATTTACTCCATCGAGGACCTCGCCGAGCTCATTCACGACCTCAAAAACGCCAACCATCACGCCCGGATCAGCGTCAAGCTCGTCTCCGAAGTCGGAGTCGGCACCATCGCCGCCGGCGTCGCCAAAGCCCACGCCGACGTTGTCCTCATCAGCGGCTACGACGGCGGCACCGGTGCTTCCCCTCAAACCGGCATCAAACACGCCGGCATCCCGTGGGAGCTTGGCCTGGCCGAAACCCACCAAACCCTCGTCCTTAACGACCTCCGCTCCCGCATCATTGTCGAGACCGACGGCCAGATGAAGACCGGCCGCGACGTCGTCATCGCCGCCCTCCTAGGCGCCGAAGAGTTTGGCTTCGCCACCGCCCCGCTGGTCTCCATGGGCTGCATTATGATGCGCGTTTGCCACCTCAACACCTGCCCGGTCGGCGTTGCCACCCAGGACCCCGAGCTGCGCAAACGCTTCGCTGGCGAGCCCGAACACGTCGTCAATTTCATGCGGATGATCGCCATCGAAGTCCGCGAGTTCATGGCTCAGCTCGGCTTCCGCCAGATGAACAAAATGATCGGCCGCTCCGACCGCCTCGAAGCCAAAAAAGCCGTTGACCACTGGAAAGCCAAAGGCCTCGACTTCGCCAAAATCCTTTACCAACCCGAGGTCCCGACCAAAACCGGCCGCTTCTGCCAGATCCCACAGGACCATGGCCTCGACAAGGCCCTCGACAATACCGTCCTCCAGCGCCTCTGCGCTCCCGCGCTCGAACGGAAAGAAAAAGTCTTCGCCGTGCTGCCCATTCGCAACGTTAACCGCGTCGTCGGCACCATCGTCGGCAGCGAGATTACCCGGCGCTGGGGCCCCGAAGGCCTCGCTGAGGATACCGTCGAGATCCATTTCACCGGCAGCGCCGGCCAGAGCTTTGGCGCCTTTATGCCCAGGGGCATGACCTTCTTCCTTGAAGGCGACTCCAATGACTACGTCGGCAAAGGCTTGTCCGGCGGCAAGATCATCGTCTATCCGTCCGAACTCGCCACCTTTGTCCCGGAGGAAAACATTATCATCGGCAACGTCGCTTTCTACGGCGCCACCAGCGGCGAAGCTTACATCCGCGGCATGGCCGGCGAGCGCTTCTGCGTCCGCAACAGCGGCATCACCGCCGTCGTCGAGTCCATCGGCGACCACGGCTGCGAATATATGACCGGCGGTCGCGTCGTCGTCCTCGGTCCTACCGGACGCAACTTCGCCGCCGGCATGTCGGGCGGCGTCGCTTATGTCCTCGATGAGACCGGCGATTTCCCCCGCCGCTGCAACCTTCAGATGGTCGCGCTGGAAAAACTTGATGACCCCGACGAAATCGAGCAGGTCTGGAAAATGATTCAGCGCCATCAGGCCTACACCCGAAGCTCCCGCGCCGCCCGCCTCCTCTCCGACTGGCCGCGCATGGCGTCCCAGTTCGTCAAAGTCATGCCCAAAGACTACCGGCGCGTCCTCCAGTCCCTCAAGAAAGTCCAGGATTCCGGCCTCAGCGGTGACCAGGCCATCATGGCCGCCTTCGAAGTCAACGCCCGCGACGTCGCCAGAATCGGCGGCGGGTAATCGGAACTCACGAGAGCCCTACCAACTACTGACTAATCGATGGGAAAACCTACCGGCTTCATAGAATACCTGCGCGAACTGCCCCTGGACCGCTCCGCCCTCGAGCGGATCCGCGACTGGAACGAATTCCACCTCCACATGGAGGAGCCGAAGCTCCGCGAGCAGGCCGCCCGCTGCATGGATTGCGGCATTCCCTTCTGCCATACCGGCACCCTCCTGAACGGCATGGCCTCAGGTTGTCCCATCCATAACCTCATCCCGGAATGGAACGACCTGGTCTATCGCGGCCTCTGGAAGGAAGCCCTCGAGCGCCTTCACAAAACCAATAATTTCCCCGACTTCACCGGCCGGGTTTGCCCAGCCCCGTGCGAAGGCTCCTGCGTCCTGGGCATCAACGCCCCGCCCGTCACCATCAAGAACCTCGAGCACACGATTATTGAGCGAGGCTGGGATGAGGGCTGGGTTGTCCCCGAACCTCCCGAGGTGCGCACGGGCAAGAAAGTCGCCGTCGTCGGCTCCGGCCCCGCCGGCCTCTGCGCCGCAGCTCAACTGAACAAAGCTGGCCACTTGGTCACCGTGTTCGAACGCGCCGACCGCGTCGGCGGCCTGCTCACTTACGGCATTCCCAACATGAAGCTCGACAAGGAAA
This sequence comes from Candidatus Acidiferrum sp., assembly GCA_035566435.1. GTDB lineage: Bacteria > Verrucomicrobiota > Verrucomicrobiia > Limisphaerales > UBA8199 > DATMRF01. Next base: position 271,381 of record DATMRF010000105.1, read on the forward strand.
AAGTCGTCTTCCGCCGCATCCGCCAGATGGAAGCCGAAGGCATCACGTTTTTTGCCGGCACCGAAGTCGGCGTCAACTACCCGGCCGAAAAATTATTGAAGGAGTTCGACGCCGTCGTTCTCTGCATCGGCGCCACCAAACCCCGCGATTTGCCCATTGAGGGCCGCAACCTCAAGGGTGTCTATTTCGCGATGGACTTCCTTACGGCCAACACCCGCGGTCTCTTGGAACGCCATCGCAACGGCAATTACATCTCCGCCGAGGGCAAGGACGTCATGGTCATCGGCGGCGGCGACACCGGCACCGATTGCGTCGGCACCTCCATGCGGCACGGGTGTCAGAGCCTCGTCCAGCTTGAGATTTTGCCGTGTCCCCCCATGGACCGCGCCAGCGACAATCCCTGGCCCGAATGGCCGAAAGTTTATCGCCTCGATTACGGCCAGGAAGAAGCCGCCGCCAAATTCGGCGCCGACCCGCGCGTCTATCTGACCACCGCAAAAAAATTCGTGGGTGACGACAAAGGCTGGGTCAAAGAAGTGCACACCGTGCAGATTCAATGGGAGCGGAACGACAAAGGCCAGTTCACCCCCAAAGAAGTCCCTGGCACCGACCAAGTGCGTCCCGTCCAGCTCGTGCTCCTCGCGATGGGATTCCTCGGGCCGGAACAGCCGCTGCTCGAAGCCCTCGGCGTCGAGCGCGACCCCCGCTCCAACGCTAAAGCCGAGTTCGAAAAATACTCGACCAGCATCAAGGGTGTCTTCGCCGCCGGCGATTGCCGCCGCGGCCAAAGCCTGGTCGTTTGGGCCTTTAACGAAGGCCGCGGCGCCGCCCGCGAATGCGACCGCTATTTAATGGGTCATACCAACCTCCCCTAGAGCGTGTTTGGAAATCCCCGTTTTCTGTAGGAGACGACGTGAGGAGTCTCTGATCCGCTATCAGATCGTAGATTTTACGTTGCGCGGTTCCCCTCTGCCAACAATGCGCCGCGATTTGTCCCTACATTGAAAACTCTTTTTTGCCTACACTCTCACTCATGAACCTCAGAACCTTCTTCTTCGGCCTGTCTTTCCTTGTCCTGTTGTCTGGTCTGACCGCTCGTGGCGCAGAACCGACCGCCAGCTACCCAGCGCCGCAGAGCGGGGATTACTCCATCCGTGATTTTCACTTTCAATCCGGCGAGGTCTTGCCTGAGCTGCGCATCCATTACCGAACCTTGGGGAAACCGCGGCGCGACACCCATGGTGTGGTCCGCAATGCTGTCCTCATCCTGCACGGCACGACCGGGAGCGGCAGCCAATTCATCCGGCCGGAATTCGCGGGCGAACTCTTCGGCAAAGGCCAACCGCTCGATGCTGACCGGTATTACATTATCCTGCCGGACGGGATCGGCCACGGGCAATCCAGCAAACCGAGCGACGGGCTGCGCGCGCGGTTTCCCAAATACGGCTACCGCGACATGATCGAAGCGCAATATCGTCTGCTCACCGAAGGCCTGAACGTCAACCACCTCCGGTTGGTCATGGGAACCTCGATGGGCGGCATGCACACCTGGCTCTGGGGAGAAACCTACCCCGATTACATGGGTGCCCTGCTTCCCCTGGCCAGTCTGCCCACGCAAATCTGCGGTCGTAACCGGGTATGGCGACGCATCATCGTTGACGCCATCCGCAATGATCCCGGCTGGAACAACGGCGATTATGAAACGCAGCCGCAGGCAGTCAAGGCCGCCCTCGAGGTCCTCTTTTTCATGGGCAGCAACCCCATCCAGCGCCAGAAGGAGGCTCCCACGCTGCAGCAGGCCGACCACATGCTCGACGCTTACGTCGATGCCGCCCTGAAAACCCATGACGCGAACGACATCCTGTACGCGCTCGACAGCTCACGGGATTATGATCCTGGCCCCGAGCTCAACAAGATCAAGGCACCGCTAGTAGCGATTAATTTCGGGGACGACCTGATCAACCCGCCTGAATTGGGCATCCTTGAACACGAAATCAAGCGGGTTGGGCATGGGAAAGCTCTGCTGATTCCCCTAGGGGCGAACACCCGTGGTCACGGCACGCATACGCTAGCAGCCGTTTGGAAACAACACCTGGCAACGTTATTAAAGAAATCGGAGTCGAAATGAGTGATCTCAAAACGGCCCCGCCACTTTCCATTGGCCGTTGACTTGTCGGAACACAACGCTCGGCGCTGAAAAATCTGCGAGGCCCATCTGAACCTTCGCCTCGATGGAACCGTCGGGAAGCTGTTTCTGCTCACTAATACCTATGCCGACTAGTGCCTCAGACCCCCGGAAAAAGTCGTCAACCGAATGACCCGGCTGCTGAAATTGCGCCTGCATGCTTTGAGCCGCTTCAGGGGTGAACGACTGGAGGACCGTATTGAAATCATGTTTCTGCATCGCCCAAAGGAAGGATTGAATCGTATCCTGCGGCGATGCGTATCCGACCATTTGGGCCTGCGTTTTGCGGATGAAACCCGGCGGCAGAACCGTTCCCGGCGTGGCATTCGTGCCCCGCGAGGCGACTTGCGCTTGCAGTCGTTCGTTCTCGGTGCGCACATTTGCCAAAGCCTGTCGCTGCTGCGTCAGCCGGGTGACCTCACTGCGCAATTGAAGCAGTTCGGAGGAACTCTCGGCCGGGGCCGGCACCGCAATGGACTCAGCCGGTTTGACCTCGCTTGGGGCGGGAGAGGCAGTGTCCTGCGCAATAGCCGCCAGTTGCCCTTGTCGTTCCGCCCGCAAATGCCCTAGTTCCTGGTGCTGGGCAATCACCGCCCAGGCCGCTCCCAGGCAGATCAAAGCCATGACGCTGCTGATCAAAAAACGGAGGTTCATTGGTCTTGGTAATAGAGTTTCCCGTCTCGCTGCACCAGCCGCTCAGGGTGCTCCTTCCCGACACCACTTTGCACGCTGCCATCACAGCAGCCAATGTTGCCGTGAATGGGACATCGGAACAGCACTCGCGACGGTTCCTCTCCAGAAGCGCCCGGGGCCAAAAACTCGTAAGAACAATTCGCGCTGGTCCAGCCAGCCCAGCCGCCTTTTGCCGCCTCGCGTCCGGTGTCCGCCGGGCAAACGAGGATCTTCGGTGTGGACATTTCGTTCGTCATCTGCAGCAGGTTGGACGGAAACCGATCCCCATTGTCCAAGGACCAAACCTTGCAGGCCAAACCAAGCTGTTTGAGATTGTTGACGCACTGGATGTTCACCGCCCTTTCCCGCGCCTTGGCCTTGGCGTCGGCTTCTTCCTGCGTCAGCGTGCCCGGCAGCGGCGCGGCCAGTTGCGCCCGCAACTTTTCATTCTCACCACGCATCTGCTCCAACCGGGCGACTTCGCCCGAGATCTGCGCGACCATGCCTTTCAATCTCGCGATCTCCTCCTGCTCGGTTTCGGCAGCCGCCGCCGGCACTGCGCCACGCGTCTTGTCAGAACTCTCCGACGGAGCGCTCTCCGCAGGGGGGGAACTTTGGGCCAGGGTTCCGATCGACTGCTCCAGGTCGCGAATCTCCGCTTGCTGCGCGGTGTACGCGAGTGCGCAGGCGACCGAGATGCCGGCCGGCGCCAGCGCTGGCCACCAGCGCCGGAACCAGCCACCGGCACCGTTCGGCTCCCTGCGAAACGCGCCCTGGCCAGGCAGTATTTGCGTGTCCGCGATGAGTCGTTCCTTCAGGTTCTCGGGAGGCCTGGGCCTGGCCGCGCGGCGCAGCGCGTTTTCAATTTCCTGTTCGGGAGTGTTCATATGTTTCCTGGCATGGCAATAGACGGGCGTGGCGTTCGCCCCTCCGAAGCCAGTTCTTTCTGCAATTCGGCGAGGGCCTGGCGGAGCCGGTATTTGACGGTGCTCGTCGCGACACCGAGAGCTTCGCTGGTCTCCTGCAACGTGAGGTCTTGGTAATAATGAAGGTGAACGGTGTCTCGCAGGTCCTGCTCCAATCGCTCCACGGAGGCATAAACTGTCGTCGCCAGGTCGTTGCGGGCCGCGACTTCCGCCGGCGAGGCCTCCGGCGCTGGACAAGCCGCCCACCATTCAATCGAGCGCGCCTCGGTGTGGCGGTTCGATCGCCGCCAATCCACATAGACATGATACGCGATGCTATGCAGCCAGGACCCCACCGACGACCGGCCGGCAAACGTCGGCAAGGACTGCCAGGCACGCTTGAAAGTGTGCTGGGTAAGGTCGGCGGCGTCAGCGTCATTGCTGCTGAGTCGGCGCAGAAAGGCGTAAATCCGTTCATAAAAGAGGTCGATCAGCCGGACCGCCGCCGCTTTGTTCCCGCGGCCGGCGCTCTCCGCCAGTTGATTTCCGTCCGGTTCCATCTCTGTTCCTATTCCTTTAGTCGTTTGAAAGCGCCTGGGTGGACAAAAAATGTTGAACGGCAAACTCAGCAACCGAACTCGCGGGCGCGGCGCGCCCTGCCTATGCAGAGTTGGTGGATCTGCGAGCCGGCACCGATGCGGCGCTATAACGAACTCACTCCCGCCGGAGCCACGCCACCAACCCGCCCGCCGGTGCACAGTGAATCTTCAATACATCCTGCGCTGTCACCACTCTCTCTTCGATTTCCAAATGCTCTCCGTTGACATCGCTGTCGGTGGCATCTCTCCAAAGGCGCAGCCGCCAACGTCCTTTCTTCAGGAACGCCAGGCTGACGCTTGCGTCGTAAGCGCCGCTGCCCGTCAGTCCGCCCAGGAACCATTCCTGGCCCGACCGCCGCGCGACAACCACATGTTTCGCAACCTCCGCGTCCAGTGCCCGGGTGTCATCCCAGACCGTCGGCACGATCTTCAGAAAGCCGGCGCCTGCCTGGCCACCGTAGTGGCTCGGATGATCGCAGACGCAGCAGAGCGGGCTGTCATACACAACAAACAGTGCCAGCTCCGCGGCGCGCGTGCCCTGGACCTGCGCCGCCTTGCTATCGGGCTTGAACTGACTGGGTTGGCGATTCAGAAAACCGCCCGGCGTAAAATCCGCCGGTCCGGCCAGGAACCGCGTGAACGGCAGAGTCACCTTGTGCTCAGGTGTGACGCGCGTGCTCCAGCGGTTATACTCGTTGCCCAGGATGCCTTCGCGCGTGATCTGGTTCGGAAACGTTCGGTTGAAGCCGGACGTCTTGAAAGCCCCGTGGAAATTAACCATCAGGTGATGTTCGGCCGCGGCTTTGGTGATTTTCTCGTACCAATTGACCATCTCCTGGTCGTCGCGATCCATAAAATCGATCTTCACTCCCGCCATGCCCCATTCCTCGTACAGAGCAAAGGCCTTTTTGTAAGCGTCGTTCCTGTCCACATCCGACCAATAGAGCCAAACCAAAAGCCGCACGCCTTTCTCCTTTGCGAAGCGCCGCACCTCTTCCATATCAACCGACGGGCTGACTTTGGTGATATCCGAATTGGGTTTGTTGAAGGAACCATACCACTGCCAGTCGATCAGTTGGTACGGCCAGCCCATTTCGGCCGCCAGCTCGATGTAATCCTTGAGCGTCGAGGTTTTCATCTCCACATCACCCGACCACCAGTGGTCCCACGCCATCTTGCCGGGGCGGATCCACGACGTGTCAGCAAGCAGGCACGGTGTGCTCAAATTGAGCACCAGGTCGCTCTCAAGCAGGCGCCCTGGCTCTCGTCCGATCATCAGCACGCGCCAGGGCGATGCGTGCGGAGGTGCCGCTTTCACCAAACCTTGTCCGTCCGGTCTCGGCGCCAGCTTGACATCGAGCGTGACACCTCCCGCAGCGACGGTTCCGCCTCCGAGCCACATCCCGGCCCAGTCGCGCAGGTCGGATTCGAATACCGCCACCCAGGCCGCCGGTGTCTGGACCAGCAGCGGCAGGCCCACGATCGCCTCGGGTTTTATCTCGCTCAACCGTCCAGGTTTGAACTCCCATTCCTGCGCACCCTGAAATCCCTTTTCCTGCTGACCGGCAAAACACTGGTAATCCCCGGCAAAACAGAATTCCGTCGGCTCTCGTCGCAAGAGGAACGCTCCCATCGCCGCCTGGGCAGGCAAAACGTAGCGGAAGGCGACCCCATCATCGTAAGCCCTGAACTCTACTTCGAAATTTCTTCCCATGCCAACACCCGCAACCTCGCGTAAAGCCAATCGCAGCTCGTTATACCGGTCCCGCACCTCCCGCCGTTTGCCCCACTTGTTTTCCCAGGCGGAGTTCGCGCCGCGCCGCTGCGTCGTGCTAAGTTCGACATTGGATCCCAGTGAGGCGCCGTCGCTGAACTCGAAGCCAAGCCTTGACGGTTGGAGCACGGCCTGGTTATCCACCTGGACGGAGTACGTCAAGCGCCCGCGAGCAGCGACTGTCACCTCAATTTTTCCGTCCGGCGAGCGCAGGCTCAACCCGCCTCGATCACGCTCTGGGCTGGCGGAAATGGCACTCCAGCAGGTTGCCAAACAGAGGGTCAAGCCAAAGCGCCACGAGACCTGGCCTGACGACGTAGCCATCCCATTCATGCCCTCTTTTGGTCGTCCGTCGTCCCTTTATCGAGCCTTTTCTTCATCCTTGCAAACAGAAATCAGTTTTTTCACTGTTACGCCATGCAATCACACGAACTCCTGCGCGAAGTCTTTCAGCAGTGCAGTCCGAAGCAGGTGGCCGGCCAACTCGGCCTCTCGCTCTCGATGATTTACAAGTGGGCGGAACCGCCCGACCAATCCGCCGGGAGCGGCAGCGCCAACCCTCTCGATCGCATCGACGCGTTGCTGCGGTGCAGCAACGACCGCCGCCTCGTCCAGTGGATCTGTCAGCGCGCAGGGGGGTTTTTCATCCTCAACCCCAAGACCAACAAAGCCCATCCTTCGTACCTGATCCCGGCAACCAACGAAATCGTTCAGGAATTCGCGGATTTACTATCGGTGATCGCGACCGCCGCAGCGGACAACCAGATCACCAACGCGGAGTCCAAACAAATCCGCGCCCGGTGGGAGGAGTTGAAGTCCGTGACCGAAGGGTTTGTCGCTTGCTGCGAGGAAGGAAATTTCCTGCCGCTGAAAGAGAAACAGGCCGCCTCCAGTGCCGCCGCGCAAGCTTCCAGTGGCGCGAAACCGGGCCTGCGTGAGTCAGACCCGAAATCGTAGCTTCGGTGTTCAATCGGGCACCACCCTGCGCGCTTCAGCCCAGTCTTTCGCTGCCCAATTCCACGATAAGGTTCGAGTGTGCTTTGGGCGCCAGCGTGATCTGATTGGAGGAGACGTTGCCTGATTCGACGCACACCATGCGCTGATACTCATCGTTGCCAAAATCGGGCATCTGCTGCGCCTTGGCAATCCACGGGTTCCAGACCACGGTCGAAATTGAGCCGCGCTTAGCGATGCGGATCTTGCGGCCCAGGCGAGGATCGAGGATCGCCACGTCATCCGAGGTGTTCAGGTAAATACGGTCCACCTCCGACGCGATTCGAATGGCGTCGCCGGTTTCGACCTTTTGGGCGAAGTTCGCGACTTTGTCGAGGTAGCTGACGCCCTTCAGGCCGGTAATCGAGATGGCGGTGATATCGCCGATTTCAAAGTAAGTATGAAGACAATTCTCGAAGGTGAGTGCCTCGTCGATCGATTGGTTGGTGACGACCAGCTCCAGTTTGAGGGTCTCCTTTATGGTGACGATGTAGTCTGCCGTAAACGGCGGGAACGCGGAAGCCTCCGGGCAATCCGGCAAGCGAAATCGGACGCTCACGCTGCCGTCCGGCGCCGGCACAAATTCCTTGAGGTCCCACGGTTTGTTCCGCGCGAAGCCGTGCTGGGCCATCCCCTCGCGCGGTCCGAACCATGGAAAAACAACCGGAATGCCACCGCGAATCGGCTGGCCTTCGGTGAACCGGCTGCACTGGCTCATGAAGAGCAGAGGCGGCTCGTCCTTCTTTCGGAAGTTCGTTACGTGCGCGCCGTTCAGGTAAATTTCCGCCGTGCTCCACGCCGTGCTCACTTCGAGCATCGGCAATTCCCCTTGCCCGTCGAAAAAAGTGACACGACCGGGGCTGACGCTGGTTTGGGTTTTCTTGCGTTTGCTTTTTGGCATAGTTCGCTTCTGCTCCGATCCGGTGTTACGTCCAAATCTTGTGGCTGTCAATCGTTTTAGGGGGCCGCTTTTTTTGCTGCCATCCACCGCGGCCCGCGCTATGGTCGCCCCCATCTATGGCGAAAAAACAATATCGTTTCTGCTTCGGCCCCTGGAACATCAGCGAAGGACAGGATCCCTACGGCCCCACGACGCGCCCCGCGCAATCTTTTGATTGGAAACTCGCCCAGCTCAAGAGGCTCGGTTTCGACGCGATGATGTTCCACGACGACGATGCGGTGCCGGACATCGATGGCAAGTCCGACGGCCAGTTGCGCAAAGAGGCAAGGGCGCTCAAACGCCGGCTCGACGATGCCGGCGTCGCTGCCGAAATGGTCGCCCCGCGCCTCTGGTTCAGCCCGATGACGATCGATGGCGCTTACACGAGCAATGACCCCAAGTGCCGCAAGTATGCCATCGAGCGCTCACTCCGCTGCATCGATATTGCCCGTTATCTTGGCACCGACCTGATCGTCCTTTGGCTGGCCCGAGAAGGCACTTACCTGCGCGAAGCCAAGAACGGTCGGCGCAGTTTTGAACTGCTGGTCACGGCTCTCGATAAAATGCTGGCTCACGACAAAAGAATTCGCCTCGCTATCGAGCCGAAACCGAACGAACCGATGGACCACGCCTATCTACCGACTATCGGCCACGCGCTGGCCATCGCTCAGTTGACGCAAGATCCCAAACGTGTCGGCTGCCTGATTGAGTCGGCCCACGCTATCCTCGCGGGGCTCGACCCCGCCGACGAAATCGATTTCGCTATGACGTTCGGCAAGCTGTGGTCGCTGCACCTCAACGACCAGAACGGATTGAAATTCGACCAGGACAAACCCTTCGCTAGTTCGAACCTCCGGGTGGCGTTTAACCAGGTCCGCGCTCTCGAACGGAACGGCTACGGCAAGGAAGGCCAATATGTCTGCTTTGACGTGCACCCTTTCCGCACCACCAAGGTCGAACACTGGCTGGCCCACCTGGAGAACAGCCGCCGGACTTTCCTCCGCCTGGTGCAAAAGGCCCGGACCTTCGACGAAAAGAAGGCCCGCGCCCTGATCGCCAACCGCGACTATGCTGCCCTGGACCAACTCGTCCTCGAACATTTGATGGGGCGGTAGCTGACGCGGCTCGGCAGGGCAGGGCGGCAGACCATCGCTCACCGATTCATGGCTGGCCTCTTTTCCCAAGCAACGCTCGAACAAGTCCGCGCCGCCAATGACATCGTCGATGTCATTGGCGCGTCCCTCCCGCTGAAGCGTGCGGGCGCCAACTTCCTCGCGCTCTGCCCGTTTCATCGGGAAAAAACCCCCAGCTTCAATGTCAATCCGCAGCGCCAGATTTTTTACTGCTTCGGTTGCCACAAAGGCGGAGACGTCTTCGCCTTCATCAAGGAATACGAAAGCGTCGATTTTCCTGAGGCGGTGAGGCGCCTGGCCGACCGCGCCAAGATCCCGCTCGAGTATGAACGGGGAGCCGATGAGCAACAGTCGCGCTCGCTCAAAGAGAAGTTGCTGCAGATTCACGAGCAGATCACTAGCCGCTGGCAAAATGCGTTGGCCACCGAAGACGGCGGGCAGATTGCTCGCGATTATCTCGCCAAACGTGCCGTCCCGGACGAAGCTGTCAAGCTGTTCCGCCTGGGCTATGCGCCGGACCTGTGGGACGATACCGTCAACTGGGCCAAGAGCAAAGATTACGAGTTGGGAGTGGTGGAAACGGCTGGCCTCATCCTGCGCAAAGAGGGCAGCGACCATTACTACGACCGTTTCCGCGGCCGGCTCATGTTCCCGATTTGCGATGAACAGGGCCGGGTGGTCGGCTTCAGCGGCCGGGTGCTGTCCGGTGACGAGAAAACGGCCAAATACGTCAATTCACCGGAAACGCCAATTTTTACGAAGAGCAAAGTTTTCTTCGGACTGGATAAATCAAAGCGCGCGTTGCTAGAGGCGGAGTATGCAGTGGTGTGCGAAGGCCAGCTCGACTTGATTGCCTGTTTCATGGCCGGGGTGCAGAACGTCGTTGCCCCCCAAGGCACTGCGTTCACCGCAGACCACGCGCGAATCCTGAAGCGGTACGTCGAGGAAGTGGTGCTCTGCTTTGATTCGGACGAAGCGGGCCAGAACGCGGCCGTGCGGTCGCTGGACCACCTGCTGGCTTCCGGATTGGCCGTCCGGGTTGCTGTCGTCCCGTCCCCGCACGACCCGGACAGTTTCATCAAGGCTTCCGGTGGCCCGGCGTTCACGCAACTCATCGAACAGGCCGACGGTTTTTTCGATTATTACCTGAATCGCCTTTGCGCGACGAACGATGTGGCGACCGACAAAGGCCGGCTGGCCGTGCTGCGCGGCATGGCTGAGGCGGTACACAAAGCCGGGAACGTGGTGCTTACCGACAAGTACGCCCAGAAAACGGCTTTGCGCCTTGGGGTCTCCCCCGACGCGGTGCGTTTAGAGTTCGCAAAGACACCCCGGCTGAGAACCGCTCCAACCGAGCCGGGCGAGGCAGGAGTCGAACCAACACCCGGCCTGGAGCTACCCTCTGTCCACGAGCATTGGCTTGTGAAACTGCTCCTCCTGCATGACAACCTCGTGGATTGGGCGGTCGCGCATCTCGATCCGGGCTGGGTTCAGAATCCGCTGGCCAGGGAAGTGATAGCGCGACGGCTCGAAGCGAACAAAACCCAGACGTGGACCAGCCTGACTGCTTTCCTGGATCAGTGCGCGTCGCCGGAGGTTCGGAACATGGTAGCCGAGGTCACGGTTCAGGAGCGGCCCCTTCCGAACCCCGCCCAGCAGCTTGCCGACGTGGCCCTGCGCTTGCGGAATCAGTTTATCGAGCGGCAGGTCGCAACCTCGGTCCAGCGTGCGAGCCACCCGGACACTAGCGAGGCAGAGCGTCTCGATTTGCTGCGTCAGCAACAGGAACTGCGCCAGCTAAAGCGCCAGCCGATACAGCCATTGTCTTAGCTACCCGAACAGGACTCGCTCCGCCACGAGGTGCGGCACGGCGGCGAGATTTGCAGCGCTGCGATTGGCGAGCAGGATCACCGTAAGCTTCCTCTCCGGGAAACGCGCGATGCGCGTGGTAAAGCCTACAGTCTCGCCGTAATGCCATATTTCTTCCAGACCGCGGTATTCGCCCATAAACCAGCCAAATCCGTACCCCGAGCCCGGGAACTCGGTCTTGACCGAGGGGGTAAAGGCCTGTTCGAGCAGCTTCCGGGAGACTGGCCGGCTCGTATATAGCCATTGGTCCCATTTGTAGAGGTCGGCGACTGAGGAATAGATACCGCCATCGCCAAGCACCGAACTGGTCCGGTTCTGGTCCGTGAGTCCAAACCCTCTCGCTCGGCGCGTATAACCGAACGCCCGGTTCGGCACAACTGACAAGCCTTGCTGATAGGCCAGTGTCCCCGTCATCTCCAGTGGGCCGAAGATGTTGTCTTTCAAAAACTGCGCGAAAGTATTCCCCGAGCGCCTTTCTACGATGAGAGCCAAAAGGGCATAACCTGAATTACTGTAACGGTACCTAGCACCGGCCGGAAAATAGGTCCTCGCCTGCCGCAAAAGCAATCGGAGGACATCCTGGTCGAGAAGCGGTAGCGTAGTGTGCTTGGGGATTATGGTTTCGTAGTCAACCAGCCCGGCAGTATGCGTCAACAGGTGGCGCACGGTGATCTTCCTGCCCCAGGCGGGGAACTCGGCAAAGAATTCCGGCAGACTCTCTGCAAGCGCCAGCTTGCTGCGTTCAGCCAAAATCAGGATCGCCATCGCGGTGAACTGTTTGGTCAGTGACGCGAGCCGGAAATTTGTGTTGAGCGCACAAGGGACACCGTCCTCCAGGTTCGCTAGGCCATAACCTCGGGCGACCAGCTTCCGCCCGCCCTTGATAACCATCACACTCAGCCCGGGAGCATCGCGCCGATCAAATTCCTTAAACAACTCGTCGAACACGGGCGGAAACATAGACCCGCGGAAGAAGCGCGGAAACCTAAAACCGGCGGCACTCAGCACGGTGTCGAACTAATCAACCTGCCGGGGCGGGGACGGCCACGTCCCCAAGATTACGTCGGAATCGGACATCACCCGGGAACGTGGCCGCTCCCGCCCCGATGCTGGGACCTACGCCGCCGCAGTGTAGGTTCGACATCTCGCGCGCGCGCGGTTATTTGATCCCGACACTCGATGAAAGCTTTTACGCCGCTTCCGAGAGGGTTCTACGAGCCATCAGCGAGCGTTGTGGCGCCGAGGCTGTTGGGGCACTGGCTTGTCCGTAGCACGCCCCTGGGTCCGTGCGGCGGACCGATCGTCGAGACGGAGGCTTACTTAATCGACGACCCGGCCTGCCACGCCGCGCCCGGGCTAACGCCGCGCAACCGGGTGATGTTCGGCGAGCCCGGCCATGCTTATGTGTATCTGATTTATGGCCTGCACTATTGCGTGAACGCCGTATGCCGCCCCGCCGGGACCGCGGAAGCGATTTTGATCCGCGCCGTGGAAGCGACGCTAGGGCCTCACTTGCTTCATGGCCGTCGCTCGGTGTCAAGAAGCGAGCACCTGACCAACGGCCCGGCGAAATTGTGCGAAGCCATGGCGATTAACCGCTCACTCGATGGCGCTGACCTATGCTCCGTCCGCTCGCCCCTCTTTATCGCGCGAAACAAGAGCCTGGTGAAATTCAGACGCGAACGCGGCCCCGTGATTGTTACTACGCGCGTCGGCATCACCCGGGCGGCCGAGCTGCCCTTGCGGTTTTACCTGGACCGCAGTCCATTTGTCTCAAAGCGCGCTGCGCAGTATTCCTAAGGCTTCGCGATTGTCTTCCAGCCCGTTATGTATAAGCTGGCCCCATGAAATGGCGGGCGGGCTTAGTATTGTTCCTTTCAATCCTGGCGCTGACGGGTTGCCGCAGTGTGTACTACTCGGCATGGGAGAAAGTAGGAGTTTATAAGCGCGATTTGCTCAAGAAAAGGGTGGTGGCCGCCCGGGACGACGAAAAGGTGGCCAGCGAGCAGTTCAAAGACGCGCTGACGCGCCTAAAGGAGATGTACGGTTTCGAGGGCGGCAATCTCGAAAAGACTTACGCCGCGCTCAACAAGGAATACGAGCGTTCGGTCGAAAGAGCCAGCACGGTTCACAAGCGGGTCAAAGACGTTGAGACCGTAGCCGAGGACCTGTTCGCGGAATGGGAAAAGGAGATCAAAGAAATCTCTTCCTCTAACCTTCGCGAGAGCAGCCGGGACAAGTTGAGGGAGACGCGGCGTCTCTACGACGAACTGCACACTGCGCTCAAGCGCGCCGAGCAGAGCATGGACCCGGTTTTGGTGCGGCTTCATGACCAGGTGCTTTACCTGAAGCATAATCTCAATGCCGCAGCGATCGCCTCCTTGAAAGGTGAGACCACTGACATCCAGGCGGAGATTTCCCGGTTGCTGAGCGATATGAACTCGGCGATCGCCCAGGCGGACACGTTCATCAATAGTCTGCAGTGAGGTTCATACGCAGTTGCAGGTTGCGGCGTGAGCAGCGAAGCAAGGGGCTTGCCTCCGTGAATATCGCCAGTGAAGTGGCGTCCAATCCTTCGTGAGCGTTACGGCAGGAAAGAAGCGGGGCAACGAAGACGATTTCAAGCGCGCCAGGCCAGGGAAGGAAAGCGGTGCTCCCGTGTTCTCGTTTGGCTCCCGTCGTTTCGCCTCCAAAGGAGTGCGGCGGCTCTTCGTCCCGCAAAAATGCCTGATGTCGCCTGTGTTCGAACCCGAGGTCGAGCGGCCGCACACTTTGCTGCGTGCCCCGCTCTGACCCGCGCAGGGCTGATTGCGCGTGTTTGACATTTCGCCGGGAAACTATATCTTTCTGGCCTGAACCAATTCCGTTCTCACCCTCCGCTTGCCGCCGAATTGAACGCGAGCTAAAAAACTGCCTGGTAATCCGTGCGCAGAGGGGGAGACGCGAGATTACGCCCGTCACTTGCCGATTATGGAACAAAAGATTTTGGACCTGTTGGGGCAGCACAAATATACGCCGCTGAACGTTGCCGAATTGCTGACGGCGCTGCGGTTGTCGCGAAACCAGCAAAAAGAGCTCGAACAGACTTTGGCGTCCCTGGAACGGGCCGGCCGAATCGCCCGGGTCAAACAGGGCTGTCGCTACGCATTGCCGGTCGATGCGGATCTTATTCCCGGACGCATCCGGATGAACCGGCAGGGCTCGGGTTTCCTGCAGCCGGACGACCCGAAGGTTCCCGTGTTGAGAATTCCGCCCGACGCGACCGCGACGGCGATGCACGGTGACCGAGTGCTGGTCCGGCGCGATGCGGTGCCGCGAGCCCGTGGCCGGCACGACCCGACCGAGCCCACCGGCCGTGTGGTGCGAATCCTGGAGCAGGCTCGCACGCAAATAGTCGGCACCCTCCAGCGCGGCCGCCAGTTTTTTTATGTTATCCCGGATGACCCGCGTATTCCGCAGGACATTTACGTGCCGCCGCCGAGCGATGTGGGACGCCCGGCGCGCGAGGGTGACAAAGTGGTCGTCGAACTGCGCGAGTGGAAATCGCGTCACACCAACCCCGAAGGTGAAATCATCGAAGTCCTCGGCGCGGCCGACGCTGAGGGTGTCGATATGCTCTCGGTTATCCGCCAGTACCAATTGCCGTTGCATTTTCCTAAGGGAGTGCTGCACGAAGCGCGCTTGTTGGGTCAGCAAGTAACCCCCGCCGAATGCGTCGGGCGAGTGGATTGCCGCAAACATCCAGTGGTCACCATCGACCCGGAAGACGCCAAAGATTTCGATGATGCGATCTGTCTGCAGCGCGCTGAGTCGGGCCATTGGAAACTCTGGGTGCATATTGCAGACGCCTCGCATTATGTGAGGCTGGGCACCGCCCTGGATGAGGAAGCGGCCCGGCGCGGCAATTCAACGTATTTGGTGGACCGGGTCATTCCGATGCTGCCCGAGGCGCTAAGCAATGAACTGTGCTCGCTAAAGCCCCACGTCGAGCGGTTGACTAAGTGCGTCGAATTCCTGCTTTCCGCAGACGGACGCGTGTTGAAGTCACAATTCTATTCCGCCGTCATCCAGTCCCAATGCCGCTATAACTACAAAGAAGTCTTTAGGATTCTTCAGCGGCAGCCGCTCGAGTCCCTCGAACGAATGCTCCACGATGCCAACGCCCTCGCCCAGAAGATTCGCCGGGCACGGTTCCAGGCTGGGTCGCTCGACCTCGACTTTCCCGAGACTAAGGTCCGGCTCGACGACCGAGGCCAGGTCCTCTTGCTCGAGAAGGTGGAGAATGACATTTCACACCAGCTCATCGAAGAGTTCATGCTGTTGGCGAACGAAGCGGTGGCGGCACGCCTGATGGCCCTGAACCGCCCGTCACTTTACCGCATCCACGAGCCGCCCGACCCTAAACGGCTGCAGGAATTCCGCGAGGAGGTCCTCGGCCATCAGATTCAGTGCGGAAATTTGTCGAATCGGCTCGAGGTCCAAAACCTGCTCGAAAAACTCAACCGGCTGCCGATCGGCCAGGCCCTCAAGGTTCGGTTCCTGAGGTCGCTCATGCGCGCGCGCTACGCAGTGGAGCCGCTTGGACATTACGGATTGGCCAAAAAGAAGTACACCCACTTCACTTCCCCCATTCGACGCTATGCCGACCTGGTCATCCACCGCTCGTTGTTTGCACAACCGGGCCAGCCACTCGCGGCACGATCGCTGCACGAGGTCGCTGACCATATCTCCGAGACCGAACGAAGGTCGGATGATGCCGAGCGGGACAGCCGGGACGTGAAGTTGTTTGCTTACCTGCTCGGTCAACTTCGCTCGGGTTCACCGCAGCGTTATCTCGCGTTGGTCACGGATGTGCGCAACTTCGGTTTCTTTGTCGATGTGCCTGGAGTAGGCCTGAGTGGCCTGGTGCCGCTGTCAGGCTTGAGTGATGATTTCTACCAGTTCGACCCTCAGCGCAACCACCTTATCGGCCGCCGCACTCGGCGCGTCTTCAAACTCGGCGATAAAGTCGAAGTCCAGGTCGCGAAGGTGAACACTTTCAAGCGCCAGGTGGATTTTCAATTGGCCCAAACGCACCCGCGCCGTACAGAACATGCAGGAGTAGCCAAGCAACCACCGCCCCGCCATGGCGGAGCGCGGCGCTCCGGGGCGGGGACCGCCACGTCCCCGAAGTCGTCACGCCAGGCGAACTGGCACAAGCCTAAGCGGCTGGCGGGAGGAATTCACCACAACTAGCAGCGCGCCCTGCCGTTTCGTCTGAGGATAGTGGCGAACCACGGGGATGTTGCCGTCCGCGCGCTCGCCGGCCTCTGCTGTCGCCCGCGCTCGTCTTGAGAATCTCCTTCCCGTTCTGCTCGGTTCGAGGTTAAATCCGTGCTCGTGAGACTAAAATCAGTTCTGTTTACCCTTATTACTCTGCCGGCGCTCATTACCGTCTCTGCCCAGGATTGGCAATCCCTCTTCGACGGCAAGACACTCTCCGGCTGGAAAGCCGGTGGCAACCCAACTTCCTTCAAAGTGATAAATGGCCAGCTCGCGTGCGATGGACCGCGCTCGCACCTGTTCTACGTTGGCCCAGACAGCCGGGCGGACTTCACCAATTTTGAGTTCGCGGCGGAAGTTCTGACCAAAAACGGGGCCAACTCCGGCGTTTATTTCCACACCGAGCTCCAGGAAGAAGGGTTCCCGGAAAAAGGGTTCGAGGCGCAGGTCTTGAACCTCCCAGGCGGGCAGGGCGGCTACCGTGAAAACAAGCTCACCGGCAGTCTGTATGGCATCCGGAACGTATATAAAGCACTGGCCAAGGACGATGAGTGGTTCCGGTTGAATATAGTGGTTAGGGGGAGACGGATTCAGATTCGCGTAAACGACCTTCTTCTCGTGGATTACCTCGAAGCAACACCCCCGCTCGGCGTCCCGAACCACCCCGGGCGCAAGCTCGACCACGGCACCTTCGCCTTGCAGTGCCATGATGCCGGCAGCAGGGTCTTCTTCCGCAATCTCCGCGTCAAAAGGCTGCCACCTGACCCGGCCGACCTCCCTTTCGCCGCCGCGCAGGGCACGGATTACGACCAGGAGATCGTCCGGTTGGGTGCCGCTAATGTTCCGGTCGTGAATTATCATGTCCACCTGAAGGGCGGCCTCACCCTCGACGAAGCGCTGGCACTCTCGCGCGAGACCGGCGTGTTTTACGGCATCGCGATTAATTGCGGTCTGAGCTTCTCCGTCACGAACGATACCGGCATTTACGACTACCTCAAGACCATGAAAGGCCAGCCGGTTTTCGTCGCCATGCAGGCGGAAGGCCGTGAGTGGGTGAAACTGTTCTCGAAGCAGGCGGTGTCCCAGTTCGATTATGTCTTTACCGACGCGATGACTATTTTCGACGACGGTGGCCGACGCATGCGCCTTTGGATGACTAACGAAGTCCCACAGATTAAAGACAAGCAAGCATTCATGGACATGCTGGTCGCTCGCACCGTCGCTATCCTGAGCACTGAGCCGGTTGACGTTTATGTCAACCCGACGTTCCTTCCAGCGCAACTTGCCGGTGAGTACGATCAGCTTTGGACAGAACCGAGGATGAACAAAGTCATCGCGGCGGCCGCCAAACACAAAATCGCCATCGAAATCAACAGCCGCTATCGCCTGCCCAGTCCGGCCTTTCTCAAATTGGCCAAAGCCGCCGGCTGCAAGTTCACTTTCGGCACCAACAACGGAGACCGCGACGTCGGCCGCCTGGATTACTCCTTCCAAATGGTCGATGACTTGGGCCTGAAATGGCAGGACATCTGGCTCCCGACCAAGAAGGGGCGATCGTAGACTTCCCGGGGCGGCGAGCGTCCGCGCGAGCCCTAATCTTTGCCCCCCATCCGCATCGGGCCTTCATGCCTTCATTTTTGAGCTCGCGAGGACGCTTGCCCTCACGGGATTCTGGCGACACTGGTCAAAAACTGTGTTCAAAATGACAAAAATTGCGTAGCGGTTGGCCCACTGTGGGCTAACCTCTAGCCTGAACAGTCCATAAGGCGCTCAAGCGGGAATCGAATGGCTATCGACATCCTGTTGCTCCAACCTGAATGAGAATGACAGCTCCAGCGGGCAAATCGGCCATCGCAACGCGGCAGCCGCGTCCGGCGACTGCGGCTTTAAGTGGAACGGCGCAGGAAACGACCAACCGCCAGCGGTTTCTTGACGCGTGCCATTGCCGCCCGGTGGACCGCCCGCCGGTCTGGCTGATGCGCCAGGCAGGTCGGGCGCTGCCGGAATACCGCGCGCTCAAGGAAAAGTACTCGTTTTTAGAACTGGTCCAAACGCCGGAACTCGCCGCTGAGGTCACGGTTCAGCCGATTCGTCGGTTCGATTTTGATGCCGCCATTCTGTTCAGTGATATTCTGGTCATCGCAGAGGGCCTCGGACAGCCGTATCAATTCCGCGATCGCGGCGGTATCGAGATGGAATTTCTCTTGAAGTCCACCGCGGACGTCGAGCGGCTCGAGGTCCAGGCTGTGACCGAACGTCTGCAGTACGTCGCGAAAGCCCTTCCGTTGATCAAGTCCGCGTTGGGCGGCCGCACTGCTCTGATTGGGTTTGCCGGCTCACCCTGGACGCTCGCGAATTTCATGATCGAAGGCGGAGGCGTAAAAGAATACACCAAAGCCAAAGCGCTGTTTTATTCCGATTCAAAGCTCTTCTGCAGTTTGTTGGAAAAGCTGACCCGGGCCATCAGCGCGTATCTGCAGATGCAGATCGATGCCGGAGCCGAGGCGCTCCAAATCTTCGACAGCCTGGGCGGAGTTTTGTCCGACGGCGACTTTGGCCCGGCTTCGGCGGTTTGGATAAAACAAATCCTCGACTCCCTCAAAGGCCAGGTGCCGGTGATCGTGTTCGCCAAAGGTGTGCACGGCAATTGGGATGACCTGGTCGGCACGGGTGCCCAGGTTCTGGGCATGGATTGGAATCTGCGCCTGGCCGACGCGAGGGCGCGGTTACCGGAAACTGTCGGCGTGCAGGGGAATTTGGACCCTTTTCTCCTGAGCACGACACCCGAATCCGTCGCCGCTGGGACCAGCCGGCTGCTCCGTGAAATGCGCGGCCGCCCCGGCCACATCTTCAACCTGGGCCACGGCGTGCCGCCGAATGCCAAGCTGGAAAACATCGAGAGCCTGGTTCAGACGGTGAAAAACTACCGTTCGCCCGCTCCTTGCGGTCCGCTTCAGAGAGTCTAAGTTTCGTAATGCGCCTATGAGCAAGCTAACTGTCGATCTCGAGCTGGTGAAGAAGTACAACGTCGCCGGCCCCCGGTACACTTCCTACCCGCCGGCGACGAAGTTTACCGATGCGCTCAAGTGGCCCGAGCTGGCCGAGCGTATCCTCGACAACAATCGGACCGAACGCGACCTTTCGCTCTACTTCCACATCCCGTTCTGCGAAACGCTTTGCTGGTATTGCGGCTGCACGACCGTTATCACGTTGAATCACGGGCAGGGCTCGACCTACGTAAACTATCTGGACAAGGAAATCGCCCAGATGAGCACGCTGCTCAACCCGCGCCGCAAGGCCGTGCAGTTGCATTGGGGCGGCGGCTCGCCCACTTTTCTGAACCCCGACGAAATCCGCCGGCTGGGGGAGACCATTCATCGGCACTTCACGTTCTCCGACGACCTCGAAGCCGGGGTCGAGATTGACCCTCGGCGCTTGACCCGCGACCACATCGTCGCCCTGCGAGAAGTCGGCTTTAACCGCGCTTCGCTCGGGGTGCAGGATTTCGACCCGGTGGTCCAGGAATCGGTCCACCGCATTCAGCCGCGTGAGATGACTGAGCAGGTGCTGGGGTGGGTGCGCGAGCTGGGGTTCACCTCGGTTAACTTCGATCTGATCTACGGCCTGCCGCATCAGACGGTCGAGTCGTTCAATCGCACTCTGGACATTGTCCTGTCCTTGCAGCCGGACCGGCTCGCGGTGTTCAGCTACGCGCACGTGCCCTGGGTAAAGCCGGCTCAGAAAATTCTCGAACACAAGGTGCTGCCGCCTCCAGAGGTGAAACTCGAGTTGCTCAAGACGGTGATCGAGCGCCTGACCGAAAACAACCGCTACGTGTACATCGGCATGGACCATTTCGCGCGGCCGGGCGACGAGCTTGCGGTAGCGCAAAGCCGCAAACAGCTCCAGCGCAACTTCCAGGGCTACAGCACCCGCGCGGGCGCCGACATCTACGCGTTCGGTATGTCCTCCATTTCCCAGATTCCCGACGCGTACTTTCAGAACGAGAAGGACTTAACGAAATACTACGCCGCCCTGGATGCGGGACAGGTGCCGCTGGTCCGGGGATACCTGGTGACCGAGGAGGACAAAATCCGCCGCGAAACTATCATGCGGGTGATGTGCGACCTCTCGCTGGATTACGGGGCGATGTCGCAGCGCCTGGGCCTCAACTTCGTCTCGTACTTCGAGCGCGAGCTCGAATCACTGGCCGCCTTCGAGGCCGACGGCCTGCTGCGCCGTTCGGCCACAGGGATGGAAGTCACCGATACCGGCCGCCTGTTTATCAGAAACATCGCGATGAGCTTTGACAACACCCTGGCGCCGGTTGGCGAAAGGAAGCATTCCAGGACGATCTGAGTGAATTCGGTCGCCATCATCGGAGGAGGCATTACGGGCCTGACTGCCGGCTTCTGCCTGCAACGGAAAGGCGTCCCTGTGACCGTTTATGAGGCAAGCGGACGTGTCGGCGGAGTAATCCAGTCGCTTCGCCGAGATGGGTACCTTGCGGAGTTCGGACCGAACACCATCCTGGAGACCTCGCCGAAAATCGGCCAGCTCATCCGGGATGCCGGCCTGAAACAGCGCCGGCTCAACCCGGCTCCGCAGGCCGAAGCGCGCTATGTCGTGCGCTATCAACGGCCCATTGCGATGCCCGGCTCGCCGCTCGGCTTCTTCGCCACCAAACTGTTCACCGCCAAAGCGAAGCTCGCTGTGTTGCGCGAACCGTTCGTCCCGGCCCGCCGCGACGGCGCAGAGGAAAGCGTGGCCGAATTCGTCTTGCGCCGCCTCGGACAGGAATTCCTGGACCACGCAATCGACGCCCTGGTAGGCGGCGTTTATGCCGGTGACCCCTACAAGCTGTCGGTGCCCCAGGCGTTTCCCAAACTGGCCCAACTCGAAGCGCGTTACGGGTCGTTGATCAAAGGTCAAATCCTGGGCGCTCGGGAGCGCAAGAAACGAGGCGAAATCGCCAAAGACCGCGCGCCGAAGTTTTCGTTCGACGATGGCCTGCAGGTGCTTCCCGAAACGCTGAGGGAGCGTCTGGGTGACGCCGTGCGGCTGGAGACCCAGGTCACCGCGCTTACTCAAACCGAAGGCGGCTGGATGCTGGAATTGCGCGAGCGTGGCGAGGAGACTCGGCACGAGCACAGCGCGGTGATTTACGCCGGGACTGCCTACAAGCTTGCTGAGCTGGGGGTGACGGCGCGGATGCCCGTGAGCTTTACCGCTTTCTCGGAAATCCACTATCCGCCCGTCGCGAGCGTCGTGCTCGGATTTCGGCGCGAAGACGTCCAACACCCCTGCGAAGGCTTCGGTATGCTTATCCCCAAGGTCGAGGGATTCAAAATCCTTGGCACCATCTTCTCCTCGTCTCTCTTTCCCAACCGCGCCCCCGCTGGTCACCTGACGCTCACAAGCTATGTCGGCGGCGAAAGATACCCCGAGCTGGCATCGCTGTCCACTGAGAAGCTCTGCGCGCTAACGTGTGCGGATCTCTCTGTGCTCCTTGGTGTCAGGGGAAAGCCGACTTTCCAACACACTGTCTTTTACCCCCGGGCCATCCCCCAATACAACCTTGGCTATGGCCGCTACCGCCAGATGATGACCGAACTTGAGGTCAAGGCGCCCGGCCTGTTTCTCGCCGGCCACTACCGCGATGGCGTGTCGCTCAGCGATTCCATCGTGTCCGGCTGCAACGTGGCAGACCGCGTGCAGGAGCACTGCGGGCGCGTGGGGGATACCGTCCTTTCGACAGTGAGTCGAGCCGCATGAACGTTGTGTCGGTAATGGGATGGGGGAGCCCTGAAGTGAAGGGGTGCTGTTTGGAACTCGATGCAGCACTCCACCACTCCACCACTCCATGGCGCCAATTCTCCGCTTTCTCCGCATGAGCAAAGCAGTTCTGCTGGTCAACCTCGGCTCGCCCGACTCGCCGTCCGTGCCCGATGTCCGGCGCTACTTGCGCGAGTTTCTCATGGATGGACGCGTCCTGGACGTGAACTGGTTTCTGCGCTTCTGCATTGTCAATTTCGCCATTCTCCCCTCCCGCCCCAAGCAGTCCGCACACGCCTATCAGTCCATTTGGACTCCTGAAGGCTCGCCGCTGATTGTGATTAGTCGCAAGGTCGAAGCTGCGCTGCAATGCGAAGTCAACGTTCCGGTTGCGCTGGCGATGCGCTACCAGCATCCATCGATCCCCGCCGCGGTTCGCCAGCTTTCACGGCAGGGTGGCGATGAGGTCCTGCTCATTCCGCTGTTCCCGCATTATGCCATGTCGAGCTACGAAACCGCCGTGGTGCGCGTCCGGGAGGTCGCGGCGCAAATCGCGCCGGGCATGAGAATTCACGCGCAACCGCCCTACGGCGACCATCCGGATTACATCGCGGCCCTGGTTGCCAGCGCTCAGCCGTTTCTCACTAAGGGTTACGACCATCTTCTTTTCAGCTTCCACGGGCTGCCCGAGCGCCACCTCCGCAAGGCCGACCAAACTGGGTGCCATTGTCTCACGGTTCAGAACTGTTGCGAAACTCCCAACCCCGCCCACGCCACCTGTTACCGCGCGCAATGCCTGAAGACCGTCGCTGCTTTTGTCCAGGCAGCAGGGATCCCGGGAGAGAAATACTCCATCGCATTCCAGTCCCGCCTCGGGCGCGATCCCTGGCTGAAGCCCTACACAGACCACGAACTGCCCAGGCTAGCCGCGAACGGCGTTAAAAAACTACTGGTGATATGTCCGGCCTTTGTCTCCGACTGTTTGGAAACCTTGGAAGAAATTGGTTTGCGTGGACGCGACAGTTTCTTAGGGGCCGGTGGTCGCGAGCTCTCGTTGATCCCGTGCCTGGACGAGCATCCGCTCTGGGTCAAGACGCTGGCAGGAATGGTCCGTCGCTTTGCCCCAACGTCCAACAAGGACGCCGCGGTGGTTGCTCCGAAGGTTTAGCGCAGCCGCACAAGCCTGCCCTACCGCGCCATCGCCGGACGCAAGGGTTCAACCAGGATGATCTTCGCCAATTGCGCGCTGATAGCCAGCCGGGCATTGCAGACCTGGCAAATGAAGTTGGTCTGACTGGTCAGCAGCTTGATGATCTGGTCCTCGCAGAAACCCAACTCCCGCAGGCGGTTCTGCATCTCCGGCGACGCACACAGCCGCTTGATGCGGACCGCCACGCCGGCTTTCACAAGGCTCAAAGGACAGACTTCGCAACGGGCTTCCTCGCCACAACCAGCTTCAACTGCTTTGGTCCAGTTCATATCAACACCGTTAAGTCTCGGCGCTGCGACTGATTCTCACCACACGGATTTTGCCATTCAATTGCCATAATTTGCAGCACCCGCCTCGATAGAATATTGACCTGGGTCAAATCAGCGCCGGTTTTTCACTGAAATGACGGCAAAGATGTTGGACGCAAACAAAAGCGCCGGCTTCGCCTTTGCGTCCTTTGTGCCCGCTTATGGCTGCCTCGTGGGGAAGCTCATTTCGGCGACGAACGCTTCCTGAAAATGCGCGTCTTCGTTCAGCGGCACATGCTTTATCCTGGCGAGGATGTCCGGGTAGGCCCCGTCGTGCTGAGCCAGGTTAAACAGGGCCAGTTTCGCGCCGAGCAGTGCGGTGTTGCCCGAGGCGCGGAGCTTTTCCGCCGGAACGTCCAACAGCCCGATGCGGCGAGCGCTTGCCTGGTTAACGTAGTTGCCGAATGCGCCCGCAAGATAAATCTGTGTCAGGTCCGCTTTAGCGGCGCCCCATTGTTCGAGGAGGAGCTTCAAGCCGGCAGCAATCGCCCCTTTGGCCAACTGCAACTCCCGGATGTCACGCTGCGTCAGAGAAACCGCCGGAGCAAGCCCAAGCGAGGCGCCGCGCGCAAGCCGCCCATTCGGCTGGATCCAGCCGAGGTCGAGTCCGCCTGCGACCGCGTCCACCAGCCCGCTGCCGCAGATGCCGCGGGCTGGGCCGTTGCCGATCACGTGACATTGCAGCCTGCCGTCGATTACGTGGGCCTCTGAGATGGCGCCAGTCGCCGCGCGCATGCCGACGGAAATCCGCGCGCCTTCAAACGCCGGGCCCGCCGCGGTAGAAGCGCACAACAGACGGCCGCGATTGCCCACGACGAGCTCGCCGTTCGTGCCCAGGTCGATCAGCGCAGCCAAAGCATCGCTCTCATGCAGTTTGGTCGCGAGCACCCCGGCCAGAATGTCGCTGCCGACAAACCCTCCCAGGCACGACAGAAAATGAACCGTCGGATTCCCCGCCAACTTCCAACCCAGCTCGGCGGCTGGGAACACCTGGAGTCCAGGCGAAGGCGATTCGAACGGCACATGAGACAACGGCTCAACGCTTAGACCACAAAACAGGTGGTGCATCACCGTATTCCCCACGACCACGATGCTCCTCAACGCGGAGCACGCGCTCCCCGCTTCGGCCTTCCCCACTGCGCACAGGAGTTCTTCGATGAGCCGACCGATCTGCTCCCTCACGAGCCGTTCCAGCGTACGGTGTCCCTGCGCGGCGACGGCAAACTCGACGCGGCTCATGATATCCGCCCCATGAACCGCCTGGATGTTCAAGGCCGTGCTGACTGCCAGCACCTGGCCGGTGCGAAGGTCGAGCAGCTGGGCTGCTATCGTCGTGGCGCCGAGATCGATCGCCACACCCCAACCTTCTTGAGGTGTAAACCCAAAAACCGAATCGTCTGTGAGAATGGGCGCCTCCCATTGGGCGAGTTCGAGCCTCAGGTCTGTGGTCGCGACGGCGCGGCAGGCCAGTCGTGAGCCCTGCGCCAGTTCTATTGGGGTGAGTTTCACCCGATCCTCAGCTGTGACGGCCAGCGAACCCGATAGAACTTTAAACTTGCACCCCTTGCAGAGCCCGTGTCCGCCGCATGGGAACTCAACGCCATGCCCGAACAACAGGTCCTGTAACGGCGTGCCCCGTGGCACGCTGAGCACCTCTCCCAGGGGGAGGAGTTCAATCTGGACGAGGTCGCTCGAGTTTCGGGCGAGGTCACTCACCTCTGGATTCGATAGAATCGGGCAGGTCCGTTGGCGGGGAACGTGGCGCTGAAATGGCCAGGGCTGACCTGCGTGATGTTAGAAGCCGCAACCGGCGAGTAACCTCCGGTCACGACCGCCGCGCTCACTACGCTTAAGCTTGTGACCGTATCGCTCGCCGAACCCGTGAAGAATAGTGTAACCGTGCCGTTCGTAACCGAGAAGCCCGTGATCACTGGCGGGGCAGGCGGCTGAACCAGCACTTGCATGACCGCAACGGTCGTCGCCTGGTTGGTGCCGGGGGGTGAAAATGCGCGCCAGTAACCGTACCAATCGTCGATGTAATATACGTTGCCCACGGCGTCCCAGGCGCAATCTGTATTCTGATGCTCCGTGTAGGGCTGGTTGTCCATGGAAATCCCAAGGTCGAGATTGGCGAGTGCGGCGCCATTGGTCGCGTAGAGGATTTTGATGTTGCCATTATCTGGCAACAGGCTGCCGATCCCTTCAAAGCACACCGCCACGTAAGTGCCGGTCGGGTCCACGGAAATGCCATTGGCCCCGCCATAGGTGTCGTCGCCGGCGCCGACCGCCCAAACGGGGTTTGTCTCGGCGACATTGGCATTCGTGGAGGGATCGTAGGCTGGATACCTAAACACGCGGGGGCTCGAGTCCCCAGCGGCGGAGATCGATTGGCACGTGTAAATATTGCCGTATTTATCCAACGCAACGGCGCTGAAGCTGTGATTGGTGCCCAAACCTACGACCGTCGCGCCTTTGTCATTGGCAGCACAGGTACCATTCGAGGTCACTCCCCATTTCAGGATGCCATCAGTCGAGAAGCTATCTGCCATCCAGATCTCCGTATTGGTCCCGCTGCCTGCCACCGCCGGCCCGCTGAGCTGGGCGCCGCTCGGCTGATTGTTCGTTTGCAGCACATACAACAACGCGTTGCTCGAGAACGTTGGGTCCCAACGGTAAACTTCACCAGCGTTAACCAAATCATCAACATAGACGTAATCATCTGCGGACACTGTGAGCTTCCAGGGGCTGACGAAATTACCGGTCCAGGCATGGCCATCCTGGCCGGTGCTTGAGACGCCTTCATCAGCGGGACTGGCGTCGGCATTCATCCTGAGGACGCCAACCACGTCCCCTGCTCGAAGGTCGGGGCTGGGCCCGAGGTCTGAGTTGGCGACAAAGATTCTGCCAAAGTAAATGCTGTTGGTGTTCTGATCCACGGCGATACCGCGCCCGGACCAGACATAGGTGGCGTCGCCATCAACCGTCGTTTGAGTCCAGCTCGTGTAACCGCTGGACGCCGCGGTGATTCGCACCGAGTAAGCGCCCAGCGCGACGTAGTTCGAGTTCGCATCCTTGCCATCCCAGACCACGCTGTTCGTACCGACCTGAGTGCCGGCCCCGTTATTTGTAACGTTCAGGCTGCGAACCACCATCGTTCCCGAAAGCACCTGGATCGTAACACCGAGTGACGCCGGTTCGTTCAGGATATAACTGATCGTGACGCTGTCGCCGGCGGCGGCCAGGACGTTCGTCGCGCTACCGTTGAGCTTGATGTTCGTCGCGTACACGTTGGCGTGCGCCGAATATGTAACGAGCGTCGCCGCTAGTATCAAACCTCCAATGACCAGGCCTTGTTTCAGGGATTGCTTCAACTTCATTATTCGACTTTCTCTATCGTTGCTTTGCATGCTCGCAAAGCCGCCCAAAATGGCCCAGTCTTTTTAGCAGGTGTAGCCAGAGTGACAACCAAATTATGAACCGCTGCGCAGCGCTGATTACAGAAACCAGCCGGCGCGCTTTATAGGCGAGTCATGGCGACCGAGCTTTTCGAGGTCATCTACGAGGATTCCGGCTTGCTGGTCGTCCATAAGCCTGCCGGGTTGGTTTGTCATCCGACCAAGACCGACGAGTACTCGAGCCTGATCAGCCGCGCGCGTCTTTACTTGGGGAAAGAAGTCCATCCGCAATTGGTCAACCGCCTGGACCGCGAGACCAGCGGTGTCACGGTGCTCGCCAAGACTCATAAGGCCGCTCGCCAGTTGCGCGGCCTTTGGGAAAGCCGCCGGGTCCGCAAAGAATACCTCGCTGTCGTTCACGGTCATGTGCGCGAGGACCGCGGGCTCATCGATGAGCCCTTGGGCAAGGACGAGAACAGCCGCGTTGCCATCAAAGACTGTGTGCGTCCCGATGGCGCGGCGGCTCAAACTGAATATTGCGTGGAACGAAGATTTGAGCGAGCAGGACTCTCAAGCGAACCGAATTCCACGCTCCGCGGGGATCACCTGCAGCCGTTCTCCCTGGTGCGGCTGTCTCCCGTAACCGGTCGCAAGCACCAACTCCGAATCCATCTCGCTCACCTCGGCCACCCGATTGTTGGCGACAAACTTTATGGCGGCGACGAGGATTTATATTTGGCTCTGGTCGAAAACCGCCTAACGCCCGAGCAGTGGAAAAGACTGCTCCTTCCCCATCATGCTCTGCATGCCTCGGAAGTGCGTTTCGTCTGGCACGCGCAGGAACAGGTCTTCAATTCCAACCCCGAACCCTGGTTCGCCGAATTTATACACTGAAAAGACTTCCCCCACGCGGCAACGGGTTGGTTAGCTTCCGTTTCCATGGATAGAGTTAGGCGGAGATCCCCCCTGCGCATGCACCACGCATCACGAATCATTTTCCAGTTTCGCGGGTCTTCCTCTCCATTTAACCTTCCGGGTGCTCTCGATTCCGAAAACGATGCGGGCGGTGGTCTATCGTGGCCTCAATAATCTCCGGGTCGAAACTGTGCCCGTGCCGGCGACCGGTGCAGACGAGTTGCTCGTCAAAGTAGCGGTCTGCGGAGTTTGTCCGACTGACATAAAAAAGATTCAATATGGCACCGTGCCGCCGCCGCGGATCTTTGGCCATGAAACCGCGGGTACGATCGTTCGCGTGGGCACTCGCGTCAGGCGATTCAGGGTCGGCGAGCGGGTCGCGTTGCACCACCACGTGCCCTGCCTTGAGTGCCACGCCTGTCGCCACCACGCCTTCGCCCAATGTGCCCAATACAAGCGCACCGGCATCACCGCCGGGTTCGAGCCTGCGGGGGGCGGCTATGCCGAATACGTGCAGGTAATGCCCTTCGTATTGCCCGGCGTGGTGAGGCTCCCGGTCCGCAATTCGTTCCTTGAAGGCGCGATGCTCGAGCCGGTGAACACAGTGCTCAAAGCGGTCAAGCGCCTCACGCTGCTGCCCGCCGACACCGTGTTGGTGGCGGGGCAGGGGCCCATCGGGCTGATGTTTACCCGTCTGCTGGCGCTGCGGGGAGTGAACGTCGTCGCCACAGACTTGCTCGAAACTCGTTTGCGGCTGGCTCGCAAGTTCGGCGCGAGATGGGCCGTCCGCGTGGGCCATTCAATCGATGACCGATCCCTGACCACTCGCCGCAAGTCCAAGTCGGACTTGTCACCTCCAAGCTCCAAGATCATCTCGCGGCTGACGCTGGCTGGGCTGGTCCAGCGTGTCACCCGTGGCCGAGGACTGGATGCGGCGGTGCTCGCGGTTCCTTCGGATGCGGTGATGAGGGAAGCGCAGGTGCTCGTTCGCGGCGCCGGGCAGGTTTTGCTGTTTTCCCACACTCGCCGGGGCGAGCAGGCTACCCTGGATCTCGCCACGATTTGTGTGGATGAAAAAGACCTCATCGGCAGCTATTCCGCAGATTTCCGACTCCAGGGCGAGGTGGCGCGCCTGGTCTTTTCGCGCCAGCTCGACGCGCGCCAGCTCGTCACCCATCAATTTCCGCTCGAGCAAACCGCCGCCGCTGTCTCGCTCGCGGCACACCCCTCAGCGGCATCCCTGAAGATTGTGGTGTCACCCGAAGCCTGACTCGCACGATCCGACTTCCCGATTCACTTGGCTACTTCGGAAGTTTGCTTCGAGCCTCCGCGTCGTGTTTGGCCGAGCTGAAGGCCGATCAGCGATCACCACTTCTAACCCTCTAGAAGGACTGCCGCATTGCCAAAGGGTTCTCCTCCTGCCTAGTATTTGGTTTATGAAACGGTATTTTGCGGTGGTCCTGTTCCTTTTGCTGGCGGGTTCTTCCGGCGCGCTGGCCGCGGGACCCGATGATCAGTATGTAACGGTTTTCAATCTCGTCCAGGAGGCTGATGCCCTCAGTGCCGCACAGCCGGAGCGAGCGCTGGCCAAATATCGTGAAGCGCAGACCGCTCTGCTGAAGTTCCAGAAAGATAACCCAAACTGGAGCCCGAGCGTGGTGAACTTCC
Source organism: Candidatus Acidiferrum sp. (assembly GCA_035566435.1). Classification (GTDB taxonomy): domain Bacteria; phylum Verrucomicrobiota; class Verrucomicrobiia; order Limisphaerales; family UBA8199; genus DATMRF01. The sequence goes on from DATMRF010000105.1 coordinate 300,984, forward strand.
GCCTCGATTATCTTGTGAGCACGATCGCCGGCCTCTCCGGCAAGGTACCGTTGCCTGCCGCCCCTTTGTCTGTTACCAAAACCCAGCCTGGCCAAGCCGCGGCGTCGCCGGCGCCATCTGCGCCCACCCAACCCGCGAAACCTGCCGCCCCGGATGATTGGGAGAACCAGCTTGGCGCGCTCAAGGACCAGGTCCGCCAATTGCAGGCGGATAAGGGCCTTCTGGAGGCCAAGCTCAAAGAGGCATTTTCCGCTCGGCCCGCCGAGTCCGACCCTCGGGAATTGGCCCGGGCTGAACAGACCATCAATGCGCTTCAAAAAGAAAACGATTTGCTGAAGGTGGCCGTCGAAAGCGAAAAGTCAAAGAAAGGCATGGAGGCTGCCAACAAACCAGCAGCCAGTCGGAAGGCCAAGGGTTCCGCCGCGCTTACACAGGAGTTGGAGAGCGAGGTCACAACCCTGCACTCGCGGCTGGACGTGCTCGAGGCGCGCGCGGTCCCGTACACAGCTGAGGAACTGGCGCTTCTTAAAAAGCCGGAGCCGAAATTGCCGCAGGCTGCGGCGAGGACCAGCGATAAGCCCATGAGCGAACTGTCGCCCGGGCTGGCTATCCTCGTGGCCCAGGCCAAGCAGTACTACCAGGCCGGGGAGTTCGACAAAGCTGAGGTCAGTTATTCCGAGGTGGTGCGCCAGGATCCCAAGAACGTGCCGATGCTAACCGACCTTGCGAGCATTCAAATAGAAGCCAATCACCTCGAAGCAGCGGACACGAATATTAAGCAAGCCCTCACTCTCGCTCCCGATAGTGCTTACGCGCTGTCGGTCCTCGGGCGGTTGCGCCTGCGCCAGGGCAAGTTTGACGACGCTCTCGACGCCTTGAGTCGCGCCGCAAAGCTCGAGCCGGCCAACGCCGAGGTCCAAAATTTTCTCGGCCTGACGCTTAGCGAAAAAGGACTGCGTGGGCCCGCCGAAACGGCCTTGCGGAAGGCCGTGGAACTCGATCCCAACTACGGTGTGGCGCACAACAACCTGGCCGTCGTTTATGTCACCGGCCAGCCGCCGGCCGTCGAACTGGCACGCTGGCATTATCAGCACGCTCTGGCGGCCGGCGCTCCGCGCAACCCTCAGCTTGAAAAACTGCTCGATGCCAAGCGTTGAGGCGTTAGACCGTTTTAGCGCTTCAACGCTCTTCACGCTCTAACGCTCTCAACGCTCCACCCCCGCATGCGCCAAGCCTGCACCGAGTTTAGAATCCCAACCCGCGGCCGTGGCCTGTACGAGTTCACGGACGAGGTAACTGGCTGGCTCTCCCAAAACCATTTCCAGACCGGCTTGCTAACACTCCACGTCCGTCACACCTCCGCCTCGCTGTTGATCCAGGAGAATGCCGACCCCGATGTGCGGCGTGACCTGGAGGCGTTTTTCACTCGTCTCGTGCCGGATGGCGACTCCCTGTTCGTCCACACCGTTGAGGGTGAGGACGACATGCCCGCTCACATACGCACCGCGCTGACCGCGGTGAACCTCTCAATTCCGCTTTCGGGCAGCGGGCTGGCGTTGGGCACGTGGCAGGGCATTTACCTTTGGGAGCATCGCCGGGTGGCGCACACGCGCCGGGTTGCCGGGCACTTGATTGGCGAATGACGCGCCGAACGGACTGCTATCGTCGCCCTGCCGCATCGGGGTTCTGTCCCGAATAAGCTGGCCAACCGCGCCATGGGCTGGCATTTTCCGCCAGCCTTGAAGCTCATGACTTTACCTCTTAAACCGGGCCGCGCGGTGCTCCTGGCGGCCGCGAGCCTGGTTTCTCTCTCCACCCTGGCCGCGACTACCAACCTCAACCATTTCGGTTTCACCGGGCCCGAAATTTTTCCGATCGACAGTCAGATCAGCCAACTCCGTGTTGCCGACCTCGACGGCGACGGCCTGAATGACCTCATCGTCGTCAACAACGCCCGCTCGAAAATCAATCTGCTCTATAACCAAACCGGCAAGACCAACCTGACCGTCAAAACCGGCCCGGCCAACAGGCGCGAGCTCAACGAATTGCCCCCGGACGCCCGCTTCCGTATCGAGTCAATCGCCTCAGAAAAACGCATCGCCTGCCTTGTGGTAGCCGACCTCAACGGCGACGGCCGTCCCGACATCGCCTATTACGGGGAACCCAAAGAACTGGTCGTGCTCTACAACGAGGGTACTAATGGCTGGAGCGCGCCCAAACGTTGGCCCATCGATGATGGTCAACTTTCCCCCAACGCCCTCGCAACGGGTGACCTGAACGGCGATGGCCGCACCGACCTGCTGCTGCTGGCGGATAATTACGTCTATTTTCTCCCTCAGCAGGCGGACCACACGCTCGGGGAGCCGCGGAAAATTCCCCTGTCCGCGCCCGTGAAATCCATCCAGGTGGTGGATGTCGATGGCGATGGCCGCGGCGACTTGCTGCTCGTCAACTGGGAGGATCGCAACCCTTATCGTTTCCGCCTGCAGCAATCGGACGGACAACTCGGCCCGGAGTTCTATTTCGCCTCCGCTCCGATTCGCTCGTATTGGGCTGACAATCTCGAGCCCGTCGGCAAAACGCAGGTCATCAGCATCGCCCTTAACTCCGGCCGCGCCGCCATCTCGGAGTTTGTGCGCAAACCGTCGCAATCCCTCTCCGGCTGCTTCAGCCAGGGCCAATTCCAGGTCCTGCCGCTCAACAAAACCGATAAAGCCCGGCGCGGCCTGCTTTGGGCTGACGTAAATGGCGACGGTTTGCCCGACCTGCTCGTCGCCGAACCCGAAAGCGGCCAAATCTCACTCTACCTGCAGGAGACCAATGGCACGCTCGCCACCCCAAAAACCTTTCCCACTCTCGCCGGCATAACCGACCTCGCCGTTGCCGACTGGGAAGGCGACGGCCACCCGGAGATCTTCATGCTCAGCGCCGATGAACGGCAGGTGGGCGTCGCACGCCTCGACGACAAAGGCCGGCTGCCGTTCCCTACGCTCCTGCCGCTGGACGGAAAACCTCTGGTGCTCGCCGTGGGGAAATTGGACGCCAACTCCAAACCGGTCCTCGCGGTGATCGTGGACCAGGACGGCAAACGTTCCCTCGTCACCCGCACCGCGGATGGCAGGAGCCGGAAACAAAAACTTAGCGACAGTTTCCAATCCAACCCCACGACCCTGGCCTTTCATGACGCCGACCAGGACGGCTTGGCCGACCTGGTGGTCCTGATCCCGTACGAAAAAGTCAAAGTGCTGCGCCAGGTTCCTGGCAAGGATTTCGAGGAAATAGACGTCGCGCCCCCCGGAGGGGCCATCGAGCAGCCCTGGCTGTGCACCGCTGACATCGACGGTGACGGCAAGCCCGAACTGTTGTTAACCCAGAAAAACTTCATCCGCGCCGTCGTTCTGAAGCAGGAGGTCGCCTCCCAGAGCTCGACCAACAAAGGCGGCTGGACGTTCAACGTGAAGGAGCAGATCAACGGGATGGCCAGCAATTCCCGGCTCGTCAGCGCCGCGCCCGTGCCCAACTGCACCAACGCCGTCTCCTCCCTCTTCCTGTTGGATGCCGAGCGCAAGGTGCTGACCCTTTGCGAGCGCGACCAGGCGGGCGTCTGGCAGGTGGTGCGCAATATTCCCTTGCCGGTGTCCGACTTCTCGAGCCTCCAGCCTATTGCGTTGGGGGGCAGTAAACCGAATGCCGTCGGATTTCTCGGCTTGAACTCGGTTGCCTGGATGGCGCTCGCCGGCCAGGCCTGGGAGTTGACCGAACTCGACGGCTATGAAACGCCCATTCGCGACGGTCACTTGAACGACGTTGTCTCCGGCGACCTCGACGACGACGGACGCAAAGACCTCGTCTTCCTCGAAACCGCCAAGAATTACCTTGATCTGGTGATGTTCGACAAGAACCACAAGCTTGTCCCCGCCAACCGCTGGCAGGTCTTCGAAGAACACTCTTTCCGCGGCCGCCGCAGCGATTTGCCCGAGCCGCGTGAAGCCGTCGTCGCCGACGTCACCGGCGACGGCAAAAATGACCTTGTCGTGCTGGTCCACGATCGGATCTTGCTCTATCCGCAGGAGTAAGACCGCATCGGCTCGATGCATTAACTTTAGAATACTCAGCGGTGACGCGATTCTTCTGCGCCGTGTGTATCAGGGCGCACACTCCTGCTGTAAGAGCACTACTTTGCACTAGTTTTCACAGGCCCCTTGAACGTTTGTTCTAGACATTCTTTCTTTGCCCAGCGCCTTCCTTTGGTAAGTTTCCAGGCACATCGTATGAAACCTAAGCAGTTTTTCGTGTTCCTTGCAGCGACGCTGGCGTTGGCGCGCCCGGGCGCCGGTGCTGAGTCAGACAATTCGGTTGCGACCGCCCGGTCGTCAGGCCTCTCCGGTTACAACGTCCGCGCCTACGGCGCTGCGGGTGACGGGACGAAGTTGGCAGCTCGGCCATTAACGCCGCGATTGAGGCCTGTGCCAACGCTGGCGGCGGGACGGTGTATCTGCCGGCGGGCACGTATCTGAGCGGCAGCATTCATCTAAAGAGTTTCGTCAACTTGTACTTGGATTCCGGTGCGACCATCCTCGGCGCATCCCAAAAAATGAACGCTTACGACCCCGCCGAGCCTTTCGAAGGCACCGCTTATCAGGACGGCGGCCACACCTATTTTCACAATAGCCTGATCTGGGGCGAGGATCTGACCAACGTCTCCGTAACGGGGCAGGGGATGATTAACGGAGGAGGCTTGACCAAGAGCGACAAGGCCGTCGGCAAAGGCGCGGTGGCGATGGGTGACAAGGCGATCGCGCTCAAGCGATGCCGTCACGTGTTGCGGAGGGACTTCTCCATCTTTCACGGCGGTCATTTAGCCGTGCTCGTCACCGGTTGCGACGATATGACGATCGATAACGTGACGATGGACACAAACCGCGATGGGTTGGACATCGACTGCTGCCGCAACGTCATGGTCTCAAATTGCCGCATCAATTCCCCCTACGACGACGCGCTTTGCCCGAAGAGCACCGATGCGCTGGGTAAGCCGGTCATCACTGAAAATCTGACCATTGTGAATTGCCAGGTGTCCGGTTTCGAGGAAGGCACGTTGCTGGACGGCACCATGAAGCCGAGCCGGGTGAAAAACGGCCGGCTCAAGTTCGGTACGGAATCGAATGGCGGCTTTCGCAATGTGACCGTGGCCAACTGCACCTTCCGCGGGTGCCGCGGACTCGCGCTCGAGGAGGTGGACGGCGGCATTATGGAGAACATCACGATCAACAACATTACCATGATGGAAGTGGCTCAGTACCCGATTTACATCACCCTGGGACAACGGAATCGCGGCCCGGAAGGCACCCCTATCGGCAAAGTGAGGAACATCCTTATCTCCAATGTGGTCGCATCCGGCATTGAGCCGATGAGTGGAATCCAGATTACGGGCCTCCCCGGCAGCGATGTCGAAGATGTGCGGCTGGAGAACATCCGGCTCAGCTTCACTGGAGGAGGCACCAAAGAGAATGCGGCTCGCGTGCCGCCTGAGCTGGACAAGGGCTACCCCGAGCCCGGCAAAATCGGCGTGATGCCCGCTTACGGAGTGTTCGCCCGGCACGTGAGCGGTCTCGAATTGGCAAACCTCCGGCTGAGTTTCGAAAAGGAAGACCTTCGTCCGGCGATGGCCTGCTTTGATGTGGACGGCCTCGAGATCGACAACTTCAAGGCCCAGGTGGCCGACGGCGTTTCGGTCGCCCGGTTCGAAGGGGTCAAGGGCTTGGTGGTGAGGAACTCGCCGGTGTTGGATGGAATAGTCGCAAAATAGCTGCCAGGTCAAACGCGCACCCAAGTTACAACCGAAGGAATGTGACCGCGGATCCCGTTTCTTCTATCCCCGCCATCCGCGAAATCCGCAGTAAAGAACTGAATCGGGCGATTTCCTGGCGCGCCGCAAGTTGCTCATGGTTGACTGGTGGGCGGCGTTCTGCAAGGCTGCGTGCGTCAAGCGCAAACCATAAACCGATGCCGTGGAAATCAAAAAAGCCATTATCACCGCCGCCGGCAAATCACAGCGAACGCTCCCCTTACAGACCTTGGTGGACCGCGACGGGGTTACCAAGACCGCCCTGCGCATCCTGATCGAGGAAATTCTCTCCGCTGGCATCCAGGAGATCTGTGTCGTGGTTTCGCCAGGGGATCAGGCGGGCTATGCCGCGGCGGCGGGCGGGCAGGGCGGGCGTTTGCATTTCGTCGAACAGAGCGCGCCGCGCGGCTACGGCCATGCGGTCTGTTGCGCGCGCGAATTCGCCGGCAGGGAGCCGTTCCTGCTGCTGGTCGGCGACCATCTCTACGTCAGCGGCGGCCAGAAGCGATGCGCGCAACAGTTGGTGGAGGTGGCCGCGGCGGAACACTCCGCAGTGTCAGCGGTGCAGGCAACGTACGAAAGCAAGCTGCCCTACTACGGCGCGGTGGGCGGACACCTTGTGGCGGCGCGAAAGGGATTGTACGAGATCTCTCAGGTAGTCGAAAAGCCGACTCCGACGGAAGCGGAGCAGAAGCTGATCGTCCCCGGGCTGCGGGCCGGGCATTATCTTTGTTTTTTCGGCATGCATGTCTTGACCCCGGCGGTGATGGACCTGCTGGGGGAGGAAATTGGCCGCAGCGACAGCCGGAGCGTTCACCTCACCACAGCGTTGGGCAAACTAGCAAACCGCGAGCGATACCTCGCTTGCGAGCTGTCCGGACGCCGCTATGACATCGGCGTAAAGTATGGGTTGCTTATCGCCCAGCTTGCGCTGGCGCTCGATGGCGAGGACCGCGAAGAGGTCTTGAGCGGGCTGGTGGAGTTGTTTGCACGCCGGGAAATGAAGTAACGGAGCCCCTTTATGACTAAATACGTTTCGCTGCCCTATAACAAAAAACTCAACCTGCTCAGGGAGCACAGCATGGGTTGCGATTGGCCGGACCTCGACCAGGAGCATTGGTGCTTGCATTGTGAGCAGAAGTTCGACGGCCATGCAGCTCGTGTCTGGGAGGATGAGGACGGGTCGTTATGGCTTGAATGTGGCACGCCGGATTGCGACGGCTCGCCGATCGATTGGGCGCCATATCCGTGGTGGGATCCAAAACACCCGGCAACTAAAGCTTACTTAAAGAAATCCAAACCGGACGGCAAGACCCGCCGCAGCAAAAAAAGCAACGGGCCAGATGATGTGCCGTTTTGAGCGCTCCCCCCAATATGTCCCGTCTGCAGCGCATTATTACCGCGACGGACCCTCACGAAAGGAATCAATCGCTGGACGGCGTCTGCAGCGGGCTTTCGCCGGACGACTTAGCAAGCGAGTGTGCGGACCTGGATTCTTTCCGCCGCCGTAGCGAAAACCTGTACGAACGCGTCCGGGCTCTGTTTTTCCTCTACGCGATCCACCGCTTCCACCTGCCCCAAAAGCTCCAGAGCGGAACGACGACCTCCGCGAGCGATTCACACATCACACACCTGTCCGCCGAAGCCTCGGCGAAGGCCGATCACGCGTCACGTTCCCCCGGTCACCCATCACGTTCCCTCATCCCTTTTAAGGGCTACGAGCATCTGCTGCAACGGCGTTTCGAAGAGGCCATCGATCAGTTTCTCGCCGTTCAAGCGGCGGAAGGCCCGAGCGATGCCATCTCCAGCGCGCTCGCGGCGGCCTATCACCGCCTGGGCTTCCAGACGCTCGCCGACCAGGTGCGCCGCAGCGTCCGCTCGGTGCGGGGCAACCAATGGATGTTTCGCATGGGCCACCCCGCGGACCAGCCGTTGCGCCTCAGGCCCGAGTTGCTGAAGCCAAGTGCGGTCGATGGCACTTTCCCTATCCTGCGCGAGTGCACGCCGGTGCGCATGGACCTCACTCACTGTGGTTGGAGCGATATCTTCTTCCTGGGGATGGATTTTCCCGAAGGCGCCAAAGTCCTGAACGTCTCGATCGATTTGGGGGTGCATGGCCAGGACGACGCGCCTCGGCCTCCGGTCGAAGCCTATTTGCGCGCGATCGAAGAACCGCTGCTGCGGCTGGTCAGCGTTGATCTCGGGGCGTCCGCGGATATTACCAACCTCGCCGAGGTATTCGATTTCGCGAAGGACTACCTCGGCTTGCTGAAGGCGGCGGTGATTGCTTCCGGCGTCGTGCCGCCGGGCATCGAGGGTTCGGGCCAAAGCCTCGCTGAACTGCTGGCACGCTTGGCCGGACCCGGCCGCGGGCTGGAGCTCATCAGCAACGTCAACAATATCCCCAAGGGTTCGCGTCTTGCGGTCTCGACGACTCTCTTGGCCGCACTGGTGAGCGTGTGCATGCGGGCCACCGGCCAGGCCGCGTCGCTGACCGGCCAGTTGCAGGAACACGAACGCCGCCTGGTGCTCGCGCGCGCGCTTTTGGGCGAATGGCTGGGCGGTTCCGGGGGCGGTTGGCAGGATTCCGGCGGGGTCTGGCCCGGGATGAAGCTGATTGAAGGCGTCCTGGCGACTCAGGGGGACCCGGAACTGGGGATCAGTCGCGGCCGGCTCATGCCCCAGCACAGGATTCTGGATGGCGCCGCTGCCGCGCCCGAGACGCGACGCAAACTGCAGGACAGCTTGGTCCTGGTCCATGGCGGCATGGCGCAGAATGTCGGGCCGATTCTCGAAATGGTCACGGAGAAGTACCTGTTGCGTTCCGGGGCGGAATGGAAGGCGCGCCAGAGCATGCTGGCCATCCTGGATGAAATCCTGGCCGCTCTGCGCGAGGGCAACGTGCAACGCATCGGTGCGGCGACCACCCGCAACTTCCAGCAGCCGATCCAGGCCATCATTCCCTGGGCGACGAACCACTTTACCGAAACCCTAATTGGCCGGGTGCGCGCGGAGTTCCGCGACGCGTTCTGGGGATTCTGGATGCTGGGCGGCATGTCTGGGGGCGGAATGGGTTTCATCTTTGCTCCGGAAAAAAAAGCAGCCGCCCAGGGACGTTTGCAGGAACTCATGTCGGAAATCAAACACGAACTCCAGGACGCGTTGCCGTTCGCGATGGAACCGGTCGTGTATGATTTCGCTATCAACGAGCGCGGCACCTTCGCCGAGTTGCTGCAAGAGGGTCCGGCGTTGATGCCGCCGGCTTATTACACGCTCACCGTGCCGGCGCTGCTGCGCCAGGAGCGCCGTGAGCTTTCGTCGCTGCGCCGCGCCGAGCTCGATAAATTTGGCGCCGCCTGCCGCACGCAACCGGAGTTGCGAGGGGTCGTGCAAGACCTTTTCGACGTGATGCTGCCGCGCGGCAAGGCGGAATCCGCCAGCAATTGTTCTCTTTCCGCATTACTGGAGCAGCATGGCTTCGACCGCGTGCAGCATGAACAGATCCGCACCGACCTCAAGGCGAGCCGCATTGGGCTGGCCCAAAACCGCCTGTCCACCAGTACGGTCATCGAAGACGTCAAGGATGGCGACGTTGACGACGCTTTTGAGATCAAATCTGCAGGTCCGGATTTCAAAGCTCTCGGGCTGAGCGCGCTCAAGAACGGCGAAGTGGCGGTGGTGACGCTGGCCGCCGGCGCCGGCAGCCGGTGGACTCAGGGCGCGGGCGTGGTAAAGGCGCTGCATCCGTTTTGCAAATTGGCCGGGCGCCATCGCACGTTCGTGGAGACTCACCTGGCCAAGAGCCGCCGCCTTTCGCGCCAGGCCGGCGCCGCCATTCCGCACATTTTCACGACGAGTTATCTCACGCACGCCCCGACGGAGCAGTTTCTGGCGCGCCAACAGGATTACGGCTACGAAGGCCCGCTGCTCCTTTCTCAGGGCAAAGCAGTCGGGTTGCGCCTGATCCCTACGGTGCGCGACCTTCGGTTCATGTGGGAGGAGATGTCGCAACAAATCCTCGATGAACAGCAGCAAAAGGTCCGTGACAGCCTCCGCCATGCGCTGGTCAACTGGGCCCGCAATACCGGTGAGGCCAGCGATTACACTGATAACGTGTCGCTCCAATGCCTTCATCCCGTCGGCCACTGGTACGAGGTCCCCAATCTGATGCGCAACGGCGTCCTCTCGCAACTGTTGGCCGAACGTCCGCAACTTCGGTATTTACTGCTCCATAACATCGATACGCTCGGCGCCGATGTGGACCCGGCGCTCTTGGGTCTTCACATCCGCAGCGGTTCTTGCCTCACTTTTGAGGTTATTACCCGACGGCTCGAAGACCGCGGCGGCGGCCTGGCGCGCGTCAACGGCCGCGTGCGGCTCGTCGAGGGGCTTGCGATGCCGCGCGAGGAGACGGAATTCGCCCTGAGCTATTACAACTCCAATACTTGTTGGATCGACCTGGATAAGCTGCTGGCGGTGTTTTCCCTTAGCCGTGACGATTTACACGATGAAGGAAAGGTCACCGCCGCCATCCGGCAGCTCGCCGCCAGGATGCCTACGTACATCACGCTTAAAGAGGTCAAAAAGCGTTGGGGCCACGGCCAGGAGGACATCTTCCCCGTCACCCAGTTCGAGAAGCTCTGGGTGGACATGACGGCCCTGCCGGAGGTCGATTCGCAATTTGTGGTCGTCCCGCGCCTGCGAGGCCAGCAGTTGAAAGATCAGGCCCAACTCGACGGCTGGCTGCGCGACGGTTCCGCGGCCTACGTCGAGAGCCTTTGTGAGTGGAGCCCCTAAGGTGCGGAGGGCGCACGACCGATTTCCTCGTCCTGTAGCCAATGTTTTCCAGTGTCTTGGGAGAAAGCGCATATTCCTCGAAATATATTGCAACTGCTGGCGGTCTCATTAACACCCCGCTTCAGCGGGGTGGGGTGGGGCTGCGGAGCTTTCCGCAACCGTTTCAACGGTTTTGTCCTCGCGCCATTGAAGTCCGGGCCGCTCCACCAGCAGTTTGAGCTCCTCCGCGAAAGTCCTTTTTCGATGATTCTCTTCCTGGCCCGCGATGTACTTGGCCACCCGTCCGGCATCGGAGTGTGAAACGGAAAAGACACCATAGCCGCGGCCCCAGGCGAATTTGCCGCGACCCAGCGCGTTTTGGTTAAGCCAATGGGATGAGCTGCCCTTGAACAGGTGCATCACTTCCTCGACGCAGAGACGAGTGGGCAGGTCCACCAAAGCATGCACATGATCGGGGTTCACGTAATTGAGTTTCATGTAAACTCCGTGTTCGGCGGCGTATTGGGTCAAATAGCCGGACAGCTTGACCGCGGCGGGTTTGGACAGGAGTGGCCGGCGTTCCAAGGTGGCCCAGGTCAGGTGGAGCCACACCCGCGAGTAGGAATGAAGCGACATGGCCGGTTAGTAAACTGGTAGGTGGAGAACGGCAAGCCAGAAACCGTTGAAACGGTTCCCTCCGCGCAGTCCGCCCCCTCACCCAGCTGAAGCGGGGTGTGAATGAGAGGGAACGGAAGAGTCCTGTCGTCTGCGTGCGCCTCACCTAAGCGCTCCCATCCAGGAGCGCTGCCATTCGCCCTTGATTTACGCGGGACGCCCTTTAGCCTGCGCTTGGAAAGGGAACGCCTATGAACATCGTATTCGGAGTCGTTGTCGGTTTCGTTGCCTGGTTTCTCGTCCGCTACCTGGTGGCGGGCGTTTATACGGTCAACCAAAACGAGCGTGGGGTGAAAACAAGCTTCGGCCGCGCGGAACGGGTCGGCACCGCCACTACGCTGCAGGACCCCATCGCCGAATCGTTGCTACTCGAGGAGAAAGACCGCTATTGCTATCCCCAGGTGCGGGTCATCCCGCCGGGTGGGCCCTTTTTCAAGTGGCCGTGGGAAAGAGTGTATAAAGTGTCCGTGGCGACGCAGACGATCAACATGGCCTTCGATCCGGAAACGCCGTCCGCCAACCAGGGTGGCAAAGTGCTCGAAGCCGTCACCAAGGATCAACTCAATACCGGGTTGACCGGGCAGCTCCGCTACCGGGTTTCAGAAAAGAATCTCTACGCCTATCTCTTCGGGGTCGAGCGGCCCATCGTGCATGTGATGGGCTACTTCACTTCGGTGCTGCGCGAGCGCATCGCGAACTTCGAGGCGCCGCCGCCGCCGCCCGTTGCGCCGTCACACCTCCCCATTCCCACTCCAGAGATTGCAACGGCCGCCATCGGCGTCTCGATCAACGACCTGCGCAAAAACCTTCGCGACATCAACGAGCACATGGACCGCGAATGCAAGTCTTCCGAGGCCCGTTACGGCATCGCGTTGGATGCCTCGCTGATCACAGGCATCGATCCACCGCCTGAAGTGGAGTCGGCGCTCGCCGCAATCAACACGGCTTACAATCAGGTTTCATCGGACATCAGCCTGGCCCAGGCCACTGCCGATCAGAAGCTGGTCCAATCCAAGACTGCGGTCGAGATCGAGACCTTGAAAGCACAAGCCGAGGTTGAGCCGCTCAAGGCCCTGGCCGACCAGTTGCATGAATTGCAGAAGAGCGGACCGGACGCTCTGCCGGCCTACGTGCGCAACGTCCGCCTGAAACTCTTCAGCGAGGCCCGTCGGGCTATCCTGGAGGTGCCTCATGATTAATTTTCTGATCGGCGCCGGGGCCACTTTCTTCGGACTGTTTGTTCTCGGCCCCGTGATCTCGGCCTTTTGCCGCGCCTTTGGCCTGTACACTATCGTCCAGGAGCGTCAGTGCAAGGTGTATGTGCTATTTGGCAAGGTGGACCTCATCCTGGACGAACCGGGCCTGCACCTGCTCTGGTTCAAGCTCGGCTGGAAAGCGCCGCTGGTGAATTGGATGGGCCGCTGCCACGTGCTGGACATGCGGCTCGACCAGGAATACTTACGCAGCCAGCCGGTCAATTCCGAGGAAGGCGCGCCGATGGGCATCGGCATCTGGTATGAAATGTTTATTAGCGATCCGGTTTCGTATCTGTTCAAAAATGCCGACCCGCGCGGCTCCCTCGCCGCCAACGTCAGCAACTCCACCGTCCGCTGCCTCAGCAACCTCAAGCTCTCGGAAATGATGGAGAACCGCCACGCGATGAGCCAGACCGTCCGTGCCGAAGTGTCCCCCAAATCGCACGAATGGGGCTACCAGCTCGGCTCGGTCTATATCCGCAAGGTGCACTTTCGCGACACCAACATGATCAAACAGATCGAGGAAAAGGTCGTCAACCGCTTGCGGCAGGTCACCTCCGCGATCAAGCAGGACGGCGCGAACCAGGTAAGCATCATCACCAGCACCGCCGAGCGCCAGGCCGCCATCGAATTTGCCAAGGCCGCCGCTATGCGCCCGCGCATCGTTGGTGCGGCGCTGCAGGAGATTGCGCGCGACCAGAACATCGCGCGCGCGATGTTCTCGATTTTGGAAGCCCAGAAGCTAATCGAAGGCGAGGCGGAACTTACCCTGACGCCGCAAGGCAACGACTTGCTGCCTGAGCTAATCGCGGCGGAAGGCACTGCCAAACCGCCTGTCGTCCCACCGTCTGCCAAGAGCTAAGATGCAGCGCATCTTACTGCAACCGGACGCGGTAAAACTGCATAACATTTGTTGCGTTGCCGTCTGTCGCGCGAGCCTGTCTGCCGGTCCCGTAAACCGTGCCCACCTGTTGCCAGGCCATGGGCGTTGTGAGGTTCGTGGTCTGCTCGACAACGTAGTTCACGTCCGCTTGCGTCGCGAAGCTTACGACAAAATTCGTCCCATTTGCGCTGCTCCCGGAGAGCAACGGTGCCGTCGGAGGGACGACCTGAATGAGCGCGTTTGTCGTCACGCCCCCAGGGTTGTCGTGATTGTAGGCGGTGAAGGTGACGTTGTAATCGCCCGCATTTTTCCAAACATGCAGGGCGACATAGGTAAATGAATTGGTCAGGGCAGTGCCGTCGCCGAAGGACCAGGCCACCCGGTTGGCGTTGCCCGTGACATGGGTTTGAACAAACGAGTGAGTGTTTTGGATAACCGGTGTTGAAAGGTCGAGAGCGTAGGCAGTGATTGGCCCCACCAGGAGTGGCCCCGAGGCGTCGATGTCGTAGAACTCATCGCAACCGATGGATGGTGGATTAAGCCACGGTTCGCCGTCCAGGTCAGTTCCAAATGCGTACTGTGCGCTGCCAGCCCCGCGACATGGCGAAGTTGCGGCCAGGTGGATGCCATCGACGACGAATTGCGGGCTGGGCGTTGGAATAACGCCCGGTGAGTTGCCTGCGGAGGTCCAGCAGGATATCAGATTCACTTTAGACGGAAGATCCCAGTCATTGTAGTCGAACTGGTAGAAGGAGCCTGGCGCGATATTATAGAAGACAATCGAGTTCCGTCCGGATGAGCCCCACTCGCCGCCACCGGCATTGAACGGAGCGAGGTTGGCCGTCACGGTACAGTTGACGAACCTGCTCGAATGTAAGCCACCACCACTGAAGGAAGCGGCGTTAGAGCGCACCAACGAGTTCGCCAGGAATGCATTGTAAGCTGCGCCTCCATAACTCGCGGCATTGCCCCATAAGACGGAGCGCTGCAGTTGGCCCTGGTAGGCACCGCCGCCGTAGGAGGTCGCCATATTGTTGCTGAGGATACAACCGAGGAGCAGTTCGTTGGTTGTTGAACACCACGCGCCACCACCGCTTTGAAGACCGAACGTGTCTCCGCTATTCCGGGTCGCACCGCCCAACAGCGTCAGCCCTTGGAGGGTAGCGCCCTGCGCCAGCCAGGCACAGCGGACCGCCAGCGGCCCATTGGTCGTGGCCGGGTCGTATGCTCCCCGGATGAAGGCGGATTGCGGTCCGTTGATGCCGGCGACGATTAGTGGCTTGTTGATGGCGATCCGGTTGGTGAGATCGCCCGCCATGACTCTGCCACCTGTGGCGTAAACGCCGTTCGTTACGATGACGTATTCAGCGGCGTTCGCGGCGTCAATCGCATCCTGAACCGAAGTGGCGGCGCTCGCCCACGTGGAATAGGGCACCAGCGGATTCGCGCCGTTTGCATCCACGCAATGCACCACCACTTGTGCGACCGCGCTCGTTGCCATCCCGAAGGCGTTGCTCACGATCAACGAGTAAATTCCCGCCGCCTCAGGCCCAAAACGAGTGACAGTCAGATTCGCGCCGTGAGTGGAGCTGAACAACGGTCCATCGTCAAGGGTTGCGCCATCCTTGAGCCACCAGTAGCCGAATGGATCTTGCCCGGCAATCACGAGTCCCGAAATGGTGGCCGACAGCGGTATGCCCCCGAGCGCAATCTGGATTTGTCCGCCGAGCGCCGGGGCTGGTTGCCATTCATCCGAGCCAATCGAGGGAGGATTCGCCCAGGGCTGACCGTCGATATCCGTTCCTGTCACGATATTGGTGCCGGAACCGCGGCAGGGTGAGGTTGAAGCCAGGTGAACGCCGTCTCCGAGCAGTTGTGGATCGGCGGTGATATTACCCGCGCCACTGGCGGCCGGCGCGGTGCAAGAGAAGGCCAGGACGGAGTTATAGGAATTGCTGGAGCCGACGTAAGGCACGTCCGGAGCATGATTGCCGTATAGTATGCAGTTCGCCAGGTTTGCACTGTAAGCCCCGCCGCCCCGTGAGCCCAAAGCTGAGCCACCGACCGAATTGCCGGAGATCGTGCAATTGAATTGCGTGCCGAAATAAACCCCGCCACCGTACTGAACGGCCCGGTTTCCTATTAAGGCGGAATTCAAAGCGGTGCTGTACGCTGCGCCCCCGCCGGAAGTGTAAGCGAAGTTGTTGAGGACGACGCAGTTGATGAGGTTGCACCCAAACGCTCCGCCGCCATCGCCACTATATTGAGTGCCAAATGACACTGGCGCGGTCACGGCAGAGTTCCCCTCCAGCGTGCAATTTATCAAACTAAGCTGGCATGCGCCCCCGCCGGAGCAGCCCGCCGCTCCGTCCCTTATCAGACAGTTCAAAACCACCGCGTTGGTTGATGCTCCATAGGCACCCCCACCGTTCTGTTGCGCATCGGGGGTCGTCGTTAGCGCCCGGGTGGCACCTTGCAGAAGGGTGAATCCGCTGAGGACCGCCCCGTTGGTTAGCCAGGCGCAGCGCACACCGAGCGGTCCGGTAATGGTGCCCGGGTCCCAAGCACCCAGAATCGTAGTCACAGGAAAGCCGTTCACGCTGAGTAGAAAGAGAGGCTTATCCAAAGCAACGCGGTTCAGCAGGTCACCACCCATTATTTTGCCCCCCATGGAGTACACGCCGTTAGTCACTAACACGATGCCTCCCGCGAGCGCGGCATCGATTGCGTCCTGAATATTCGTTGCGGCTGTCGTCCAGTTAGAATAAGGTGCCGACGCGACGGTGCTCCCAGCGGCTACGCAGTGCACGACTACCTTCACCACCGGGCTAGTCACCATTCCAAACCCGTTGGTCGCGACGAGTTGATACGCCCCTGCGTCGCCCGGCGCCAATGGAGAGAGAACGAGGTTTGTTGTGGTCGCACCTTTGTGAGTCCCATCGTTCTGGATTAATACACCGTCTTTTGTCCACCAGCAGACAAACGGGTCTTGACCCGCCACGACGGCTCCGATTACCAGACCAGGCGAGCCGACGGTGGGTTGTACCGTGGGCGGGTTCTGACAAACAGGCGACGGTTGCCATTGATCGCAACCTATGGATGGCGGGTTTGACCAGGGTTGACTGTCAATGTCACCCCCGGTGGTTAGGTTCGTGCCTGCCGTTAGACACGGCGAAGTGCTCGCGAGGTGGATTCCATCGCTGAGGACCTGTGGAACGGCGCTTATATTGCCTGGGCCTGAGGGCAAGGGCGTCGTACAGCAATAGGAAAAGTTTCCGCCGAGGTAGTTTGGGACCGACGCCCCGCGGGTGCCCGTGTTGAAGTAAACGATGCAATTCGTGAGGTTGCCCCCGTAGGTCCCCTCACCGGAGTTGAGCAGAACCGTGCAGTTCTGCAGAACGCTGCTATAGGTACCTCCACCGATGTAGGCCTGATTGCCTAGAACCGTGCAATTCAAGAGCGAGCCTTGGTAAACGCCGCCTCCGTAGTAGGCGGCGCCTCCCCTTATGATACAATTGGCCAAAACCGCGGTGGCCGAAACGCACCAGGCGCCACCTCCGCTTTGAAGCGTCGTGGTCGTCCCTGTATTTCGCGTCCCCCGCTCTGAAGGGTGAACCCGATTAACGAGGCCCCGTTTGTTACCCACGCACAGCGCAGACCGACCGGGCCATTCGTAGAGGTGACTGGGTCTAGGCTTCCCTGAATCGTGGTTTTGAACGGCCCGTTGACGCTTTGTACCGTCAACGGCTTATCCAAGACGACCCGGTTTGTCAAATCCCCGGCCATCACCTTGCCACCCGTCGCATAAACCCCGTTCGTTGCCCAAACGACGTCTCCCGTGGATGCCACATCAATCGCGTCCTGTATGTTCGTTGCCGCAGTGTCCCAGGACGTGAACGGCGCGACATTTCCCCCGCTTGGAGAGACAAAATACTCAGTGGCCCGAGTGGACGACGCCCAAAGGGTCAACGCTAAAATACCTCCACTGGCAAACCGGGTGGTTTTCATAGGAGCGGATTCCTTTCTGACTGGTGTTGCTTATGTTCACTTCTGTCAACCTGAAAGTCGATTATTGACGTTTTCTGCCGAGTGTCAAGCGAACTCGATCTTTGGGTTAAGGTCTGAAACAAATGTCCGGTTAGGCGTGTTCTCTATATAACGGCTTGAAGCGTTGGGACTTTGGGTGGACCTTATTCAAACCTTCAACCAGGAAAAGCATATGATAATGGCTGACATTTTGAAAATCCTGCTCATCGTTCTCGGAATTCTGACGATTTATGTGAGCTATTGGCTGCTCGCGGAAGCCCTTTTCCCTGACCTGGTTCAACGCGCCAGCCGGCAATATTCCAAGCCGCTCAGGATCACTTTCGTGGGCATTGCGGCAGCGCTCGGCCCCGTTGTATTGGGTCTCATTCTTTCCAAGCTTCCTAATCCGCTCTTGAAACTCACAGGGATCACTCTTTTGGTTGCGCCGGCGATGCTGGGGCTGGCCGGTTCAGCCGGCTTGACCTTGCGGATCGGTGCCGGGCTGCCTTCGCCCATCGATGAGACCCAACCGTGGCGGCGAGTATTGCGGGGTGGGATCGTGCTGGCGTTTTCGTTCCTTCTGCCGGTGGTGGGCTGGGTGGTTCTCCCGCTGTGCGTCCTGGTAAGCGGTTTCGGCGCCTTGGTGCTGTGTTGGAAGGAACAAAAACACGAGAGGCCGGTGTCCACTACCGGCACTCTGGCTGCGGCCAACCAGGTTGCCGGATGAAGCTGCCGCGACGAAAGTTCCTGAAGGCGGGCGCCGGCAGTCTGGCGCTGCTGGCGACAGTTGGCTGTGACCAACTGCCTCGCGAGCTGCGGTTTCTTTCCCTTGCCGAGACCAAGGCCACCGGTCCGTTTCAGCCGCCGGCGCAGGATTCGATAGATCCCATCGTGCATGCTCTCAACCGGACTGCATTCGGGCCGCGACCTGGGGATTATCAGCGCATCAAAAGCTTGGGCAGCACTGGCGATGAATCCGCGGCGGCCTACCTCGAACGGCAGCTCAGTCCCGAACGCATCGAGGACGAAGAGGGCGAATATGCCGCTCGTCGTTTTGAGACGTTGAACGAGCCGCTCGGTGAGCTGTTCGAGTACCAGCAGGATTTGCTACAGCACGAGCTGATGCGCGCGACTCTTGCCCGCGCTGTCTTTTCGGAGCGGCAATTGTACGAGGTGATGGTCGAGTTCTGGTCGGACCATTTCAACATAGACCCCTCGAAAGGGGACTGCAAATGGCTCACCGTTGCCGCCGACCGCGAGGTGATTCGCAAGCATGCGCTGGGCAAATTCCCCGAGATGCTGCGGGCTTCAGCGCTCAGCCCGGCGATGCTCTGGTACCTTGACGGGCGCGTGAATCGGCGCGGCACCATGACGGACCGGCCAAACGAGAATTATGCGCGCGAGTTATTGGAACTGCACACGCTCGGCGTCCATGGCGGCTATACCCAAAAGGACGTGATGGAACTGGCACGGTGTCTCACGGGCTGGACGGTGCGTTCCACAGAACAGCCGCCTTATTTCCAGGTCGGCAAGGTCGAGTTCAAAGCCGGTCAGCATGACTTCGGCGCGAAGGAAGTGCTGGGGGAGACAATTGCGGCGGCGCCTGCCGAACTGGCGGCGCCGGAGCGCGAGCGCTGGGGCCGGCGCGAGTTTGAGCAAGTGCTGGCCATCGTCACTCGCCATCCTTCGACGGCTCAACATATCGGCACCAAGCTGTGCCGCCGCTTCATTGCCGACGACCCGCCCGCGGGTGCCGTGGCTCAGGTCGCCGCGGCGTTTGCCCGGACTGGCGGTGATCTCCGGGCAACGTTGCGCACTTTGTTCGCTACCCGCGAATTCCGCTTTGGCCGTGGCAACAAATTGAAGCGCCCGTTCGGCTTTATCGTATCCGCGCTGCGCGCGACTGGCGCCCGGACTGACTCGGGCCTGGACGTTATCGCGTACCTCAGCCGAATGGGACATGCTCCGTTCAACTACCCGACCCCGGACGGGTATCCGGAGCAGGCTGCCCCCTGGATGGGCACGCTGCTGTGGCGTTGGAATTTTGCCGTGGCACTGAGTCAAAACCAGATCAAAGGCACCCGACTGGACCTCGAGCTCCTGAAGCGGAACGCTGGCGGAAACGAGGCGTTGATGGCTCATTTACTTGGCCGAACGCCGACAGCGGAGGAGGCTCAGGCGTATCACGATTCCGGCGCCGGGCTGGCCCTGCTTCTGGCTTCGCCGGCTTTCCAAAGGTGTTGATATGGGCGAGGTGCAGACATTCTTGACAGGAAACGGAGACAAACGCCGAACGCTTGTCGTCGTTTTCCTGCGCGGCGGCGCCGACGGGTTAAACATGGTCGCGCCGCTCCAGGATGACGGTTACTACAACGCGCGTCCACGCATCGCCATCAGCCGAAGCAAGGCCATCCCCCTCGATGGCTTCTACGGACTTAATCCGCTCCTCAAAGACTTGGCGCCCGCGTTTCACGACGGCGCACTGACGATCATCCACGCCGCCGGTTCGGAGGACAGCACCCGTTCTCATTTTGAGGCCCAGGATCTGATGGAGCATGGCGGCATCACCGGCGGTGGTTGGGTGGGACGATTCCTACGCGCACAAAACCAGGTGGCGGGTCCCTTGTCAGCTGTCGCTTTGGGCAAAGTCGTGCCCGAGTCGTTGCGCGGTGCGCCCGCGGCGACAGTTTTTCAGTCGCTGGATGACTTTTCGCTGGGCAACGATCCCAAACGGCTGATGGATTCGCTCGCCGGCCTTTACGGGCGGGAAACGGATAGCCTCGGGGCCGCCGGGCGGAACACGCTGGACGCCGTGCAGCGCATCGAAAAGCTGCGCGCTGCCGCCTACCAACCGGCGAACGGAGCGGTTTATTCCGCGGACGATTTCTCACAGGGCCTGCGCCAAATCGCGCGGCTGGTCAAAGCCCGCGTGGGTTTGCAGGCCGCCTCGTTGGATCTGAAAGGGTGGGATTCTCATTTCAGCCAGGCGACCATCATGGACCCCCTGATGAGCCGGTTTGGGAGAGGACTTGCTTCCTTCTACCAGGACCTCGGCGATGAGATGGAACACGTCACGCTCGTTGCCATGACTGAGTTCGGACGGCGGGTGGAAGAAAACTCCGCGTTCGGCACGGACCATGGCCGCGGCAGTGTTATATTTGTCCTGGGAGGCGGCATCAAAGGCGGGCGGGTGCTCGGCAAATGGCCCGGCTTAACCAGTGAAGTGCTGGAAGGTCCGGGTGACCTCCCCGTCATGACCAATTATCGCAACGTGTTGGCGCCAATTCTGCAGCGCCACGGCGCGAGTGACGCCCTCGACCGCATTTTCCCAGGCTTCCCCATTTCGCCTATTGCTTTGTACGGTGATCAGCTCGTAACTCAGAGCTGACGGCAAAGCATCTGGGAGCTAAACGCAAGGGCGCAAAGGAGCGAGGACGCAAGAGAACCTGCATCCAATCGCTCTTGACCACCGCTGGCCTTCCTCCCCTTGGCGTCTTTGCCTCTTTGCAGTGCTGTCCCCAAGAATGAAGCAATTCGATCAAGATCCTTCTAATCGTAAGTGTTTGGGTTCTCTGCGCTCATCGCGGCTCGGCGGTTTATCTGTTCGGCGGATTTGGTTGCGGCTCGACCGCTCTATGCCTTTGCGTTGAGTCCTGCTTCTGGCCATCGTCTCGGCATCTCGGGAATTTCGCTAGTGCCGCCAGCGGTCAAGCGTTAATCTGCGGGTGGGAACCTATGATCGTCGAGCAACTCTACCAACAACGCCTGAACCGATACGTCACTGCTATGCGCAACGAAAAGCCGGACCGGGTGCCCATTCGGCCGTTCGTCGCCGAGTTCACCGCCAAATACGCCGGTTACACCTGCCAGGAAGTCGCGCACGATTACAACAAAGCGTTCGAAGCGGCCGTCAAAACCGCGAAGGATTTCGACTGGGACGCCGTTGTGCCCAATATGGTCTACGTCTGGACCGGCCTGGCGCAGGCGGTGGGGCTGCGCTATTACGGTATCCCGGGCATCGGCATTCCGCACACGACCGGGTTTAATTACATCGAGCCGCCTGAGGACCAGGCCTTCATGCGGGCGGATGAATACGACGCGCTGATCGACGATCCCACGGCGTTCCTGTATGAGACGTGGCTGCCGCGCGTTTCGACTGAGGTCGCCAAGGTCGGCGAGGCCGCCACCTACCGGAACAATCTCTCGTTCGTCAAGGGCGCGATGGCGATGCTTTCCTATTTCTACGCCTTCGGCCCGCAGATCGCGCGCCTTCGCTCCGAGTGCGGCGTGGCCTCGGCCATCGCCGGGATTTTCAAGGCGCCGTTCGATATTCTGTCCGACAAGCTGCGGGGCTACGTCGGGCTGACCATGGACATGCACACCCAGCCGGACAAAGTTCTCAAGGCGTGCGAAGCCCTCATGCCGCACCTGCGTCATGTGGGACTGACCACCGCCGATCCCTCCGGACTCGTCCCCATTGGGTTCTGGATGCACCGCGGCTGTGTGCCCTTCATCAATCCCAAGCAGTTTCATTCGCACAATTGGCCTACGCTCAAGCCGATTATTGAGGAGTTCTGGAAGCAAGGCCATCAGACCCTGTTCTACGCCGAGGGCAAATGGAAACACCACCTGGATGCTTTTCGGGAACTGCCCGAGCGCAGCATTGTGTTCCACTGCGATCAGGACGACATTTTCCACGTGCACGAAAGCCTGCACGACAAGTTCGCGCTCAGCGGCGGCATCCCCAATGTCATGCTGAGTTTCGGCAAGCTCGAAGAGGTGCGCGCGTTCTGCCGCCGTGTCATTGAGAAAGTTGCCGGCAACGGCGGTTACATCATGGACGCAAGCGCCATTATGCAGGATGACACGAGCATCGAGAACCTCCGGGTCATGACCGAGACGGCGCGCGAGTACGGCGCATATCCTGTCGGGACTTTCAAGCAGCCTTCGGCGGAACCTCCGGGCCAAGTGGAGGGGTCGGTCGCGGATCGGCAGAAGGTGCTGGGAATGGCGGGCAAGCCTGCGTCGCGGGTGCGCCCGGGCGTTTGTTTTTCGTGGGAAGAACGCGTTAAGGAATTGCCGGAGATCACCGGCAGCCCCGAGCTCATCCGCAAAATCTGGGAGGACATCGACGCCTTCGGGAATATGTACATCTGGCAGTTGCTGCTCAGCTTCTAACTTGTAGGAGACGACGTAAGGAGTCTCTGATCCAGAGCTCAGAGGTCGGAGTGAAGTTGATCAGGGATTCCTTACGTCGTCGCCTACATTTGCGGCCCCTATCACTTTTTCATCAAAAGTGGCAACCACCTTTTGACCGGGCTGCACGACCAGGAAATCCGAATCCGGCCACTCCCCATCGACCACCTTTTGTAACAGCCTCAGGTCCCCGGGCAGCGCCTCATACTGCCAGCCCTTCTCAGAACAAATGCGCCGGACCTCCTCGCCCAGTTTGAGGTGCGTGAGGAAATCAAACTCGATCAGCGTTCCGTGGGAGTAAGCATCGGCCCAGCGGCTCATCTCTTCGAGGAGGTATTTCGCCTGGTCCTCGCCGTACTTCGCCACCCATTGCTCGTAGCTGGCCTTGAGATTGAGGTTCGCGCTGGCGGGTAAGGAGGCGCCACCCCACATCATCCCTTTGTTCCCGCGGCGTCTGGAGCATTCCAGCCAGCCTGAGGTGTAGTAGTAGGTCCCGGGCCGTTCCGAAAAACACTGCTGGTAGCGCTCCTTCGAGCCGAGGAAAAAAGTGATGCAATCATGCGCGCGCTGGATGACCAACCGGGCGCGCCCTGCGGTCAGGCCCACGAGAATGTTGCTGCAGAGCCCATAGCCGAGCAGGATGGCGTCGTACTTCGCAGCGGCCACAGCATCGATGTGGTTCTGGATATCGTCGCGACCCGCCGCCGGTGTGTCGTGATGGCCTTGCGTCAGAAACTCCAAATCGACCAAGTGCGGCGAGCGCGCTGCCGTGTAATAGAGTTCGCGCGCGGCGATCTCGCACGCGATGACTTTGAGGAACATGGGGGGGCGTTGAAACGTTGAATGGTGAAAACGTTCGAACGTTGAGGCGCTGGCCTGATTCCGCTCCGCAGGCCTCGGCTCAATCCCGCTTCGCGGCCCAGTTAATGGCCTGCCGCAGAACCTGGCGGAAGCTCGGATTTTCGTACGCAAAGTGGTCGTGGCCGGATTGCATATAGGCCACCCGCGCGTTTTCGTAAGTCTTGGCCCACGCGACCACGTGGTTGCTTTCGGGTTCCTCAGTGGTCAGCAGAGGATGAACGTCCCTGGCCACATCGAACCATTTGTAGGTCTCATCGTGGATCTCATAATCCTTCACGCCTTTCGTGATCGAATGGGCAGGATCGGTCACGTGGAGGGTGAAATGCATCCCGTGCTTGTAGGCCGAGCGCGCTTTTTCCACGCCGTTCACGACCGTCTTCTCGAGATAGTACTTGGCGCCAATGATTTTCTCGTACTCGGGCCAGTTCTGGTAATCTGCGATCGCATGGTGCAGCACCACCAGCCCTTTGCCGTCCTTGAGGCGCGCCACCAAATCCGCCTTCGCCT
Source organism: Candidatus Acidiferrum sp. (assembly GCA_035566435.1). GTDB lineage: Bacteria > Verrucomicrobiota > Verrucomicrobiia > Limisphaerales > UBA8199 > DATMRF01. The sequence continues at coordinate 325,009 of DATMRF010000105.1, forward strand.
CGTCCGTGATTTCCTGGTGCATGTCGTAAAACACCAGCACGTCATAGTCTTTGGCCGCGTCGGCTTTGAAAAGGGCCTGGGCGTTGGGATGCTCAACGGCTTTGTAAGTGATGTCGGGATTGTCCTTGAAGACCTGGAAAAACGGCTCTTGTTCGAAGTCGTGCCCGCCTGTTATCACCAGGATGCGGACTTTTCCCGAAGGTCCTCCAGCCACGTCAGCGGCGAGTAAGGAGAGGGGAAAAAGCACCAGTGAAAAGAACCCAAACGCGCACAGAGCACCAATCGTTTTCATGAGACTGGTTGTAACATAAGCGAAAGGCCCGCCAAAGCGTTTTTTGTTTCACTTTTTAAGCTTCCGCTTATCCGCCGGTTGTGCCACGCTGGCAACGCAGCATGCGGCTGTGTGGCGCATTTGAAGGCATCCTGAACGTGATTCTGCTATGAACCCAACCCTCCCCAATCGTCGGCATTTTCTAAAACGCACCGTGGGTTTGACGCTTTCCGCGGCCGCTTTTCCTTCACTGGTTCCCGCCTCGGCCCTGGGGCGGGATGGCGCTGTCGCCCCGAGCAATCGAATCGCGGTTGGCTGCATCGGCCTGGGTCCGCAGGGGCAGGGGGATATGAGCAACTTCCTCAACCAGAGAGATGCTCAAGTGGTGGCGGTGTGCGACGTCAAAACCGACCAACTTGAACAGGCGCGCACGGCTGTTAATCGTCGATATCAGAACAATGCCTGTGCTGCCTATGGGGATTTCCGCCAGTTGGTCGCTCGCAAAGATATCGATGCCTGCCTGATCGCGACTCCCGACCACTGGCACGTCCTCACGGCCTTGGCTGCGGTCCGCGCCGGAAAGGATGTGTACCTCGAAAAGCCGCTCGCTCCGACCCTCACCGAAGGCTGGACTTTGCGCCAGGAGATCCATCGGCATAAATGCGTGTTCCAATTCGGCACGCAGCAACGGTCCGGACGGCTCTTCCGCCTCGCGTGCGAACTGGTCCGAAACGGGCGGATCGGAAAACTGAAGCATATCAACGTGTGGGCACCCGGCAGCGCGCCGGGCGGGCCGACCAACCTCGTTCCGGTTCCACCGGGGCTCGATTATAACTTCTGGCTCGGCCCCGCCGCCTTCAAGCTCTGCACCCAGGACCTCTGCTCGGCCGACGGCAACAGGAAGACCTGGTGGTACGAATCCGCCTACAGCCTGGGCTTCATTGCGGGCTGGGGCATCCATCCACTCGATATCGCCGTTTGGGGCGCCGACTTGTTTGCCGGCCCGATCGAAGTCGAAGGGCGTGGGACCTTTCACTCCGAAGGAGCTTGCGATAGTGCGACAATTTGGAACATCGATTTGAAGTTCGCCGGGGAAATCACCATGAAGTTTGTCGGTGTCCCCAACGGCGGCAACCAGGGTCTCGCCACCTGCGATCCCTGGCCGCAACAGGACGAATGGAAGCAACGCTACCGGCGCATCACCAGCCACGGCACCGCGTTCGAAGGCACGGATGGCTGGGTCCATATCGACCGCGACGGCATCAATCCGCAGCCAGAAAATTTGATCGACGAGAAACCAGAGACTTTCAAAGTTCAGCTCACGAGAAGCCCCGACCACGTCCGCAATTTCCTGGATTGCGTGACGACCCGCGCTAAGACCGTCTCGCCCATTGAGGAAGCCGTGCGTTCCGATACTCTGTGCCATCTGAGCGAAGCCTCCATCCGCCTTAATCGCAAGGTCACCTGGGACCCGAAAAAGGAACGTTTCATCGATGATGAAGCAGCCAACCTGCGGCTGGCAGCCCGAACCATGCGTGCCCCTTGGCACTTGTAGGGAATTGCCGCAAAAGAGCACAAAGGTCGCAAAACCTTTAATTCCAGTTTGTTGCGTCCAGTTCACTTTCCCGTTTAAATGCCGCGCATGATGCGTTGGGTTCTTCTCCTTTCTGTCGTTCTTGGGTTTGTCGCGGAGGCCGCTGAGCCGCCAGTCATCCCGGTCGGCTTGGATGCATACCGTCAGTGGGAGCGGTGGCCGTATCAGCGGATTGGCGCCCGCGCCTACATGCGCAGCACTTACGATCGCCGCGGCGCCAACGAAGGCGCTGACGCGAGCCATTTCCTTTACCAGCTCGCTGACGACAAGAACGTGACGCTGGATGTGCAGGGGCCCGGCATCCTTTATTTCGTTCGCTACAACCACTGGCACGGCAGCCCGTGGCACTACGAGGTTGACGGGACTGATCATCTTATTCAGGAAACCAGCACCGCCAATCCGCTAAAGCCGGCGCCCAATTCAGTGTTCCTGCCGGAAAGGCCCTTTCCGAATCCGCTCACCTGGACATGGTCATTGACCAAAGGCGCTGATTTGTCGTGGGTGCCGATTCCGTTCGACAAATCCTTCCGCATGGCCTACTCCCGCACGCATTACGGAACCGGCTACTACATCTACCAGCAATATGTGCCGGGAGCGAAGTTGTCTCGGTCCATCCGGTCCTGGAATGAAAACACCAAACCCGACCACAACGTTCTCGACCTGATAACGCGCTCAGGCACGGACCTTGTCCCCGCTGCCGACTCCTCGGCCGGACGCAAACTGCACATTCGGCAATTGGCCGGTGATGTGGTGCTCTCCAAAGGAATAACCTCAAACCTCGTAGAGTTGACCGAAGCCCCCTCAATGTTGCGAGTGCTCCAGTTTTCCGTCTCCCGGGAAAAGGCACTCAATTTCGGCCATGCCCGGCTGCGGATCACGTGGGACAATTCACCGAAACCATCCGTTGAGGCGCCCATCGCGCTGTTCTTCGGCGCGGGTACCCTCTACAACCGCAGCAACCGCGAATACCTCGTCAAAGCCTTCCCGGTGAACGTCCGTTTCGACACACAAACCGTTCAGCTTGCCTGCTACTTTCCCATGCCCTTCTTCGAATCGGCGCGTATCGAGTTGATTAATGATGGCGAGAGTTCCATCGCCGTTCACTGGTCCCTTCGCTATGTGCCTTTCGATGTATCGACGCGGGGACGGCCACGTCCCCGTGGGCCAAAGCTCGAGCGAGATGGTAATGAGACCTGGCCGTCCCCGCCGCGGCTCGACACGTTTTCGCGTGACCTCTTAGCTCAAGTCGGTTACTTCCACGCGACCTTTCGTGACCATCCCAGTCCTGAACCCGGAAAGGACCTGGTGCTGCTCGATACGCGCGAGACTGAAGGCGGTGGAGATTGGTCAGGCCAATTCATCGGCACTTCTTTCATTTTTTCGGACCGGGCCATCCTCACCACGCTTGAGGGCGATCCTCGCTTTTTCTTTGACGACAGCCAGACACCGCAAGGGCAGGGGACCGGAACGGAGGAATGGGGCGGCGGCGGGGACTATTGGGGCGGTCAGAACATGACGCTGCCCTTTGCCGGGCATCCCACTGGGGCCCGGAACGCCAAGGAAGCAGCTTGCGATGAAGACAAAATCGAGTCCGCCTACCGCTTCCTGCTGGCCGACCTGATGCCCTTCGGCAAAAACGCGGTGATCCGGCTCGAGCACGGCGGTCAGAATGAGTCGACCGAGCATTACCAAACCGTTACGTATTGGTATGGCCTGAATCGGCCGTCCCTCATCAAAACCGATGAGTTGAAACTTGGGAGCACTGCCAGCGAGCAGGCCCACGACTACGTGTCGCCCAAGGCTTCCGCGCCTTACGAACTCAGCTCTCGCTATGAATGGGGCGTCGATACCCTGAAAGGCAAAGAAATTTACCCGGCCGAAACAGACACCGGACGGAAGACCACAGGCATCTCGGAGTTTAACCTCAAGCTAACGCCAGAGAACCGTGGCGTCCTGCTGCGTCGCAAGCTCGATTACCAGTTCCCGAATCAGCGCGCGGAGGTTTCTGTGGCCACGGTGAAGCACGGGCGCGTTGACGGCAAATTCAAACCTGCGGGTGTGTGGTACCTGGCGGGCAGCAGCACGTGCGTCTATTCCAATCCCAAGGATGAGTTGGGTGCCGCCCAGCATATCGCCCAGACCTCGAATCGCCGTTTCCGCGACGACGAGTTCCTGCTGCCCCGGCCCCTGACTACCGGCCTTTCCGAAATCCGGGTGCGCATCAAATCCGCGCCCGTCGCAATCCCGCTCTTCCCAGGCGCGCCGCTGCCGGAACTTGCGTGGACTGAGCTGCGGTATGACGCGTATTGTTTTGTGATGCCGGACGTTTCGGGCAGCACCGGTCGAAAGAATTGACCGCGGATCTCGCGGATCTCGCGGATAGCCCGAGCGAGATCCCTGTCGTCCATGCAATGGCTGGTTTAAGCTCTTCGGTTTTGGCCTTACTCCGCTACTTTGTCTGCGCTCGGCTCGGTTCGCCTGCCGGTAGGATTTCCTCCCCGTCAACCTGCGAAGCGCGACCCTCGCCGGACCCTTCTTGCCCCTTGTCACTTAGGTAACAGGTTTTGCGGCCCTATAATAGAGTGAGAGCACTGCTATAATTATAAAAAACCCAATTGACCTGGATCCCCTCCCTTCGGGGTCCGACTTTCCTGGCCCGTGTCCGGCGCCCCGCTCCCCGCCTCTCGTTCCTGTAACACGTTTTGTGGCCCTATATAGGGTGACAACACTACTCTCAATATGAAAAACCCAACCC
>DATMRF010000106.1:0-138701 GCA_035566435.1 Candidatus Acidiferrum sp.
CGGAAATCGGAAGAGCAACACGATCTCTGCTTCCGTGGAGGCGTCCCGCCCCTGCCAAAGACTTCGACACAATCGAATTGAGGACCTTGACGACGGGCCGCCCAATCTGCTTCTCAACCCACGCACTGTCCGTAAGTCCACTTTCTATCTCGTCGATACGCCCGTCGCGCCACGGATAATAGTTGCCGACATCAATTACGATGGTTTCTTTCTTTCCTTTATTTAGAAGCCCTTTAGGTAGCACTGGAAACGCCTTTTGAGGAAGGACAAGAAAAAGGATATTGACATCTCGAACGACCTCTTCGACTGAAACAGGTATTGCTCCAGTTTTCGCAGCGAGCTCTCTGAGTGAGTCTGGCCCTTTCGAATTTGCCATTTTCACCGGATAACCCGCATCTCTTAATTTTTTGACAATCACTGCACCAATATCTCCAGTTCCAATCACGCCAATGTTCATAGATTCTCCTTTTCTTAGTGATGGTACCGTTCGTCTGAGGAAGTCCGATTCCGATGTTCCGTGAAAGCGTCGCATGAGCCGCTCAAGTGCCCCTGGTGTAATCCTCGTAAACGCCCGGGCTGCCATAGTGTAAGCTACCCGCAGCCTCCAACAGCTCGTTGGCGTGTAGTGTTGCCCAATCCCTCAGCAACAATGGCTCGCGACCTAGAAGTGTCTTAGTATCGTCTATGACGCTTCCAATGAATGCCATTCTTCCGTCCTCGACCTGTTCGAAGAATTCGAAACCTCCCTTTGCATACGCTCGTTCGTATGCGGAACCAGGCTTTACGGCATCGTTTTGGAAACCTTTGGCTTTCTGAACTGCTGCTGTGAACTTACGGCCGGTAGCTGCAGTTAGAGTTTCAGCCACCTGGTGCGGAGTAAGCGCGTCCGCTGAAAACCAATAGTCCTTTCCATTGTGTTTCTCCGGCCCTTCCATGAGAATTACGGCTGCGGCTTCTGCTACGTCTTCCAAAGCAGTAAACCCGACGGCTTTAGAAGTGTATGTGCTGTATACACCACCTTTGATCGACCATACTGACAGAAAATTCTGCATAAACATGTTAGGATGTAAATTCGTCCATGCAACGCCGCTGACGTGACCATATGCTTCAATCATCTGATGCCAGGCGAAAACCGTGGAGTAGGCGTCATGATCTGGCGTGAATACGCCCAGGTGCACAATATGATTTACACCGTTACGTTTTGCGGCATCGATAAGTGATTTGCTTTGAACAAGCATGTCAACTGTATAGCCGGTTATTAGAAAAATGCCGGTGATGTTTTTCAACGCCTCATCGAAAGTTCGAGGATCATCGAGATCGATGAACCGCGATGCTCCAAATTGATCTGCGAGCTCTTCCAGGTTCGCTTTCCTACGCGTCCCTACCGAAAAGTTTGCTTCACTCCTTCTTAAATGTTTTGCGACAAGTTTTCCAACTTGTCCTGTTGCGCCCAATACGAGCAGGTTGCTTGTTTTGTTCATTTGAATTTCCTTTGTAGTTATCTGGCATTTCTATTGATTTCGTTAACTCGATTCGTCATTGCATTCTGGTTAACGCAGAGGCCGTGCCAGGCGCTCGCTAGGTGTGTAAGAGCTTGATGGTGAATGATTATTAACTGATATGAGGAGAGGTGTAGTATCGTCGAAATATCGTGCATCCGAAAAACCGACCTCACGACTTAGCATGACACCATGTTTGAGCGACCAATGCACGACTCAACGCCGGGTCGCAAACTCGCTTTGCTTTTAGAGACCCAAGACTCGCAGTGTTCTACGTGAGGGAGCGATTGGATGTCAGTTGCAGAGGTACAGCTAAAACTTATACAGCCTAAAGATCTCCCGGGGATGGCAGAGGATTGTATCGTGCTGAGCGCCGTGAAGGCTTTCACGGGGAGCGTGGTAGCCGCTAATTGTTAAGCCCTTTAATCCTCATCAAGCCGCTCTTCGGAGCGGCTTGCGCGTTACCGAGTCTCGGGAAACGAGCGAAGGGTGGGGCCCGCGTGTTGTGATGGAAAAACGGGCCGGTGAAAGGATGGAGCGAGCGAAGGGATTCGAACCCTCGACACTCACGTTGGCAACGTGATGCTCTACCAGGCTGAGCTACGCTCGCTTCCGTGCAGACTCGGGAATACTAAGGGAAACTCTCCGAAATGCAAGCAGAGTTTTCGGGCGGATTTCTGCAATTTCCGCAGCCGTTTCCGTAATGCTGCGGCACCCCGACACCCCCCCTCGATACTCCGGCGTTACCGCCAGTAGCCTCGAACCCAAACGTAGCCGTGGCCACGGTGGGCCCAATGTCCGGGCACCAGTACCGCGCGCGGATGCGGGCGAATCACCCAGTTACCGCGCGTCCAGACCCATCGGCCCTGCCAGCACCAAAACCCGGGCACCCACACGTACGCAGGCCCGGGCGCAGCCACAACTACCTCTGCCACCGGCGCGGGCGGGGCCTCGTTGACCACCACCGTTTCGGCGGGTGCCCCCGGTGGCGGGGTTTGAACTTAGACCACACGACGTTCAACGCATCCACCCAGCAACGCTGAAGCGACGATCCCGAAAGCTGCCATGGCCAGCAATGATGTTTTCATAAACACCGCACCAATTTACACCACATAGACGGAGCGCCGAGTGAGGTTGTTCATCCGCTACAAGCAGTTGCTGCTCAGGCGACTGAGCGTCTCGCCTGTTCAATCTCCGTCGCCATTTCCAGGCACGCGGGCCGGCTGCAGCTTGCCGCTGAAAACAGGCTCCGTTTCAGAACCTGGAATTTCGGCCTGCGCAGCCTCCGCCAAATCAAAGCCCCGCGCGATGGCTCCCGGCGCTTCGCCGGCGTGTTGTTTGGCGATCAAAACGTAAATCGAAGGGATGACGAGCAACGTGAACACGGTGCCGATCGCCATGCCGGCGACGACGGTGATGCCGATGGAATTGCGCGCGGCCGCGCCCGCTCCGGAGACGAGAGTTAAGGGGAAGTGGCCGCAAACTGTGGCCGCGCTCGTCATCAACACCGGACGCAATCGCACGAGAGCGGCCTCGCGGACAGCCTGAACTTTGCTGAGGCCGCGGCGCTGGAGCTGGTTGGCGAATTCGACAATCAGAATGCCGTTCTTAGAAACCAGGCCCACCAGCGTGACGAGACCCACCTGCGCATAAATGTTCAGGGTCGTAGTCCAGCCATTGGTCCAGAAAGGCATCCCTTGGCCCGGCATTTTGAGAAAGCTGAAGATGAGCGCGCCGAACATCGCCAGCGGCACCGATCCGAGAATGATGATGAACGGGTCGCGGAAGCTGTTAAACTGCGCCGCCAGGACCAGGATGATCAGCACAACGGAGAGGAGGAACGCCGGAAGGAACTTGTTGCCCTCGACGCGCAGTTGCCGCGACTCGCCGGTGTAATCCACCTTGTATCCTTGCGGCAGGATCTTCGCCGCTTCGGTCTCCAGGTAGCGAAGGGCCTGGTCCAGCGGGCGAACGGCGACGCCGCTGATTTTCACCGCGTTGAACTGCTGGAAGCGGTTCAGCGTGCGCGGACCCACGTTCTTCTTGAGCGTTGCAAAAGTACTGAGAGGCACCAACTGCCCGTTCGGCCCTTTGACGTACGTGGACGCGAGTTGGCTGGCGTTAAGGCGTTCGATTCGTTTGACCTCAGGGATGACTTTGTAGCTGCGGCCAGCCAGGCTGAAACGGTTGACGAAATTGCCGCCGACCAGCGTTGCCATGTCCGAACCGACGGTGGCCATGCTCAACCCAAGCGACGCCACCTTGTCACGGTCCATCACCATTTCATATTCGGGCTGGTCGATCTTCGTGTCGATAACCGGCGGGAAAGCAAACATGCCGCTCGCGGCAGCGTTAGTCTGCAGTTGTCGGGCGAACCCTAGGATGCGCTCCGGGTCATCGGTGCCAGCGATGACGAACTCGATCGGGAATTGTCCGCCTCCCGGCAGCGACGGGGGCGCGGCCATGAACGCGCGCACACCGGGAATGCTGCCCACGCTCTTCTGCAGCTCCGGAAGAATGCTGAACACTGTGCGCTTCCTCTCGCCCCAGGGCGTGAGCACCACACCGCCGAAGCCGTTGTCCGGGAACGTGATTTGGAAGGTTCTCGAAGCTTCCGGGATGCTCATCATTTCACGGTTGACGGCTTCAGTGTAAAAAGTGGTTTGGTCGATGGTCGCGTCCGCCGGGGCTTCCACGATGCCAAACAGGAAGCTCTGGTCTTCGACGGGAGCCAACTCCTTGGCTTGCCACGACATTAGGAACATGGGGACGGCCAGGAGGCTCAGCCCGATCCAAAGCGTATAGACCGCTGGCCGAGCGGCGAGTGTGGCGTCCAGGACGCGTGCATAGCCCTGGCGGAGCTGGTCGAAGCCGTGGTTGATCCGGCCGGTGAGTCCGTGTCCCTCCCGCTTTACATCGAGCAGTTTGGAAGACATGACTGGCGAGAGCGTAAGCGCAACCACGCCCGAGATGAAAACCGCCCCGGCCAGTGTAAAGGCGAATTCGCGAAACAGGGAACCGGTCAGGCCGCCCTGCAGACCGATGGGAGCATAAACCGCGGCCAGCGTAATCGTCATGGCGATCACCGGGCTCACCAACTCGCGCGCGCCCAGCAACGCTGCGTCAAGCGCCGTCTTCCCTTCACGCACATGGCGCTCGACGTTTTCGACAATCACGATCGCATCATCGACTACCAAGCCGACGGACAGCACAATCGCCAGGAGAGTCAATAGGTTGATGGTGAACCCGAAGAGCTGCATCAGGAAAATCGCCCCGATCAGCGAGACCGGGATGGCAACCAGTGGCACCAGCACCGAGCGAAGCGAACCCAGGAACAGGAAGATCACTACGGCGACGATGAACAACGTTTCGGTCAAAGTCTTTAACACCTCGTGGATGGCATCGTCGATGTACTTCGTGGCGTCATAGGCGATGCCCCCGTTCAAACCGGTGGGCAGCTCCTTTTGGATAGAGGCCAGCTCGGCGCGGACCCGTTTGATGACGTCCAGCGAGTTGGCGTTGGGCAAGGGCCAGACACCCATGAAAACCGCCCGCTGGCCGCTGAACCGCACCTCGGAATCGTAATCCTCGGCTCCGAGCACCACATCCGCCACGTCCCCCAGCCGCACCAGGCTGTTGCTGGATTGCCGGACGACCAGGTTGCGAAACTCCTCGACCGAGCGCAGGTCGGTGTTCGCGCTCAAATTGACCTGCACCAGGGAACCCTTGGTTCGACCGACAGCCGACAGGAAATTATTCGCGGCCAGGGCATCGCGGATCTGGGACGGGTTAATGTTCAAGGCAGCCATCCGGTCGGACTTGAGCCAAATCCGCATCGCGAACGTGCGGCCGCCGAGGATGTCGGCTCGCTGTACGCCCTCGAGTGCCGTGAGCCGCGGTTGGACGATGCGCACCAGGTAATCCGTAATCTGGTTGGCTTCCAGGATATCCGAGGCGAAACTCAAGTATGCCGCCGCAAACTGCGAATCGGCCGATTCGATGTTAATGATGGGCACTTGGGCTTCGGGCGGCAAATCGTTGCGCACCTGGTCCACCTTCGAGCTGATTTCCGCCAGCGCCTTGTTGGGGTCGTAATTGAGTTTGAGCCGGATGTTGATCGTCGATAGCCCCAGCGCGCTGGAGGATTCGATGTAATCAATGCCATCGGCCGCGGCGATCGCGCGTTCGAGCGGAGTCGTGATAAACCCGCGCACCAGCTCGGCGCTCGCTCCAACATAAACGGTTTTGACCGTTACCGACGCATTATCGCTGCGCGGATATTGGCGCACGGTTAGGGAGCGAATGGCCTGCAACCCGGCGATCAGAATCACCAGGTTCACCACCATCGCCAGAACGGGCCGGCGGATAAAAACATCCGTGAAAGACTTCATCAGCTATCCGCCGGGTGTGGCGCATCCGAGGAGTTCGGGGTCACTTTGTTGTTTTCGACCACCGGCATTCCGCTGCGAAGTTTGAAGACCCCGGCGCTGACCACCCGCTCGCTAGCCTTGAGGCCGGACTCGACGGTGACGAAGTCGCCCCGGGCGGGGCCAACCCGCACGAGCTGCTGGCGCACTATCAACCCCGGCGCTTCGCCGACCTTCGCAGGCTTGGATTCGATAACATAAACCGAATCACCGTAGGGAGCGCTCAGGACCGCCGTGATGGGAATGACCAGGACACTCTTTTCCTCCGGCAGCAGAACCTCCGCTCGCGCGAACATGCCCGGGCGCAACGATTGGTCTTTGTTCTCGAAGGTTGCCTGCAGGCCGACGCTGCGGGTGTTGGAGTCGACGTCCGGGTTGATCGTGGTCAATGTGCCTTCAAACGCTCGTTGCGGGTAAGCGTCGGTTAGCAGCCTGACCCGCATCCCGGTCTGCAGCCGGGCGAGCTCCTGTTGCGGCAGGGAAAAGTCCGCATACACCGGCGTGAGCGACTGAAGCGAAACAATCGGTTTTCCTGCGTCCAGGTACTGGCCGAGATTGACCTGCCGGATGCCCAGGCGTCCCGCGAAAGGAGCGCGGAGGGTCTTCTTCTCAATGGTAGTCTTGATCGCATCGGCATTGGCCCGGTTCTGCTTCAAGGTGGCTTCCGCGGTGTCCAAATCCGACTGCGAGATCATCTGCTGAATGCGGAGCGTGCGCTCTCGCTCGAGGTTGACACGGGCCAATTCAACCTGCGCCTCGAGCGCCCGTAGTTGGGCGACTTCCAGGGAGGGATCCAAGCGCAACAGCAGGTCCCCCTTGCTCACCACGGCCCCCGCCTCGAAGGCGATTTCGGTAATGGTGCCGGGGAGCTCCGGCGTCACCGTGACGCCCTGCACGGCCGCGATCGAACCGATCGCAGTCAATGAGCTCTGCCACTTTTCCTCACGGACCACGAACGAGGAGACCGTTTCCGGCGGCTGGGAAAACGACTTGCCGGCGGCCATGAGTTTCCTGATCTGCAAGGTCTTGATCCCGGCCAGGGCGCCCACGACCAGCAGCACCAGAAGAATAGCTAACGCGGTCTTACGCTTCATGGATTAGTTCAAACCTGGATTCTCGGACGTCCAAAAACCCCCAAACTGTAAGTAACGGAAGGTGTTCCGTCAAATTGGATGTGACAAAAAATGGCAGCGCTTTCGGCCGGATCCAACGGGTGCCAGGAGGTAAGCACTATCAGGCGAAAAGCCGCAGACTGGCCGAGGACTGCCTCCAGCGAACACTGGGTTGGCAGACGAACTTGAATTCAGTAAAATGTGGGTATGGTAATGAACTATACGGCCGCATTCGAGCGCCGGCCCGATGTGTGCGGCGGCGAAATGGTGGTCAAGGGCACTCGCGTGACGGTCCGAACGGTTTTGGCCAGTCTTGCCGAGGGAGCGTCCGTCGAGGAAATCCTGTCTGATTTTCCCACCCTGACTCGTGAAGCCGTAAGGGCGGTGATTGCCTTCGCTGCGACTTCTGCGGAAGAAGACTTACCCGCTCCCGGGATTCCAACGTCGGCATGAAGCTGAAGTTGGATGAGAACCTGCCAGAGTCGCTGCTTGGCACCCTGGAATCATTAGGCCATGACGTTGATAACGTCCGCCTCGAGAATTTGGTCGGCCGTGGTGACCCTGAGGTGTGGAAGGCTGCGCAGGCCAGTAACCGTCTCTTTATTACGCAGGACCTCGATTTTTCGGACGCACGCAAATTTGCTCCCGGGAGCCATTCGGGTTTGTTGCTCCTGCGCATGCACTTGCCAGGCCGAGCCGCGTTGGCCAGACGTTTGGAGGAGGTGTTCCGTACCGAACAGGTCGAACGGTGGTTTCGCTGCTTCGTTTTGGTTACCGATACCAAGGTGCGCGTGCGCTGGCCTAAGGACCGGCCACAATCGAGTTAGTCGTGAGCTCCGACCTCAGTTTTTGGTAAGGTGAACGTGATCCGATAAGCTGGCGACGACGTTCAACAGTGCCCCCAAGCTCGCTGATACCAGAAGTGCCAATATGCCCCACAACCATCCCAGGGCGTTCCCGGGCATGTAGAGTTGCTGATACCGGAACATCCATAAGAGGGAACCGAGCGTGCCTAGAACTATCCAGGTCACGCCGATTAGTTTAAGCACACGCGACCAGCCCGTTTCACCTTTCGGAACGCCGGCACTTAATTTCGAGTGGTAGATCGCATATCCGAAGTAGACCTCCATTCCGATCGCGAACCAGATAATAAGGCGCTCCCAGGTCGGCCACGGCAGTGCGAGCATCAGTGCGAGAGCTGAAATTGCTCCCAGCGGTGCAACCAGCCAGACCAGTGGGGTTCTGAACCTGCGGGGCAGGGCAGGCTCCCTTATGCGCAAGACAAGAATCCCCGCTGATACGATAACAAAGGCCAGGAGTGTCCCAATCGAGCAGAGGCTTCCAGCCTCGCGGACGGTGAAAACCGCCGAAAAGAAGGCAACACCCAGGCCTGTAATGATGGATATAAGCCAGGGCGTGCGGAAACGTCGATGCACTCGGCTGACCGCCGGTGGCAGTAAACCGTCACGAGCCATGCTGTAGAACACCCGTGACTGACCAAGTAGCATAACGAGGATCACCGAGGAAAGTCCGGCAATGGCTCCGAGCTTGATAAGTTTTCCCATCCAACCCATTCCGGCACTGTCCGCGGCGACGGCGATTGGATCCGGAACATCCAATTGGGTGTAAGGCACCACACCGGTCGCAATCCCCGAAACCAGGATGTAAAGAACGGTGCAAACAAGCAGCGAGCCGATGATCCCAATGGGCATATCACGTTGAGGGTTTTTTGCTTCCTGCGCGGCCGTGCTAACGGCGTCAAAACCAATATAAGCGAAGAAGACGATGCCGGCGCCCGTCATGATTCCGGACCAGCCGAAGTGACCGGATGTCCCTGTGTTTGCCGGGATAAACGGGTGCCAATTGGCGGGATTGATCGCGCGGACGGCCCCGACAATGAATAACAGCACGACCGCAACCTTGACGAAGACAATCACGTTATTGAAATTGGCCGATTCCTTGATGCCAACCACCAGGAGCGTGGTAACGACGAAGATGATGATGACAGCGGGCAGGTTGAAGAGCGTGGTGACGTGTGGCAGGGCCGTCGGATCGGCGCCCAGAGCGCGAATCTGGTCCGCCAAACCGACCCCGAGCGCGGACCAGCCCGCCTTCATCTTCAACCCGGCTGCGAGAGCGGCGGGAAGTTGGATGAGCTCAGTCCCGCGCGCAGCCGAAAGTTGGGGCGGAATATCGATGTTAAAATCGTGGAGGAAGCTGACCACGTAGCCCGACCACCCGATCGCAACCGTGATAGCGCCGACAGCGTACTCCAGAATCAGGTCCCAGCCAATGATCCAGGCAAACAGCTCGCCCAGGGTGGCGTAGCCGTATGTGTAGGCGCTCCCGGCCATGGGAACAAGGGAGGCAAATTCACTGTAGCATAGAGCCGCAAACACGGAGGCGAGTCCGGCAAGCACGAACGAGAGCACTACCGCCGGCCCGGCGTTCTGGGCCGCCACAGTTCCGGTGAGCACGAATATGCCGGTGCCGATGATTGCACCCACACCCAGCGCAGTCAGATTGACCGGACCAAGCGCCCGGTGAAGACTTTGGTCAGTCAGCGCCTCGGCTTGCAGGGCAGTCACGCTTTTGCGGCGCAGCAGGTTCATGGATGTTCGGTGTTAGACGATTTGGTTGCTGGGGTTGGTTAATGCGCTACCGGAAGCGGGATGTCAAGGGAATGGAGTAACTGAATCCGCGTCATCCGCCTAATCCGCGGTGAAAATTAAGGCGTTTCCATCCGAAATAGACCGGCACCCCGACGAGCACGAGCACCAGCCCGGGCAAGCTCGTCTTTGTTTGGTAGAAGAGCAACACCAGGGAAATCGCCGTGGCGACTACGAGGTAGAGCGCCGGCACGACCGGGTAACCAAACGCGCGGCACGGTCGTTCCGCGTCCGGCCGCTTGCGTCGCAGCACGAACAGGCCGGCGATCGTCAGCACATAAAAAATGAGCACCGCGAAAATCACATAGTCCAGCAGATTGCTGTACAGATTGCCGTATTGCTCAACGCCCGTGGCGGGGTCTCGCAAACGGGTGCGCGGCAGCACCAGCAGGCAGGTCCAGACGCATTGCAGGACCAAGCCGGCCGCCGGAACACTGCGCTGGTTGAGCTTGCCGGTGGCCCGGAAAAACAAGCCGTCTCGCGCCATGGCGTAATAGACGCGCGCCCCTGACAGAATCAGGCCATTGTTGCAACCGAAGGTGGAGACCATGATGGCAACGGCCATAACCACCGGGCCGGCGCCATGGAAGACCGTCTCGATGGCAGCGGTCGCAACGCGGTCATCGGGTGCGTGCTGGATTTGCTCCAGCGGCAGCATGAACAAATAGACCAGATTCGTGAGAAGGTAGAGGACCGTGACCAGGCCCGTGCCCAAGGCCAAAGAAAGAGGAAGATTGCGCCGGGGATTCTTGACCTCGCCGGCGGTGAACGTAACGTTGTTCCAGGCATCGGAGGAGAACAGCGAGCCGACTTGCGCGACGCAAAAGGCGATAAACAGGCCGAACGCACCGCCCGTTGCCGCAACCGTCGGGAGCGCCGCCAGGTCGGGCTTGATGGGCGACACGCCGTGCGGTGTCCACAGGTTGGCGAAATTCGCATGAATCACGTCGGCATTCCGGCCCACCAGGAAGCCAATCAAAATCAGGGCGAGCAGCGCAAGTGCTTTGGCCGAGGTGAAAACGTTTTGGATCCATTTGCCGAGCTGCAGCCCGCGCGTGTTGATGGCGGTGAGCACCACCACCACCAGAATGGCGACCGCCTGTTGGGTGGAAAGGCTCAGCGCGTATTTAGCGGAAAGATTAATCGGCGCAACAAGCCAGTGAGTCGGCGCGACGGACGGCATCAGCACGCCGAGGAACTTGGCGAAGGCGACGGACACAGCGGCGATGGTTCCAGTCTGAATCACCAGGAACAGGGTCCAGCCATAGAGAAATCCCCAAAGCGGGCTGTAGGCCTCGCGCAGATAGACATATTGTCCGCCGGCGCGCGGCATCATCGCTGCCAGCTCGCCGTAGCTCAGCGCAGCGCCGACCGTCAGCGTACCTGTCACCACCCAGGCCAGCAGCAGCCAGCCGGTTGCCCCGACCTGCCGGGCGATATCGGCCGAGACAATGAAAACGCCAGAGCCGATCATCGAGCCGGCCACCAGCATGGTCGAATCGAGAAGACCCAGACCTTGGACGAATCTCGGTTCAGTGGAGTTAGCTGGGCCTCGAACGGATGGCATAAATATTCATCGGAGACAGCCACGATGCCCTTGCTACGGGCTCGTGTCAGAATGTTTACTCGCCAGTCGGCTGCGGCGATAGCTGTAAAGAAAGTAAATCAGCAGGCCGGCAGCCATCCAATAGAAGAAACGACGCCACGTTACCGCGGGGAGATAAAACATCAGGTAACCGCAGGATGCGATAGCAGCTAGCGGCACCCAGGGAACCAACGGAGTGCGGAAGGGTCGGGGCCGCTCGGGTTGCGTGAAGCGCAGTATAATAATTCCGGCAGCCACGAGGACGAAGGCGGAGAGCGTGCCGATATTGGTGAGATCTACCAATTCGCCGATACTGGCCACCGAGGAACAGAAAGCGACGAGAACACCGGTGATTATGGTTGTAACGTGAGGCGTGCGAAAGCGCGAGTGTACTCTCGCCGCCCAGGGGGGGAGCAAGCCGTCCCGGCCCATCGAAAAGAAAATGCGCGATTGCCCGGCTTGGTAAGGGATCAGCGCTGAGGTTGTGGCGAGCACACCGCCTAGCGACACAATGACCGCAGTCCATTTCATGCCACGTGCCAGGAAAGCGTCCGCCAGCGGCTCGGCGGTGCCGAGCGTGTTCCATTTGGACATTCCGGTTAACACCACCGCCACACCCATATAGAGCACCGTGCAAATGCCAAGACTGGCCAGAATGCCGATTGGCATGTCCCGCCTGGGGTTGCGAGTCTCTTCGGATGCCGTGGAAACCGCGTCGAAGCCAATGTAGGCGAAAAAGATTATCGCGGCGCCCCCGGAAATGCCCTTGAGCCCATTCGGAGCAAACGGCGTCCAATTCGCCGGCTCGATGCAGACGGCTCCAACCACCAGGAAGAACAATACAATCCCGACCTTTGCCAAAGTGATTCCGGTATTGAAACGAGCGGTTTCTTTAATACCGATCAATACCACCCAGGTCACCAGCACAACGATGGCGAAAGCCGGTAAATTGAAAATGATGGGTAGGGTGAACAATCTCGGGGCTGTGGTCCACGCCAAGCCGTCGTGCACCACGCCCACACCCAGCGTCGCCGGGTTGATTTGAGCCGCATGCGCCTCCGCGATTTGACGAGAGGCTTGTAAAGCCGATCGAAAGTCCGTTCCCAGCCAGGCAGGAATATGTAAATGGCAGCCTTGCTCAATGAGAGTTTGAAAGTACCCCGACCACGACACGGCCACTGCCGCATTGCTGATAGCATATTCCAGGATCAAATCCCATCCGATGAGCCAGGCAGCCAACTCTCCAAGGGTAGCGTAGGCATACGTGTAAGCCGAACCGGAAACGGGCACCATGGCGGCGAACTCGGCGTAGCAGAAGCCGGCAAAACCACACGCGATCGTCACCAGCACCAATGAAACGATCAGCGCCGGACCCGCCCCAAGACGAAGGCCGTCTCCAGCGGCGGCCGTGCCCACGCTCGAAAAAATTCCCGCCCCGACAATAGCCCCCACCCCAAGCATCGTAAGCTGAACCGGTCCCAAGGCGCGCCGTAACTGGTGCTGGGGTTCGGTGGTTTCCTCAACCAATACATCGAGGGACTTGCGGCGAAAAAGTTGGGCTAACGGCATGACTGGCGCTGGAACAGCGTTCGGTCGGTTGACATGCGCATGAGCAGATGAGACCAGACTCGGGAACGCAAGGAAATTGTGGCGGCTGACGGGCGCCTGGTAAACAGTAATCAGTGACCACCATTCAGTGATCAGTGATTCGACTGCGAAGCGCGGATCGCCGACCACCAAAATCCTGTCCTTCCGTTTCTCGTTCCAGTATGAATCAGGCTATGCGAACCGCGACTCAACTCCGCCGACATTTTGCCAGTGACAACTACGCCGGAATCTGCCCGGAAGCGTTTGCCACGATGGTCGAGGCCAATCAGGGCCACGAGGTTAGTTACGGCGATGATTCCTGGACCGAGAAAGCGTCCAACCTTCTGCGCAACGTCTTTGAAACCGATTGCGAGGTTTTCTTCGTGTTCAACGGCACGTCTGCCAACTCGCTTTCCCTGGCGTCGCTCTGCCAGTCATACCACAGCATTCTCTGTCACGAGATGGCGCACGTCGAGGGCTCGGAGTGCGGTGCGCCGGAATTTTTTGCCAACGGCACCAAAGTGTTGCTGCTGCCGGGCGCGGGCGGCAAGGTTGATCCCAAATCCATTGAAAAGGCGGTCAACAAGCGCACGGATATCCACTACCCCAAACCGCGAGCGCTGAGCCTGACCCAGGGAACCGAAGTCGGCACCGTATATTCGCTGGACGATCTCCGCGAACTGGCCGAAGTGGCGCGCCATTTCCAATTGCGCATTCAGATGGACGGCGCCCGTTTCGCGAATGCGGTCGTTTCCTTGGGGGTGACGCCTAAGGAAATCACCTGGCAGGCGGGCGTGGATGTGCTTTGTTTCGGCGGCACGAAGAACGGGTTGGCGGTCGGCGAGGCGGTGGTGTTTTTCAATCACGACACCGCACGGGAATTTGATTACCGCTGCAAACAAGGCGGTCAACTCGCCTCCAAGATGCGGTTCCTGTCCGCGCCGTGGGTCGGCCTCCTGGAAACCGGCGCGTGGCTGCGGCATGCGAAGCACTCGAATGCCATGGCCAAACGCCTCGAGGCTGCAATTTGTAAGCTGCCGGGTATCCGCGTTTCCTACCCGGTTCAGACCAATGCGGTTTTTGCGAGGATCCCCGAACCGGTCGTGGACGCAATGCATCAGCGCGGGTGGAAATTCTACACGCACGTCGGCGGCTGGGAAGATTCGCGCCTGATGTGCAGTTGGGACACAACCTCCGATGACGTGGATGGGTTCGCGGCCGATTTGAAGGAGTTGACGAGCGAATAAGGTAGGGCTGCTTGTCCTCAAGCAGCCGCGTTGCCCTGAAGGGCGACGCTCCAGTCCTTTGTTTACCGAAGGTCGGCCCGATTGGCGGCGGGTTGGGACAACCCGCCCTGCCATCGGTCCGCTCGGTTGCATTTTGCGGGTTCTCTGGTAATTAATCCGCGTGACCGAGCCCAGCCTGCTGCTCCTGATCCCGGCCTACAACGAAGAGCGCCGGATTGAGCCGGTGCTGCGGGATTATGCGAGGCATTTCCAGGGGCAATATCATGGAAAGTTTCAACTCGTGGTGGTGCTCAATGGCTGCCGGGACAACACCCTCGTCGTCGTGCAGCGTGTCGGCAGGGAGTACCCTTTCATCAGCGCGCTCGAATTCGCCGAACCCATCGGCAAAGGGGGCGCTCTCATCGAGGGGTTGAAACTGGCGCCGCTGGCCGACTTTATTGGCTACGTCGATGCAGATGGCGCGACGCCTCCACGGGCCTTCCACGACCTGGTGAAGCACCTCGGAGAGGCTGACTGCGTCATCGGTTCGCGCTGGCTGCCGGCTTCGGTGCTGCATGTTGAGCAGACCAGCAAACGCCAGTTCGCCAGCCGTTGTTTCCACGTCATTGTGGAAGGCCTTTTTCGCATGCACATTAGGGACACTCAGTGCGGCGCCAAAGTGATGACCCGCCAGTCGGTGGAGAAGGTCCATTCGAACCTACGCATCGCCGATATGGCCTTCGATATCAACCTGCTCTACTCGCTCAAGCAAGCAGGCTGCCGCGTCCTCGAGGTGCCGACTGAATGGACGGACAAAATCGGCTCCAAGGTCACCTTGTTCAGGACCTCACTGACGATGTTCCTGTCGGCCTTTAGGATCCGCCTGATTTATTCCCCCTTCTACAAATGGCTACGCCCGCTGCGGCCTCTCGAAACATGGGTTTACAAGAACCTCCGCGCTCCTCAGCCGCGGCCGGGGCCGCCGCCTCGAAAAACCGGGGATGGAAGATAGCGGCTCGGAGATGGCTGCTATCATACGTAGCGCCAGAATTCTTTGCGCAGCGCGCCCTCGTGCGGCGCGGCTTTCGGCGCGCCTGAAGGGTCTTTTCACTATCCTCTATCCTCCATCTTCGCGCTCCTGCCAACGCCCCACGTAAACCAGGCGCAAACAGCCAACAGCGCGAGATTGAAGATGCCGAGGGTCTGCAGCACGGTCACCAGGCTGTCGTGAAAGCGGGTCAGCGCGACCATGTAACCGAGCGCGAGCACGATCACGCAAACGGCCAACGCCAGTTTGGAATCTGGCCGGGCCAACAGGTTGTTGAGCAGGACGTTCGCCAGAGCTAGCGGGATCATCGCCCCGGCGTACCATGGCAAGATGGAGGCGGCCACCTTCACATACTGCGCCGAATAGGCCAACTTCACTACCCAAGGGCCGACCAGGGATAAACCCACCGCGCCGGCAACCGCCAGGATGACCGTAGCCAGCATAACCAGGCCCAGCAAATTGGTCTTCTGCGCCTTGGCGGCGCTTTGGACCAACCGGGGGAACATCACGGTTGCCAGTGGCAGCACCAACCACATCAGCGCGCGCGACATCGTGCCGGCGCTAAGATAGAAATCAACGATTGCGCCGGAGAAGTAATGTTTGACGAACAGGGTGTCCGCAGTGAAAAGAATTTGAAACCCGAGGAACCCGAGCATCAATGGAGTCACCTGCCGTAGCAGACGGGGCCAGTCGAACGGCCGCGATGGCTCAAGCCAAAGCGAACGCGTAACCCAGCCGCCAATCGCGGCCGCAACCGTTACCCCCACCAATACTCCGGCCATCATGCCCGCTGCGTACGCGTGCAACACCAGCACGGCTACGACCGAGACCGTGATCCGGCCAATCCCATTGCTCAACATGCTCCAGCCGAGCCACAGGAAATTCTGCTCTCCCTGCAAAGCCCCCCAGAACATCGGCATCCACAAAGAGAGCAGTACGACAAAAGCCGTCACCCACAGGCCCACCAAGTCAGTCATTTTCAAGGCTGCCAGGATGTCTTTTTGCCAGACCAGCAACACCAAAGCCCCTACGACCCACAGGCCCGTCGTGACAGCCCACACGAACCGAATCAGGCCCGAGAGCTCACCCCGGTGGCCCATGGCCAGCGCCTTGGCCGTCTGTTGGGTCATGATCATTTGCAGTGGAATCGTGGGCAGCAGCATCACCACCGTTATGAACGCACCAAAACTGCCGTACTGCCCCGGCGGCAGCGCCTTATTCAACAAGTGCACCGCGAACATCAGGGCGCCGCCCCCGATATTGGCCACCATCAACCACCCGCTCTGGCGGAAGAACGTGGCTCGGTGCGCCGCTTCGGATACTGCGGGGTGTTCAGCTTTTTCTGCGAGCATGGGATTTGGACTCGGGAGCGCGATTTTGGTTCAAGGGAGAGAGCGCAGGAACCGCAACAGCATCGCGCGGGCGCGCTCCAGCGATGCCAGCGCAATCCATTCCTCGGCGGTGTGCGCCTGGGCGATATCGCCAGGTCCGAACGCGACGCTGGGGATGCCGCCTTCAGCCAGAACGGCGGCATCACAGAAATAATGGACGCCCGCAGGCTTGGGCTGGCGGACCGAGCTGAGGAAACGGGCAACCAACGGAAGCCGGGGGTTGGTCTCTAACGGCAGGCATGGCGCGAGCTTGTCGTCGATGCACGCAGCCCGAAGGCCTTCCTTTTTCAACAGCGTCCGAATCTCCTGCCACACGCTCCGTTCGGTCTCGCCAGGCAACGTGCGCCGGTCCACCAGGATCGCGCATTGGTCAGGGACGATGTTGGGCTGCGTGCCCCCGGAGATGACACCGACGCTTATCGTCGCTGAGCCGAGTAAGGGATGCCGCCGCCGGGCCAGTTGGGCCGCATAATCGGTTTCGAGTAGCTCGACAATTCGAGCCATGGCATGCACCGCGTTGCGGCCCAGTTCGGGACACGCGCCGTGCGCCGCCTTTCCGCGGGTCTCCAACCTCAGCCACAGGCTGCCTTTGTGAGCCGTGACCACTTGCAGGCGCGTTGGCTCGCCGACGATCGCCAGGTCGGCTTGAAGGCCGCGCGCGGCCAGCGCGCGCGAGCCACGTTGCGCGTTCTCCTCATCCACCAGGCCCACGAAGGTAATCTCAGTTTCCGCAGGGCGGTTGCCGCCTTGAGCCAACTCGCAGAGCGCGGTCACCATCGCCGCCACCGAGCCTTTAGTATCACAGGCGCCACGTCCGTAGAGCCGTCCCTGGTGCCTGCGTGGCACGAACTGGCTGTCGGCGGCGTTCACCGTGTCAAGGTGCGGAGCGAGCAAAATGCGTTGCCGGGTCTTTCCTGTCGGGGACAGCCGGGCGAAAAGGTTGGCGCGGCCCGGTAAAACCTTTTGAAAATCCACGTCGAGCCCGGCCCGGGCGGCGGTGGCCGCCAGGAACCCGGCGACATGCTGCTCGCCGGCGCGCGGGTCCTTGGCCGGCAGAAACGCCGGGTTGACGCTGGGAAGCGCGACGAGCTCGCGCAACAGCTTTTCTGTCCTGGTCATGCGACATCCCCCGAAGGGGAGCGCGGAGGGTACGAACCAGTAAGGCAGGTGTCGAGCGGGGAACTCAGTTCGGGTGGCCGAGCAGCCGTCCCCAGGCGTGAAGGAACTTCAACGCATAGCGCTCGTAGGTGGTGAGCACACGGCCATGCGCCAGGGTTTCGTGAACCGCGCGCAGGGTCATGCAGAAATCGAGGTCATGCAATGGGCGCTCGCGGACAATGCGGTTTTCCCAGCGCTTTCGGTCGGCAATTTGTTCGATCTCTTCCACGGCGCCTGGCCGAAAGGCCATCCGCCAGTCATCGCGCCGCAAAAAGCCCTCCGCTTCTCCCTTCGGCTCGAACCATTCGTCGCAGAGCAGCAGGCACACCGATTTGCCACCGCAGGAGCCGATGCGGTACCAAACGAGGCGGGCGTCAAATTCGGAAAAATAATCGTAAGCGATCTGCTCGGCCTCCGGCGGCGGCGGCGTGAAGGCGGTCTGGAAGCCCAGCCGGAAGCCGCCGGGCCTGGCGGCGTCTGGTTCGAAACAAAGGTTCTCGTCAAAAACCCACGTGAGGTCGGTCGGCAGGCCGCGCTGGCTGAGGCTGGCTTTCCAGGCGCTCAACGCTTCATCGAAGGTCGGCCGGGTGTAAGAAGTTGGATTCGCCATAGGAGTCAGGCCGCAGTTTGTTTGAACCAGTTCACGAATAACGGAATGCCTTGCTCGATCCTGACGCGCGGATTGTAATCGAGGCCTGCTCGCGCCTTCGTGATATCCGCGCAGGTCAGTGGTACGTCCCCGGGCTGGGGCGGTTGCCGGTCCAGCACGGCCTTCGCGCCCAGCGCCGCCTCCAGCAGCTCGATCAGTCGCGCCAGGGTCACAGTTTGTGATTCGCCAAGATTATAAATCTGATACCCGAATTCCCGTTGAGTGCAAGCCATAACGCCGTCGAGGATATCGGTAATGTAAGTGTAATCACGCGCGGTCGAGCCGTCGCCGTAAACCGGGATGGGTTTGCCGGCGGTCAGCAGCCGCGCGAACTTGTGGATGGCCAGGTCCGGCCGCTGGCGCGGACCATAGACCGTGAAGAACCGCAACATCACCACGTCAAAACCATAGACATGGTGATACACGTGGCCCAGCGCTTCGCAAGCGAGCTTGCTGGCCGCATACGGTGAGATGGCCTGAAAAATCGGGTCCGCTTCCGCAAAGGGCACTTTTGAATTCACGCCATACACCGACGACGAGGAAGCAATGATGGCCTTCTTTACTCCGGCTCGCCGCGCCGCCTCCAGCAGGTTTACGGTCCCTTCCACGTTCACGCGCTGATACAGGGCCGGTTCTTCGAGGCTCGGCCGAACCCCCGCGCGCGCCGCTAGATGGATGAGTTGATCGAATTTAGCGTTGCTCAGCAGTTCTTCCACTGCCGCGCGGTCTGTCAGGTCACCATGCACGAACTCAAAGGGTTTGGCCAGCGCCTGCAGGTCGCGCAGGTTGCGTCGCTTAAGCTGGGGGTCGTAAAAAGAATTCAGATCATCAAATGCCCACACCGCATGCCCGGCATCCAGCAACCGCTCGCAGACGTGGGAACCGATAAACCCGGCGCCACCTGTGACAAGGAAATTCATGAGTTGACAGTTAAGATGAGCCGAAAGGCAGCCTGGATGTCAAGGACGCCGAGCCCGCCGGGGGATGAATGGATGGGTGATCGCTGATTACTGGCCGCTGAATACTGATTACCGACGCGCCCCCACTTTCCCCTTTGCGCTCGTCGCCGCCTTGCGCATATTCTGCGCCCATGGCCAACGAACCTATATTGCATCTGGATTTGCCGGGCATCAAAAAGCTCAAGAGCGGCAAAGTGCGTGATATTTTCGACCTCGGCGACCGTCTGTTGTTTGTGGCGAGCGACCGCATCTCCGCCTTCGATGTCATTATGCCCAATGGCATCCCTCGCAAAGGCGAGGTGTTGACCCAGATTTCTTATTTCTGGTTTGCGCAAACCGAATCCTTCCAGCCAAACCATCTTCTCTCGCGCGCGGGCGAACCGTTACCGGCCAACTTGAAGCCGTTCGCTGGCAGCCTCGCCGGACGCAGCATGCTCGTCAAGAAGGCCAATCCGCTCGCCATCGAATGCGTCGTGCGCGGCTACCTGGCTGGCTCGGGCTGGAAGGAATACCGTGAGCACCAAACGGTTTGCGGTATCAAACTACCGCCCGGGCTGAAGGAATCTGCCGAGCTGCCCGAGCCTATTTTCACACCCGCGACCAAGGCCGAAACAGGCCATGATGAGAATATTTCCTTCGAGCGGGCCGCCCAAATTGTGGGGAAAGACATCGCCGAACACGCCCGCGCCGCCAGCCTGAAGATTTATAATTTCGCGCGGGAATATGCCCACAGACGCGGCATCATCATCGCCGACACCAAATTTGAGTTCGGCCAGCTTGATGGCCGACTCCTCCTGATCGATGAGGTGTTGACGCCGGATTCCTCGCGGTTCTGGCCGGCTGCTGAGTATCAACCCGGCAAGAGTCAGCCAAGTTTCGATAAACAATTCGTCCGCGACTACCTGGAAACGCTGGATTGGAACAAAACCCCTCCAGGTCCGGCACTGCCGCCAGAGGTCGTTGCGAAAACGCAAGCCAAGTACCTTGAGGCCTACGAACGTTTGACCGGGAAGACCCTCTAGCCTTCAGCGGAAGGGCGAGCGTCCCCGCCAGCCCTGGAACCTCAAGATTTGGGCTCGCGCGGAGGCTCGTCCTCGCAGAAGACGCGTGCTCCCTTCGCGACGAATGAGAATCAGCAAAGGGAGCCCCCGGTTCCTGCAGGGCGCGCTGCTCTCCGCGCCGTTCCTGGCCGTGGCGGACGCCAAGTGATTGGAGCCGGACTAGGTGAAGACGCACCGCCTCCGCCTGAGTTCCGGCAACCCAAGCCATCGGTTCGTCCATTTCATTCAGACACAGGTTCCAAACGCCTAACAGAGTCTGTGGCCCTATTTACAGTGAGGGCAGTGATCCAAAAAATAAACCCAACTGACATGAACTTTACCCCTTCCAAGTCCCTCTTCCCTCGCCCTAAGTCCGACGGCCGGCTCCCCGCTTCTCATTCCTGTAACACGTTTTGTGGCCCTATATATGGTGAAAGTAGTGATCTAAAAATGAAAACCTCCGGCGTCCCCTCGCGTCCCCCGTCGCCTCGATCGCCTTCTTTGGGCGGTTCCGCTGTGCTTGCCATAGCGGTAGGAGCCCAGGCGGGAGCCTTGGCTGCCTGCCACTCCGCGGAACGGCGCCTCAACCCAACCCGGATAGAACCGGTTCAAACCAGTTCAAACCGGATAAAGCTACAAAGTGGGGGGGTCTCACGTCCTGGCAGAAAGTCCCTAACAACATCCGTGAAAAGTTCTGAGGCTTGCGCGAATTCTCTGTGCGGACGCAGCAGCGACCGTTGTTGTTCACCATTCACATTGGTCGCAGCCGTGCTGCGCTGTGGTCCTTGTATTCTTTTGTGGTGATTTTTGGATTCGGCTGTCGAACTGGGGGTCTTCCATTATATAATGCCGGGGGATGACAGTGGCCGCTCCTAATCCAACAATCTCGCCGCTCGAGCGTCCAGTGACCGCGCTCTATGGCGTCGGTCCTGAGCGTGCCGCGCAATTGGGCCGGCTGGAAATCCTAACGGTCGAGGACCTGCTGCTGCACCGGCCCCGGCGCCATGAGGACCGCTCGAACCTGCGCTCCATCGCCGAACTCCAACTCGACCAGGCCGCCATTACCCACGGCAAGATCGTCGCCCTGGGCACCAAGTGGTTCAGGAAACATACCAAATCCATCTTCGAAATCATCCTGGACGACGGCACCGCGCGCCTGCACTGCCGGTGGTGGAATTTGCCTTACATGGAACGGTATTTCGCCGTTGGGGATGACGTGTTGGTTTTCGGGAAACCGCTCGGGCTCAAGCCCCGCACGATCGATCATCCCGAAACCGAGGTGCTCGAAGGGGGTGAAGAAAACCTTGTTCACCTGAACCGCCTTACGCCCATTTATCCGCTCACCGAAGGGCTGCCGCAACGTTGGCTGCGCTCGCTCATCTGGCGGACGCTTCAGGCCTTCGAAAGCCAAATCCGCGAGCCCTGGCCAGAGCTGACAGGCCGACTATCGAGTGGCGGGAAGACTGGTGATCCACGTGAGGTCCAAGTTGTCAAACCGACGACGCCCGACACAAGGCGACTGACACATAACGCTCGTCACTCGACACCTGACACTCGATGCTTGACGCTGGACACACCCTTTCCCACCCGCGCCCGGGCCATCCGCATGCTCCACTTCCCGGACACCGCCCAACAGCCGGAGCTCGCTCGGCACCGGCTGGCTCTCGACGAGTTCATCGAACTGCAACGCCGCATCCAGCTTCGGCGCCGGAACTTCGAGACCAAGGCTCAGGCGTTGCCGTGCCCTGGAGACAACCGCTTTATCAAACCGTTTCTGGGGCGCCTGGGCTTTAAACTCACGGACGCGCAGACCGCCGTGCTCCGCGAGTTGCGCAAAGATATGTGCGGCCAGCACCCCATGCGCCGCCTGCTCCAGGGGGATGTCGGCTCAGGCAAAACAGTCGTTGCCGCCTGTTGCGCTTTGATGGCTCTGGAAAGCGGCTTCAGCGTTGCGCTCATGGCCCCGACTGAAATCCTGGCGGAACAACACTTTCTGAATTTCTCGAACTGGTTCCACCCGCTCGCCCTCGCGGTCGAACTGCGGACCGGCGGCAGGAAAATAGAGGACAGAGGGCGGAGGGCAGAGGACAACCAATCTCTGCTCACCAATCATCGATCACCAACGTCCGCTCACGCCTCACGCATTACGCATCACCCTACCCTCACCATCGGCACTCACACGCTCATCGAAACCGGCTTCGCTCCCGACAACCTCGGGTTGGTTATCATCGACGAGCAGCACAAGTTTGGCGTGGCCCAGCGCGAGCAACTTGTGCGTAAAGGCCGGTACCCACACCTGCTGGTCATGACGGCAACCCCCATCCCGCGCACGCTGGGCCTGACCCTCTATGGCGAGTTGGACGTGTCGATCATCACTGAGTTGCCGCCCGGGCGTGGCCGGCTCCAGACGTTTGTACGCGCGGCGGATAGGCTGCCGAAGGTGTGGGAATTCATGCGGAGCCAGCTTAAAGCCGGCCGGCAAGCCTATGTCGTCTATCCGCGCGTGGAAGAGGACGGCGGGCCGAAAGGGTTAAAAGCCGTCACGAAAGAGTTCGAAAACCTGCGGCAGGCGCTGGCACCGTTTCGCGTCGGCTTGTTGCATGGCCGGCTTCGGCAACAGGAGAAGGAGTCAGTGATGGTTGCCTTCCGCGCCAACCGTGTGCAAGTGTTGTTGGCCACGTCGCTCATCGAGGTCGGTGTCGATGTGCCGAACGCGACACTGATGTTGATCGAAAACGCTGAGCAATTTGGCCTCGCGCAACTCCACCAGTTGCGCGGGCGCATCGGGCGCGGCGCGCAGGATTCAATCTGCATCCTGGTCGCGGCGGCCAAGAGCCAGCAAGCAAGGCAGCGCCTCCGCGTGTTGGAGGACACCAACGATGGCTTCCGCATCGCGGAGGTGGACTTGCAGTTGCGCGGCCCAGGCGAGCTGCTGGGCCGGCAACAAAGCGGCCTTCCGAAATTCCGGTTTGGCGACCTGGCGCAGGATTTGGAGCTGATTAAGCTGGCGCGCGAGCTGGCGAATCAGCTCGTTGAACCCACCCTTAAGTAAAGCATAATGTTCACTTATCGAAGCGAGCGCAAATATTTTTCTTGTTCTTTTTTGCAATTTGGTAAAACTTACGCCCACTATGAAAAGGTTATTTACCCTTGTCGTACTACTGGGCCTTTTGGGCGTGTTCGCGGGATGCAACCCCAGTGACAATTCTGGGACTAAAGCGCCAGAAACCAACGCTGCGCCCGCCGCACCCGCCGCACCTGGCACCAACGCCACCAAATAAGGCATCCAGCCCTTTTGGAATGTCATTCACGCCGGGCAGACCTTTGCCCGGCTCTTTCATTTTCGGGTGCCCGCGCTACATTGAGCCCATGAAAACACTTCGTTGGCTCCTGCTGGCTCCTCTGCTCCTGGCAGCCGGGTGCGGGGATAACTCGAATAAACCAGCCACTCCAGGCGGCACCAACGCAACCGCGGCTGACGGAAGCCCCCTTAACGCCCCGGCGGACTACCTCCGCGGCCTGGCCTCGGGCAAACAATCGGCGGTCAAAACCGTCGACACAACCTCGCTGGACAAGGCGATTCAGTTGTTCAATGTGGACCGCGGGCGCAACCCCAAAGACCTGGACGAACTGGCGCAGCAGAAGTACATCCCTAAGATCCCTGATGCGCCCTATGGAATGAAGCTGGTTTACGATGCCGACGCCGGCACGGTGAAGGTTGTGCCGCAGTAGTTTTTGGGAACAGGCCCTCAAGGCTCAGGCAAACGCCGATTTGCAATCGGCTTTGAATGGCCAGGAGGGTATGGCGGTCACGCTAATTACAAACCGGCGCTTCCCCCCTCTGGCCCAATCCCCAGCTTTTTTTCTTTTTAATACGAAGCAATTTTCTCTCGCCAAAGGCTCTGGCGAATGGCAAAAGTATCGCTTTTCTCCGATGCCATGACTGAGCAAATTGTCATTTTAGACTTCGGCTCGCAATACACCCAGGTAATCGCGCGGCGCATCCGCGAGTGCAACGTCTATTCAGTCATTGTTCGCTACGACACGCCGGCGAAGGAAGTCACCGAGCTGAAACCCAATGGGCTCATCCTGTCCGGCGGTCCCTCCAGCGTGTACGCGAAGGACGCTCCCCTGCCCGATCCGAATATCTTCAAGCTCGACTTCCCGCTGCTGGGCATCTGTTACGGCCAGCAACTTCTAGCGCATTATCTTGGCGGCAAGGTTGCGCCGGGCCTCAAACGGGAATACGGCAAAGGCACCCTCCGCGTTAAAGACAGCTTCTGTCCTTTGTTTGCGAACCTGCCGGAAACGCTCCAGGTCTGGAATTCCCACGGCGACAGGCTCATCAAGATGCCGAAGGGCTTCAAGTCAGTCGCCGTCACTGAAAACTCGGACTTTGCAGCGATGGAGAGCAAGGACAGGAGGACTTTCGGCCTGCAGTTCCATCCGGAGGTGGTGCATACGCCGCACGGTCGCGAGATTATTGCCAACTTCGTGCACAATATCTGCGGGTGCGGCAAGAACTGGACGATGCACAATTACATCGACCAGGCAGTCGAAACGATTCGCGCCAAGGTTGGCCGCGAACGTGTCATCCTCGGCCTGAGCGGCGGGGTTGATTCCAGCGTCGCCGCCGCCCTGCTCCACAAGGCCATCGGCGACCAATTGACCTGCATCTTTGTCAATAACGGCGTGTTGCGGGGGCGGGAAGCCGAGATGGTGCGCGAGGTCTTTGACCGTCACTTCCATATCAAGCTGCAATACGAAAACGCTTCGCGCCTGTTCCTGCGCCGGCTCAAAGGCGTCACCGACCCCGAGCGCAAGCGCAAGATAATAGGCAAAACGTTCATCGAAGTGTTCGAAGCGGCGACCAAACGCGCTGGCAAGGCGAAATTTCTTGCGCAAGGCACGCTTTACCCAGACGTGATCGAATCGGTACCAATCGGCGGCAATCCCGCAGCGATGATCAAGAGTCACCACAATGTGGGCGGCCTGCCCAAAAACATGCGGTTCCAGCTGGTCGAGCCGTTGAAATGCTTGTTTAAGGATGAAGTCCGGGAACTGGGCCTCGAGTTAGGCCTGCCCCGCGAAATTGTCTTGCGCCAGCCGTTTCCCGGCCCCGGCCTCGCTGTGCGTATCCTAGGCGAAGTCACCCCTGCCCGTCTCGAAATCCTGCGCAACGCGGACTGGATCGTCATTGAGGAAATGAAAAACAGTGACTGGTATTACCGGATTTGGCAGAGCTTTGCCGTGCTGCTGCCCGTGCGCAGTGTCGGCGTGATGGGCGACGAGCGCACCTACGAGTACACGATCGCGATCCGCGCCGTCGATTCCCAGGACGGCATGACGGCTGACTGGGTCAAACTTCCCTACGACCTGATGGAGCGACTTTCGAACCGCATCATCAACGAGGTCAAGGGCGTCAACCGCGTCTGCTTCGATATTACAAGCAAGCCGCCTGGGACCATCGAATGGGAGTAGAACTCCAGACTGCAGAGTGCGTGTTCGAATCAGATTCCATCCACAGGCAAATCGCTATGGCCGAATGGGTTGTAAATCAGCGCCTAGGTGCAACTGACATCCTTTGGTTCTTAAGCGATGCGGAAGCTGGGGCGGCTGGCGAAAGCAGTACGCTTGACTCAGCATCGAGTCCTGTTTATTAACATTAAGGGCTATGCCGACATACGAATACATCTGCGAAAAGTGCGGACACCAGTTCGAGAAAGTTCAGTCCATCTCCGCAAAGCCCTTGACGTTGTGCCCGAAAGACCTTTGCGCTCAAAAACGTTGGGGCAAGGGCAAGGTGAAGCGGGCGATCAGCGGCGGCGGCGGTCTGCTTTTCAAAGGCGACGGCTTCTACATCACCGACTACCGCAGCGAAAAGTACAAGGAAGCCGCCCGGAAAGATTCTGCGCCCGCGACGAGCGCCAGCAGCAAGACCGACAAGGGCGGTGAAACCAAGGCCGCCGCCAAGCCGGTGACCGGTCCCAGCAAACCTCCGGCCGCCAAGACCTGAATGTGTAATGAGGCGTCGCGTTTCCCCGCGGCACTGCGTTTCTGCGCTCTGTGCGTGCTTTGCGGTTTGGTTTCTTGGCCTGCTGCCCGCGGCCAGACGGCTCCCCAGCCGCCGGCCGAGCCGGCCAGCCCCACCCCTCGCGCGTTCGAGAGCCGGTCCAGGCAGTTCCTGGTGCAGGCCGTCGCCGTACCGGCGCTTTCGCCGCTGATTTCGGAACTGGAAACCAACCCGGACTTCATCCAGCTCAATCCGATACTGCTTCCAGTGTCGTGTGACCGGATCAAACAAAGCCTCTGCCGGCAGCTTGGTGCCGACACTTCGTGGCGTGGCCGGATTTATGTCGGCCTGCAGCCGGCTGAGTCGACTGACGACCCCATCACGATCGCGTCCGAGCGGTTTAGGGACGGCTGGCAGTACTTTGTCGCTCTTCCCAGCGTGGTTGAGCGCTCGCGCTATGTGCATGCGATGGTGCAGGTTCTCCTGCTCGAGATGGCCAATCGCGGCGCCACCGACCGCTCGGCCGAACTGCCGCCTTGGCTGAGCGAGGGCTTCTCGCGGCAACTGCTCGCCTCCACTAACGGCGAACTCGATGTCATTCTTCCAAACCCGCAAGTGGCTGCGAGTGGGCTGCGGGTCGCGTGGACCACGGTCAGCGCCCGCAGAGCTAACCCGCTGGAGGAAGCTCATAAATGGCTCTCTGCCGCCTCGCCATTAACCTTCCAGGAATTGAGCTGGCCGACTCCGGACCAGCTCAGCGGCGAAGCCGGGGCCGTCTATGGCAGCAGCGCCCAATTGTTTGTGAGCGAATTGTTGAGGTTGCCCGACGGCCCCGGCTGCCTTCGCGCCATGCTCGCCGATTTGCCCCGGCGCTACAATTGGCAGCTTTCTTTCCTCCAGGCTTTCCAGAGTCGGTTCCAACGGCCGCTCGATGTCGAAAAGTGGTGGGCGCTGCAAGTGCTCCATTTCACGGGGCGCGAACTAACGCAAACCTGGCCGCCCGACGAAAGCTGGCAAAAGCTGGATGAAGTGGTGCGTTCCGCCGTCCAGGTCCACGTCGGCACGAATGACCTTCCACTCCAAGCCGAGGTAAAGCTGCAGACGATCATCCGCCAATGGGACTCCTCCCGTCAGACCCAGACCCTTCAGGAAAAAATCCGCGAATTGGATGCGCTTCGTCTGCGTGTGGCGCCTGAAGTGGCGCCGCTCACCGCTCAGTACCGCCAGGTGCTCGCCACTTATCTCCAGATTCGCGACCGCGGCGGTTCTGTCTTCGGGTTAGGCAAGAAGGCGGCTCACCGCCGCGCCGCCGAAGAAGTCCTCCTGCAGTTGGATGCACTCGACGCCCAACGGGCCTCGCAGCGCCCCGAAGCAAAACCTGCCGGCCCCGTTAAGGCCGCGTATCCCCAGAGCTCCTGATCTTTGGTCCCGAAATGTTTTTAAATTGCTTATAATAAGCAATTTGCGCATGATTCAGCTCGCCAATTTCGCCTCGGCTTGACACGGTCTGGTTCGCACCTATAGTGCGCTATCTATTTTTAAGGGTGAAAATGAACAGCGAGACTTCAACGGGAAACGGCGAGGAACCCCCATCGCGACGATGGCTGAATTCCACTAAAGATTTTCATTCGGCAGGACGCGGTTTTTGGAGTGACGTCCCCGATTCGGACTGGAACGACTGGCGTTGGCAACTCAAACACCGCATCACCACCGTCGAGCAACTCCAGCGGCTGATGCCCAGCCTGACGCCGGAAGAGTTCGCCGGCACTACCCTCGCCAACCACAAACTGGCTCTGGCGATCACGCCTTACTTTTTTAATCTCATCGACCCGGCCGACGAGTTCTGCCCCATCCGCTGGCAGGTGATCCCTCGAATCGAGGAAACCCACACTGCGTCCTGGGAGATGGCGGACCCCTGTGGGGAGGACACTCACTCACCTGTACCCGGGTTGGTGCACCGGTATCCGGACCGGGTGTTGTTTTTGGTGACCGACCGTTGTGCCGCCTATTGCCGATACTGCACCCGCTCGCGCCTGGTGAGCAATGCGGGCGGCTATGATTTTCATCCCGAGTTCGACCAACAGCTCGAATACATTCGCAGCACGCCTTCCGTGCGCGATGTCCTGCTGAGCGGGGGCGACCCATTCCTGTTGAGCGATGAGAAACTGGAATATCTCTTAAGCCGGCTGCATGACATTCCGCACGTCGAATTTCTCCGCATCGGCACGCGAATCCCTGTCTTCCTGCCCCAGCGAATCACACCCGCGCTGTGCGCGATGCTGAAAAAATACCACCCGCTCTTCATCAGCATCCACTCGAACCACCCGCGCGAGCTCACCACCGAGGTCCGGGACGCGCTCGGCCGCCTGGCCAATGCCGGCATTCCTCTCGGCAACCAATCGGTGCTGCTCCGCCATGTCAACGATGACCCGGAGGTGATGAAAGTCCACGTCCAAAAGCTGCTCCGTTGCCGCGTCAAGCCGTACTATATCTACCAGTGCGATCTCATCGCCGGCTCGGCCCACCTCCGCGCCAGTGTGCGCCAGGGCCTCGAAATCATGGAACAGCTCCGCGGGCACACCACCGGCTACGCCGTGCCGCAATATGTCATCGATGCGCCGGGCGGCGGCGGCAAAGTGCCCATCAACCCGGACTACGTGCTCAGCCGCAACGCCGACCGGGTCGTCATCCGCAACTACGAAGGCAAAATCTTCGAGTACCCTGAAGCCGCCGACGGCACGCCGTTGCTTGCCGCGCCCACGGAAATCGAAGAGCCGGAGCTGGTCTGAACGAGATCTTCGGGTAGTCCGGTTCGTCATGCCTCGTGAATCCAAAGCAGCGAAAGGCGTCCGGGTTAAAAAACTCATCGCCGCTCTGGCCAAGACCTATCCCGACGCCCATTGCGAGCTGAATTACTCCAACCCGCTGGAACTGCTGGTCGCGACGATTCTCTCTGCTCAGTGTACCGACAAACGCGTCAACCTGGTTACTCCCGGCTTGTTCAAACAATACCCGGCCGCGGCTGATTACGCCCGTGCCCCTTTGGCCGACCTCGAACAGGCGATCAGGACGACCGGCTTTTTCCGTAACAAATCCAAAAGCCTCAAGACCGCTTGCCAGGCCATCGTCGAGAAACATAACGGCGCTGTGCCGGGCACAATCGAGGAATTGACGCAGCTCGGCGGCGTCGGCCGCAAGACCGCCAATGTCGTCCTCGGCAACGCTTTCAATATCAATACCGGAATTGTCGTGGACACCCACGTGGCACGCCTTGCCCGGCGCCTCGGGCTCACGTCGCAAAAGGACCCACAGAAGATAGAGCAGGGGCTGATGCCACTCGTGCCTCAGGAGCAATGGACAATGTTCAGTCACTGGCTCATCTGGCATGGCCGCCGCCGCTGCAACGCTCGCAACCCCGACTGCCCAAACTGTGAAGTCAAAGCCCTCTGCCCGCGTATCGGCGTGCCAAAGCGCGCCTGAATGCTGCCGCGTCCTGCGTCCCTTATTACCAGAACTCTCCATAGCCCGGGGCGGGGACGGCCATGTCCCCGTAGGGAGGACGTTGATGCCTGCGTTCCGGGCAGGGCCACGTCCCTGGGCGGTCTGTTTCAACGCCTTCGTTTCGGGGACGTCGCCGTCCCGGCCAAGGTTCAGCGCCGCAAAGCCTGCGCAAGCCTGAAAGCAAGCTGCCGGCTAATTCCTGATGAACTGGCGACTAAACTCCGGCTCTCCTAACGCCATCCTCGTCTCTCGATGAGCGTTTCCCCATGGCTCCTGCTCCGTTCCGATCCCGGCGCCTGCGCCTTTAACATGGCGCTGGACGAGGCGCTGCTGGAAGCGATGCCACGACTGGGCCAGCCCGTGTTGCGCTTTTATGGCTGGACGGAGGCTGCAGCCTCGTTCGGTTATTTTCAATCTTACGCCGAGGTCGAGCGGCTGACCCCGTTGCGCCCCCTCGTCCGCCGGCCGACCGGCGGCGGCATCGTGCCGCATCAGGCGGATTGGACGTACAGCCTTGCGTTCCCGGTTGCCCATGAGTGGTACACGCTCGCTGCGACCGGCAGCTACCGGCGAGTCCACGAATGGCTCCAGGCAGCGTTCGCAGAGCTGGATATTCCGACGCAGCTCGCCCCCTCCGCCGTCAAAACCCAGCCCGGCCAATGCTTCGCCGGCTGTGAGAAATCCGACTTGCTGTGGGGCGGTCGCAAGCTCGCCGGGGCCGCCCAGCGCCGCCGTCGCGACGGCCTGCTCATTCAAGGGTCCGTTCAGGCCCCGCCGTTGCCCTCCACGAGACCTGATTGGGAGAGAGCCATGTGTGAAGCCGCCCGAAGCATGTACGGGGTCCGTTGGACGGAACTCCAGCCTGATGAAGCGCTGCGCCAGCGCGTGCAGGAACTCGCCGGCCAAAAATACGCCCAGGCCGCTTTCAACCGGAAACGCTGAAAACGCAAGCTATCGCTTAAGGCGATAGAACCTCAGCAGGTTGGTGTTGCCTTCGGTAACCGAGCGCTGGTTGCCTGAGATGGTCGTCGTGGAGGTCACGTTCGACCAAAACAGGTTGGTGAGCAGACTGTTCTTGGCTTGCAGCGCGTAATTCGTCAGGTCCGCCGGCCAGAGAATCTTAATCTGGTTGGGGGGATTCGTCAGTGTCTGAATCGAGAGCAGCGCGGGCGATTGCACCAACGCGCTGGTGGAGGCGGTGTTGTTGACCGGCGTTGGATCCAGTGCATCGCTGCCCACGCTCATGGTGTCAGTGATGATGCCCAACTCGTTCGGAATGACCGTCAGCGTCATGGTTACCGCCGCGCCGTTGTTCATCGTTCCCAGGGTGCCGAGGATAGGATTGCCGTTCGTCGCCAAAGTTCCCTGATTAATCGTCGCGGCTTTGAGCGTGACGGAGCCAGGCAGGGTATTCGTCACGCTTACGTTAGGCGCGCTGTTGGGGCCGTTGTTCACGATGACGATCGTATAAACCAGGTTGCTGCCGATGGTGACCGGGTTGGGAGCCGGCGTGCCCGAGATAGCCAAATCGCTCGGGGAATCCACGACAAAAGTGCCTGCGCTTACGACTGTGCCGCCCGGGGTCACGACCGTGATCGGACCACTTTGCGCGCCTGCCAGTACCGTGGCGACGATTTGGCCGTTGTTACTGCTCGTGATCCCGCCGGTTACACCGTTGAAGCGAACTGCGGTGACTCCAAGGAAATTGGTGCCGGTGATCGTAACGCTGCTGCTCACCGTGCCGTGGGTCGGATTAAAGCCAATGATAAGTGGCGCGCCGTAAAAAAGCCCGGTGCTATTCGTCGCATTGATTGGCGTCGATACGCTGAGCGGCCCGGTGATCACGCCGGCGGGCACCTGCGCCCCGAGCACTGTGTTGTTCGTGATCACGAAATTGGCCGCCGCTTGCCCGTTAAAACTCACCGCCGTCACACCCAGGAAATTCTGGCCGTTTACGCGTATCCACGTGCCCGCGGCGCCGTTCGTCGGCGTAAAACTCGTGATGCTGGCCGGGAGCAGGAAATTATTGACGCTCGTATCGCTGCCGTCGCTGGTGGTCACGCTAATCGGGCCCGTCGTCGCTCCTGATGGCACCAATGCGGTTACCTGACCAAAACTCGGGCTGCCGGACAGCGAAGCGGCGGTCCCGTTGAACCGCACCACCGGCGTGCCGACGTTAAAATTCGCTCCCGTAATCGTCACGCTGCTGCCCACCGGCCCGAAACCAGGCGAAAAACCGTAGATGGTTGGTTGCACCACAAAGTTTCCCGGCGAGTTGGCCGAGCCCGCCGGAGCATCCACCGTAACCATGCCGGTGACGGCGCCCGCCGGCACGGCGACTTTGAGCCCGCTATTGCTCAGTACGATGAAGCTCGCCGGCACGGTAATAGGCCCGTTTGTGCCAGTGAACCAGACGGCAAACGTATCGAGAAAGTTAGCTCCGGTAAGTAGCACGTTCGTGCCGACGCGACCTGCTGGCGGCGCCATCCCGCTGATGGTTGGCGGGACATCAAAATTCGAGATGGTCGTGTAGTTCCCCAGTGAGGAGGTAATTGTGAGCGGGCCGCTCACCACGCCTGCCGGCGCAACCATGCTGATTAGACTGTCCGATGAGCGGAAAAAACTCGCTGCCGGTTGTCCAGCGAAGTAACCCCACCTTGCGGAGGTGAATTGCACGCCGTCGAGAAAGACCGTCGTGCCGTCTGCGCCGGTCACCGGGCTGAAATCGGTCACGTACGGGCCTGGGCCGATCACGACGAAATTCGTCGTGCTTGTGGCCGAGCTCGACCCAACTTGCACTGAAATCCGGCCCGTAGTGGCACCAGTCGGCACCGTGGCCACGATCTGCGAAGCGGATGTGGCTTGGGGCGATTGTGCGGCAATCCCGTTAAACTTCACAGTCACTGTTCCTGGAGAGAATCCCGTCCCGTATATATTGACCGTCTTCCCCACCGGGCCGAAGACCGGGTCAAAAGAGGAGATCGACACCTGGCCCATAACCTGGCCGCCGCCGGCCACAGCAACGACTAACGCACAAAAAAAACGAAACCAGACACTCATAACACTTCCTGTTCGCATCTCACGATTGATATCCCCATCGGCCTGCCCTGCCCCGACTTCCCGGTTGCAGCGCCAGCTTCTATCCTTATCTGGGGTGGCCTCGTAAAGCAATCTTGAAACTGCTATCTTAACCGCAGCTCCCCCGCTACCCCTATGGACTCCAAAGCAGCTCCGGATTGTCCCTCCTTGCCGTGTGGTTCGCGAAATCCCAATACTCGGCATTCCGGAACCGCCGCGCATGGCCGTCGAGGAAGCTGAAGTGGGCTCCCGCGTTGTGCAGGTTGGTATGCGCGAAACCGGGTGGCCCAACCCCCGGGATGTTTTTCGAGTCAAACAGCCAGACCACCGCGCTTGGCCGCGGAAACGAGCAAAGCTTTACCGCATGGTTTTCCACCCCGGTGCCATCGTGCTCCTCGTTCAGGCAGTAATGAAACAAGTTGAACCCGCTGCTCCGGCGCGGATTAGACGGGCAAATCCACAGCGAGCGGCCCGGTGACACAGCCGCATTCGTGCGCCAGGGCATTTCGTGGTACGGTGTTACCCCAATCGCCTGCGGCAAATGAAAGTACCATCCATCCGTAAGCTGTTTCATTGTCGTGGGATTCCCAAAACCTTCCGGCGGCAGGAAATCATCGTGTTCCGCAACGTAGAGCTGGGTGGCCAGCCCCCATTGCTTCAGGTTGTTGAGACAGGAGGCCGCCTGCGCCTTCTGCTTTGCGCGGTTCAGCGACGGCAACAATAGCGCCGCCAGGATCCCAATAATCGCTATTACCACCAGCAACTCTATCAGCGTAAACCCTCGTGAAACTTTCATATCCCTTCTGAGCGTTAGTGCATCCAGCGCTCTTATAAGAGTGGAACACAGATTTAAGTCAAGTGCTTTAAAACACCCGCTCCAACCTCGAGTCAGCGCCATTGCCAGCGCCCGGGTGCCCGCCTATTTTACCGGCGCATGGTCCGCCTCGTCCTATTCGACATCGACGGCACGCTCGCCCGTACCGGCGGCGCCGGGGTCAAAGCCTTTGCTCGCGTATTCGCCACTGAATTCGCCGTCATCGACGGTTTCGACCAATTGAAGTTCGCCGGACGGACGGATGTGAACCTGGTGCGCCAGTTCTTCGGTTTTCACCAGATTCCGGCGACGCCGCGTAACTTCGAGCGCTTCTTCGAGCGCTACGTTTTTTGGCTGGACCACATTCTGCGCGAGAGCCAAACCGCGCTCTGCCCCGGTGTTTTGGATTTTATCAGCGGCTTGCATTCGCTGCCCCGGCCACCTTTGCTCGGCTTGCTCACTGGCAATATTCGGCTGGGCGCTGAGATCAAACTGCGCCATTTCAATCTCTGGGAGGTTTTCCAGACTGGAGCGTTTGCGGACGACCATGAAGACCGCGATCAAATCGCCGTTATCGCCCGGCAACGCGGGTGCCGGGTGCTCAACGAGGATCTGAGTGACGATCAGGTGTTGGTGGTCGGCGATACACCGCTCGATATCCGTTGCGGACGGGCCATCCGCGCGAAAGTCCTGGCTGCGGCCACTGGCGGCGCAACCCTGGACGAGCTAAAACGGCATCGACCGGATTGGGCGGTTACCCATCTGCGAGAAATTGAGCCGAGGATGGTCGTGGGGGCGTGAAGCGTCGAAAAGTAAGAGCGTCAAGCCGGTAGAACGTGGAACCAGTTCGAGCCGGGCAGCGGTAATGCCTATACGGCCGAGCCGCCTCCTTCTAACGTTTCACGTTTTTAACGCTTTAGCGCCTCGATGAACCAGTCAGTGTCTGTGCTTCCCACCGCCGCCACAACGGCAGCCGCAAGACCCCGACCCGTTGCCACACTGTGGCGCCTCGCTCGCCGCGTCCCCGCCTGCCGAGGCGAACACGGAAAGCCTCTTGGATAGTTTGGTGGAACCGCAATGCGGGCATTTGGCCCCTTGCCATTTGCTCGAGCGGACCAGGATTTCGCTGTCCCGCTCGCATTTGGCGCAATGAAACTCGTAAATCGGCATCGGCAGAGAATAACAAACCGCGCCAAAAGCTCAAGCCCGGAACGGAGACTGTCGCAACCCGAGCGTCCGCGGCTCGATGAAGTCATCACTCAAACTCCACCGGAGCGCCGGCTGAGCGGCCGGAGGCGATTCGCAAACTCCTGTAGCGGAGCTTCCCGCAGACTACCAGTAGTTAAAGCGTGGCAAGGGTTACGAGCCCGGATTGTTCCGGTTTGCAAGATCGCTCGATCTTCAGCCGCGCCGCGGAAGACCCAAATCCTGGCTCCAGGACGGATGCGTGATCTTCACGCAAAAGGCTTGAAAATCGCGCAAGTTGCCGACGACGGCTCAGCCTCTTTTGGTCATTTTCCCAGGGAAATCGCCTCGGCATATCGAATGCTTCCATCCACACCGTTGCCTTACGTCCGAGCGCCCGGCAAAGGCGCAAGTTTCGCCTGCGCCCATGGCATAGCGGGTGTTCAGCGAGACGCGCAGGGTTCAAGTGCCCGGCCGTTCAGCGAACTGGAGACCCGGCATTGATGGTCCGGACCCGAGGCTATCGGGCGATCGGAACGGGTGGGTGTGAACTCAAAATTGAACGAATTCCTGGCGGTGGCGGGGTTGGGCCTTCTGGCGGCCTGCGGCGCACGGGGCCAGGTTGGCACTTCCAACTTCTTCAACTGGGAGACCCCCCCGGTACATCCTGTCGAGCTCAGCCCGGACTCCAACACGCTCGCGGTCTGCAATCTGCCCGACGGACGCCTCGAGTTGTTCGACGTGACGTCCGGCAAACCTGTTGCCTGGACCAATATTCCTGTCGGTGTGGACCCGGTCACCGCGCGGTTCAGGACTGCCTCGGAGGTGTGGGTGGCCAATTACATTTCCGATTCCATCAGCATCATCGACTTACCGACGATGCGCGTCGTGAAAGCGGTCACGACCGCCAATGAGCCTTCAGATATCGTTTTCGCGGGAACGCCGCAGCGCGCGTTCGTCTCCTGCGGCCAGCCGAACCTGGTCCAGGTGTATGACCCCGTGTCGCTGCAGCTTGTCACGAATTTGGCCATAGATGGCAACCGGCCCCGCGCGATGGCGACCAGCCCGGACGGTTCGAAGGTGTATGTCGCCATTTTCGAATCAGGCAACGCTTCGACTATCATCAGCACCGGCGTTTCCTCAGGGGCGCCACTTCCGAGTCCTATCAATTTTCCTTTTGCGCCCTCCATGGGAGCGAACCCGGCGCCGAACAACGGAACGAACTTCAATCCTCCGCTCAGCCCGCTGATTGCGACCGCCGCGCCACCCCGAGTGAGCCTGATCGTCAAGAAGAACAGCGTGGGCCGTTGGATGGATGACAACCAGGGTGATTGGACCGAATTCATCCGCGGCACCAACGCAGCTTTCACCGGTCGAGTATCCGGCTGGGATATGCCCGACCATGACCTGGCGATAATTGATGCCGCAAGCTTTTCGACCCGCTACGCCAGCGGATTGATGAATATCTGCATGGCGGTGGCGGTGAATCCGGTTTCGGGGAACGTGTGTGTCGTCGGGACCGATGCGCTAAATCAGATTCGCTTCCAGCCGGTGCTCAACGGCATTTTCCTGCGGGTAAACCTCGCCCAGGTGGACCCCCTCAGCACCACCGCCGCCGTCACCGATTTGAATCCCCGCCTCACCTATGGGGCGTCACAAACCTCCCTAGCCGTCCGGCAAGAATCCATCGGCGATCCGCGCGGCATCCTCTGGTCCTCGGATGGCACCCGGGCCTACATCACGGGCATGGGTTCGGACAACTTGATTATGATCG
Source organism: Candidatus Acidiferrum sp. (assembly GCA_035566435.1). Lineage (GTDB taxonomy): Bacteria > Verrucomicrobiota > Verrucomicrobiia > Limisphaerales > UBA8199 > DATMRF01. The sequence goes on from DATMRF010000106.1 coordinate 36,716, forward strand.
ATTCGCAAGGGAACCGAACTGGAGCAAATCCGACCATCCCATTAGGCACGGGACCAACCGGACTGGCACTGGATGAGAACAGGCGGCGGCTCTATGTTTACAATCGCTTTGGCGGCAGCATTTCCACTGTGGATACCGAGAGTGAAGTGGTGCTCGACACACAGCCCCTCTGGGACCCGACGCCGCTGGTGATCAAAGCGGGCCGCACGCACCTGTACAACACGCACGACACCTCGGGCCTGGGCCAGGCCTCCTGTGCTTCGTGCCACGTGGATGCCCGTCTCGACCGACTGGCCTGGGATCTGGGCGACCCGACGGATGCCATCAAAGTGATCACAAATGCAAACTTCGGCAATTTTGCCCCGGCCGTGACGAACAATTTCCATCCTATGAAAGGGCCTATGGTTACCCTGACCCTGCAGGACATCATCAGTCATGAGCCGTTTCATTGGCGCGGCGACCGGGACGGCCTGGAACAGTTCGAAGGCACATTTACCAACCTGCAAGGAGCCGTCAGCTCGTTGAGCAGCAATGAAATGCAGGACTTGAAAGGCTTTCTGGCCTCGGTGCGCTTCCCGCCCAATCCCTTCCGCCAATTCGACAACTCTCTCTCGACCAACTTGGCGTTGCCCGGCCAGCTTGCCCTGGGCCGCGGCGCACTCCCGGCAGGCGCGCCGCTGCCCAATGGCAATGCCCAAACCGGCGAAAACATCTTCCGTCAGACGGTAGCGCCCATCGATTGCATCGTCTGTCACACCCTTCCCACCGGTCTCGGCACGGACCTGCAATTCAAGGGGTTTCAATGGCAGCAAATCCCACTGGGTCCGAATTCCGCCCACCACATCGCTTCCGTCGAGTTGGAGCGCACCGCGCAACTGCCGTTCAAGGTTCCTTCGCTCAGGAACCTCTTCGACAAGTTCGGGATGGACCTCGCCCACACCAACAGCCGCGCCGGTTTTGGGTTCTTTCACGACGGGGGCGTGGATACGCTGGCGCGCTTCATCGAGGATGCGTTCAGCATCACCAACGACCAAACCGCCGCCAACCTGACCGCGTTTCTGTTCTCCATCACCGGCTCCGATTTGGTTCCGGGATCCGTGACCGATGTGAACCGCTCGCCCGGCGTCGGCAGCCTTGACACCCCGGCAGCGGTGGGCCGGCAGCTCACCATTAACAATCCGGGTCGCTTACCTTTCCTTGACAGCATGATCGCGCTCGCGAGCTCCAGCACCAGCCGTGTCGATCTCGTCGCCAAGGGCTACAAGGACGGCTTAGCGAGGTGCTGGTTTTTCGACCGGACCTCAGGAAATTTTCAGTCCGACCGGCAAGCAGAGGTCTATTCGCCCGATGCGTTGCGCGCTCTGGCAACCGTAGGCACCGAGCAAACTTATACCATCGTGCCCCGAGGCACTGGCAAGCGAATCGGAATTGACGAGGATGGCGACGGCTACGTCGACCGGGATGAACTCGACTTCGGTTCGGACCCGCGTAGCCCGCTTTCACTGGCGACCAACACACCGCCGATCCTTGGGCCGGTTAGTGATGTGACCGTGCTCAAGGGGAGACTGCTTGCACTCACATTCACTGCGACTGACGGGGACCTTCCGGCGCAACAGTTGACCTTCAGCCTCAGCAACGGCCCGCTCGACGCCACTATCAATCCAACCAACGGCGCCTTCGCCTGGGTTCCGTCCGGAGCGCCGGGGACTGTAACCCAGGCCATCACTGTCGTCGTTACGGACAATGGAAAGCCGAACAAGAGCGACTCAAAGACATTCACCGTCACGGCTGTGGACTTGAACGCAGGACCAATAGTGGTTGGTGCGGACGGCACCACGCTGACCTGGAGCGCGCTTCCGGGGGTGACCTACCGCCTCCAGTATAAATCGAATCTCAGTGACTCGACTTGGATTGATCTGCCTGGAGATATCACCGCGACGAACAACACGGCCTTCAGCCTGGACACGACGTCGAGCACTAACCTCGCCCGGTTTTACCGGATTATCGCACTCCCATGAGCGCCAAGTCACAGTTTCATTTGAGCGTCCTCCCGGTGATTCTGATTTGGCATGCAGCGACCAATCTTACCGCTGATGCCCAGCGGAGTTTCAGCATTGCCGTCGCTGCAACGAATCAGAACGGGGCGGTCATCAGTTGGCAAGCGCAGTCTGCTACCCCGGTCGGAGATCTGATCCTGGTGCCGGAGTTTCAGCTTCAGCGCAGCTCCGATTTTAAAACCTGGAGTCCAATCGGCTCCCCGTTGACAGGGACACCAGGCCAAACGCTCGCAGTATTGGATGCGGTTCCAGCCGCTGTTTTCTATCGGGTGGAATCTATCATTTCGCTGGAGTACGCCGAGTTGAGCAACGCCTGACTCGCGGGGGGCGGGTTGGCGAGCGCAGATTTCTTCGGCGCAAACCTGTTCGGCGCCACTCTCAACCAGGCCACTTTGACCGGCGCGAATTTGAGCGGCGCTGACCTGCGCACAGCCGATGTGAGCCAGACCGACCTGACCGGGGCGGATTTATTCGGTGTAAGAGCCGCCTCGGCCAACTTCAACTTTGCCAGCTTTGGCGGCGTGGACGCCGCGTTTGCAGATTTTGAGAACGCTGGCTTTTTCGCCGCCCATCTTACCGGGACCGACTTCAGCTTCGCGATCCTCACGGGAGCGGACCTCAGGTTTGCGATTTGGTACCAAGTCAAGCTGGATGCAAATACCCAGATTGACCTCAAGCAGCGCATCATCTGGCAAATCGTCAATAGTGCCGTTACGAACGCGGTGTTGACCAACCTCGACTTGAGCGCGGCAACCTTGACGAACTTGAACTTCAATCACGCCAATTTCAGCGGTTCCAGCCTGCTCGAAACCGACCTGAGCGGCTCTGACCTCCGCGGAGCCAACTTCGCTCTGGCCGACATGAGTTTCGTGGACTTCCAGGGAACCCAGCTGGATGCCACCACCGTGATCGACTCGAAGTCGCACCTGGTTTGGCAAATCCTCAATCAACCTGCCACGGACCGCGACCTCCATGGGATGAACCTGACGTCGATTTTGCTTTTCGCGGCCAACCTCATCAGCGCCAATTTGACCAATTCGATCTGCACCGGCTCCGTGTTCGAACAATCAAATTTCGGCAACGCCAACCTTACGAGGGCCAATTTCAACAACGCCGATTTCTTTGGAGCCACGTTGACCAACGCCAACTTGGCCCAGGCCCAGTTCCAGTTTGCGGACTTCACCCAGGCCAACTTGCGCAATGCGATTACCAACGGCGCCAATTTCATCGGCGCGACTTTCAGCAATACGATCATGCCCGATGGGTCAATCAGATGAGGGGAGTTTCCTTCCAAGCTCTGGAGAGTTGTCACACAAGCGACGGCTCCAACAGTCCTCTGACAGCGCGTCAAGCTTGCTGAATCAGTCGGTTTTCTGCAGACCTCCTGGCAGGCTTTCGCCTGCAGCGGAACACGGGCACGTCTGTCTTGGTCGGCGAATGGTTCAACCAGATCGATACGCAGAGAACCGATCAACGCGCCGGAACAGCTCGCTCGTATAGCGGCAACCGAGTGTCTCGCGGTGCCTGGCGACCCAATCGGTCAGCTTGGTTTTTCCCAGGGAAGGGGCATCGACATAGAGCCGATTTCCCATCAATCCCCGGATCTCCTCACGAGTGATGACGACATCATTCACAAGCAAGCCAACCAGCCGGCAGCTCCAGTAGCCGAGCCCCGGCGGAACCCTAAGGATAAGCCGCTTCAAACCCAAGGTCCGTTGGATCCTCTCCACCAATTCCCGATACGTGAAGGTTTCCGGCCCAATGGCGTTGACGATTTCATTCGCGACGCCATTTGTTTTTTCGACCGCAGCCGCCGCCAGGTCGTCCACGTAAACCGGCTGGAGCTTGTAGTCACCCGAGCCAAAGACCCCGAAAACCGGGAAACGACGCAACGCCCAGGCGATGTTGTTGATCAGGACGTCCTCTTTCCCGAACAGGACCGCCGGGCGCAGGACACAGTAGGACAGCCCAAGCGCTTCGAGCGCCGACTCCAGCTCGGCTTTGCCGCGAAAATACGGCATGTCTGAATGAATGTCCGGGTTGGTAATGCTCACATGCACAATCCTCCGCAACCTTGCCTCCTTCGCGGCTTGGAAAAGGGTCTTCGTGTTCCTTACCGCTTCCTCGTGCGAGAACCGCCGGTGGTCAAACCGGACCCAATAGGTATTGATGAGCACCTCCACTCCCTGCAGCGACTCTCGCAAACGGCCCGGCTCGTCAAAATGAAAGGGAAAGGCTTGGACCTGCCCCCCGAAAGGATTCTCCCGCCTGAAGGAGTTGGTCAGTGTGATGACACTATGGCCCGCTTCGAGCAGGCGTTTCGCGATGTAACGGCCTGAATAGCCGAACGCTCCGGTTACCGCTACGTTCATCGTGTTGGGTTCTTATCAGTCACGTTGAAGGTATCTTCGCCATTCCTCTGACTCGGCCAACTGTTTCAGCCGCAAGTTGCGTTGAATAAGAAACCCTCGCATATATTGGCACAAGAACAGCCGATCAATTGTCCAGCCCAGGATTCCGAATGGCGAACCGAATTCGAAGCGGTCGACCATTTCGGTTCCAGAGGGATGTTCCACAAAGGTGTGGTCATGGACCATCCGCCTGAACGCGCCTCGCACCATCACATCCTGGAAGTAATTCGGCCGGTCGAAAGCCGTAATGCGCACGGTAAGCTTCTGCCGGATGCCAAAGTGGCGCGCTTCCCATGTTACCTCATCGTTCATGCCGACTAGACCTTTAATCACACCTGAAATTGCTCTCTCACCGGTTTCCTTCGCGGATTCCTGATGGGCGTCGATGCTGCGAGCCAAGTCGAATATTCGCTCTCGTCGGGCTTCGATAATCGTGGATAAGTGTATAATGGCCATTTTAGAGTCCTCTGACATTGGGGTTCACATAGCACCGTGGCTGCAAAGCTCCTCGAATGCTTCCCGAATGCTTGGGAGGCGAAATTCAAATCCGGATCCGAGCAGGCGGCGGGGAACTACTCGGCGGCTTTTGATAATCAGCTCGGTCTCTGTTCTAAGGAAAAAGGCCCCCACTTCGAGCATCCACGTGGCAGCGGGCAGGCCAACCGGCACACCGCAAACTTTTCGCAAGGTGCGCATCATTTGGCAATTTGGGAGCGGGTTGGGCGCAGCCAGGTTAACCGGACCTTCGAGTTTGTCATGGCGGAGCAGCCACTCCACGGCCCGGCAAAAGTCAGTCTCGTGAATCCAGGAGACAAATTGACGGCCGCTCCCCATCCTGCCGCCAAGGCCGAATCTGACCAGGCGACGGAGGACGGGGAACACGCTGTTCTTTCTCAGACCCAGCACCATAGCAGTGCGCATTGCAATCTTGCGAGTGCCGGATGTTTTTGCTTCTTCCAACGTGGCTTCCCAGGCCTTTGCAACCTCAATTGAAAAAGCGTCCTTGGCCTCGCGCGCGGCGCCAATCTCGCCCGCCTCATCCCACGGGTCGGCAAAAGTGTGCCGATAAATTGTGGCGGTGCTCGCATTGAGCCAAACGGAGGGCGGCTGGGTACATCGACTAATCGCTTCGCCGAGGACACGGGTCGAATTCAACCGGGACTCCAAGATCTCCCGTCGATTCCGCGCGTGATAGCGGCAGTCAACCGATTTGCCGCTCAGGTTGATCACCGCCGCCGCGCCTTCCAATTCCTTCTGCCAGGAGCCCAGCGTACGGCCATCCCACGACACCTGGTGACCCGGCGGACCGATTGAGCGGGCGGCGCGACTCAACACCACGACTTCGCAGCCGCGCTCCTGAAAATAGCTGGCGAGGGTTTGTCCCAAAAAGCCGGAACCGCCGGCGATAACTATGTGTGTTCTCATGTCGTTGCCACCTCGCCCTGTTTTTGGTTCGAAAGGCCATACTTCAAGGAGAGCACCGGTCGCCTGGAAACTTTGGACTCCGCCGCATCCAGCCTGCGAGCGAGTTCGGGCAGATGCGCTGTCGGAACCGCGGGGAAGAGGTGGTGCTCGGCGTGGAAGAACATCGAGTATGAAACCAGGTTGATCCATCGGCCGCGTTGCGTTCGCCCCGGCTCACCCGGTCCGCATCCGTGATGCACGGTCCACACCGCAAAGAATCCGGTGAGACATTCACCCGCCAGCATCGCTGCCGCATGCCAGCGCAGCGCGTTCCAACCTGCAGAGCAGATTAAGGCGGTCACAATCAGCGTGACGGCACCCAGCTCAACCGCGATCCAGCATCGCTTGGAGCGTCCGGCGAGACGCCAGGCCGAAAAGTGCAGCCCGGTAATGAATAACGGCCCGGTCAGCACCGCTCGCCACCACGACAGCTTCGCGGTCGCGCCCTCTCCGTCCTCCTCCTCCAGGCAATGGCGATGGTGGTGAAGATGGGTGGTCTGGACGGCGTGCATGGAGGCGAGCATCAACACGCTCAAACCAAAGAGGACGCAGTCCTGAACCCATCGAGGCAAGCCGAGCGCGTAATGCTGCGCGTTGTGCGACTGTCTCAATCCGGTCAGGAAGAGATAGAACGAACACACCAGGCCGGCCAGCCACCATTGTTTGTGATAGCACCAAAGCGACAGCAACAGCCACGGGAGACCAAGAACCAGTTCCCACACTTTCTCCAGCGGGGTTAAGGCGACCAGGTCGCGCCATTCAACGTTTTCGAGTCGAGTCGGCTTGGTAATACAGTTCAGGGCATTTCGAGAAACGCGATCGTTCTGCGCCGCGGCTTGTGACCGCCACCGGCGCCCGACGGCGCAGGTCGCGCCACCGTGCAGGTCCTGCCGAGGCAATATCGGTGTCGCGCAAACAAGGCGTACACCTTCCGCAAAACCGGCGTCACTCCGGGGACGCAGGCGAGCCAACAAACCGGTTTGGCCCACCAGATCTGGCGCGCGATGGCGAGCAACGCGTCGGCGCCTCCGTAAACGGCGCCGTCCTGCGTCAGGAGCCGCATCTCGGCGAACAGCTCTGTATCGTTCAGGCCCAGGCGTTTCCTGACCCAGGGAGTTTGCAGGGGCACGAGGTCGAGGTGACGCCGGCGCAGCAAGGGGCCGCAGCGGTTGGCCAGCGTGCGGCAGAGGCGGCAATCCGCATCAAAGAGCACCCAGCCCGTCATTTTGTTATTGTCTGTTATTTCTGTATTCAAAGAAATCATTCCTCAAAAAAACTGCCCCCTACGACCCCAATCCCAGTGTCTTCAGCACTTTGTCGCCGGCGTTCAAAAACTTCACGAGCGCCGCTGCCGGCAGCTTCCCAACTTGCATATACCACGCGGCCGTCGTCTCGAAAAAACGGTGAAGCTCGCGTAACCGCTCATCGGTGTATTTGTCGGTGTCTTTGCCTTTGGCGGCCTCCTGCATGCACTCTTCCAGAAGGGCCATCGTCGGATCGATTTCCCGGCGTTTGCGTTCGTCCAGGACGACTCGGAACATCTCCCAAACATTCTTCATGGACTCAAAATGGTCGCGTTTGTCGCCCAGCACGTGGGTCAATTTTACGATCCGCCAGCTCTGGAGTTCTTTGAGGCTGGTGCTGACGTTCGAGCGGGCCACGCCCAGCGTTTCGGCGATCTCCTCCGCGTTCAACGGCTTGGGTGCGAGATAAAGCAGCGCATGGATCTGGGCCACCGTTCGGTTGATGCCCCACCGCGTGCCCATCTCGCCCCAATGCAGGACGAACTTTTGTTGAACCGGGCTGAGTTTCATATTTCGTCTATTTCTGTCACGTCTGAAATTACATAATAACTCTCCCGTTGTCAAACTGAAATCTCGACAGGTAGCTTGGCAGTGACTCTGGGCCGAACCTGGCAGACCTCCCCGCGCCATCGATGGATTCAACAAACCGTGGCCAAAACCCCGGCCACGTGGCCCGCCGCAAAGGATGCAGGGAGGCCGCGCTCGTGATTCCAATTTTCTGGGCAGCGCTCGACACCTCCCCTTTAGGACAGTAAGGTCTGGCTTCAAGACGATTCGAGGCCAATTCCAAATGAAGAAATGCAGCTATTGCGGACGTGAAAATGAGGACGCAACGGTACATTGCCGGGAATGTGGAACGGAATTCGCCCAAGCTTCTGCCCCCGCCGTCGAGGGAACTCCTTCTGCAGTTAGTGACGTCCTTGCGGGCCCGCAGCTTCAGCCGGCCTTGGACTCGACAGGTAGCTGGCTGGCCCGAGATGCGTGGAAGTGTCTCGGAATGCTTTTCGTTTTGGGGTTCGTTATGAGCATCGCGTGGGCGGCCCTGGAAGTCCGACTCCCTGCGTTTGGTCGCTGGTCGCGAAGCGGAGCCGGTCATTGTGTCCTTTCGGCGGTTCAAGATGCGATCAGCGTCCTGACGGTGTTGTACTTTGCCCGTACGGAGACGGTGGCTTCGTTTTTGAGCCGCTTCGGTCTTGACCGCCCTCCGAGCGACTGCGTTTGGTTTGTCGTCGTAGTCACTCTTGGCGTAAGAGCGTTCGGCCACGTGATGATTTCTTCAGGGCTGGCCCGGGGCGTTTACAATCTTTCATACTGGGGTTTCGCGCACTCTATTGGTTTCGAGAGATGTCTCTATCTGGCACCAACATTAATAGCGCCATTTAGCGAGGAGTTGTGCATCCGCGGTTTTGTTTATCGCGCGTTTCGCGGCTCATATTCGATTGTGTTGAGCACAACTCTGGTCCTGGGTTTCACAGCCATCACACACTGGGGGCAAGTCCATCATTCCTGGGTCGCCGCGGTCGACATCGGCGCCATTACTCTCTTGCAGTGCTTTCTGCGAGAGCGCACCGGCAGCCTCTGGGACTGTGTCATCTGCCATTTAGTCTTCAACGCCGGTGGCGCATTCGTCTCGCTCCTGCGGTAAATCCACTCCTTAATCAGCTTCGATGTCGGCGACTTCGGGCATGAAACGTGCTCTGGATATGTCCCTATGAAGAGAATCCTTTTGCTCACGATTTTTCTGGCATCGGCGACCCTGCTCCGCGCCGATGATGAACACTTTTCGACCCTCAAAGTCGGGTCGGAGGTCTATACCAACGTTACTGTGACCTCGGTGACCGCCACCCACGTCTATTTTTCGCACACTCGCGGGATGGGAAGTGTCAAACTCAAGGACCTGGAGCCCAACCTGCAGCAGGTCTTTCACTATAATGCCGCGGCCGCTACGGCCGCCGATGCGCAACGGGCTCAGGCCAATGCCGCTTACCGGCAGGCGCTCATCGCGGCGCCCGCGCCGAACCGCCAGGCCCCGGCCCCGCCGGCCCCCGCCCAGCGCCCGCCCGAAGTCAACAACGGCATCCCGCCGCATCAAATCAGTGCCAAGTCAGTCCTGAATCAACCCGCGCCGAACTTCGTGGTCGAGAAATGGCTCACCCCGGAGCCGGATACTCAGGGCAAGTTCGTGCTGGTGGACTTCTGGGCTACCTGGTGCGGCCCCTGTCGCCGCTCGATTCCCCACCTCAACACCCTCTATGGCATGTTCCGACAGCGCCTGGTTGTCATCGGGATTTCGGGTGAAACCGAGTTCGAAGTCCGCCGGATGACCTCACCGCTCATTTCCTACCCGGTCGCAATCGACACGCGGCAACGCATGGCCAGCGCCCTCGAGGTCAAAGGCATCCCTCACGCAATTCTGATCGACCCCAAAGGCATCGTCCGGTTCGAAGGCCACCCCGAGTATTTGAACCACGACAACCTGGCAGCCCTGCTCGACCAGAACGGTCAGTGATCTACCGAACCAGGGGCCGTTGTATTTCCTGCCGCTCCTGCCGGGAATCCTGGTCCAGGGGCACGACGACGCTTTCACTTCCTCGGTTCATAAAGCTCTTGTGAATCCAGACATCGTCCGCGTCTAAATCGCGCGTTTCGAATAAGACCGTTGTGGGTGTCGTGTACGTCTTCACATGGGTGGTTTTCCAGACCCGCCGTTCGGTAACCGTGCCGGACAGTGCAGTCTCGAACAACGCTTTCACTTCCCTGGCCTGCACCGGCCGGAATTGGTGGTCCGTGCCGCACTCGGTAACGGCTTCGGTAATTGCGGCATCCAGCAGCTTCGGCCAGAGCGCGCGAAAAAGGTTCTTGTTGTTGTAAACCTCCGCGGTGTTTATCTCCCCATTGATGGCATAGGCGAAACCAATCACGTCGGTCTTGCCGTTCAACAGCGGGCTGAGCTTGTCCAGGTATTTGCTTTTTACCGAGTCCAGGTCCTTGTTCTCCAGGGTTAATTGCAGGCTGCTCGCGGAAGCCGGGCTGCGGAGGTCCACGCTTTTCCCCGCCAGCCGGGACACATTCTCGTTCAGCTTGGATTGCTGCTCGGCCACGCCCGACCAGACCTCGGACTGGCTCAACCCGTAGCGCGCCGCCAATTTTTCTTTGCGCGAACTCAGCGCCTTGGTGTTCGCCGAGAACGCCCCGGGACTCTCGTCACCGCGCCCGGTCCAGCGCCCGTGTTCGACGCAGAAGGTGGCCAACGGCACCGGGCCTGACTGCGGCGGCAGGATGAGGTCATCCCGGACCGTCCGGTCCTGGCGCCCTCCTTTGACGATGTCGCCGGCATTGAGAAAGACGGTCAGGGTTTTGGACCGGTTCTCAATGGTGAGTTCCTGCACGTTGCCGGTTTCTTTAACCACGACGAGGTTCCGTTCCAGCGCTTCCGATAGCGTGGCATAGCGCCGCTCTTCCAATTGTGTGTCGCCATGGATCAGGAAGACCTGCAGATTGCTGTGAGTAAAAGGCCCGCTGAGGGTTCCCACTTTCGCCTGGGCCGTTGAAACCGTGAAGGCGACCCCCAGGAGCATCCAGGCATGGAATGACATGAGTTTCATAATTTGTTCAGTTTTGCTTTTTGTGATGTTTTCTTAAGACGCGTCTCTTGCCAGGAACTCGTCCCCGTGAATGTCCGTCCTTGCCCGCCGGGAATTGTCAGCGGAACGTAAATGAGGTGTAAAAGCATTGTAACGCAAACAATCCCCTGTGAGCTGTCCTGGCCCTCGCCTGCAAGATCGAGGCGCGCGTGGCGATTGCCGAAATGGCCGCAAAAGAACACAACGACCACCGAGATTCAAAAACCCACGGATTTCTTTGTGTTCCTGGCGATCTTCCCGGACAATCCCGGGACTTCGCAATCAGCTCGCGCATCTTCATATCTGTTGGACGGGAATTAGTCGCCGATGCTCCCGGGTAGCACCCCCCCACTTTGTAGCTTTAACGGGCTTGAACCAGTTTGAACCGGTCTGAGGACAGTCGAACGCACCCCCCTACAGAACACTCTTTGGAAATATTTCGGCATCACGTCACAGGCATCCCCCGAGACATCCGCCAGCCGCCCAGACGGCATTCTCGACCTAATTTCTATGCGCTTGGATGCCCTCACCCAGCAGCTGCACAGCTTCCAGTCCCGGCCCGACCTACAGTACTACGCCGCACCAGGCCCAGTAGAGTCCCCTCAGCAACTGAAGCTTTCCGTGCTAATGACCCGCGCTTCAGCGCTTGGACTAAAAGTCCTCCGGGCGAGCCTGACCGGCTCCACCGTGTCTATGACGGTTTCCGAACCGCCATCAAGCACGCATGCAGTGGAGACCCTAGTGGCGTCCGCTGCGGCGCTAGGCCTATCCCTTAAGGTGGAGCAGTGATCCCGCTCCTTACTCTATGCTCACCCAGCTCTCCACCGTCAAAGCCCGCCTGGCCATCGCCGACGCGGACACCGCCAGCGACGCCCTGCTCGCCGCCGGGATCAAAGCCGTGACCGCCCGGTTCGACAAAGAAACCAACCGCACCCTGGCCCGCACAGTTGGCTTCCAACAGGAGTTCGATCCCGCCGACACCGAACTGCTGGCCACCTGCTACCCCGTCGAGTCGGTCACCAAATGGGAAACCAAAACCTCCGAGTCCTCCGGCTGGCAGGAACAGCCGGCGCCGGACTATCTGGTCCGCAGCGCCTGTGTCATTTCCCTTCAGTCTCCTTTTATCCTTTATCCTTCATCCTTTATCCTTTCCCGCGTTACTTACGCGGGTGGCTACGTCCTCCCCGGCACCACGGCAGGCACAGGCCAAACCCCGCTCCCCGACGACATCGAGCGCGCCGCCGTCGAGCAAGTCGCCTACTGGTTTCAGAACAAGAGCAACATCGGCCTCAGAATCTCCTGGCCTTCCGGCGGCACCTACCAGCAGTTCGCCGCCCAGGACCTTCTCCCCTCCGTCCAGGCCGTCCTCACCCGGTATCAACGCTGGACCCTCTGAAATCAAAAACCATGATGCGCGCGGTCGAACCTCCACTCGGAGCCGATTCCCGGAAACGGCCTTGACAGGGTGAGCAAGGTGAGTGATAATCAAAATTACATCACCTTAAGTCATGCACAACCTGGCGTGTTGACTTTATGAGCATATGCAAAATCCGCCTCCCGCGCGCCTCGGCGCTGCCGGCCACCGGTTCGTTGTCAAACCTCATTGTCCTGCGCTTAGTCCTCATTTTTGACGACAATTCGCGCAAATATGGCTATTGACACCGGGAACGCGTTTGTGATACTTTGGATTACATAAGCATGCTGCTTAACCAGCGCCCTGTATAACGCTAGCACTTTATGAAATGCCTCAATCCGGTTTCCCGTCAAAATGCCTCAAATCCCCTCGCTCGTGGGTTCACCTTGATCGAATTATTGGTCGTGATCGCCATTATCGCGATCCTGGCGGCCATGCTGCTGCCGGCCCTCGGCAAAGCGAAACAAAAGACCCAGGGCATCTCCTGCTTGAACAACCTCAAGCAGGTCATGCTCGGCTGGCAGATGTACACGCACGATAACAACGACAGAATCGTTTATGCCCTGCATGGCGGTGGCGCCCAGAATGGAGCAGGTTACAATCTGCCAGGTAGTAACATACACGTCGATGGCTGGGTTGAAGGCTGGCTGGATTGGAGCACCGGCCCCGATAATACGAACCTAACTTTCCTGACCACCGAGAAGCACGCCCTGTTGGCAAATTACGTCGGCCATTCTAAAAATGTGTTCAAGTGTCCCGCCGACCACTTCATGACTGGAGCCCAGGGGGCGTTGGGTTGGAGCGGACGCGCCCGAAGTATTTCCGGAAACATTTGTGTGGGTGAGGGTAATTATGAGCAGGGGCCCACCGACCCCATTTACAAGCACGTCAAGAAGAACAGTGATTTCCTTTTTCCGCCGCCAGTCGATTGCTGGGTGTTTGTTGACGAGCACCCCGATAGCATCAATGACGCTGGACTCTTCTCTCCCCACCAGACTTCGTGGATAGATATGCCCGCGTCTTACCACAATGGCGCCTGTGGTGTAGCTCTCGCAGACGGCCATGCTGAAATCCACAAGTGGAAGGCGTCCTTGAGTGACCTGAGTGTGCAGCACGTTGGTGCGGTTGCAAACGGTCAATACTCCGTAGGACCCCTACCACCCTATGTCGTACGCACCCCAAGCGATTTAGACATAAGCTGGTTTTCGTACCGCTGCCCGCGAAACAGCGCGGCTTCCTACTAGCATTCTTTATTTTCGCAATAGCCCGGCCGCGCCGCCGCCCATTCGGGCCATCGTGTTCGTGGATTTGCCCATTTTCTTCATCATCTGCTGCATCTGGGCGACCTTGTTCAGCGTCGTGTTGAGCTCGGTGACGCTGACGTCTCTGCCCCTGGCGATGCGCTGACGGCGTTTGGCGTTGAGGATATGCGGGTTGCGCCGCTCCTGGAGCGTCAAGCCGCAGATCATGGCCTCCGTGTGGCTTAACTCTTTCTGCTCTTTGCGCAGGTCGTTTGTCGTTCGCGCGCCCGCAAGGTTTTGGAGTGCGGCTGTCCTCTGCCGCTTTGGTTTCTTGCCCCCATGCCGGGGCAACACTGCGAATCGCGCCGCCCGAGACAACTTGGCGCCTGAGTGCCCGGGCGCTTTGTCCGTTCGCTCACTGGAACTCGGCCCAGTCGAAACACGCCACGCCACTCTTCACGCGCAACGTGAGCCGATTCGGGCCCGCGACAAACTCTGCCGGCTTGAGCTTGAGCTCTACCCAACCCTTTCCGTCCACGGCCTGTTGCTGGACGTGGTCATTGAGCGATAACTCAAAGACCGCCGGTGCGCTTTCCGCCTTCGCCCGCACAACGGTTTCATAACTGCGCGCTTCGAGACTATTGACGGAGTAGGCCGTCCATTCCTCCGCGCCCAGCCGGATACCTTGGGCGGAGCGCCGCTGGCTGCCGCCGGTTTCAATCAACTCAACCGGCACGGGCTCTGACTGGCGATAATATTTCGATGCCTGCCTGGAGTTCTTGACGAAGTAAGATTGGTTCAGGCCCTGGTGGCCGTAGTCCTCGGCTTCCACCCGCCCCGGCACGCGGCGGAACAGAGCGTTGACAACGTCGGGGAAAAACACGCACTGTTCCAGCCGAATATTCTTCAGCAACTGCGCTAAAACCTTTTGCGCCACCGCCGGCGCGGGTTTGTTTGTTCCGCCGCGCGAATAGGCCGCGATGGCCTCCCACCCCTCGGGGGATTTGATTGAGCAAGGAGCGTTTCGGGCCTCCATTTTCTTCCAGGGCCAGAAAGCCCAGCCGACATTGTTGGCTTCAAAGTAATCGGTCGTGGCCCAGTAAATCGCGTTGTCCTTTTCGCCGGTCTCCCCTACCCAGATCGGCGCGCCCAGCCGCTTGCGGTGTTCGAGGTATTGGCCGATGCCATGGAGCCGGGTCGGCCGGTCCCAGCAGTAATAGTGGAATTGATAGAGCAGGTTGTCATCGAACCGGGTCGTGAACACAGACCATTCGTTCGCCCAATCCGCGCCTTCCAGGGTGATGATGTGCTTTTTGTCCACGGCGCGAATGGCCGCCGTGACGCGCCGGTACAACGGTTCCAGCTCCTGCTTATATTTGGCTGCAGTGCCGGTGCGCTCCGGCAACGGCTCGTTCAACAAATCATAAGCCGCGACGGCGGGCTCGTCCTTGTAACGGGTCGCGATTTTGACCCAAAGCCCGACCAACCGATCCTGGTTCGCTTTGTTGGTGAACAGCTCGGGCTGGTCATTAGCGCTGTCGTCGATGTTCGCTCCGGTCTGGCCGCCGGGCGCGGCGTGCATATCAATGACGGCATAAATCCCAGCCTGCTTGCACCACCGGACGACGTTCTCGAGCAGCTCGAATCCCTCATCGACATAAACCGCATGCTCGCCTTCGGTCAAAAACAACCGCGCATTCAACGGCACGCGCACGGAGTTGAAACCCACCTCGGCGATCCGCTTGAGATCGTCCTGCGCGATATACTGCTTCCTGAACTCCGACCAGAATTTCGCGGCCTCCTGCGGCCCCAGCAGGTCGCTCACCAGCTTCTCGATCTTCCGCGGCCGGTCACCTTCGCTGCCAAATCGCCACATGTAACCCTCCGGCAGCAACCAGTTCCCCAGTCCAACGCCTCGCAACAGGAACTTGCGGCCCTGCTCGTCCACGACGTCCTCGCCCTGCGCACGGAGGAATCCAGCCGCGTTCGTGCGCGGCAAGAAACAAATCGAGGCTGCAAGAGCGGTGAGAAGCATCGGCGCGGCGCAACGTTTCATAGTGTGATGATTGCCCGGGAAAACTCCCCGCCGCAATCAAAACCCGCTGTGGCTGGACTCCCAACCCTTCAAGGGAAAACAATTCCCTATGTCTCGATTCGCTGGTATAAGTCGCTTATATGCCGCATGCAAGAGCACCGCGCCATTAAAGTCGTGTTGCGGAATCTGGATGGCCAATACCTCGCGGGGCACCAGGGGGCCTGGACCTTTGCCGACGAGGGTAAAGACGCCCGTGTCTTCGATTACGTTGCGGATCGCATCCCCGAACAACTCGAAACTCTCGAGTGCCAGCACGGACTCGTCCTGATCGCCGTGGCAGTGGACCCCCGCGACCGCTACGAAGTCTGCGACCGCTGCGGCCAGCACGTCATGTCGCTGAAAACCTTCTTCGACGGCACTCAGTATCTGTGCCCCGAGTGCCGTCAAAAGGGCTCGGGCTGAGGCACCTGGGCACAGGCCTTTCCCATTAAAGTGATTGACGGCCGTCTCTCAGATTCCAACACTTTTGGCCTGTGCGACACATGAAGCGAAAAGTATTGGTCATTCTCTCGAACCGCTGGAATCGGAATCAGAAGCCCTGTTTCCTTGAATTGGATTGCGACGCCAAAGGCACCATCCTCAAGCAGCTCCGGCTCCGCAGCGCGCCGCGAAAGGCCCGGTACCATGAAGTCTGGGAGAATGACGAGGGGCGCACCGACTTTGCCGCCTGCCACCGCTTCAAACGCAAGTACGGTCACAAACTTCAGAAGCCCGCCTGAACCCGAAGGGGCGGGGACGGCCACGTCCCCGTAGTTTGGTGGTTGGGTACGATCTCTCGGGGACGAGGCCGTCCCCGCCCCGCGGATCGGTTGAATTACATTGACTTCATTCAGGCCGGGTGTCATCAAGGAGACGTTAATTGAAGGCGAATGCCAGTTTTGCCTATGAAAACCATGCCGACTCGAAGGGACTTCCTGAAAAAATCAGCCGCGGCGACCCTCACTGCCCCGTTGGTCCTGAGCCTCGAGGAATATGCGCTCGCCGCCGGAGCCATTCCTCCGCGGGCGGGCTTTCAGCACGCTTTCGCCAACGGCGCGGACTTCGTTGCCGCCGGCATGTTCGATTTCCAAATCGCCGAGGACGCTTCCATCCTCCCGGGAAGCGTTCAGGCCGCTCAGAATCGCGAGCGCGACTGGTTTGCCTGAAACAAGGATTGAGCGAACCCTCTTCGTCGTCGGTTTCCAAAGCGGGAGGCCGGAAGTGCCGGCAACCTGCACCCCCGCGGACTGTGGACTGTGGACTGTGGACTGTGTTAGCCTGCCGCCATGATGAAATGGACAGCCATTATCGCCTGCTGTGCTGCAACCTCCAACGGTGTTGCCGCTGACCTCAAAGATTACCCGTTCCAACCGGTGCCTTTCACCGCGGTCAAGGTCGAGGATAGTTTTTGGTCTCCACGGATGGAGACTAACCGCATCACCACCGTCTGGTATGATTTTAAGAAGTGCGAGGAGACCGGTCGGATAGATAATTTTGCGAAGGCCGGCAAACTGATGCCGGGGGAGTTTCGCGGGACGCCCTTCGACGACTCCGACGTGTTCAAGGTGATCGAAGGCGCAGCGTACACATTGGCGTTGCATCCGGACGCAAAACTCGACCAGTACTTGGACGCCCTCATCGTCAAGATCGCCGCCGCGCAGGAGCCGGACGGCTACCTCTATACCGCCCGCACGATCGACCCGAACTGCCGCTTAGACTTCTTCGGCCCAACCCGCTGGTCGAAACTGGCGGGCAGCCACGAGCTCTACAACCTGGGCCATCTTTACGAGGCCGCGGTCGCGCATTTCCAGGCCACCGGCAAACGCTCGCTCCTGAACGTAGCCCTGAAGAGCGCGGGTTTAATCTGCAAGACGTTCGGCCCCGGCCCGGGGCAGCTCAAAGAACCGCCCGGCCACGAGGAGATTGAGATCGGCCTCGTGAAACTATTCCGCACCACCGGTGACCGTCAGTATTTGGACCAGGCGAAATTCTTCTGTGACCTTCGCGGCCGAGCTGACACGCACAAATTGCGCGGTCCCTATCAGCAGGACGACAAACCGATCATCGAGCAGAGCGAAGCTGTGGGCCACGCAGTCCGGGCGGGTTATTTTTATTCCGGGGTGGCAGATGTCGCCGCGCTCACGGGCGATACCAGTTACGTGCAGGCCATCGATCGTATTTGGGACAACGTCGTGGGCAGGAAGCTGCACCTCACCGGCGGCATCGGCGCCGTGCCGGCCGGAGAAGCGTTGGGAGCCGACTACGATTTGCCCAATGCCAGCGCTTATCTCGAAACTTGCGCCGCCATTGGCAACGCGCTCTGGAATGAACGAATGTTCCTGCTCCACGGCGATGCCCAGTACCTCGATGTGCTCGAGCGCGTCCTCTATAACGGCTTCCTCTCCGGTGTTTCCCTGACGGGCGACCGTTTCTTTTATCCCAACCCCCTCGAAAGCGACGGCAAGGGCAAATTTAACATGGGTTCCTGCGAGCGCGCGCCCTGGTTCGGCTGTTCCTGCTGTCCCGTGAATGACGTCCGCTTCATTCCAGAGATCGCCAGCTTCATTTACGCGACGCGGGAGCGAGAGCTATTCGTCAACTTGTTTATTGGTGGTTCGGCTAAAACCGACCTCGCCGGTATGCCGCTCGAAGTCAAGCAGCAGACGCGTTATCCCCACGACGGAAAGGTCACGCTGACGCTGATCGCAGTGGGAAGCCCTGCCTCCCGAGCGCTACGCGGCCAGGAATTCACTCTTAACCTCCGTCTCCCTGGCTGGGCGCGCAATCAACCCTTGGCCAGCGACCTGTACCGCTACGACGATGGTCTCAAACCGCGCGTCAAGTTGGCCGTCGATGGCAAAGAGGTGGAACCCAGAGTGGAAAAGGGCTTCATCCGAATCGTCCGCAACTGGAAATCCGGTGATACAATCGCGCTGGAAATGGAAATGCCGGTCAGGCGGGTCGTCGCCAATCCCGCCGTCAAGGCCGATCGCGACCGCTTCGCGCTCGAGCGCGGCCCGCTGGTTTATTGTGCCGAAGGCGCCGACAACGGTGGCAAGGTGCTGGACAAAATCCTGGCTGGGAAATTGCACTATCAAACGCAGTGGCGTGAGGACCTTCTCGGTGGGCTCACAACAATCAAGGTTTCCTCAAGGGAAGGCACGGATGCCCTCACCTGCATTCCCTACTATGCCTGGTGCCATCGCGGCGCCAACGAAATGCGCGTCTGGTTCCCTGTTAAACCGGACTGATTCTAACTCGCGCCCCGCTCAAGCCGGGCGATTCGCTCCTCCAACGGCGGATGGTCCGCAAACAGCGCCAGGAAGCCGCCCCGCGGACCAGAGATTTTTAACGCCTGAAAGGCCTGGTGTTGTTGGGCCGCCGCCACCGCAACGTCCGGTTCATGCAGTCTTTGCAAGGCGCGCAATGCGTTGACCATATTCGGGCGGCCCGCCAGCCGCGCTCCGCCCGCATCTGCACGGAACTCACGCCAACGGGAGAACCAGCAGACTACTATCGAGCCGAGGATCGAGAAAACGATCTGAAAGACCATCACCAGCAAGTACTGCACAACCCCGCTGCCGCTGTCGCGATCGTCGCGCGAGCGCATCGCCTGACTGATGACAAAGGCCAGCACCCGCGACAGGAACAGCACAAACGAGTTAATGACACCTTGGATGAGTGTCATGGTCACCATGTCGCCGTTGGCGACGTGGGTGATCTCGTGCCCGAGCACGCCCTCGACCTCGTTTGAGCCCATTCGGCGCAACAGTCCGGTGGAGACTGCCACCAGCGCCCGCGATTTCGTCGGCCCGGTCGCAAACGCATTCACCTCGTCCGACTCATAAATGCCCACCTCGGGCAGTTTCGGAAGGGCGGCCGCCCGGGCCAATCCATGCACGGTATCCACTAATTGTCTGAGCGTGGGATCACCCGTTTCAGGCGGGATCACCTGCACACCCATCATCCACTTGGCCATCACCCGCGACAGCGCCAACGAAATGAAAGCGCCCGTAAAGCCCCAAACAAGGCAAATGACCGCCAAACCCGCCAGGCCGCCCTGGGGAAAATAATTTCCCACGTGCAGCAGCCCAAGGATGAGCGTGATGGTGACCATCACCAGGATGTTCACCGCTACCAACAGAAATATGCGTTTACCTATCTGTCCCATAATCGACTCGAATAGAGCATAGCAAAATAGCCACGATTTGCAATGTCACCGCGAGTACAACTCAGGCCTCGGTTTGTAATCAAGCGACCACGCACCCCGATTGGTTTTGGAGTTGTTGACTTTGGGCGACATTGTTCGCACCATAAGGTTCGCAATGAATGTTGGGGCCTCAGCCGGCCTTAAGGCCGAATGTCAGGCATTGCCCGCGGCGCGACGGGCCATGTATGCCGTACCGCACCTTTAGCGTCGAGGAAGCCGCTCGCTATCTCCATCTCGAACGGTTGGACCTTGAGCGCCTGGTCAAGAATTAGGACATCCCCTTCGAGCGGCACGGAGAACGCCTGGTCTTCCGGAAAATCGACCTGGATGCCTGGGTCTCGCCGCGTATTCTGGGCCTGCAGGGCCGCCGCCGGACCGAGTATCACCAAAAAACCTCCAAAGCCGCCCGGCAACTCCTGGTCCACGAGGCTATCCTCCCGGAGATGATTCGGCCGGAGTTCATTGACCCGGCGCTGCCTGCGAAAACTAAGGCCTCCGTCCTGCGTGAAATGGTTGCGCTGGCCCAAAAGACAGGACAGGTTTGCGACGCAGGCAGCCTGCTGGCGGGACTGGAAGCACGAGAGAAACTTTGCTCGACGGGTCTGCCGGGCGGGCTTGCGTTGTTGCACACCCGCGTTCCTGAAGCCTATCTGTTCGAGGCAGCCTTCATTGTGCTGGGCCGCACCCTGCAAGACATCCCTTTCGGCGCGCCGGATGGACGGCCTACGAACCTGTTCTTCCTGCTCGCTTGTCCGGACGATCGGCTGCACCTGCACACTCTGGCGCGCCTGTGTCTCATGGTCCAAAAGAGCGAGTTGCTGGCGGAGCTGCGACAGGCACCCGACGCCGAAACCATGCACCAGTGCCTTATTGCTTCGGAAACCGCGGTACTCGAAACGGTACGACCGGCGCCATAAAGAGAATGCTCATCCTTGAGCTCGAATAAATCATTTGTCATTGCCTCTCGCGTAACATAAGCTGGTTTAAGTCGGATTCGGCCCGGCAATCTAGGCCGGCCCCGCTGTGGTTTTCGCCGAAAGCCATGCACGAGTTATCCATTATGGACAGCGCCCTGACACTCGCCCTGGAGCAGGCCCAAAAGGCCGGCGCCAGCCGCGTCCACGTGGTCCGTTTGCGCATCGGGGCGCTCAGCGGTGTGGTGCCGGAGGCGCTCCAGTTCGCGTTCGAGGCGCTGGCACCGGGCACCGCGGCCGAAGGCGGCCAACTGGCTATCGAGCATGTTCCCGCCAGGTTTTGGTGCGCCGCTTGCGCCCGCGAATTTCAGTCCGATGATATGTTTTCGGAATGTCCCGACTGCCATCAGCCGAGCGGCGATTTGCGCGCGGGCCGGGAAATGGAAGTCGCTTCACTGGAGATCGAGTAATGTGTAGAGATTGCGGATGTGGATTGCCCGGAGAAAATCCTCCAGGTATTAGCGCTCATCACCCCGAGCACGAGCACGAACACGTCCATGAGCATGAGCACCCTCACGAACACCACCCCGAGCACGAGCACGAACACGGACGTGGCCAGCACCACGGTGAGCCCCACGACCAACCGCACACCCATCCCCATGCCCACTCGCATGCGCATGACCATGACCACGCCCATGCCCATAAGCACGAACACGGAGGCCCAGGGCACGCTCCCGAACCCGGCGAAGAAATGCGTCGCACGGTTGAAGTCCGTCAGTCGATTCTAGCCAAGAATGACCGGCTCGCGGAACGGAACCGTGGCTTCTTTGAGGCCCGCGGCTTGTTGGTCCTCAACGTCCTTTCTGCACCCGGCTCGGGCAAAACCACGTTCCTCCGCGAAAGCGTTCGACTGCTGGCACCAAAGCTCAAGGCCGGCATAATCGTGGGCGACCTGGCCACGGACAACGATGCGCGGCGACTGCGCGAGTCGGGAGCACCGGTCGTCCAAATCACCACCGGCACTGTCTGTCATCTGGAAGCCGAAATGGTCGCCCGCGCTTTCCGGCAATTGGACCTTACCGGGCTGGAGTTGCTGATTATCGAAAACGTGGGCAACCTGGTTTGCCCGGCTTCGTATGATCTGGGGGAGGACCTCCGCGTCGTGCTCTTGTCAGTCACCGAGGGGGAGGATAAACCCCTGAAATATCCGCCAATGTTCCAGGCCGCCCACATGGTGATTATCAGCAAAATGGATTTGGCTCAGGCCTGTAGTTACGACCGCAAGGCATTGCGGAGTAACCTCCGGCGGGTCGCCCCTCAGGCTCAGGTCTTCGAGGTTTCCGCCAAGACCGGCCAGGGCATGGACGGCTGGTGCGAGTTCCTCCTCAAACAGCGCCGCGAGCACCAGCCCCGCACGCCTCAGCGGTAACGATGCTGACAGAGTGTAACGAAAAGGGAGGTTTCAGGTTGGTGGAGGTGTCGCGGGGCGTTGGGCTCCCGTACGGTCGGCCGCGTGGAATATCAGTTCAGGTGAAAAAATGTTAGCTTAGTAGTCGCAGTTAGTTGAAGTTTCTCGAGGTCGGAGGCCATTTCAGGCAACGAGGTGGCGAATTTCTGCTTTGAATTCCTTTGAATTGGCTTGAAATACCTTGAAATCGTTTGAAAGGGGGTGCTGCACCAACGAACACAAAGGGCGCAAAGGTAGCGGTGTGCTTCGATGCGGCTCTCGGCTGGTTTTAACATGGCGGGGGGGCACTTATGTTTAATTTAGATTAATTACATTAATTTGGATTAACTTGGCTTAAGCGGTTAAGGCTGGGTTGTGGGGAATTTCAATTTTGGTGCCGATAGGTGCCGGCAGGTGTCGCTGCGGGTACAGGTCGGCGGGAGCTATTGGGAGCTATCGGGACCACGGCCTTCGGCGAGCGGGAGCTATCGGGAGTTGTCATAGCCAAGAGCCAGGTGGCGGTGTGCGCCATTTCATTTTCTCCGCCGGGGGGGTGTCCAGGGGTGATCCAGGGTTGAAAGGTTTCCACATGCCGTATTTACCGAGTGATTACGCGTTTCAGGGGTTGCCCAAGGCTGATCCTTCAGGTGGACAGGGCTGATCCCTGAAGGTTGGCGAAGGTTGATCCCTGAGGATTGCCGAGGGCTGATCCCTGAGGGTTGCTACAGGCCAACGAGTCGATTACGAGGATCCCTCGGCGAACGGAGCTTCCGCTGTCGCGTGGAGCTAGGGCGAACCAACCGACGGGGGTAGGGGGGTGGTTTGGGGGTGTACAGCCGTCCCACCGTCCCAAGGCCGGTAAACACGGGCGATTCTCACTCTTGCAACCGTCCCACAACCGTCCCAGACCGTCCCAACCGTCCCAACGTATCCCGAGTGGAATAGTCGGGATTTGGGTCGAGGTAGAGCGGATGGAGAGTGGGGAGGCGGCGCAATGCGATGTTCTGCTCTACTGACTCTGCTGGGCTGCGGAGTTCATGGGCGTCAGTCCTTCGTACGGTCAATCTGGTGCCGCATGATCTTGTAGTCGGAGTCTAGCGTATTGCCTTTCTGTTGGCGTATGCGGCGGTGCTTCTGTTGGAGCCGCCGCGCGGACCGATCCACGGGGCGGAGCTGGCGAATCGAGCGTTCCGTGACGCGGTGGTTGAGAATCAGCGGAATGTGGCGATGGATGACCGGGAACCAGCCCGGGCGATGAGTGAGACCAGGCGGAGGTGTGGGGCCGTGATTGAGGACCCGGGCGCGAGCGAGGGGGAGAAACCCTGCGGGCGGTCCCATTTGTCTTTGGGGATTTTCATGGCCCCGGGAATGTGGCCCTTGGCGAAATCGTGCGCCGCGCGCACATCAACGACGACGAGATTGTCTTCGCCGGTCTTGATCTACCTGTCCAATTCGACCGGCCAGGTGGTCGAGGCCAAATAGAGAGCAGAATGCACACCGCGGAATAGGCGAAACGCGCGGAAAAGACCTGAACCAAAAGCCCTGCGTTGCAATGATCCGACCGGTTCGCAAGCTGCGAGGGAATTCCAGCGCTGAGTTTTGACCACGGATTTCAGGGATTTCACGGATAGAGGAAGAGAAATCCGTTATCCGTTGGAATCGGTGGTTAAGGCTGGTCAGTTGCGGTTCCGTGGCGCAGGACAGACGCGCCCTACCTCAATGCGATGGATTCCGTCGCGCGGTTCGCTTGGCAAAAGCCGAAAGCTGAGAGCGAATCATCTGCCGGAACTTTTCAGTCTCCGTTCGAGGAGCTCGCCAACCAGCGCCGGGTTGGCTTTGCCTTTGCTTAGCTTCATCACCTGGCCCTTGAGGAAATTTAACGCCGCCGCTTTGCCGGCTGTGTAATCGGCCGCCGGTCCCGGGTTCGCGGCAATCGCCTGCTCGCAGAGTTGCTCAAGGGCGCCAATGTCGCTTATTTGGCGGCCCTTCTCTTCAATGATTTTCTGCACGTCTTTGCCCGAATCGATCCATTCAACGGCAATTTGCGACCTCGTCGAGGAACTGATCTCGCCCCGCGTAAAGGATCCACTCAAAGCCAACGTTCCGCTGCTCGTTATTACGAGGTCTGGCCAAGCCCGCTTCCTCGCAGCGAGCAACGGATGCAACGTCTGGATTATCGTATTTGCAAAATCATGCAAATATCTGGTTTTGTCTTGCTGCGAAAGGCTCCCGTGCGTCGCAAGAAATTCCTTCGCTTCTCTTTCGAAGTGATCACCCACACGTAGATTCATCCTAAACGCCTCCGCCTGTTCCGCTGTCAGGAAGTATTCACGCAGGAAACGTTGCTTGCGTAACAGCGGCAACTCCCAGACACTTCGCTCCACCTGATCCCGCCATTCGTCCGACGGTTGGAGCGGCATCAAGTCCGGCTCGGGGAAATAGCGATAATCGTGCGCGTGCTCCTTCGTCCGCATTTCTTCGGTGATGCCGGCGACGTCGTCCCAGCGGCGGGTGGACTGGACCAGCTTGCCGCCCCTTTTCAGCACTTCGATTTGGCGCGGGATTTCGTACTCGAGCGCTTTGCGCACGCCGCTGAAGCTGTTCATGTTTTTTATCTCGATTTTCGCGCCCAGTTCCTGCTGGCCCTTGGGGCGCACGCTTACGTTGACGTCGCAGCGTACCATCCCTTTTTCCATATCACATTCGCTCACCCTTTCGATCCCTTCGTCATCGGCGTGGCGCAGAATGTCTTTGAGCGCGTTGAGGTATGCGTAAGCCATTTCGGCGCTGCTAAGGTCGGGTTCGGAAACAATTTCCATCAGGGGCACTCCCGCGCGGTTGAAATCGACGCCGCTGTTGCGTTCGAAATGGAAATTCTTGCCGACGTCCTCCTCGATGTGCGCGCGAGTAATGCGCACCATCGGAAAACCGTTTGGTCCTTTTAGGTTCGCTTCGCCCGCGAACTCGAACTCGACGAAGCCCCCGACCGTCGAAGGCTTGTCGTACTGTGTGATTTGGTAATTCTTCGGCATGTCCGGATAGAAATAATTCTTCCGGTCGAACTTGGCGTAGCGACTGACGGTGCAATTAAGCAGGAGGCCGGCGAGAGCCGTCAGGCGGAGGGCCTCTTCGTTCGCGACCGGCAGCACGCCCGGCAGGCCGAGGCAAACCGGGCAGACGTGAGTGTTGGGCGGCGCGCCGAATTCATTGGCGCACCCGCACCACATCTTGGATTTGGTCCTGAGCTGAACGTGCGTTTCCAACCCGATGACGGCTTCGTAGTCCATACGCTACCAATATTTCTCCAGAATCGGCTTGAGGTCCTGTTTCGTTTTGGACGGCCACAGTTTCCTGTCGGTCATAATGGCGTTTTTGAGCGCGAAGTGGCACGGCCAATTGGGTTCGGCGGGGATTTGCGGCACTGCCTGGGTGATGATCGCCTTGGCCATCGCAGCATTTTTTATTAGGTTGGCAATCACCATTTCAACCGTGACGTGAGCCTCGTCCGCTTTCCAGCAATCGTAATCGGTAATCATCGCCATGGTCGCGTAAGCGATTTCCGCTTCGCGGGCGCATTTGGCCTCGCCGAGGTTGGTCATCCCGACGACGTCATGGCCGGACTTGTGGTTTACGAGTGATTCAGCGCGGGTGCTAAAAGCGGGGCCTTCCATATTGACGTAAGTGCCGCCGTCATGGACGCGCGCTTTCAGCGAGCGAGCAGTCCTGAGCAGGATGCGCCGCAGTTCGTTGCTCACCGGCTCGGCGAAGGCGATGTGGCCGACGATGCCCCGGCCAAAAAAAGTGTGCGCGGTGGATTGCTTGGTGCGGTCCAGGAACTGGTCCGGCAGAACAATATCGCAGGGCCGGTATTTGGCCTGGAGCGACCCGACGGCGCTGATGCTGATTAGCCAGGCGACACCGAGCTTCTTCATCGCCCAGATGTTGGCACGATGATTCAGCTCACTCGGGAGGATCCGGTGACCGCGTCCGTGCCGCGGCAAGAACACCAGGTCGCGCCCGGCCAGTTTGCCGGTGAGCAGCTCGTCCGAGGGCGAACCGAACGGCGT
Organism: Candidatus Acidiferrum sp.; assembly: GCA_035566435.1. GTDB lineage: Bacteria > Verrucomicrobiota > Verrucomicrobiia > Limisphaerales > UBA8199 > DATMRF01. The sequence continues at coordinate 62,942 of DATMRF010000106.1, forward strand.
CTCGATCCGGAGCCATTTCTGGCCGGTGAAACCTTCCAGGTGATACAACCCGCTGCCGCCGATGATCCCGATACGGTGCTGTGACATGCGCGGTCTTATAGCCGTCGAGCCATTGGCGCGCGAGTTAAATTTGGTGGACTCAGTAAATCGGCTGTGTGAAGGCGCCGTCATAAGCGATGTCCCAAACCTCGAGCCGGAACCATTGGAGCTTATCATGGTCGAGCGGCCATTCGAATGTTCGGCGGCCGAACTCCTTCGTTTCCGGCAAGGGAATCGTTTTGCGTTGGACTGTTTTTCCGTCACACGTCACCAGTTCGGCCTGGCCCAACGGCAGTGTCCATTCGATGTCCGCCTTTACCTTTTCACCCTCCAAGCGGCATGAGTGGATCAGCACTTCGCCCGTGGTGACAAAGAAATCTCCGCGCCGGAGCACGTTGAGGATGGGCGACCAGTTGTCCAGGCCGGGCAATTTCGCCAGGCGGAGGTAATTCACGTTCATGTGACCGTAGATCTCGTGCGTGTCATCGATGGTGAAACAATCCACCTCGCCGAGGATCATTTTTCGCTGGCCCCACAAATTCATGTCATCCAGCAGGTCCAACGAACGCACGCCCAGTCGGGGCTCTGACAGGTCGCCCGGCATCGCCTTCCAGGTTGCCCCCAGCCAGAGTTTATCCTTGTACCAATCGGTGTCCTTGTAACTGTCCGGGCAACCTTCGCTGCCTTTAATCCGCGGATGGCTGGTCCAGCCCAGCCCATTTTCTTGCTTCAGGAGGCGTGCCAGGTCTTCGGAGTTTTGCGGGTGATAGACCGTGCCGTAGGGTGCCAACTCCTCGCTGAAGGGCGCTTGTTTGATCGGCACGAGGGTCAGATACACCGGCTTGGGAAATAACAGCACGGTGTGCCCGGGAAAATAAGCGTTCGCTTCCTCGCTCGGCAGCAGCAGGAAGTCGTCGTCCGAATATTTCCGGCACAACTCGAACATGCCTTTGAGCTCGTTCAAACGCACCAGCCCAGGGTCCCTGGGATGGCCGTCGCCATGAAACTCCGCCAATTGGAACGCCTGCACGTTCATCCCCTTGAACACCTTCTTGAATTCCGACGCGCGGGGCTGGCTGGTGTGCTCGTGGACGGTGAGTTGCGAATGCATGTGGCTGGCCAGCGTGATGCGGCCTTCGAGCGGCTTGAATTTGTCACCGTGGGTATAGCGTTTAATTTCATCCAGCGCCCCTTCCGCGCGCTGCCGGCTCAGATAAATGAACATGCTCATCCGTTGCACTTTGCCTGCGGGTGCATCGAACCACGGAATGTATTGCCCTTCGTGTCCTTCACCCCCGGCGGGGTCCTGGCGCAAGCCGAACCGCCTCTCGCCCACCTGCGCGAACTTGAAATTGATCGAATAATCGCGCGGAAAGAAAAAGGCGTGTGGCGGCGGGAACACCGCCAGCGTGCCGTTCTCGCTCTCCGACATGATCGTGCGATTTCGCACCGCAACCGGTCGCGGGGGACCGGCGGGTGTGACGCGCACGAACTGGTCCTGCAGATCTTTCCAGGCGACAGTCTTAAACTCGCCCTCCAAGACAGCGTCATAGATGTAGGCGACGCCTTTCTCGCTCAGCGCCATCGCAGCTTCGACCTGGAGGAATGGGCTTCCGGCATAGAGGTGGAAATTCAGCTCGCCGGCAAACGGTCCGGCCGCGAGCCGGCCGAATGTGATGGTCGCCCGATTGCCGGCGCTCTCGATCCGCACGCTCTTCATCTCAAGCGTCGAGGTGAAGTGCTTCACCGGCCCATTCTTCTCCGTGGCGGGCTTGTCAAAGAAGATGTACTTCACGCCCGGCCGTTGCACCCGAGCGCCGGTCGTGAGCAAATACACCGGCTGCACCTGCGCAGCCAGGACCTTGCCCCCAACTTCCAGCGTCTGTAAAAGGGGCGCATTGGGCTTCAGGGAGAACTCCACCGCGCACGGCGCCCCGTCGGCCGACAGCCAGTTGGCCTGGAGACGGTCACCCTCTTGCCGAATCGCGACCCCGCAGGCCGGGTCGTAATGGGACAGGTCAACCTCGGCGGCCAGGCTGGCCAGCCCCAGAATCAAACTGGAAAAGGGCAGGAGTCCGGGAAGTCGTTTGCGCTTCGTCATAACGTTAGCTGGGTAGCGTCCTCCCTTTCTAGACCGCGACCCTTCACGGGTGCGATGAGACGTACTTGTGATAGGCCGCAACCCAGTCCGTGGCGATTTCATGTTGGATTTGTCCGAGCAAGGCGGTGGCAGCGTCATGGCCGTGAAGCTTCAATTCGTTCCGCACCAATGCCGCCGCGTGGTTTTCGAGCTTGTCTTTGATGTGCGCATTATAGGGAAGACTCAGATAATTCTGCGGCCAGAGATTCTTGATATCGTTGCTCCCCCCGAGTTCCAGGCTGATCAGATGGTCGATTTCATATTGCCCCGGCTGGCCCGGGACCCGGCCGAAGTATTCTATGAACACCTGCCTCTTGGTGGCGGCCGTAACGTGGCGCGCCTGTTTGGCATAACCTGGCGCCAGGATTTGCTCGACCGGGACGTTGGTCACGACGCCGGGCGTGAGCTGGGGGTCAGGACGCAGCGGATCGGCGGCTCTCAACCAGAGCGTCGAGATGCAAAAGAATGAGGTTAGGAATGCTCTCATAGTCATTTGGCAGTTGGGTTAGCCAACGATAATGGCAGGGACACTGTCCCATCAACCCGAAATTGGCATCAGCTTTACGGAAGGGGGCTCAGGAACACGTCTTCCCTTCTGGCGGCGATTTCGGTCAAGCGTTGTTTTGCAATCAGACTGCAGAGGTCATTTTGAACCGCGAATGCAACCGGATGAACGCGGATTTTCTGCCGGGACTTGAAACGGACACCCCCCCACTTTGTGGCTTTATCCGGTGCGAACCGGTGCGAACCGGTTTCAACCAGTGCTATCCGGTTCAAGACACGGTTCGGTGGATCGCGGCCGTTGGCAGGTAACCAAGGCGCCCGCCCGACCACCAAGGGTTGAGGCGAGCGCAGGGGAGCAGCGCATAGAATGGGATCGAGCAAACGGAGGGCGCGGGGGGATGGCGGACGTTTCCATGCTCTTTCGGATTTTCATTTTTAGATCATTGCTTTCACAATATATAGGGCCACAAAACCTGCTACAGGAATGAGGAGCGGGGAGCTGGTCGCAGGACGCGGGGCGGGTGAAGAGGGACCTGGGAGGGGTGAGCTTCATGTCAGTTCGTTTTTTCAATTCTAGATCATTGCTGTCACTATATATAGGGCCACAAAACGTGTTACGGGAACGAGAGGCGAGGATCGTCTGCGCAGGGTGCTCCGAGGGGCGGCGCGGCTGGAAATCCCGGACGTGAGAGGGAATTCATCTCGAGGCTGCCGGCCTGCGAGGGGAACCAGCAGCGCCTCCAAAGAAGGCGATCCCCCCGTGGCGGAGTTCATGGAGCCGAGTTTGAGATTTCACGCGGCCGGAGTAATGTTAAGGTTTCAAAACCGGTTTTATGCCGAACGACTCACACACCCGCTTGTGTCCGACGCAGCAGAGGGCCTTTGACTCCCTCTGCGCGGGAGTTCAGGTCGGGTCCATCCTCCGCCTCCGGGGCGGTTGCGGCCGGGGCAAGACCGGCCATTGGAACAGAGCGCCGACCGCGATTTGTCCAAACAACACGCGGGGGAAACCCAGACAGGGCGGCGGCAGATGGTGATTTGAGTGGAGACGACGATTGTAACATAGTAAGACTAGCTATGAGAAAATATTTCAAATGCGGTTTTGCCCTCGTGGTTTCCCTCTTCCTCAGTGCGATGGTGTCGTATGGAAAGGAGCTGCCGGCGCTCGTGTACCTCGATCATAGCAGGGTTGCCGCAGCGTTCGCCAAAGGCATGCCCCTTTTGGAAACCAATAGTTTTAAGATACAAGCCGGGCGCCGCGAGGCGCCGGGCCTGGTTGAGATTCACACGCGCGACACGGATATCTTCTATGTGCTCGAGGGGAGCGCAACGCTGGTCACCGGGGGCAAGACGGTTCAAGCCCGAACCATCGCGCGCCACGAAATCCGTGGCAGCGCGATCGAAGGAGGTCAAATCCAACACATCGAAAAAGGGGACGTGCTCGTCATCCCCAAGGGGGTGCCGCATTGGTTTAAAGCGGTAAACGGCCCGCTGCTCTATTACGTGGTGAAGGTTACGAAATGATGGAACCAGGACTCCTGCCCAGGAAACTCGAAAACTTATCGACCGAAAAACTCATGAGCACCCATGACGACGTTATCATGATATGACTACACCATTCCATCAACTCGCTGCACAAGTCGTGATCGTGACCGGGGCCGTCGGCAATCTCGGGTCGGCGACCGCGCGGGCCCTTCAGCAAGCCGGCGCCAAAACCGTCCTGGTAGATCGCTCGGATGAACGACTGCGTGAGAATTACCCCGAGCTCATCGGCTCCGCGGATCATTTCCTGGCAGGTGGCGTTGACCTGACGAATCCTGATTCCCTGGCGCGAATGGTTAGAACCACTCGCGAACGGTTCGGCCGGATCGACGCACTAGTGAACACCGTGGGTGGCTGGCGTGGTGGCAAGCCCGTCCATGAGATGGATGTGGCCGATTGGGATTTCCTCTTCGATGTTAACGTGCGCACCACGCTCCTGTCTTGCCGCGCGGTCATCCCAGAGATGCTGCGCCAGGGTCGGGGAAAAATCGTAAATGTGGCCAGTCGAGACGGTCTTCAAGGCAATGCCGGTTACAGCGCCTACAGCGCCTCGAAAAGCGCCGTCCTGCGCCTGACCGAATCACTGGCCGCCGAACTCAAGAACTCGAATCTCAATGTGAATTGCATCATGCCGGGCACCATCGACACGCCGCAAAATCGAAAGGCCATCCCCAACGGCGATTTCTCGAAATGGGTCGAGCCCGCCGCCATCGCCGAGGTCATCCTGTTCCTGATATCCGATGCAGCGCGTGCCCTCAACGGGGCGGCGCTGCCGGTTTACGGCAAAGGGTGAGGTGTTTTCGCAGGAAAGCTCTGGGCCGATTACGCTAAACGATGAAATGTCTTAAGCACAGCGCGAACGACGCCGTGGCCGTCTGCGCTTATTGCGGACGGGCGCTTTGCTCGGATTGCATCCAGTCCCCGAGTGCGCCGCGCATCGTTTGCTCAACCGACTGCGCGACTGCGCTGGCTCGTGATGACGAGGCGCTCCATCAACTCCTCCAGCAGAGCCTGCGCAGCGCTCGGGCGAGCGCGTTCTACTGCTACCTTTGCGCCGCGTTATCTGGCGGCGCAGCAGTGGTTGCGTGGTTCATGCTCCCTTCGCCCTTCTTGATTCTTTTTACTGGCGGCTGCGCCGTGACCCTGACCCTCTCCGGCATCTGGTATGGGCGAGCTGCCAGAAAACGGGCTCCCTGAACTTGAATGCTGCCGGAGAGGCCGGGGGCTGAGTCTGGGCAGGAAACTGGCCATCGCCATAGAACGTCTCAGAACTGGTCAATGGTGACCCGCAGGAGGCCGCGGAAGAGACAGGGCATAGCCGTTGGCATGGGTTGTGCTGAGATCCAAGCGTCACTGATTAGCGGAATCAGGACGTTGTATGAAAAAGAGCGGCTGCTGGTGTGCCGGAAAGGCAGGAGGTTCCCTGGAATGCGCTGCCGCGTGGCTTTGCCTCGGGCCTGAGTCCTCAACAAATAAATCCCTATGAATACCCCCTCCTTAAAAGATCAAATGACCAATGCGCTACACTGGGCCGGAAGCGGCTCGAACCTGATTTACGCCTCGCTCGCGGTTGGGTTGCTGGTGGCCCTGATTCTGTTCCGGCTTTTCTTCAAGAATCTCGCCGGGTTTGTTCATTGCATCGGCTTCTCGCTTAGTTCGCAGCCGAATGCGGTTGTGGCCCCCAAGCCTGGCCAGAGCAGGTGGAACCGGGTGAAACTGCTGGTTGGAACTCTGCTTCCGGCGGGCAGCGGGTATGCCGCCTACTTGCTGTTGCCGAGGTGGTTCCCCGCCTTTTTCCAGTGAGCGCTCCGTCACCCCGCAAGGCAAGCGTGATTTTCAAACTGTATGGTCGAGCGCGCCAGATTGACCGGCCTGCTCCACTCTTCGCCATGCCGCGGTCACATCGACCTTCGCGCCCAAGCGATGCAAAAGGCTGTAAAGACCCATCTCGGCCCGTGAAATAAACGCGAACTCCGGATTGGTCACCTTGTCCCGGACGGCCTTTTTCATGGCGCGCCCGAGGAGCTCCAGCGCTTCTCCCTTCCCAAAATCGACCACGGCCGCCCCGCCCGTTCCTTCCGGGAACAAAACGCCCGCCATCACCTCGAGCGTCGCCAGCATTTTCCTCGCCCGCGCGTAAGGCACTCGCGGTCCAAAAATGAGCCCCAGGACTTGCCGGGCCTGTTGGTCGCCCTGCCGCCAGCTCCGCGCGACGCAACCCCGGATGATGACGGCGATATCGAAAGTGATTTTCTTCACACATCCGAAATCCACCAGCCCAACCCGGCCATCCGTTTGAAAGAGGTAATTGCCGGGATGATGGTCCACTTGCAGCGCCCTCAACTTGTGAATCTGATAATAAAAAAGCTCGACCAGGCGCTCCCCGAGCAAGTTGCGCACCGCCGCCGCCGGTTTCCGTTCGAGAAAAGCGCCCGCGACTTCTCCCTCGATGAAGGACATGGTCAAAACGCGCTCCGTCGTCAGGTCCCAGTGAACCTTCGGCACGCTCACGTATTTGAAAGCGGCCAGCCCTTGCGCAAAGAATTCCAGATTGCGCGCTTCGTGGAGGTAGTCCGTCTCTTCGAGAAATCCCCGCTGCACCTCGTCGAGAATCGCTTGCGGCAGATGACCGCTCAGCCGGGCCCCGAAGGTCGCGGAGCGCAGCAGCTTGAGGTCGTTCTCGATCGCGGTGCGGATGGCGGGATATTGAATTTTGACAGCGACCTTCTCTCCGTTCCGGGTCACCGCCCGATGCACCTGGCCGAGGGAAGCGGCGGCGAAAGGTTCCTCTTCGAAATGGCGGAAAACCTCTTCGGGCGGTTTGCCCAGAGAGGCCTTGAATTGGGCGCGGGCCAGCGTCGGGTGCATGCCCGGCGCCTGCATCTGCAGGCCGGCGAGTTCCTGAATGGCCGCCTCCGGCAAAGCCGCCGTCTGCAGGCTCAGGAGCTGGCCCAGCTTCATGGCCGCGCCCTTGAGGGAGCCCAGCTCCTGGCGCACTCGCTGCGACGAGGCCTGCTCGAAGCGCCGCTGCCGCTGTTCGCTCTCTCCCAGGAAAAGATTCTGCGCCTGGTAACCCAGGTAGCTGCCGGTGAGCGTCAACCCGAGTTTTCCGAGGCGCAAGCCGCGGGCCAACACTCCAGGCTGCGGAGGTTTGCCTACCACTCCCAGCCTCCTTTCTTGAGCAGGGTCGTGGCCAATTTCAGGCACCGATCCAGGAGCGCCAGCGTCTGTTCCTTGCCCGCCGAACGGTCTTGAAGCCAGTAGGTAATGACTGCGAGGTGAAACAGCCCGAAGGCATAGGCGCCAAAATCGCCGGTTTCAGGAATCTCGCCCGCCGCCGCGGCCTCGGCGAGCACACCGCGAACGAAGCGCAGGTAGCGGAGGTTTTGCTCCTGGGACGACAGGCTGAGCGGGCTGAGCTTGGAGGATGGCTGCAGAGCGCGCAGATACACCGCCCCGATAAACTCCTCGTAAGGACCGAGCCGTTCGAGCAGGTGATGGATGATGCCGAAGAGCTTCTCCGGCAGGTGCGCCCGTTGCGCGCGTTTGTCGTGCTGATACCAATCCACGATGCCGGCGAGCTCCTGCTCGAAAAAGTACAACGCCAGGTCCTCCTTCGTCTCGAAGTAGTTGAACAGGGTGCCCTCGGCGATCCTCGCTTTGCGTGAAATGGCCTTGGTGGTGGTGTGGTAAAACCCCTTTTGCGCGAACAAATCCAGCGCCGCCTGCAGGATCGCCCGGCGGGTTTTCTCTTTGTTTTCCGCCCGCTTGCCGCGTTTCGGGGGCCGGGCTGCGGCCCGGGCGCGGGTCGGTTTCATAACACAATAATGAGTGAACTCATATTTTATCCAAATCTGCGCCCGCCCGCCGCCGCTGTCAAATCCAAAAATGAGCAAACTCAACTTTTGAGCGCAAGGACGCATGGCCCCTGGCTCTCCCCGCAAGTTTGACTTTCAGCACCCTAGCATGAAAGTTCCAGTGCATGAAGAAGTGCACCTGGTGCGGCAAAGAATATCCGGACGACGCAGAGGTATGCGCAATCGATGGCGAGGCTCTGAAGGGGAACGAGCCTCAAGAAAGACCAGTCGAACGTCGTCCCGGTGGTGCGGACGGCATGCTAAACGTTCTGGAGGAAGTGTCTGGTCCGGTGCGCCGGGTCCAGGCGAGCGAGCTCGACCCTGACTGGCGGCCTGAGGTGATCGACGTTAGCGGGCTTAAGGACGCGTTCGTCTTCGCCGAAGGCTATTCGCGGCCGAACTGGAAGCTCATTCGGAGCGCAATTAAGCAGACAGTTCCGCTGGAGAAGTTGTCTGAGGCCTGGACGGAGGCGGCGACCCAATGGGTGCGGCAGGTTGGGGCGGATTTAGGAGGCGAGTACAAGGTTCGGCGCTCTGCTGAATTTATTTTGCTGTCCGCGCTGGAACCTGCGGCCGCCGAGGGACTACTGTTGTTTGCCGAGAGGACGCTCGGACGAATCTACGCAGCGCTCCGGGACGCGGCGTGGCAGTGGGGGCACGGCAAGCACGTCGTCTTGTTGTTCACCGAGGATGACGACTACTACCAGTACGTATCGTATTACAACGCGGATGGAATTCATCCGGCCAGCGGCGGGTGCCTCATCCATAAGGACTACGTTCATATCGCGATGCCCTACCTCGATGGAAGGAGCGTCCGGCAGTCGTTGACGCATGAGTTGCTGCACAACAGCGTGGTGCATTTGCGACTCCCGCTGTGGCTGAACGAAGGGCTGGCGATGGTTTTTGACTGGACGGTGGATCAATGGCGGCGGCAGTTTCTCGACCACGATTTGCGCGACCGGCACCTGATGTTATGGAACGCCGAGAACATCCAGAAGTTCTGGTCGGGAGTTTCGTTTGGTGAGCCGGGAGACTCGAATCAACTCAGCTACAGCCTGGCTGAAATCATGGTTCACCTTTTGCTTACTGAAGCCAAAGAATTTGTGGCTTTCCTGAAGCTGGCGGATTGGAGAGACGCCGGCCAAACGGCCGCGCTCGACGTTCTGGGGATCGATCTAGGAAAGACCATGGCTACTTTCCTGGGAGAAGGGAATTGGCGCCCGAACCGCAAGGCGATGGCCGAGTGCTGGAAGGATGCCAGGAGAGAGGAACAAAAAGCAGGGTGAGCGGCCATCTATGGGTTGACCCGACCCCCGCTCGCCGCCGCTGTCAAATTAAAAAATGAGCAAACTCAACTTTTGAGCGCAAGGACGAATCGGTGGTCGCTCATGACCGGTCACTCATGGAAGGGGCGCACGATTGGAATCGTGTGCCCCTCGTCGCCTCACTAAACGTATCTATTAAAACGTTGTCCTGACCCTGCGAACGGCGCAATCCTTACCCGCAACCCGACGCTGATATGTGCAAATCTGGACATGCGGTTTTGCTGGCTCTGCTGACGTGCCTCTGGCTCACGCCTGAAGTCCGTGCGCAATCCAGCACCAATGTGCCGGTGGCTTTTAGCACGACCAACGTCACTCCCCTCAATCCTGGTTTCGCCGGCTTCACCACCGAACTGCTGGGCACAGGCGTCGAATACGCAGACACCAACATGCAGCATTTCGCCGCGATGCTTTCCCCGGGCTGGTTGCTTTTTCCGGCCGGCACAACCGGTGACGGCTTCAACTGGGCCACCGGGTTGACCGATTCAAATTGGGTCCAGGAAATCGGCATGAAACAGGGGCCCAATAACGCTGCTTCGAACCTTACCGCCGTCACCATTAATGCGCTCATCGGCAAAGGTGGCGCACAGTTCACGAATTTTGCCAGCCTGGCCGCGAACCTCGGCGGCGCCAGGATTATCGTCTGCGTCAACGCCTTCACGGACACGACCAATTCCGCCGGCGCGTTCGCTGCATTTGCCTTGAGCAACCACATCCCGGTTGCCGTCTGGGAGCTTTGCAATGAACCTTACCTGTTTCAGGGTGCGACCGACTTCTTCACCAATGGGACGGATTACGCCAACAAGATGAAGCCTTATCGGGACGCCATCAAGTCGGCCGATTCCAATGCCCTGGTGGCCGTCTTCTTTAGCGACCCGGCACGACCCGGCATGAGCTGGGACAACGCTCTGGGCAATTATTCCACCCCCTACTGGGACGCCGTGGTTTATCATCATTATCCCGAATTACCCACGAACAGCGCCTTTTCCGATTTGATGGCTTTGGATAATGGAGTTCTGTTCAGCAACACCACCCTGTTCGTCACCAACACGCTGATCGCAAAGAACCACACCAACGTCACGTTCCTCGTCACCGAGCTGGCCCCCTGTATGGGCAACGGCAACGGAATCCAGAATCCGCCGACGAGCACACTTTATGGGGGAATCTACGCCTCCGAATACGTGATGCGCCTGTCCACAATCCCGCAGGTGACGTTCGCCGGCAGCTATCAACTCGTGAACGGCAGCGGCGTGGACATGACCAATCAATTCTGGAACGCCGTGACCAGGGCCGCTGCCCAAGGCTACGTGACCAATACCATTGGCCTCCCGTTCGGTTATTTCCTCAGCGCCCAGGGAACTGCGGAGGCCGTCGCGTACTGGGCGCTGAACCGCTCCACCGCCGTCTATGCTACGACCGTCGGCACCAATGGCCCGACCGTACCCATGGATACCAATGGCATCGGAACGATGCCGGCAGTTTACGCGCAGGCTTATCAAGGCGGTAACGGAAAGCGCTACGTGGTGCTCACCAACAAAGGCTCGAATGCCGTGCCGGTGCAAATTACCCAGGACGGCGTCGTGCTCACCAACCAATTTTTGGAAACCTTTGTGAGCGGAAGCAATCCGAGCGTCGTCAACGTCAATCCACCGCTGAATAATGTCGTCATCCAGGCTGCCACCGTGACGAATTCCGTCCTGATTCCTGATTACAGCGTGGTGCGGCTCGAGTGGACGAGTCTTAACGTGCCTCAGCCTTCACTCGCGGTGAGCGTGTCAAACGCCATGGAGGTCCTTCACTGGGCCGGGCTGACGAACGTGACTTATGCCGTGCAAAGCACCACGAACCTTGCCGGGACATGGGCGACGCTGGGGAAGGTTTCCAACACTCGGACCAATTTCGCGTTTACGAATTGGAACGCCGGCACGCTGCAATTCTACCGGCTGCTGGTCCCGTAACCGCCCTCGCGATTTCGGAATGCGTTAAGACTTCACTCTCTTGACCTCCGGGCTGGCTCGCCACGATCGCAGCAGGCTCACTTTCCCAGCCATTGCTGAATCATCAACGATGCCACTTCATCGCAGCCCTGCTCAGCGCCGGACCCTGCGATGTTCGTCGCCACAACGACGGAGAAATTTCTTTCCGGCGCCAGCCACATCACCACATACCACATCGTATTCGAACCATTGTGCATCAGCGCGTTTCCGCCGGCCCAGCCACGTTTCACGACGACCCAGCCGCAGGCGTAATCACCGCCCGCCGGCGGAGTGTGGAGTTTAACGAGGGTTTCGGGTTTCAACAGACCACTTGGCTGGCCGCGCTGCAGATGGAAAATGGTGAAGCGAGCCAGGTCATCGAGTGAACAATGGACGCGGCCGGCGGGCGCGATCGCCGGCGGATTATCCTCCTGCAGAGGCAAAGTGAGCCCCAATTTGCGCGCGTGCCCCCACGGCTCGTCAACTTTACCGGTTGTTCCCGGAGGTCCGAAACCGGCCGAATCCATGTGCAGCGGCTTGAAGAGCCGTTCGGTGATCAATGTCTCCCACGGCGCGCCCGTGAGCTTTTCCAGCATTGCGCCGATGATGGCGTAGCCCTGATTCGAGTAAATCATCCTGGTGCCGGGCTTGGCTTCCGGCGGTCGGCTTAGCACAGCTTCGATGAATTCACGGCGCTGCTGCGTGGGCGTGCCCTGTTGTTCCCGGGCCCGTTTCCACGCGGCGGCAGACGGTGCGCCTGGAACGCCGCCTCGATGCTTAAGCAATTGTTCGACCGTCACGGTTTCATACTGCTTGTCCATCTTGCCCTTCAACTCGGGAAACACTTCTGCAATCGTGGTTTCCCATTTCAGTTTGCCTTCCTCAATTAGCATTGCCGTGAGAGTGGCGGTCATGGACTTGGTGCAGGAACCGATGTGGAATACATCGTTCGTGGTCACCGGCGTGGAATCGCACCACTTGCGGACCCCTACGGCGGCCTGGCCGCAAATCTTACCCTCTTTCACCACCACCACCGCGAGGGCAGGGAGGTCATGCTTTTTTCGAATGCCTTCGATCTCTTGGGTCATATCTGCGGGTGTTGACGACGCGGCGGATGCGGTGGTGACCCAGGCGGTCACGACTAAAACCACCAGGGTTCCGGGTAGAGGTCTCTTATTCATAGTTCGATCGACGGAATATGGTTTCTCGTTCTTAACGGCTCATTGAATGTGTATCCGCATTCAGTTAAATAGCGACCAAACGCCCTACCTTTCTGACAGAAAAATGCATTTACAGATTTTTGACGCTTCCGAGCCATCTCTTAACTTGGGGCGGCAGACGGGGTGTGGTCTGTTGTAACAGGAAACTGAATTATGCAGCTTATGCAACCGACCTTGCTCAAGGGCAGATTTGAAACGGCGACCGGGCCCTCGATTGCCTCGCCCGACCCCGAATATTCGCTCGATGTCGCAATCGTTTATCAGGATGCGCCGGCCCGGCAATGGGCCGGGCGCGTGCAGGCTCGACTCGCAGAGTTGGCCGGCGAGGAGGCCATCCACTGCACGGAGTGGAACATCAATGACCTCAGCGACCGTAGAACCTTTTCGGAAGGTGTCACCGCTTTGGCGTCGGCCGATGTAATTGTGGTTTCGGTTTATGAGGCACAGCGACTCCCACCGGCCTTTTACCTCTGGGTCAACCTTTGGTTGGAGGTCCGTTCCGGGCGCCCGGGGGCGCTGGTCACCTTGGTCGTCCCGGCCGAAGGATTGGACTCTGGGTCGAGAGAAACGCGAAGATACTTGTGCGCGGTCGCCGGCCAGGGTCGGTTGGAGTTGTTGGAATGCAACCAGCCAGGCGAACCCGTTCCAGGTCCCCTGGAGGATATTCTCCAATGGCCCAAAGCGGCATGAATCGGGCTCAAATCGGTGCCAGAATAAAGTGTCGCCGGCGGCCACGCCGCCCGGAAAGAGCGAAACTGTAGTTGTGGTTAGGTTCATCTCAGCAGGGATAGGTATTTACGTATGGGATGGTTTGCCGGGGCAAAGCCTTCAACCGCCGCCTTCAGGTCAGAATGTCGTTCCAGGGAAGTCCAGGGCATCATCGTCTTTTCGGCTGATTCTCTGATGAGCCAGAGAGTCCGAATATTCAGAAACCTGTGTGGCCGAACTTCTTTTATTTCGTCCCAAAGAATGAGGTTTTGCCCTTTCTGCAGATGAACTCCCAGGGTGCTGAGTCCCACGGCCCGGTGGGTCATTTTCTGCATCAGCCAGGAATATAACAACCCCGCCAGGATGAAAGGCACGAGCCAGACCAGATGCTGCCCATTGAACATTAGCGAGAACTTGCCCTCAGTTAGAGCGAGTATCAAAATGAACCAAATCCCAATAAATCCGATTTCGCCATAAATGGCGAGCTGCCAAAAGGCGACCTTGAATTCAGAAGGTTTGACCCGGTCGGCGGCCGCCATCGAGAGAACGGTTGGGCGCAGATTAGCGACATTAGCATCATCCAGCGGCTCGCCGGTTTCAGCCGAATGGAGCAGCGATTCCAGTTGTGCTTCGAGGGGAAGGAGTTGCTTGGACCGAGCCCACTGATTGAGCCAGTAGACAAACGCATATACGGCAATGAACACCAGCGTCGAAGGGATTTTGGCGTGGAGATGGATCTTCATGCCCCAGGTGGCGACCAACAAGCCGATACCCGGCGGAAGCAAGTACCACCACAGCACCGACCCCAATAAACGCGACTGAGTGCGCACTGAATTCAGTTCCGCCCGGAGTGATTCGACGATGGTCGCACCGGGTGGCGCCGGCGGAGCAGTCCGGCGGGCGTAAACAAGCTTCCAGGCGATGAACATCGAGCTCCCGACGACAATCAACCAGCCGAGACGCACAATCGGCGAACGTTCATTGAAAGCGAAATATCCAAAAACAAGTATCACAAATGCACAAGCCACCAGTTCGCGGGCATCACGCGCGCGCAGGTCGCGGCGAAGTTGGGTCGTTTTATGTTGCATAGCAGAAATCAGTTGGGCCGCCGATATGTTCGGGTTCCTCAGCGGTTGCTGTTGCCAGAGATTCTTTAACTCGTCGTCGTTCATTTTGGCGCCTCCTCCGTCAGCAGACGGGAAAGTTTCTTCCTGGCGCGATGCAACATGACCCCAACGTTATTGGCGTTGATGCCCGTGGCTTCCGCCATTTGTTCGTAGGTGAGGTCTTCCAGGAAAAGGGTGACGAGAGCTTTTTCGAGCGGGTCCAGTTTGTAGATGGCGGTGTAAAGATCCGCCATGCGGTCGTCAGCAATTTCTTCAGTTGTCTGCCGCGATTCAATCACGCGCGTGAGGTCGGCGGGTTCGAAATGAACGACTCGGCCGGAGCGTGAGGCCCGCTTGCGGACGAACGAAATGGCGGTGTTGAGCGCGATGCGATAGAGCCAGGTGTTTGCATAAGCGCTTTCTTTCAGTCCGGGCAACGCCCGCCAGATTTGGAACAGGATTTCCTGGTACAAATCGTCCTGGTCGGCGGAATTCCAGGCATAGACGCGGCAAACCCTGAGAATTTTGTTTCGATTCTCGTTCACCAGCTCCAGGAACTTGTGTTCGTCTGCGGGCGTCGAATTCAATCACGGACCTTTATCTGATTAGTCGCAGCGGAAGGCAAAATTATTACCGCCAGGGGAAAAAATTTCGACTCCGTTTTTGGGCAAGAGCAGCCACGGCATTAAGGCGGGCTACCTTGCCCCCGCCCTTGCGCACAAGACCGGGGTGGATATTCACAGCATGGACGACGCGAGCCGCGTGCTCCTGTCGCTCCGGCCCGTGACGTTCAAATATAAACCCGGCATTGATCCCCCAAGGCACCCCGCAATTCGGCCTCGTCGCCGAGGAGGTGGCCAACGTTGACCCCGATTTAGTGGTGCGGGACGCAAAGGATCAGATTTTCACCGTCCGCTACGAGGCCGTCAACGCCATGCTCCTGAACGAATTCCTCAAGCAACATCGCACGGTCGAGGAGCAGACTGCGGAGATTGAAACTTTGAAACGGCAAAACGGTTCCCTTATCCAGCGGTTGGATGAATTGGAAGCGGCGGTGAAACAGCTTGCAACGCAAAATGAGGGATTATGAAAAAGCTGAATCACCTGTTGTCTCTGTAGGTGCCGCCTGGTTCCTCTGGCCGAAGCTCGGAGTTAGCCATACCATTTAATCCCCCTTTTTCTCCCGCCACCGGAACGGACGCAGGTACGCAGCGTCCAGCACGTGCGCAGGCGCAAAGATGATTCGAACAATCTTGGCGTTCCAAGGATGATAAACAGGCACGGCAGTAGACACCTCTTTCACCTGCACGTAATTCACGCGGGCGCTGAGGAAGTAAGTCGCCAGATAAATCAACAACCCGGCGGCGGCGCTCATCACTGCAAGGCCAGTGCGAAATTGCCAGTTTGCCACCCTCTCCGCTTGGCCCAGCAGGTTCTGAAGCATCTGCTTGTCGAGCAAACGGCCATTCATGACCACAGCATTGATCTGCCTGGTGTTGCCGATGTTTTCCAGCGGATTGGCGTCTAGCAATACCAGGTCCGCAAGTTTTCCTGTCTCGATGGTCCCCAGCTTGTCGAGCGTGCCAAAGAACTCTGCGGGATTGCGTGTCGCAACCTGTAGTGCCTCCATCGGCGTAAATCCCGCCTTCACGAATAGTGCAAGTTCATCGTGCAGGCTGAACCCAGGGAAGATGTTCGCTCCCGCCCCTCGCCCGGGACAAACATCCGTACCGGCCAGGAATCCCACTCCCGCGCGTCGCATTTTACCTGCAGTTTCAAGCCATTTGTCGAAATTCCTTCTGAACGCAGCGTGATCCTCTAACGTGAGGTCCCTGGTCATGGGGTTGGACTTCGGATTCCAGGTGCTGTTCCGTATGTGCAGCGGAATATACCTGAGCCGGGGATCGCTTGCGAGATTGGGATCGTCGCCGAAGGCGAGTGCTCGAACAACCGTGAAGGTGGGACAAACCCAGGTCCCCTTTCGGGCTAAATGGTTAAAAACCCCCTCCGCTTTTTTGTCACTGTAGCTCTCAACCATTCTCGTTATCTCCTCCACCAATCTTCTGAACAGCACCGCCGAGCTAAGTTTGCCGCCGACGCTTTGCTGCCGGTCTTGTTGTACCTGCTTCCTGAACTCTTCCCCCCTCGTCGAGCAGGCCGACATAATCCCGTAATCGTGTTCTATGCTCCTTTGTCCGGCATCCGCCGCTTCAACCGCATCCACAGAAAGCGGTAAGTGCCCGGCAAGAGGAATGGACTGCTTGCGGGCTTCATCAGCTATAGCGAAGTACGCCTCCCGCGGGATCAAGTCGTACACCTTCACGAAATCAGCGCCGGATTTTTTCACAAAATCAACCGCGCTCCGGCCATCGCTCTCACTGGAGACTCTGATCATTGTTTTTGATGGCTTCACACCGCCTTCCAGTATATAGCCAGCCGCCACAATCCTCGGACCCAGAAGTTTTCCTTCCCCGATCTCCTGGCGGAGGCGAAAAACCATTTTGGGGTCACCGCTGCCAGGTCCACCCATATCGCGCACCCCGGTAATTCCATTGGCAACCAACAGCGGCAGGCACACGTTCCGGCCCCAAGTCTGATCAAGAGCGCAATGTACGTGCATATCCCACAAACCCGGAATCAGATACTTGCCCGAGCCGTCCACGACCCGAGCATCTTTGGGCAGGCGCACGCTCTGAGTTTTCCCGATCTCGGTAATGCGGTCGCCAGTAACGATCACCGTCATGTTCGTTTTAGCTGGCCCGCCAGTGGCGTCGATCACCGTGACGCGAATGAAGGCCAATGAGGTTAATGGCAAGTCCTCGCCGTTCCGGCCAGGAAGAGGGCTGGTAGCCAAAAGAAAAAGCAGTATCAATGACCAGGTTGCTTTCATTTCTGACCTTTGCGGAGGTGTCGTGAAAACTAACCCGTTCGAAATGGAAGCGCAATTCCTGCGTCAAGTGCCGGCGCGGCGTGTTGATCCGATTGGGGTGGCCAGCTTCTGAGTGTCCCTGATGCAGATGGCATCCGCAGCAAATTTGACTTTCCGCGCCTTCGCAGAAATGGGGTCACGCTAAAGTTTCTCCAGCCGCCACACCGCGCGGGCGGATCGACACCGTAAAAACATTGCTCTGACTCCGCGACCCATTCACGGGAAAGCCCCGGCCCCTGCCGCTACCGGGTAACTATGGGTTTCAGAGGGCTGACCGGACTATCGAGGTGCTAAACCTGGATCAACAGCGTATCAATGAATCCAGAAAACAACTTGCCAGGGAATGCCGGAATCTGGTCGAAAATGGCAACAAGCAGTACGCAATGCTTGTCTTGTTCCCGGCGGCGTTCACGGCGTGAGCGGGCGGTAGGCGCGGATGCGATAGAACTGATTGGTCGCGTTGTAGTCATAAAAAGCCGCGGTGCTGGTGCCGGGGCTGGCAAACGTCGCGTAGTCCACCCAACCGGCGGCGGCGGCCAGGTTCGGATTGGTTTGCACGGCGTAAAACCTCGTGGGCTTGCTGTTCCAGGCAAACTGGTCGTAGCCCGGCGCCAGGACATTGCGCTGGAACGAAGTGATTTTGAAAACATCCGCCGCGTTGTTCGGGTCGGTGCCGGCGAGATAGTCCTGCGCGATGGTGTTGCCCTTGCCGGTCGGGTCGGCATTTGCGTCCACATTGGTCGCGCCGAAGTTTTGCAGCAGCCACGCGACGGGCAGGCCATCCGGCGCGAGCGCGCCCTTCTGGATGCTGTCCGTCTGCACGAGCGCGACGGCGTTGCTCAGGGAAATCCAGCCGCAGTTGGCGCTCCAGACCGAGCCGCTCAATTTGCCGCTGAGCAGGTTGACTTTCGGCTGGCCGTAGGCCTGCTCGAACGCGATCCAGCCGATGTTCGCGCCCCAGGCATAGCCGGTGAGGTTGCCGAGGCCGTCCTGGTTCACGCCGAAGTCGGTGGCGGAATTGTTCTGATACTGGATGCCGTTGGCGGGCGTGCCGCTGCCGAGCCTGATCCAGCCGGTGTTGGCGCAATAAAGGTAGCCGGAGCAGACGTATTCGCCGATGACCGCGCCGTTGTTGGTGTCGCCGCGCCAGTCCAGCCAGCCGAGGTTAGCGGCGTAGGCATAGCGGTTCGTGACGTCAATCGTCGTGGCGGCGTGAACCAAGGCCGAAAGCTGAAGGCTGAACGCTGAAACCAGCGCGAGCGCCGCCAGTCGGATTGGTGTTTTCATAAATCACGTTGATCTAGAATGAGATATTGGCCCAGGGACTCGTGCTGGCGGCCGCAGTGCCGATGGGGCCGACATCGTTGCCGGCGAGATTGACGTTGTAGTTGGCGGAGGGGGCGCCGGTGCCTGAATTGCCGGTGCAACTGTTCCTGGTGATGAGGTTGAAACTGCCGGCGCAATCGATGCCCCGGTTATTGGAGGCGCAATGGTTGCCGTCGATCCGGTTGCCGCCCGAGCCGGCAACGGAGATGCCGTAGCCCGCTAACGCTCCGACACTGCTTCCGTTGTAGCCGTTGCCGTAACAGCTGTTGCCCTGGACCAGGCTGCCGAAAATGACCTGGATGCCATGACTGCGATTGTAGAGTACATCGCATCCGGTAATCACGTTTCCCCCGGCGAGACCACTGGCGAATACAGTATTGATGCCCACGGCCCCATTCTGAGAGCTGGTGCAGTCCTTGACCAGCGCCGGCCCCGCTACCCGGATCCCGTCGTCGCCGTTTTGCGTCGTGGTGCAGCCGGTAATGCTGGATTGCGAGCCCAGTGCAGTGCTCTTGCCTACCTCGATCCCCCGCAACCCGTTGGTACGGGCCACACAGCCGCTAATCTGGCTGCCGTCCTGCGTCAGGACTCCGTCGCCCAGGTTGAGAAGCGCCTGACAGTCTTTAATCAGGCAGCCCGTCGTGGCCACGATGCCGGTGCCGGCGTTGCCCCGCGCAAGGCAGGCCTGCAGGATGGCATCAGCACCGGCGCGGATGCCGTCGCTACCGCTGCCAGTAACAACACAGCCATTGGCCGTGCTCCCATCGTTGAGCCGGATGCCGACCGTGGCATTGGACCAGGTCACACAGCCGTTGACTAAAGTCCCCGGGCCGGTGCTGATACCTTCGGCACTGTTGGAGGAAGACTGGCAATCCTTGACGATGCCGCCCTGGATATAAATGCCCGCGTTGCCGTTGCGGATGACGACGCAATCCCGGATGGTGCTTTGCGCCTCGGTATACAGGCCGATCCCGCCGTTGCCGGCGACCGTCAGGCGCTCGAAAACGAGGTTGCGCGGGTAGGCGACAGTGTAAGCATCCAAGCCGTGCCCGGGCCAACCGTTGACCGAGCCATTGCGCACGGTGATGTTGGTATAGTTGCCCGTAACGAAAACACCGCTAAGCGCGCCCGTCACGCCCAACAGGGCGAACCCGTTGAGGTCGATGGTCACGTTATTGGCGCTGATGGTGATCCCGTGGCTGCCGCTGATTCCGACCCCATTGGTAATAAAGTAATAGGAACCGGGAATGGTGATTGCGTAGGGGAGTGAGGAGATCGGCATGCGCGGCTCGATTTGGTCGAGGGTTTTCATGCTCGGCCCGGGCGGACCGGGTGGGGTGAGGGCGCCCTGGGCAAGCAGGCGGCCGTGAGGGAGGACTAGCACCACCGCAACCGGGAGGGCTAACGTAAGACCGCGTGGGAGGAAGAGTTTTGTTTTCATGAAGCGTTGCTCGATTAGTTAATACAAGCCGATGATCTGGCTGTCGTGCCTGGGACATTCATAACCTAGCCAGTGGCCGGGGACCTGCAATACCAAAAGCCTTTGAATCGGGGTCATGAATCGGGGCCAGAATAAAGCTTCTCCAGCGGCCACACCGCCCGGGCGGAGCGACACTGTAAAAACAATGGTCCGACCAACGCGACGAAAAATGTGAATAAGGCGTTAATAAAAAATAGCATCTTTCGCTCGTAGGGGCTTCGGCTCCTGTTCAATATTGCCAACCACGATCTGGAATGGCAAATAAGCGAATGGCAACAGAAGAAAAAGTACTTTGTTTTGAACGGAAACTTCTCGAAGAGCTGGGCGTGTTTCAGGGCCTTAGCCTGCAAGTCGAGAAATACTTGCCCGTTGTGACCTGCCCATCGCAGCTTGTGTACCGGAACCGGAGCGAGGCTGAACAGGATAAACGCTACAAGCAGCTTATCCCTTACGTCCTTATTATCTGCAACGGCAAGATTTTGCGGTATAAACGTGGCCGCGGCGGTCAGGAAACACGGTTGCACGGCTTGTATTCGGTCGGCGTCGGAGGGCACATCTCAGACGAAGATCGCGACCTTTTTTCACCTGGCGGCTACCCGGAAGGCATGCGGCGCGAAATAATGGAGGAAGTGGCGGTTGATGAAGTGAAGGAAGCCGCGGTTGCCGTAATTAATGACGACAGCACGGAGGTGGGACAAGTGCACTTTGGAGTCGTTCACATAATGCACGTGGCCGACGAAAAAATCGCAGGCCGCCGCAGCGGCATCCTGGGTCCTGAGTTTGTGCCCATTCCTGAAGCTGTGAAAGATCCGGCTGGCTACGAATCATGGTCGCGCTTTTGCCTGGAAAACCTGGATGTGCTCCTCTCCAGAGCCGCCGCTTCGGGCGTCGTGGCTCCCGAGTCTGTACCGAACTGATCATCGCAGCAGCGCCGGCAGTTGCAGCCTAGGCGAAGGAAAAGAATGAGGACTTTTAAAGAATACCAAGACGTCGCGGTAAGAGCGCCTCTTTCTTTGCGCAATAATCGCGACCGGATAAATCTACCTGTCTTGGGATTGCAGCAGGAAGCAGGCAAGCTCGGATCGTTGCTTTCGTCGCCGTTCGCATCAGGCAAATTAGAGCTGACGCAAGAGCAAAAGAGCGAACTACAAGATCGACTATCAGAGATGCTCTGGTACATGGCTCTTCTCTGTGCCGAAACGGGGATGGCCATGCATGATGTGGCAGCACACAGCATTGCGCAACTTCAAGCGAGAACGAAGGCGCTCGATCCGGATCGGCGATAAGATAGTGACCCCCGCTAGCTCCAAACTGGCCGGGCTTCAACCTGCGGAGGTTAGTAACGGTAAGTTTCTCACTTAATGGGCTCGGTGGCTCTATTGCTGTGAGCTTGTCTCCATGGCTTAAAGCATTTCGACAAGGGGTAGTGGTACAGTTTGAGCCCCAGGCCCGAGCTTCCCGCTTGACTCTGGCCGGAGCAAGCGCAAAGTTGTGCTATGCCTAAACGCTCAAGCAAAGACATAAATGAGGCGGCATTCCACGTTGTTCAGGAATCAACTGACCAATTGACGCCGCAACCGGCGAAAAATCCTGCGGCTGTCGCCCTTGGTAAACTTGGGGGGTTGAAGGGTGGAAAAGCCAGAGCGCAAAGCCTAAGTCCCGCTAAACGGAAACAAATCGCTATAAAAGCCGCCCGGAGTCGGTGGAATAAATAGGCTGATCCAATTTTGAATCCAAAAGTTCCGGTTGGATTTTGCCGCTGGAAAGCCCACGCATCAGGACATACGGTTCCATCAAGGGCGTGATGAAACGAAAACGATAGCGTTTTCGCCACCCTGTTTTTTGAAGAATCGGGCCGCGTTTCCGCTCGCAAAAATCGTTCAAATGCTGAGAAAATGCCGGAATGTCGTAAGGTCTGCCCATGATCTGGGTCATAGGCTGGCGAACGTTGGCGGCTCGGAAATATCCTAACTCATCGGTTTCGGCGAGAGCGCAGGCCAACAGAACTTCTGCATAAAGGTTTCCCCTAGGACTCGTGGTCGCTGCGTTGTAATCGCTCATTACACTGCGTTCGGCCTGAGAAATGGCAATCTTAATCGCCGAGGAAACATCCACTTCATTTACTTGCTTCATATCCCTGTCTATCGCCGATTGTGAAGCATGAAGCGCCAGAGAGTGCGTGTAATGAGGAAGTCCATGGGACAGGTTGGAAATTCGGCGTAAGGCGATGTCGTTAATTGTCATCCCTAGCTGATTTAATCCTTTCGCGACTATATCGCTTAATTCTGCGCTCGACATTCTTGGCATGTGGATCTGAATCAATGCACGGTCTATTGATCTGTGCTCGTGGATTAGAGTATCCACATCATCCGCGACGCCCACCAGAACGAGCGTTGCATCCACCGCATGATCTGAAAGGGTTTTTATCGTGTCGGCAATCTGGGCGGAAACTGCGGGGTTCTTAATCCTGTCCACCTCATCAATTATCAAAATTGCCTTTTTACCAATTGACTGTATCGCCAGCCGAATTTCTTCCGGTGATGGAGACTCAGAGATTAAATTCTCCCCAGCCGATGGAATATTGTGCGTAGGCGGTTTGAATCCCATTCCTACCTCCAAGCCTTCAACGGAGATCTGGGAGAAAATATTGGTCCAAATGGACCTAAAGTTCGCCGCCGTGTCGCAATTCGTGTGGACGATGACAAATTCACCCAATTGGGTTAGAAACTCTTTCACGACATTAGCCAGGGAGGTTTTGCCAACCCCGCGCTCACCAAACAGAACCGCATGCTGCCCCCTCTGAGCTATAGCATTCACCAGCTTTGTAATCTGGGGCGTTCGACCAGCGAACAAAGACCGCTTGTCAATCGGAGTGCTTGGCGTAAATGTGCTACTTATCCTAAACTTCATTTCAAGTGTTTCTGAATCTGTCATATATCTTATCTTCTCTTAACATTGGCTGCCTTGCAAGCAGTAAATCGTTATTACTCTTAATATAACTGCGCACGCGGGGCGCCCGTCCACTGCTGTAAACGTAACACGTTACGGACTAGATATATACAACAGCTACATTTTACTACTTACAAAGCATGAACGCTCAAGCATTGGGCTTATATGAACAAACTGGGTATTGCGGAACAGGTCCGGGTGGTTTCTTGTCTGGTCGAGGGCAATTCTCTTCGTTCCACTGTTCGCATGACGGGCGTTCACCGCACTACGATCTTGAACCTGCTGGTGACTCTTGGGAAAGCATGCTCCGAGTACCAGGACAAGGCTCTACGAGGCTTGAAATGCGGGAGGATTCAGTGTGACGAAATTTGGTCTTTCATCGGATGCAAAGAAAAGAAAGCGACACGCGAGCGGAAGCAAGAGGGGTGGGGCGATGCCTAGACATGGACTTTAATGGACCCCCAAACGAAGCTCGTACCGTGCTGACTGGTTGGCCAGCGAGACGCTGCAACCGCATACCATTTCGTTCACGATCTCAAATCGCGATTAGCGGATCGGGTACAGCTCACGACAGACGGCCTTAAACTTTACCTCGATCCCGTTGAAGATGCCTTCGGGGCCGATGTGGATTATGCGCAACTAGTGAAGATTTACGGCAATCCTCCCGCGCAGGTCATGGCGCTTGAGGCCAATCCAAGCGAAGTCCGATATTCGCCTCCGGTTTGCATGGGAACCCGCAAAGGCGTGATCAGCGGAGATCCTGAATATGCCCACATTTCGACCAGCTTCGTGGAGCGGCAGAACCTCACAATGCGCATGTCGATGCGCCGATTTACACGGCTGACCAACGGCTTTCCAAAGAAGTTGGAAAATCACGAAGCCGCAGTGGCCCGCCACTACATGTATTACAATTTCGCCCGGATTCACCAGACCTTGCGCTGTACCCCGGCAATGGAGGCGGGAATCTCAGATCGCGTTTGGAGTTTGGAAGAAATCATCAGATTGCTAAAGTAGCCGCGTGATCTTGCGCTCAAATATAGGCGAGACCTCGAAAAATCGCATTACGTGGTTAAGAGTCAGCCGGAACGCGGACACGACCGGATGCAGTACGATTACCAAGTATATCCAAAGAAAGCAGGCAGGCTGAACCGAGCATCTAATGGTCAGTTTCGGATAATTGCAGTTGGCGACCAAACAAAGGAGGCCGATTTTTGGACTGTCCCATTCGAAGCTGTTTCACACCTTCTACTAAGGGAACATCTCACCCATGACCGACGTTGGAGGTTCCATATTGAACAAGGTCAATTTGTTCTTTATCCTGGTGGAGACCCAATAATGGGACCTGATGTCAAACAGTTCTATGGGATACTTCCCGGCGCTCCTTAACTTCAAACTGTACCACTGTCGTCCAGAGCTGACCGGTATATACATTCGCATTGGCCCAGTGGGCGACCTTGGATCATCCCGGCCAGCGCGAAATGAAATAACCGGCCCGGAGCCCTGTTAGTTAAAGCCATGCGCCAATGGGCCGCCCGGGCGGGACTGCAGCTCAACTTGAACCTGTAACAGGAACCACGCTCGTCCGGGTGAAGTCTCGCTACGCCGCCTTTGAACCGGTGCTATGACCGGGCTTCTCAAAGCAATAGGAACGGTACGAGACTTCGCCGCTTTTCAGGGCCTGGTAAATCCGCGCGCCTTTGATGCCGGCAAAGTCACGGCCGAGCCGCTGCAGGAATCGTGGCAGCCGCCGTTCCACCAAGTCCAGCGAGCGCGCGGAGTTCCGGTTCATTCCGCGCAGCACCTCGGCGTTGATGTTCCGGGTCCGCAACATTTGGAGCGGAGCCGCGGCCAGTGCCTTGTCCCATTCGGCGAGGCGGTCGCCAAAACGAAAGTCCGCATAGAGAAAGTGTCCGCCGGGCCGCAGCACTCGCGCCACCTCGTTTAGAAATCGCGGGAAGTTTGGATAACAATGAGAGGCCTCGACATTGAGCACGGCGTCGAAGGTCTCAGGCGCAAACGGCAGGCTTTCCGCGTCGCCTTGCATGAAGACCAGCCCCTCGAGCTGATGGCGTTTTTTGCAAAAGCGGATTCCAGCAGGATTCAAATCCAGGGCGGTGTAGCGCTGCGGCTGAAGTGCGCGCGCGAGGTAAGCCGCCCCGCCGCCGTGCCCGCAGCTTACCTCCAGAATATTTTTGCCACGCAACGGAACTTGCGTCGCGACGTGATGATAAAGCTGGATGCAGGCGCGATTCATTTCGTCCTCGGGCGAGAGCGGGATGCCCATGGGCGGGTCCTCTTCGTAGGCGTAGTTCAGGAACAAAACCTCTTCGCCATGAAGCCGCCGGGTGAGCAAGGGATACCAGAGTTTCCACAGCGCCTTGCGAATCCAGCCGATGGAGAACAAGTGGTCTATGACAGCCACGGAAAACCTTTACCGCTCATCAGAGCGAGTTCACCCCGAACACGTCGTTCTTGTTATTCCGAAAATCGGGATATTTCCACATCTCGACGTGGCCATCGGCGAAAGTGACGCCGGCCCGTTGAGTATGGCGGCAGGCCGGCTGCTTCTGGGGAACCCAAAGGAGCCATCCGTTCTGGGGGTCGGGCGGAAAAGTGACAATCTCCGTCAGGTAACCGCCGGCCGGGACGTTGGCGGAGTTTTTCGGAATGCCGGTGTCGCCCATCAGCCAGAGCTGAGTCGGGCGCGTCAACTCGGTCAGCCGCCGGCTGCCCAGCGGATTCTTGCCGCCCGCGTTGAGGAAAGCGTAGCGGATGATCGTGCTCTCCACCGGCCCGTAACCCTCCCACCGCGCCCCGAAGATGGTCTGCACCTCCGGATCCCGGACCGCGGGGCACCGCCAGACATTGTTCGAAATAGCGTAGGTCGGGAGATACCTGCCTTTGGACAGCGTCTGAAACCACCAGTCCCCGCCGGCTTCCACATCCGTGCCCAGCCACGCTTTGGTATAGAGGTTTGGCAGCCGCTCAAGGTTGTCCCCGGCGTAGAGCAGGAAGGCCAGGCCAATCTGGCGGCTGTTGCTCACACAGCGGGTCGCCGCGGCTTTCTCTTTGCCCTTCGAGAGAACTGGCAGCAACATGGCCGCCAGGATGGCGATGATGGCTATAACCACCAGCAACTCGATCAGTGTAAACCCCCACTGCCGCCCTGGCATTCTTGGGGGTATATGATTCATAACGGCCGCATCCCGGACGCTGTCTTTATCCTCTAGAATGGGCCATTTGGCCGGCCTTTTGCCAGCGTAAAGGATTTGGCAGTCGCCGGCCTGAAACTAAGTCAAAACCCCTAACGCAAAGGCGCAAAGAGGCAAAGACGCAACCAAAGCCAGCAGAAACCAACAACGGAATACGCGGAAGGTAAAGAGATGAGCCTCTTGACCATGGTTAAAGGCGGTTCCGACCTTTGCGCCTCTGAGCTTTTGCGTCTTTGCGTTAAATCCTGCTCGTGGTTCCTTACAGCGCTTCCGCCTTAACAACTTACGGCTGCGACGCCCGATAGAAAGTCAGCGCGTTGGTCGCGGAATTGTCCATGAACAGAAGACCGCCGGAGGGATTCGGACTCGAGGTGAGGAATGTCCACGTTGCCAGGTCCCGGGAGGTGTAAATCGTGAAGTTCTTGCCGGTTTGGCCCCTGAGGTTCAACTGGAATTGGCCATTCCCCATGGATTGCATGCCCGTAAATTCAGGCGCGCGGACCAGGCCTGAGCCGCCGGCGGCCCAGATGGCGCTGATTTCAGAGCTGGTCAGGGCGCGATTAAACAGCATCACTTCATCGAGGTTGCCCAGCATGTAGTCCACGAGTCTCCCCGGGCTGTTGACATAGCCGGCGCCGACGTACGCGCGGGGCAGCGGAATATTGGTTGTAATCGTCCCTACCAGGGCTCCGTTCGCATAGAGCTGCATTTGCGTGCCGCTGGCGACAAAGGCGAGGTGGGTCCAGGTGTTCTGCGGAACGGTGTACCCGAAATTGTAATCCGCCACTCCGAATGTGGTAAAGCCGGCCTGGCGCGTGCCGTTGTATTGCTCAAGTTTCAATTCATAATTGCCGTCGCCGGACAACGCGGCCGCGGGTCCTGGCGCGTTTTGGCGGTTGACCCACATGCAGGCCGTCCACGGGACCGGGATGCTCCCCGCCCCCGTGCTGAGGTAACCCGATAAACCGTCGAAATGGAATGCGAGGCCCTGCTTTCCGGCGGCATAAGCAAAACCGTTATGCGGGGTCGCATTGTTGCTGCCGAAAATATCGTTGGGATTCCCTTCCGCCGGCCACCAGTTGACCATGCTCGGCGGCCCGAGGATAGAACCCGCCGGGTTGGTCAACTGCGAGAGCACGGAAAGAAACGCCGTGCTGCTGGGCACGCTCGCATACGAATTGCCCACCATCGCGGCATAACCGCCGGCATTCGTCAACTGGACGGCATTCACCGTGTAATTGGAGGAAGTAGCTCCCGGGATAACGCTTCCGTTGAAGAGCCACTGGAAACTGAGCGGCGCCTGGCCCGAGGCTTTCACGGAAAATGTGGCGTTCGAATCCACCTCGACCATAAGGTTCGCAGGCTCTGTCGTAATCAACGGCGCATTGGTGCCGCCTACGACGAACGTTTGCACAAACCCGGCTAAGTTGCCGTTGAACACATCCGCATCCCCGCCGGACCAGTTGGTATCGGCGTACTGCCAGATATTCCACGTTGGCCACGGGTAGGTATCACTCGGAGCGCCGGTCTGCGGACTCGGGTTGCTCGGGTATGCGGCTATCCATGACGGCCAGCTTGTTACCGCCGTGGTTAATCCCGGGTACGTGGTTCCCGGCCTCGAATACCAGGTGCCTGTGTAAACCACCGGCCGCAGGATAACGCCGTTCAACCGCGCATAGTTTGAGACGGCGTTACACCACTCGTTGACCCATGCCGACATCGTCGCCGCGGTAAAACCGGCGGCGACCGTCGCGCCGGTATCTTCCCAATCCAGCATCGGCACCAGATAGGAGCCACCATATTTTACATAGTTGCCGGCGACGCTCCAGAAGTACGCCGCCTCGGAATCCGCGCTGTTGGCCCCGCCGATATTGGGATTCAGGCTCGGACGAGAGAAATGATAAGCTCCAATATAGATCCCCACGCCTTGGGCCCCGGCTTCCTGGGTGGTGAAGTACGGATTGGTGTAGCCCGTTCCCTCGGTTGCTTTGGCCCAGGCGAACGCCACCCCGGCGTTCTTCACGGTCATCCAGTTGATGCTCGGCTGGTATCCGGAAACATCCGTCCCAAGCGGGCGTTGAGCCAGCGCGCGCCCGGCTCCGACCGCTATCGCCAGGCCGAAGAGGATTACGGTAGTCCAGGTGCAGGAGCGGGACGTCAATTTCATCATCGAACCAACAGCAAAAGCCACGCCGTGCCGCAGCCCTGCCCAAGCGGTTACTCGTGTGGAATTTGAGACAGCAAATTCACCCACCGCCTGTCCGTTTTCAAGTCAGATTTCCCAAGGCGTGGCACCCCCGTTAGACCCTGCTCCCCCAAAACCCGCCCCCCGAAAAGATTTCAGGCGCTTCCTCCGTGGTCCCGCGGTCCCGTAGCCCGGTGGTCAAACTACACCGGCTCCAGGCCGCGCATCGTGCCGGTGGCGGAGGCGAACCGGTCGGTCTCCAGGCCCAGCCGTTGCAGCATCGACACGAACAGGTTCGGCAGCGGGTAGTTGTGCTCGGTGTTGAACGCGAGATGCTGGCCGTGCTTGAAACCGCCGCCTGCAAACAGCGTCGGCAGGTTCGTGGTGACGTGCGTGTTCGCGTTGCCCAGGTTTGAGCCGTAAAGAATCATCGTCCGGTCGAGCAACGGCTCGCCGCCTTCCTTCACCGCCTTTAACTCGGTGAACAGCTCCGCCAGCAGTTTCATGTGCCATTCGTCGATCGCCTTCAGCTGCGCCAGCTTCTCCTTGGACTTTCCATGATGCGAAAGATTGTGATAGCCATCGGTGGTCTTCACGTCGCCGAACTCGATCGCCGGGGAGTTGACGCTGTCGAGCAGCAGCGAGATGGAGCGCGTCGAGTCCGTCTCGAACGCAAGCCGCGCCATATCGTACATGAGCTTCACCTTGTCCATGTAGGCCTTGGGACTGGCCGGGTCCAGCGGCATGGGCGCGGTGACCTTCGGCTTGGGCCTGTCTTCCCATTCCCGGGACATCTGCATCCGCTGCTCCAGTTCGCGGACGCTCGTAAAGTATTGGTCCAGCCGGTCGCGGTCGCGCGCTCCGACCGTCCGCTGCAAATGCTTGGCCTGGCCGGCCACGGCGTCGAGGATGCTCTGGCCCATTTCCAGCTTGCGGATTTGGGCGTCGGTCTCGGCCTTGGTCCCCTGCAAAAACATCAGTGCAAAAACGTTCGCCGCCTTTTCCTCGCACGGAATGAGCACGCCCGAACCGGTCCAGGAAAGACTGCGCTGTCCCTGGAGCACGTTGACCCCCAGCGTCAGCGACGGAAAGCGCGTGAGATGCCCGATGCGCTCGCTGATATATTGGTCGAGCGAAATGGTGTTCCGGAAACCCGCGCTGCCCGGGTGCGGCGCCGCCGTGAGAAAGCAATTGTCCGCCGGATGCCCGCCATCCACGTCCGGATGCCACACGCCGCTGAACACAGTGAAATCGTCCCGATGCTCCTTGAGGACTTCGAGGTAAGGCGACGCGACGTAATCACGCCCGTTCTCCCTTGGGAAGAAATGTTCCGGGAGCAGGCCAAGGTTGTTGCAAATGCCGAACAGCCGGCGGGGCTTCGTGGCTGGCGCGCCTCCGGCCGCCGTCTTCGCGACGCTCGCGAAAACCGGGGTCATCGCCTCGAGCATCGGCAGGGATAACAGGATGCCGGCCCCGCGGAGGAATTTGCGGCGCGAGAGAGGGCGGCCGAGGGAGAGGAAAGGGGCGTTCATGTTAGTGTTAGTATTTGGCGTTGGCCAGTAATCAGTGCTGGGGAGTAATCAGTAATCAGTCTTCAGTAATCAGTGTTCAGGGCGTCCGACGTGAGGTAGGGCGGTGGTTCTTCGTGGAGCGAGTAATCTGTGGAGGAAAAGGTCTCGGCTTTACGAATCATGGAGCCGAGCATGCGGCCAATTTCTTCACACCATCCTAGCAGGCGCTGCGAATCGGCCAAATCCAGATAGTCGCAGTCCTTGGCCTCGATCAACCAGTGCTGTGACTCCATCTGTTCACCGTCAGCGTCGGTGAGCTTGCTTACAAAATGTTTGGGGTAGAGCCGCTTGGCCCAGGCTTCGGCAATCTGCGCGCCGATGGAACGTGACGCCCGGCGCAACTGGTCAGTCAAAGAGTACTTCTCCTCGGTGGGAAATCCTTTCGAGAGTCTGAACACCTCGCGCGACAAGGCGCGTTGCTTTTTGTACACTTCCAATTCCTTGAAGTGTCTCACGTATTCAAGCTGAGTTCCCATATTCTGATTACAGGTTACTGATTGTTACTGGTGACTTTGTCCTGACCATTTCTTACTGATTACCTATAGTGTCTCACGGATTCAAGCTGCCTTCCGATACACGGATTACTGACCACTGAAGACTGATTACTGATTACTGGCCGCTGTGCACTCATTTCTGTGTGAAAAGATCGCTCTGCACCAGTTCGAGGATGAGACTGCGCACCCCGTAGTGGCCGGAACTTGCCCGCTCCAGGATGCGCTCAATCTGCTCGCGGTCGGAAAACCGAACGGGCGCACCGGTCGCATAGACTGAGAGTTGTTTCGCCAGATTGCTGGCGATTTGCTTGTCGTTCGCGAGCAGGATCTGTTTGAGCTCGCGGATGTCATGGAATTTGCGGCCGCCCGGTAATTCAGCGCTGGCATCGACGGGCAGGGCATAGTGGAATGCGAATTTCTGTCCGCTTTTGGCAATGCCCGGCTCGGGTGTGCCGCCGCCCTGGGCGCGGTAGCGGTCGCGCCAACCGCCCATGACGTCGAAGTTCTCGAGGGCGAATCCGGCCGGGTCCATCTTCGCGTGGCACGCAGAGCACGTTGCCTGAGATCGGTGCTGCTCGAGTTGCTGGCGGATAGTGACCGCGCCGCGGATGTCCGGGTCGAGGGCGGGAACGCTCGGGGGCGGGGGCGGCGGTTTCTGGCCGAGAATGCGCTCCATGATCCACGCCCCGCGCAACACAGGGGAAGTCGTGGTGCCGTTGGCCGTGACTTTGAGCACCGCGGCTTGGGTCATCAAGCCGCCGCGCGGGCTGTCCGGCGGCAAGGCAATGCGGCGCAACGCAACTCCCTGTACCGGCGGCAGGCCGTAATGGGCGGCGAGCCGCTCGTTGAGGAACGCGAAGTCAGACGAAACGATGTTTCGAGCGGACAAGTCCTCTTTGATCAAATCAGTGAAGAACGCCCGGGTTTCTCCCACCGCCGATTCGGTCAGCAAATCGTCAAGGTAATAGTCCGGATACAGTTCGGCGTCGGGTGCCGTCGCGAGCATTTTGCGGAGGTCGAGCCAGTAATCAAGGAAGGCCTCCACGAACCGGCTCGACTTCGGATCAGCCAACAAGCGCTCCGTCTGCGCTCGCAGGACATCGGGCTGGTGCAACTCATTTTTCGCGGCGCATCCGCACAACTCCTCATCCGGCGCCGAGTTCCAGAGGAAGAACGAGAGACGTGAGGCCAGCGCGTAATCGTCCAGCCGTCCTGGCTTCTCTTCGAGGCAGATAAACTCTGGTGAGCACAGCACGGCGGTGTAAGCGGCAATCATCGCGTCCGTGAAGGTGTCGTCCTGCTTCAAACCCGCGCGTACGATCGGCAGGAAACGCTTCACTTCCGTCTCATCCGTCGGACGGCGATAGGCTTGCCGCATGAACTCGCGCAGCAAGCGCTCGGCATCCAGCATGGGTTGCTTCGATAGGACTTCGACGCCCGGCGGAGCTTGGAATCGGCGCCGCCCAACCCGATTCGTTCCGGCAGTCTCAGGACTTGGCAGTGTCATCTTTCGGTTGGTTATCGGCAGGTCGCCAAAAAGCAGCCTGTGTCCAGCCGGCGGCCACAGGTCGTAAATCGGGCCTTCGACTTCCATCCAGCGAAAGACCACGCCTGGCTGGCCGTCCTTTTCCGCCAGCGGATTGTGCCAGCGGCCGGGGCCGGGCCGGGACCGGAACAGCCGCCCGGCGTCCGGCCGAATCATCTCGCCCGCCAGCAGCCACACATCCAATTCATGCACGCGCGGTTCCGGGGTCGCATCGAAATTGCCGAGCGTCCGCAGTAGGCCCGGGGGTGTGTCGGCGGTGATTGTGATCGGCTCGTCGCGATGGCCGCGCGAGATGTCGTCCAAGTCTGGGATGAACCAGTTCTTTCCCTCGCCCGGTCCAACCCAGACGGAATACGCGTTGAAGCGCAGTTTGTAATGGCCGGCCACCGGCGCCCTGAATTGGTTGAACTTCGGCTCAATTGGCTCGTAGGCGCTCGCCACCACCCCCACGCCTTCCAGTTCGCGCAACTCGGCATTCGTGCTGGTGATGGGCGCCTTGCCCGCCCGCACGTCCGGTTGTCCCTCGAATCCCAGCACCGGGAAGGTGGCGCGTTCCGGCGCCGTGTTGAACTCGTCAAACTTCATCGGCCCGGTGTAGCTGCGCTGGTCGCGCGCATAATATCGCCGCACGTTCGGCTTGGGCTGCTCGGCGTACGGCGCCATGGCCTGGCGCAGCGCGTAGTCCGCCGCGCTCAGATACCGCGCCATCTGGACGTGGGACACATCCAGCGCATCGCCGACTTTGTTGAAGCGGAGCGACTCGCCATCCTCCGGCAAGGAGTCCCGTATTTGCAGCCACGGCGCGTGGAGCAGGTCGCGCAAGGCATTCTCATACTCGTACCGGTTCAGCCGGCGCTGCGTCGAGCGCCCCTCCGCGGCGAGGCGCTTCTGTTCAGAGGCAACCAGCGATGAAGAGAGCGACTTGAGAAACACCGCCAACTCCGCCGCGTCGGGCCGTGTCTTTTTCTTTGGGGGCATTTCTCCGTTGCTGACGCGGTCATGCACCAGGACCCATTTGGCAAAGTTAGTTTGCTGCGCGAGGTCGTATTTCAATGCTGTCAAATCCAGCCCGCCCTTTTTCAGGTCCGCGTCGTGGCACTCGGTGCAATGCGAATCCAGGAATTGGCGGCACGGGAAGGGAAAATCGGCAGCGCGCAGGGGAACCGCGGCCGCTAGAAACAACGCGAAGTGAGGGAGCAGTTTCATGCCGGCCTGCATAAACTATGCTAAAGCTAATCATAAGTCAACGCAGGGGAGGGGAGGCAGGGCTGAGCTCCGTGCTGTCGCGCATTCCAAACCGATGGAGCCAAAGCGGCAGAGGACAGTCGCACTCCAAAACGCAAGCGAACTCGTGAGCGGAACCCATGCCCGCAAGGTTTTGGAGTGCGGCTGTCTTCTGCCGGTTTTTCTCAGCTAGCTACCTTTCGGCAAAAGCCTCCTGCTCGGGCGGAGGCAGCAAGTCTTGCGTGGCTCTGCACCTTCGCGCCCTAGCCTTCAGCGCCCTGGCCGGGTCGCGACGATCTAGGCCCTTACCGGCTGATGTTTGCTCACGAAGGCTGGGTCAATCTCCACCCCCAAGCCCGGGCCGGTCGGGACTTTAATCTTGCCATCAGCGACTTTGAGCGGCGAGGTTTTGCACTCGAACTGGACGCTCGTTTTAAGGCCCTTGAACTCGTGATGCGGCATCGCATTGGGCAGGGCGGATACAAAGTGCATCATGTAGAGGAATCCCAGTCCGCCCCCCGACATGTGCGGCGTGCAGCTCTTGCCAAACGCCGCCGCCATCCGCGCCACCTGCATCGAGCGGATCATGCCGCCGAAATAATAATTGTCCGGCTGCACGATTTGCACAGCGTCATTGGCGATCAGCCAGCGAAAGCCGTGCAAGCTGTATTCCTGTTCGCCAAGGGCAATGGGCAGGGAAAGTCCATCGGCCACCTGTTTGGTCTCTTCGTGCCAATCGAACATCACCGGCTCTTCGAAAAATCCATACCGATATTCCTGCAGCAACTTGCCAACCCGGATCGCTTCCTCGACCGAATAAAACCCATTGGCATCTGCAAACAGTGCCATTTGGTCGCCAAAGGTTTTGCGGATGAGGGGAATCATCCGTTCGGTCCGCCCGGGTGGCCCGACGGCATTGATATTGGTCGTCATGAACATGAGCCCGCCGATTTTGATTTTAAGCGCCTGCGCATTGTATTCGGCGACATCACGCTTGATCAGCTCCAGGGATTCCTCGACTGATTTCTCGCGGTATTCCGTCGCCTGGTAAACCGTGACCTCCGGGTGATGGATATCCCCAATCAACTGGCCGATGGACTTGTTGGCGATGCGTCCCAACAAGTCGAGGATGGCGAACTCGATCGTGGCCAGGGGCGTGCCGATCGAGATGCCGTTGTACCTGAAGTTGAAGCCGTAGATGAAAACCTTTTCCAGAAGCAAGTCCAGGTCCCGAGCATCCTTGCCGATGAAGAACCGCTGGAGGTTGTGAATGAAAATCGGGTAGAGCGCGTTCAGACCGCTGTGCCCGACCGACATGCCTTCCGCGCCGTCGCGCGAACGCACCCGGCACAGAAAACTGTCTCGGTACCGCAGCAATTCGAGGGTCTCGATAATGACGGGAGTTGTGAACATGTCCCGCTTGAGCACCGGCTGCCTCAGGATTTCGTCCAGCCTGGCGTAACGCAGGTTTTGGCTTTTCCTTCCCGCAGGCGATACGTCTGCTCCAAAACTGGAAAGCGGCAGAGCGGCCGCCACCCCGCCAAGAATATTGGCCTTAACGAACTGACGTCGAGTGGTCTTCATAGAGAGCTCATCCATCACACCACAACACGAAGCGGTCAAAAAGGAAAAAGCAGCTTTTGTACAGGAATAGACAAAAGGAACCGGAGGGTGGAATTGGTTTTCCCCGTATCCCGCGTGTTCAGAGGTCTCCATTTTTCTTATGCGTGGAATCACGTGTTCCCTTTGCACTTGCTCGCGCACCTTTTTGTTCCATACTGAAGCCCTCAGGGGCGCTTGGCGCAGTGGTTAGCGCGTCTCGTTTACACCGAGTAGGTCGGGGGTTCGAATCCCTCAGCGCCCACCATTTTGAGTGCAGAGTGCAGAATGCGGAGGTGAAAGGTCTGAGAGCAAAGGTGTGAACTCCCCAAACGCGAACGGCCAACGACCAGTTGTCGAGCTCCAATCACCCATCAAGGATCAGGCATCGGCGCCCGCGACGGGCTTCTTCCAGATCGGCACGACCCGTTTCATCTCGTCGATCAGCCATTGGCAGGCGGCGAAGGCCTCCTGTCGGTGCGGCGCCACCACTTCGACCCAGAGCGATGGCTCGTTTACCTTAACCGCCCCGACCCGGTGAACGAGTCGGACAGACTCGAGCGGCCACCGCTTTGCCATTTCGTCGAACAGCAACTGGAACTGGTGCTCCGCCATCCGCTGAAACGACTCGTATTCGAGTGCCTTAATAGCAGCTCCCGCCTCATCTCCCCGAACCACACCCAGGAAGCAAACCACGGCACCCATACCCGCTGACATCGAACGCGCGGCCAGCAAGGCAGCCTCATTGATTGGCTGAGTGGTGATGTTAAGTTGGCGGAGCATGGTTGTCAGGTTTTCAAGTTAGCAGGTTATCAGGTTTCATGGGGAAGGCCGGCGAGCGGGCGCTCGCTAACCTGGGAACTTGGTAACCTGACAACCTGAGAAGACACGGCCTCATTCACCCTCCTTGGACGGGCGGAAACAACGACACTTCGTCGCCGTTCTTAAGCACGTAGCCGCGGTCCTGGTAATCCACGCCTACCGCGACAAGGCTCGATTTTTGCATGGCCTCCAATTTCGGGAACCGGACGGCGAGTTGCCGCAGCAGCTCACCGATGGTAGCCCCGACCGGCAGCGCCTCGGTGGTTCGCGCACAGCCCGCCAGGTCTTTGAAATAAGAATAGAAAGCGACCGATACATCCATAGATTTGGAATTTATCTCGTGTTGCCGCCAGCCTTCGCCAGTTCGGCGCCCTGGTTGTACACATGCGGGTGCAGTACGCCCACGAAAGGCAGATTGCGATAGCGCTCGGCAAAATCCAGGCCATAGCCGACTACGAAGTAATCCGGGATTTCAAAGCCGACATAGTCCGCCTCCACGTCTTCAGTGCGGCGCGAGGCCTTATTGAGAAGCACGCAGGTTCGGATCCGGCGCGGCTTGAGCGGGCGCAATTTGCCGAGCACTCGCTTCATCGTTCGGCCGGTGTCAAGAATATCATCGACCAGCAGCACGTCCCGGCCGCGCACATCCAGCCGCAGCTCCTTGGTAAAGATGAGATCCCCGGATTCCGTCCCGGCGCCGTAGCTGGACACGCCGATGAAATCGAGCCGCAGCGGCAGCGACAGGTGGCGAATTAAATCTCCCAGGAACATCACGGTGCCCTTGAGCAACGAAACGATCACCATTTCGCGGCCCTGGAAGTCCCGCTGGATGTCGCGCGACATCGCCAGGAGCCGGTGCTCGATTTGTTGCGCGGGGATGAGGATACGCTGGACGTCGGCGCGCCAGCGTCCCGGGACGTGAGCGGTGTTTTTGGGGGGCAGCGTGGCTGCGGAGCGTCTCATACAACCCGATACTAAGCCGCCAGCGGGGCTTGCCCAGAAATTTTTGGGAGTAAATCCAGCCCCATGAACACCGCGTGCGGGCTCGGGTTCTCGCAATAGGGCCGGGTGTGGCGGAAACCCATCGACTCGTAGAGGGCGATAGCTTCCTTCATGGTCGCCAGTGAATCCAAACGCATCCGCCGGTAACCCACGGTGTTCGCGGCGCCTATAGTCGCGCGCACCAGCAACCGGCCGGCGCCGCGCCGTCGAAACGCCGGCCGCACATACAACCGTTTCATCTCACACACCTCTTTGTCGAGCGGACGCAACGCGACACACCCGGCGACCTGGTCCCCAGCCAACGCCAGCAGCAGCCGGCCGGCGGGCGGCGCGTATTTGCCAGGAAGCCCCGCCATTTCATCTGCAAAACCCTGGAAGCAGAGATCAATGTCGATGGAATCGGCATACTCCCGGAACAGCTCGCGAATGGTTTCCAGGTGTGGCTGGTCTTCGACTGCGATGATGCGAAGCGGCAGTTCGTCCGAGTTCTGCGGGGTCATGTTATTTTTCCAACTCGTAGCGGAGGCCAATAACAAAGCGAGATGCGACCCAGGATGTTCTCACTTGACACGCAGCCCCAGAACGGGCTGTCAAAGCTGTTTGCCTCAAATATGTTTCGAATCCTGTTCATCCTTGACGGCGTAACCAGTCTCTTGCCGTTGAAAGTTCACCGCGTTCTTCTTGACGTAGGCATTGAACACGTCGTCGGCGCTCATGCCAAGCACCTGCGCCAGGCTGATGAGGAAGTGGAATAGATCGACGACCTCGACACGCGCGTTCTGCTGGTCAAACTTCTGGTATTTGGCCCACCACTTCCAGGGCACACTGTCCGTCAGCTCGGCGATCTCCTGCGACATCGCACGGCAATAGTTGAGCAGCCATTGGGTCTTTTCCTCGTCCGTCATCGCCTCGGTCCGCACCCCTATGCGCTCGTTCAGGGCCTGTTGCATGCGGAAAAGCTCGCGAAATTGGTCTGGTTTTTCCATGCGCCGCAGAATACGGAAAGCGCGCTGCGAGAGACAGGAGAAAAGGAGCGGCCGCGCAAGCGGACCTCAGCGAACACGGGCGGCGCCGTACGATTTCAAACGGGTAGTTTGAACGACGAGGCATGCGGGCCGTCTCTAATACGGAGGTGTGTTTCCTTCCCGCCACCAATCCGCAGCAGCCGGCGTTGCCGAAAAAGCGGGTGTGCGGTCAAACGCACAGTTACCCTCCGGCGCCGCCTGAGGCAGAATGCGCCAGCATGATTATCGGATTGCTTTCAGGCGAATGATTCGTACGCTGTTAAGCCTGACTGCCTAGACGCCAGCGCAATGCGACAATTTCTTACCATCGCCACCAACGCGTTCATGGAGCTCGTTCGGCAGCCGGTATTCCTGCTGCTGATGACCAGTTCAGCCGCGTTCGAGATCTTCCTGGCGACGCCTTACTATTTTGCGTTCGGCGATGAACCAAAGCTGGTGAAGAACAGCACCCTGGCGGTGATGCTGCTGGCCGGGCTTTTGGGCGCGGTGTTGAGCGCATCGGCCTCGCTGGCGCGGGAGATTCGCACCGGCACCGTGCTGGCGGTGCTGGCCAAACCGGTAGGCCGCGCGCAATTCCTGCTAGCCAAATACACCGGCCTGATCCTGGCACTGACGCTCGCGACCTATGTGAACCTGATCGCGGCGCTGCTGGCCAGCCGGATGGCATTCGATGCCTACGGCTCGACGGATTTGTTCGCCGTGGCCATTTTCGCCCTGGCGCTTGTCATGGCCTATCTGCTCGGGGGGTTCAGCAATTTCTTTCTCCGGCGGCCATTCGTTTCGGACGCGGTGTTCTGCCTAGCGTTGATGGTGACGGTGGCGTTTGTGGTGATCAACTTCTATACGAAGGAAGGCAAGCCGCAGAACTTCGCGACGGGAGTGGATTGGCGGCTGGTTCCGGCCGGGATCCTGATCTTATTCGCGTTGTGGGTCCTGGCGGGGCTTGCGCTGGCCTGCTCGACGCGGCTGGATATTATTCCGACGCTGGCAATCTGCTCGGCGTTGTTCCTGCTTGGGATCATGTCGGATTACCTCTTCGGCCGGGAGGCGGACCCGGTCTGGCGCTATGATTTGCAGGAAGAGGTGAACAGCTCGCGCTGGTCGGACAGCCAAAAAACGCTGCTGAAGGAACTGCTGCAGAAATACGACCAGGACCGCAGCGGAAAGCTGGAGATGGGGGAGCGTGAGAACATCAGCGCGACGGACAAGGCACGGCTGGCCCAGGCCGGCATGGGCGGGTCCTGGTGGGCCTCCGTGCTTTACACGGTGACACCGAATTGGCAACTTTTTTGGCTCGCGGACGCGCTGGATTCGGGCAAGAGCACCTTTCAATGGGGCTATGTCGCCAAGGCCTTTGCTTACGCGATGTGCTATGTCGGGGCGGCCCTGGCCGTTGCGGTGGCGTTGTTTGAAGAGCGCGAGTTGAGCTGACAAAGAAATGGAACGAAACATTCAGAGAAACGGGCTGCTGAACCTCCTGGTATTGCTAGCGGTGGGCGTCGGTGGATTTGCGGTCGCACGCTACTGCAATTCGCTGGCGGGCCAGGTCAGCGTGGTGTTCCTGGCGCTGGGGGTCCTGGTTGCGGCGGTAAGCTGGTTCCAGATTCGGCTCGAAGACAGCGAGCGACTGGAGAAACTCGAACTCGAAGAGCTGGCACGCGCCCACGGAGGGTCCGCGCTCTTCGAAGGGAAAGCAGCCGAGGTATTCCCAGCGCAGCGCTCACGGGAGCAATTCGAGCGGTTCTTTGTGCCAGGCTTCACCGTCTTGTTATGCCTGGTGCAGGGAGGCGCTGCCTGGCTGTTGTGGCGGTGGCTCTCCCGGAGCACGACCGTCGTTGAGCTGAAAGAGCCGACGGTCGGGATGTTCCTGTTTTTCCTGTTCGCGCTTGTCCTGTTCCTGCTAGGGAGGTTCGCGGCGGCTTTTGCGCGCCTGCAAGGCCAGCGTTTGCTGCGGCCCGGTGCAAGCTACCTCTTGCTGAACGCGGTGTTGTGCGCGGCGGTGGGTGGCGGAATTGTCGGGGTGCAGGCAGGCTTTCCAAAGACGGATTTGTACGTCGCACATGCGCTCTGCGTACTGCTGGCGGTGGTGGCGGTCGAAACGCTGGCCGCGCTTGTGCTCGAGATGTACCGTCCCCGGCTCAAAGGCAAAGTGGGGCGGCCGGTGTATGACGGCCGGCTCGTGGGGTTATTGGGGCAGCCGGAGGGGTTGATCACCACGGCGGCCCAGGCGATCGATTACCAGTTCGGGTTCAAGGTTTCGGAAACCTGGTTTTATCGGTTTTTCGAACGGGCGCTGCTATGGCTGGTGCCCTTGCAATTATTCCTCCTGTTGCTCTCGACCGGGCTGGTCATCATCGAGCCGGGCGAGCAGGCCCTGCTCGAGCGCTTTGGGAGTCCGGTCGCCGGTCGGGCGCTTCTCGAACCGGGAGCGCACTTCAAATGGCCCTGGCCAATCGACAAGGTGTACCGCTACCGCACCGAACAAATCCAAACCTTCGAGGTCGGATTTACGCCCGATCCCGAGAGAGAGAAAGAGCCCGCGGTGCTTTGGACTGTCGCTCATTCGAAGGAGGATAATTTCCTCATCGCGAACCGTGAGCCGAGCTCGCTCGAGGACACCAATCAGGCGACCAATGAGGCGACCGGCAAACGCACTCCACCGGTGAGCCTGCTCACGGTGAGCATCCCGGTGCAGTACCAAATTACGGACTTGGAAGCGTGGGCCTACAGGAATGCCAACGCGCCCGCCCTGCTTCAGGACCTGGCGACTCGGGAAGTGGTGCGCTACCTCGTCGGCGTGGATCTCACCGAGCTGATGACCCGCGGTCGGCTGGAGGCGGGACAAACGCTGGCGGCCCGCATGCAGGCGGCCTCCGATGAACACAACCTGGGTACCCGCATTATCGCCGTGGGCTTGCAGGACCTTCACCCGCCGGTCAAGGTGGCCCGGGATTACGAGAAAGTGGTCGGCGCAGCACAGACGAAGTTTGCCAAAATTCTCGAAGCCGAGGCCGACCGGATCATGACCAATGCCCTCGCGGGCGCACAGGCCCTCACCATCGTGAACGAAGCCAAGGCGACGAGCACCGGGATCGAAATTGCTGCGCTCGCCCAGGCCGGCCTGTTCACCAACCAGGTTCGGGCGTTCGCAGCCGCTCCGGCGGTGTATGCGCAGCGCGCGTACCTGCAGACTTTCGCCCGAGCCACTGCCAATGCGCGCAAATACGTTGTGCTGACCACCAACACGCACGATGTCATTGTCTTTGATCTTCAGGACTCGATCGCACGTGACCTGCTCACCCTCAAAGTGCCTCCGCCTGCTGCCACCCCCAAATAGATTTCCCATGAAACGCAATCCCCTCATACTCGCCGTTGGCCTGCTGCTAATCCTTATTGTCGGCCTCTTGCTGTTCCTGTTCCAGGTCCGCAAATCCGAGGTCGTGGTGGTCACCTGGTTCGGCAAGCCGATCCGCAACGTCACCGAGCCCGGCCCTCATTTGCGATGGCCATGGCCGATTGAGAACGTGCACCGCTTCGACCAGCGCGTGCAGAACTTTGAGGACAAACTCACTGAGGGCCTGACCTCCGACAGCTTCAATCTCCTTAGCTCGGTGTATGTGGGCTGGAAGATCACCGATGCCAAATCGTTCTTCCCTAAGTTCGCCGGCGGCTCCGACCCGATTGCGGAAGCCGAAAGGATGCTCAACGGACGGCTCAGCAACGCCAAGGCCGCCATCATCGGCAAGCATCCTCTCTCGGATTTCCTGACGCCCGGCCAGGAGGGCAGCAAGTTCGCGGAAGTGGAAAAGGAGATCCTCGGAACCATCCAGGCGCAAGTCCCGACGAACATCTACGGGCTCGAGATCGAGTTCCTCGGCTTCAAGAAGCTGGGCTTGCCGGAAAGCGTCACCGCTTCGGTGTTCGAACGCATGACCAAAGAGCGGCAGGTGCTGGCCAGCAAGTCGCAGTACGAGGGCGAAGCTGAGGCGCAGAAAATCCGGTCGGAAGCCGACCGTAAAGCGGCGGAGATGCTGTATGCCGCGGCGGGCCAGGCGACGCAGATTCGCGGACGGGCCGAGGCCGAAGCCGCTAAGTCCCTTTCGGTTTTTCAGCAAAACCCGGAGCTGGCCAAATTTATCTTCGGGCTGACTGCGCTTGAGAGCTCCCTCAAAGAGCGGTCC
Organism: Candidatus Acidiferrum sp.; assembly: GCA_035566435.1. Classification (GTDB taxonomy): domain Bacteria; phylum Verrucomicrobiota; class Verrucomicrobiia; order Limisphaerales; family UBA8199; genus DATMRF01. Next base: position 104,901 of record DATMRF010000106.1, read on the forward strand.
ACGTTGATCTTCGACCAGCACACGCCACCTTTCGACCTGCTCTGGGGCGCCTCCACCAACCTGCTCACTAAGTAGCTCGCGATTATGGCCGATAACCCTCACTCGCCCGATGAGTCGCTCCCACCCGGCGGCGCGCAGGAAACGCCGATTGATGCCGGGTCGCAAGCACTGTCCGAGGCGTTGCGCAGCAGCTTCGGCATCGTCAAGTTTGTCATGGGCCTGTTGGCCTTGCTTTTTGCGGGCTCGGGTGTCTTCACCGTCGGGCCGCAGCAACAGGCGATGATCCTTCGCCTGGGCCGGCCGGTTGGCGAGGGCAAAGCCGCTTTGCTGGGGCCTGGCTTGCACTGGTCTTGGCCTTACCCGATCGATGAATACGTCAAGGTGCCCATTAGTTCAATCCAAACGGTCCGCTCAACCGTGGGCTGGTTCGCTATCACCCCGGCTGACGAGGCGGCGGGCATCGATATGCAACTCGCGCCCGGTACACCGCTCAATCCGCTCGTGGACGGCTCGGTGCTCACCGCGGACACCAACATCATTCATGTACGCGCGAGCTTAACCTACCACATCGCCGACCCAGTGGGCTACGTCTTCAATTTCGTCAACGCCTCCAATACGGTGCAGACCGCACTGAACAACACATTGCTTGAAGTGGCGGCGCGATTCAAAGTCGATGAAATCCTCTACCGCGATGTGGCCGGCTTCAAAGAGGCGGTCAAGCGGCGCATCGGCGAACTAGTGGACAGCCAAAGCCTCGGGATTGTAGTCGAGGATTGCTCCATCGAGAGCCGGCCCCCGCGGCAACTCTCTGTGGCGTTCGCGGGCGTGCTGGATGCCGAAGTCAAGCGGGGCAACGTGCTCAACGCGGCGCGCAGTTACGAGAACCAGGTGCTGAGCCGCGCTAGCGCTGACGCCCAATCCAGCATTAACACGGCCGAGGTGGAACGGGCGCTGCTGGTGAACGACGTCCGCAGCCAGGCCGATCGCTTCAACGACCTGCTGCCCAAATACCGTGCCAACCCCAGCCTCTTCGTCCAGCGGCGGCTCACTGAGACGCTAGGCCGCGTGCTGACCAACGTGCAGGACAAAATCTTCCTGACCGAGAGTGTCGGTGGCAAAGAGAAGGAACTGAGGTTATTGTTAAACCGGGAACCGACGAAGAAGAACGACGGACCCAGACCGTGATTCTGACCTCAATCCATAGTCCACAGCCCGCACGCTCAAGACCAGCCACTTGGGCTGGCCGCGAGTGTGTGTATCGTGGACTGTGGACTGCGGACTGATCAACTATGCAAGTTACCTCTTTATTAAGCCGCCACGAGCACGATGATTCGTGCGGGTGCGACCACGACCACGAGCACGCTCCTGTCCGGTTGTGGCAGACACTGGTCGGCGTGGTGTTTGTGCTCAACGCGTTTATCGTCGATTGGGTGTTTCAGCAAGGCCACGCGGTCGCCAGCGCGAGTGCCTTCCTCGGCGCCATCATCTTAGGCTACCCAATCGTCTGGACCGCCATCAAGGATCTGTATCGCGGGATTCTCAGCATCAATGAGCTGGTCGCCATCGCCGTGCTGGCCGCTTTTGCGTCCACCGATTACAAAACCGCCGGCGTGGTCGCCTTCTTCATGCTAATGGGTGAGATTATCGAGACCCGGACCGCCGAAGGCGCACGCGCTTCGATTGAATCGCTCATCAAGTTGACGCCGACCAAGGCCCGCCGGATTACCCCCCAGGGCGAGGAAGAGGTTGCCGCCAAGGACCTGGCGGTGGGGGACCTGATTCGAATCCGGCCGGGCGACAATGTCGCGGCGGACGGCGTGATCGTCAGCGGCCAGGGTTCGTTTAACCAGTCCACGATCACCGGCGAATCGCTGCCGGCGGACAAGAAGCCGGGCGACGAGGTCTTTGCCGGCACTCAAAACCTGACGGGCGTGCTGGAAGTCAAGGTGAGCCGCGCGGGCCAGGACACCACTTTGGGCCGAGTCCGTGAGTTGATTCTGGCGGCGGAGAAAACCAGGCTGCCAATCATGAAGATTGTGGACCAATACATGGGCTTTTACACGCCCCTGGTGCTGGTCATCGCGGCGTTAGTCTGGGCCTTCACCCGCAGCCTCAACAACGTCATCTCGGTGCTTATTTTCAGTTGCCCCTGCGCCTTCATCCTGGCAACACCTACCGCGATGGTGGCGGCGCTCTCGGCCGCAGCTCGCCTGGGTATCCTCATCAAGAACGTCGCCGACATCGAGCTGGCTGCCAAAATCAACGCATTCGTCTTCGACAAGACCGGCACGTTGACCACCGGCGAACTGGCCGTCAGCCGCCTCGCGCCGCTGAGCGAAACCAAACCCGCCGAGCTATTGCGCATTGCTGCGTCCGCAGAGAAATACAGCAATCATCCCACCGCCAAGGCGCTGGCCCAGCTCGCCGCCGAAGCGGGCGTTCCGCTCATCGAGCCGAAAGACTTCACCGAGGCCGCCGGGCGCGGCATCAAAGCACAGGTCAATGGCGACCAGGTGCTGGTCGGACGGGCCCAGTGGCTCCGCGACAACGGTGTGAAGGAAGATTTCCTGAAATCGGTGGATCTGAATGAAACCGAGGGCTGGAGCCTGATTTTCGTGGCGCAGGGTGGCCAGTGCATTGGCTGGGTCGGCTTGCAGGACCAGACTCGCCCGGAAGCCCGGGAGGCGCTGGTTGAATTGAAGGAAAGCGGGGTGCGCCGCATCGCGATGGTTTCGGGCGACCGCCAGCCAGTGGCGACGCGGGTGGGGCTGGAGATCGGGTGCGAGGAAGCCAAAGGCGAGTGCCTGCCGCAGAATAAGGTCGAGTTCGTTCGCGGGATGAGGGCCAAAGGATACAAGGTGGCCGTAGTGGGCGACGGCGTGAACGACGCCCCGGCGCTGGCAGCGGGTGATATCGGCATCGCGATGGGGGCTGCAGGCAGCGAGGTGGCCATCCACAGCGCCACGATAGCGCTGATGAACAACGACCTGCGGCGCGTGCCATTCCTGGTAAAGTTATCGCGCAGCACCCGCAGCGTCATCAACCAGAATTTCCTTTTCGGCGTGGCGTTCATCATCGGAGGGATGACCCTCGCGGCGCTGGGTAAAGTGCCGCCGGTGCTAGCCGCCGCCATGCATACTGCCGGCTCACTCATCGTCGTGTTTAACAGCGCGCGGCTGGTGCGCAAGGGCGAAGAGCTTGAACATTACCATCCTGCGCCCGTGGCGCCGCAGCCCACCTGGCCCGGAACCTCCGGCCCAACGCCCAAGCCCGAGCTGGCGCCAACAATGGCAGCATGATGAAGTGCGACGCGCGAAGGACGCACGGCGCCAAAACGCGTGCCTCGTCAAGCCCCGTGCCTTGCTGAGGCCCCGACCCGTGTTTACGTTGATATTATGAGCGCTTCTGAGTTGACGTCTGTGACACTAACCAATCCCGCTCCGCACCCCGCACTTCGAGCTCCAGGCTCGGAGGCCGTTCCGTCTTCAAACGGCGAAGTAGTGGTCTCGGTCCGTGGTCTGACCAAGATCTTCAAAGATTTCTGGGGCCGGCCCAAAGCTCGGGCGGTGGACAATGTTGATTTTGAAGTGCGGCGCGGTGAGGTGTTTGGTTTGCTGGGACCGAACGGCTCGGGCAAATCCACCACTGTGAAACTGCTCCTGGGGCTGCTCTACCCCACCAAGGGCCATATCCAAGTGTTCGACCACTCGCCGCGGCATGTCGCCACCAAGGCCCGGATTGGTTACCTGCCGGAGGAATCCTACCTTTACCGCTATCTGAATTCATACGAGACGCTGCAGTTTTTCGGGAATCTCTTCGAACTGCCCAAAAGCGACCGCCGGCAACGGACCGAACAATTGCTCGAAATGGTTGGCCTGAGCCAGGCGCATTCGCGGGCGGTCGGCGAGTTCTCCAAAGGCATGCAGCGGCGCATCGGCCTGGCCCAGGCGCTGATCAATGATCCCGATTTAGTGATCCTGGACGAGCCAACCTCCGGCCTCGACCCTATTGGCTGCCGGGAGGTGAAGGACCTCATCGTCGCGCTCGCGCGCCGGGGCAAGACCGTGATTCTGAGCAGCCATTTGCTGGCCGACGTAGAGGACGTTTGCGACCGGGTGGTGATTTATTATGGCGGCAGAATCCAGGCGATGGGTAGATTGAAGGACTTGCTGGCCACGCCGGATGCGATCCGCATCACAACACCCGCGTTGCCGCGCCCTACGATGGAACGGGTGCTGGAGCTCATTCGCAAAGACGTCGCCGAGGACAAAGTCCAGATCGACACGCCGACGCAAAACCTTGAGAGCTATTTCCTCCAGGTGGTGCAGAAGGCCCGCCAAGCCGCCGCCGAAACCTCCGGCGCCATGTCCGGCGCCCGGGTCGCGGCTTACCTGCGCGGCGAAGGCAAGGCCGCCCCGAGCGGCGACAGGCTCCTCGAGCGCCTCGCCGCCTCCCCGGCGAAACCCGCTCCCCCGGCCCCAGCCACACCCAGTGTGGACCAGAAGAAACTTGAGGCCTTAACCAGGTCGGGTGAGCCCGCAGCCCCGGTGGTGAGGCCGTCCTCCGAACCGGCAAACGCAGCGGAGCTTGAAAAGGCAAATGAGAAGCTGTCGTCCCTGTTGGGAAAACCCAAGTGATGTAAGCCCCGAACGGGGCTGCTTGCGCTGATAACATGAAGATGCGTGTTGAACTAAGCCGGCGACGCGCTCGCGTTTCCACTGACGCCAACCTGCCGCGGAATCAACCGTTTGATTGAGATGCAGCGCCTGTTTGCCATTTGCTGGTTAACCTGGAAAGCCGCGCTCCGGTTCAGGTTGTTCCTGGTGGTAGCGGTGTTGCTACTCGCCTCGGTCGTGGTGTTGCCCCTGATGATTAAAGACGACGGCACCGCCCGGGGCTTTACGCAGATCTTGTTGACCTACACTCTGACTACGCTCAGCGCGTTGCTGGGCCTGTCCACCCTTTGGCTGGCCTGTGGCACCCTGGCACGCGACATCGAGGACTGTCAGATGCAGGTAGTCGCCGTGAAGCCCATCGCCCGCTGGCAAATCTGGTTGGGCAAATGGCTCGGCATCCTGTCGCTGAACGCGGTGCTGCTGGCGCTCTCCGGTGTCTGCGTTTACGGATTGCTCATGTGGCGGGCCAACGGCCTGCCCGCCAGCGAGCAGAAAATCCTACACAACGAGGTACTGGTCGCGCGCGGCTCGGCGAAACCGCGGAGCCACGCCCAGGAGATCGAGGCCGCCACGGAACGCCTGGTCAAGGAACGGCTCAAGAAATACCCACTGGACAAGGACAGCCTGGCAGACGTGCGGAAGCAAATCCGTGAACAGGTCAAGGCGGAGTTTCAGATCGTTCCGCCGGGCTACTCGCGCACCTGGGAAATTGACCTCGGCCTGGCGCGGTACCGGCTGCGCGACCAGCCGATCTACCTGCGCATCAAGTTCAACTCCGCGGAAAAGAGCCCCTCTGGCACCTTCGGCGGCGTTTGGGCTGTGGGCGTGCCGAATAAGACTGCCCTTTGGGGGGGCGATGAAATGATGAGCCTGGCACCCGATACGTTCCACGAGTTCCAGATCGCTCCCAACCTGTTCGATGCGGACGGCGTTTTGACCGTTACCTTCGGCAACCCGAACAACACCACGCTGCTGGTCCCGCTCGAAGACGGCATCGAGGTGCTCTACCGCGAGGGCGGCTTCGGGATGAATTTCGCCCGCGGCCTAGGCATTATCCTTTGCTGGATGGCGTTGCTGGCCGCCGTGGGTCTGGCCTCCGCCAGCTTTCTTTCGTTCCCGGTCGCGGCCTTTTTTTCCCTGGGCCTCCTTTCGATGGTCTTGTCCAGCGGCACGATGGCCAATGCCGTCTCCGAGGGTACGATCGCGGATTACAATGCCGAGAAGGGAACGAAGGGATGGTCGCCGGCCGACGTTGTGGTCATTCCGGCATTCAAGGGGGCGCTTAAAATCATCAACCTGGCAAAGGGATTCTCGCCCGTGGAGTCTCTCAGCGCCGGTCGCAGCATCACCTGGAGCGAGCTGGCACTGGCGTTCGGCCAGATTGTCGGGCTGCTCGGCGGCGCCGCCGCCGTTCTGGGCATGGTCGTCTTCACCCGCCGCGAACTGGCCACCGCGCAAGGAACCCATTGATGAGCCCAAAGGTCAAAAAAGTCCTCCTGCTAGTATTGGGGGCCACCTTGCTCGTCGCGGTTTCCCAGGTGCAATCCTCCTTGAATCGCGACCGGGACCGGTTGGGCCTTACGCGGGTCGAGCCGCTGGAGAATGCCCCGCCCGTCCTTGCGTTCACCACAGTTGCCCTGGGCGGATTCCGCGGGCTGATCTCCAACGCGCTTTGGATTCGCGCCAACGACCTGCAGGATGACGACAAGTTTTTCGAGATGGCCCAACTGGCCGATTGGATCACGAAACTCGAGCCCAATTTCGTGCAGGTGTGGGTGAATCAGGCCTGGAACATGGCCTATAACATCTCCGTCAAGTTCAAGGACTACGGCGACCGTTGGCGCTGGGTCGAACAGGGCATCGAGCTGCTCCGCGACCAAGGGCTGCGCTACAACCCCAACGAAACGCTTATCTACCGGGAGCTGGCATGGTTCTTCCAGCACAAGATGGGCGCCAACCTGGATGACGCGAACGTCTATTACAAGGTCCAATGGCGGGACGAAATGAACAAGGTATTCGGCAATAAGCCTGCCAACTTTGATGAACTGATCCATCCGCAGACCGCCGACCAGAAGCAGCGCGCCCGGGTGCTCCGCGAGCGCTACAAGATGGACCCCGAATTCATGAAGCAAGTGGACGAGCGTTACGGTCCGCTGGAGTGGCGGCTCCCGGAAGCGCACGCCATCTATTGGGCGGCCCTGGGCTTGGAGAAGGCCAAAGAAAACCCAGGCAAGATCAAAGCGGACGACCTCATCACGTTGCGCCGGGTGATCTATCAATCCATGCAATTGAGCTTCCAAAGGGGACATTTGGTCAACAATCCGGTCGTAAAGATCGATCTCGGACCTAACCTGGACATTATCCCCAAGGTCAGCGCGGCCTACGAAGAGGCTTACCAGGACGACCCGAATAATCGCGAAAATATCTCGAAGGCCCACCGGAACTTCCTTCGCGACGCTGTTTATTTCCTGTACTCGAACAATCGTATCGCCAACGCAGCCTACTGGTGGAAGTACTTGGGAATCAAATACCCCAATCGGAGCATGCTTGATAGTTCCCCGACGGCTTTCCCTTCGACACTCACAGTAGACGAGTACGCTTTCGAGCGAATCCAGGAAGATATCGGCGAGACGAGCCGCGATCGCGTGAAGGCCGCGATCGAAGGGCTCCTGGTCCGCGCTTACACCAGCATGGCGGTCGGCGAGGACGAGCGCGCCGCCGGTTATGAGATGCTCGCCGGCAAGGTTCGTGACACATACGCGAGCAAAACGACCGCGCGAGGCGAATCCATCGCACTGCCGGCTCTCGAAGAGATAAAGCGGGAGATCCTGAACCGTATGCTCGATCAGGAGAACGGCCTGCCCGCCGTCCTTCGCGCCACCTTGCGCACCAAGCTCGGTATAGGACCCGAACCCGCTGCGCCCGCCACCCCAGGCACGAATGCCCCGCCGCAAACCACTGCCAACGGCTAAGAACGTGTTGTATCATTCTAGGAGACAACGTAAGGAGTCTCAAATCCTCGGTACACCTTGCGTTCTGGCGGAAGATCGGAGACTCCTTACCTCTTCTCCGGCAAATCATGGATCATAAATGAAGAGAGAACCCGCAGCGCGCTCTTTGAAGGTGGGTTTGATTTCACTCGGTTGCGCCAAGAACCTGGTGGATGGCGAAATCATGCTCGGGACACTGCTGAAAGACGGAGTCGAAATTACCAACCAGGCCGAGCGGGCCGACGTGGTGATCGTCAACACCTGTTCCTTCATCGACTCCGCCCAGGAGGAAAGCGTCGACACGATTTTGGAATCGGCGCAGGTGCGCGAGGCAAAAAACCGGGGCCAGGCATTGGTCGTCGCCGGTTGCCTGCCGCAACGCTTCCGTGACGAACTCCCGAAACTGCTTCCCGAGGTGGATGCGTTCATGGGCATTGATCAGGTCGCTCGTGTGACCGAGATCGTCCGGGAAGCGCTCGATCGAAGAAAGTCCAAAGTCCAAAGTCCAAAGTCCAAAGCCTCACGTCTCAAGTCGAAAGTCCAAGGTCGCCGGTCGGGGAGTCCGCATCACGCATCACGCATCGCGCACCACGTTCTCCCTGACGCCTCACTCACCCCGGCAATTGAGGTCAACCTCCGTCCTCACTATATCCCGGACTACGCGACGCCGCGTTTCCGGCTGACGCCCCGCCATTTCGCCTACGTCAAAGTCGCCGAGGGCTGCAACCATCCGTGCAGCTTCTGCATCATTCCCCGGATGCGCGGCTCGCACCGCAGCCGGTCGCAGGCGGACATTGTTGCTGAAGCGAAAACCCTGGTGGCCGACGGCGTGAAGGAGCTGAACCTTATTTCACAGGACTCGACCTACTACGGACTCGACCTGCGGCCCAACCACAGCCGCGCCATCGCCACGCCGGACCGATTCAACGCCACCGTAAAAGCGCTGCCGGCCGAGGCGACGACGATTTGCAGCCTGCTGCGTGAATTGAACGCGCTGCCGGGAGACTTTTGGCTCCGCCTGCTCTACACCCACCCGGCCCACTGGACGGACGAGCTGATTCGGACAATAGCTGAGTGTCCCAAGGTGGCGCGGTACGTGGATATTCCTTTGCAGCATATCCATGACAGCATGCTCGAACGAATGCGCCGCGAAACCTCGCGGCAGTATATCGTAGATTTGTTGCGGCGCATCCGGTCGGGCGTGCCGGGCATCGCGCTGCGCACAACGTTCATCGTCGGTTTTCCCGGCGAGACCGAAGAGTATTTCGAGACGCTGTTGAACTTCATCCGCGCTACAAGGTTCGAGCGGCTGGGGGTCTTTGCTTATTCGCAGGAGGACGGCACGCGAGCGGGCAAAATGGCCGGCCAGCTGCCGGACAAGCTCAAGCGCCAACGCCGTCAGCGCGCAATGGCGGTTCAGCACGAAGTCGCAGCGGAGGTTTCGGAATCGTTCGTCGGCCGGGCCATTCGGGTGTTGGTGGAGAAAGCGGCCAGTGCGCGGGAACTGAAAGGCGCCCGTATCAGCTCCTGGGAACACGGCCTGTTGCGGGGACCGGACGAACACACCGCCCGGCTCAAGGGCCGGTACCTGGTCGCTCGCGGAGAGGCAGACGCGCCGGATATCGACGGCCGGGTCTATGTTCATGGCCAATTGCCGCCCGGTGAATTCGCCACCGTGACAGTGGTCGGACACACTGACTACGATTTGATCGCCGAACCCTACCAACAAACGACCTGAGGCCCCGACATACCTCTACATCGTCTTCGCTGCGGCAGGTCCGCCGCCCGCCAGCACCGTTTGCTTGCCCGGTTCCGCCGAGATGAGGCCCGCCGCCAATACACCCAGGACCCCGCACAACGTCCACAAGAGAATCGGGCTCGATGAAAAGAGCAGCATCCCCAGGCTTGGACCGCACACAAACGCCACTGCCCAAACCATCCCGTACGTTCCCATGTAGAGGCCCCGTTGCGCCGCAGGCGCCAGGTCCGCCACGTAGGCGCCGCCCACGGGCATGCTGATCATCTCCCCCAGCGTGAACGTGGCGGTCGTGAGCGCGAGCAGAGGCAGCGAGCGCTCGAGCACGTTCGACGCAAACCCGGCGCCGATTAGCAGATACCCCAGCGCCATAATCCGGCGCGCAGGGAACCGCTTGGTGATGGTTGTCAAGGGCAGCTCGCAGAGCACAACCAGCGCACCGTTCAGGGAAACCACCAGCCCATAAGTGGAGGCCGAGAACCCGCTGCGGGTGATCTGCAGGCTCATGGTCGAGAAGACCTGCACAAATACCAGGCCGACGGCCAGCGACGCGCACAAGACCTGGCGGAAGCGTTTATCCTCACGCACCACCCTGAACGTCTCCAGCAAAGAGTTTTCTGTTTGAGTGCCGCGCAATCCGGACGGCAGCGCGAACCACGCCACCAAACCGTAAAGGATCGAAGTGGCGGCGTCCCCCACGAAAAGCCACAGGAACGAGTGTTTGGCCAGCAGCCCGGCGGTCGCCGGGCCAAACGCCCAGCCGGCGTTGAACGACATCCGGTAAGCGGCAAACGCGGTCACCCGCTGCCCGGCCGGCACCAGGTCCGCCAGCAGGGCGCTGCTCGCCGGCCGATACAGTTCACCTGCCAATCCTACCAGGGCCGAAAACAACACGATCAGGGGCAAACTATGCACTTGCGAGAGACACAACATCACCGCCGCGCCCGCGAACATCGATAACACAATGGTCTTGCGGCGGCCCAGGCGGTCCGCCAGGTGTCCCCCCAGCACACAGGCGCCCAGTGTGCCGACCCCATACGCCGCGATCGCCAGGCCTGCTTGCGCTGGCGTATAGCCCAGGCCTGTCATGTAGATGGCGAGGAATGGCAGCACGAACGTGCCGAACTTATTCAGAAAGGTGCCGAAAAAGAGAATCCAGGCCCCCCGCGGCAGCGCCCGCAGGGACTCTCTCAGGCTGGCTTGCGTCTCGTTCATAGATTCGTTTCAGTGGTTTGCCTTGAGCCGGAAGCAAACAAAAAACCCACCGGCTTTTCAGCGGGTGGGTTTCAAAAATCTGGTATTCTACATTAAGGAGACTCTGAACCCCAACCGCCGTCATGGCGCCGCATATCGACGACTCGCCGCCAGTAAGCCGGCCGGTACGCGTCTGCGCCGCGCGTATTCGGTGACTTCAGTTGAGGCTTAATGGACATTGACAGTGAACTTACGCCTATTTCGGCCCGCGTCAAAAGAAATCCTAAACGCTCACAGCTTGTTCTCCCCAAAACCGGTTCACTGTCTCCTGGATTGCGTTGACGTTCCGGACCCGGGCGGTCCGCCACCAGGGGGGCATTAGCCGCAAGTAGCGGCTTTCCCCAAACCGCGCATCTACCAACAACACGATCCCGCGATCGGTTTCCGACCGGGTCACCCTTCCGATTGCCTGCAAGACCCGGTTCATTCCGGGAAAAGTGTAGGCGTAATCGAATCCCGCGCCGGCTCTTTCCTGGAAATAGTCCCGGATCAGGTCACGCTCGACGCAGAGCTGGGGCAGGCCGACCCCCACGATGATCGCGCCAATCAACCGCTCCCCCACCAGGTCAATGCCCTCGCCGAAAATCCCGCCCATCACCGCGAACCCGACGAGCGTTCCACGATGCGCTACCGTAAACGCCGCCAGAAACTCCTCGCGTTCGCCTTCGCTCATGCTGGGGCGCTGAGCGAGCACCCGCGTTACTGGGTCCAAATGCTGGAACTGCGCATGGACCGCGTTCAGATACTGATAAGAAGGACAATAAACGAGATAATTGCCGTGCCGCCCTGCGACCGCCGCTTTAATTGTCTGGGCCACCTCCACCAACGTTCCGGCACGCGCCTTAAAATGGGTGCGGATACGATCCTGCACCAACACCGCGAGATTCTGCGGCGGAAAGGGCGAGCACAACTGCAACACCGGATCTTCCGGGCTGCCCCCCAGCAGCTCGCGGTGATAATCCATCGGCGTCAGTGTAGCCGAAAAGAAGATGGCTGCCTTGCCTCGCTCCAGCGCTTGCCGCAGCAAGTACGACGGATCCAGGCAGAACAACCGAACGCGAGCGGACCAGCGGTTGCGTTTGAGAATTGTCACATAATGCTCGTCGTACAACTGAGCCGTCCGGCGAAACGAATACAAACAGAAATAAAACTCCAGCAACGCCTCCCGGAACTCTGCGGCTTCGTTCCGGGCCAGCCACGCTTCGGCTTCCTTGAGCGCATCGTCCAGGGCCGGGAGCAGGTCGCTTGGAAACTCCTTGCTCGTTTGGCCTGCCGGGGCGGCGGCTGCAACTCCCGCTGACGCCGCGCCAGTCGAGTCGCCGCTCGCCACCTCCGAAGGAAACAGGTTAAGCTCGAGGGCCGGATCCGAGGGCTCGACCGATTCGGTGCTTGGCGCCGCCGAGCCGCAGGCTTTTCGCATTGCCGAGTTCAGCCTCTGGAGCGTCCTGGCGCAGCGTGGCAGCGCCCCTCTCAACGCCTTCCTGGTCTGCTGAACCTCCGCTCCGTCCAGTTCGGCCGAAAACATCTCCCGCCCCCGGTCCACCAGATTATGCGCCTCATCGACCAGAAACGCGTAATCGCCGCCGCCCTCGGCGAAGTGGCCTCGCAAATAGACTTTTGGATCGAAGACATAATTGTAATCGCAGACGACGGCATCCACCCAGATCGACAGGTCAAGGGAAAGCTCGAAGGGACAAACCTGGTGTTGCCGGCCGACGGTCTCGAGCACCTGTCTGGTGATTTCCTCCTGCGCCAGGGCTTCACGCATGGCGGGCTTATTCCGGTCGTAGTAACCGCGCGCTAGAGGACAAGTCTGCGGGTCGCAGGGGTGGCCCTGCTGCACACAAATCTTTTCCCTGGCGGTCAGCGTCAACGTGCGTAACCGGGAACCGGCGCGCCGCAGGTCGGTGAAGGCCTTCTCCGCAACCGCCCGGCCCACGGTCCGCGCCGTCAGGTAGAACAACCGCTCGAGCTTGCCTTCCCCCAGCGCCTTCACTGCCGGGAACAGAACCGACACCGTCTTGCCGATGCCTGTGGGCGCTTCCAGGAACAGGCGCCCGCCTCGCGATAACGCCCGGTACGCTACCACTGCCAGTTCCCGCTGGCCCGGACGGTAGCTGGTGAACGGAAACGCGAGTGTGCGAATGGACTCGTCGCGGTCTTGGCACCAACGGTACCGCTCCCGCACCCAGCTCAGGTAAATGGCGACCGTATGCTCGAAGAACGTGGATAGCTCAGAAAAGTTAAACTGCTGGCGGAACTCAATCACCTCGCCGGTCTGCAGGTTTAGGTATGTCAGCTGGATGGCAAGCCGTTTGAGTTCATGCTCGCGGGCATAGATGAACGCGTAAATCTTCGCCTGCGCCCAATGTAGCGGGTCAGCTGCGCCGTCCCAACCGCCTTGTACGGTTTTGATTTCTTCTACCAGCGCCAGGTCCGTTTCCGCCAGCAGCCCGTCGATGCGGCCCTGAATCCGCAGCATAAACCCGTCATCCTCTATTTCATGCGCGAGCGGGACCTCCTTTTGGTAGCCGGCTGGACGGGAGCGCTGGACTTTTTGGTGGCCCCGAATCCCTGCGAGCGCTCGGCTCGGTCCAACAAAATCGCGCCCCCCCCCCAGATCGCCCTCTAGCAGCGCGAACTCCACCAGTTCGCGCACTGAAACTGAAAAAACTCGTTTGGAATCGGACGCCACGAAGCCAGTCTCGGGCTGTGCGCCGGCTCGAGCAACAAAATTGAAACCGGGCTCACGCCGCTTCTGCCAGCGCGCTATTCATTCTCTTAATGGCTTCGTCAATCTCCCCCGTGTTCTTAAAGCCAATGACAATCGCGTCCAGTTCGGGGCGCGACATGGCATAACGAATCGATTTTTCCCGGTCTTCCGCCAGGGTGAACTCGCCGTTGCCGATAATCTTCATGCCGATGACGCCGCGGCCCTGGGCGCGCATGGCGGCCAACTCGCTAAGCACCGGGGCGATATCGTGACCCGGTTTGTCCCAGGTCTGTTCCATCCCGTCGATATGGTTGCCCTGTGGATTCACTCGCACGAGATGCACCTCCGTCCAAGGCGAGGACGTCGCCGCGCGAAGCGCGGGCAGGCTGTGGCAGGAAACGCCCTTGGCGCGAATCCATTTCTTGTGCTTGGCCTCATCGAACGCGTCCATGATCCGCTCGTAGTCCTCCGTCCAGCCCTCTTTGACCATGCAGTGAATGAGCAGGCTATCGACGTAATCCGTGTTGAAAACTTTGCGATGATGGTCGATGGCCTCGAGCACTTTCTCCGGCTTGCCGGGGATCTTGGACTGGATGAAAAGCTTCTCTCGAGGGAGACCTTTAATCGCGCGGCCGATCCACTCGAAGGTCTGGTAGCTCTGGGCGCAATCCAGATAGGTGATGCCCTGGTCGTAGGCATACCGAATCAGCCGATTGAACCCGTCTTGCCCGAGATCGTGCTGCACGTGGCCGCTGTTGCTGCCGGTGCCAAAACCGAGACGGCTGAGCTTGAGCCCCGTCTTGCCAAGCGCCACCTGGTCCACCGCCGTGCGTTTCGCGGCAGGCTTCGCCAGCGAGGCATAGGAGGTTAATAGCAACGCGCCGGTGGCCGCGGCAGAACGTTCCAGAAACTGGCGGCGGCTGAGGCAATTCGTCTTCATGATATGCGCCTTAATTCGAGGTTGGAAAAACGATAGCACTGTTCGGTTGGGTTGTCACAATGAGAGTCTAGCACCCTGCGGTGGGAGATCAACCGTACCCTCGTCGACGAGTCCCCGAATCACGAGCCGGACAAATTCTTCTCTGCCGCATAAAAGCGGCGTCCCGGCCGCTTTCGGAACGCCGCATTTATGTGGCAGGAGGGAGCACTGGAAGAAATCTGTCGTGCGCCGCCCGAACTCCTCCGTCAAAAACCGCTTGCGATGGCACGATGTCCGCTCTTAACTCGCCCCATGCGCTCGAGGTCATTCATTTCGTCCTGCGGCCTTTCCATAGGAGTCGGGATGATGGGCGCGTACTGGCTCGCCTTCCTGGCCACTGCGACGGGTTCGACTTCAACGCCGGACCGGCCAGCCCTCGACTCGAGCTCGCCGCCTCCGAAACCCGCCGCCACCAATTCTGCCTGGCAACGCATTTTCCTCATCGGGGCCAGCGTGACCGCCGGGTTCACCGAATCCGAGCCCTTCGGCGGACCTAACACCGCTCGCTATCGCCTCAACCGTTACGTGGACGCCGCGCTAGCAGTTCCGCACCAGCCGGCGCGAAACCTGGCCAGCGCGTTCGTCTTCCTCCAACCGGAACCCGCCTCGCGCAAGCAAATCGACGAGGCGCTCAAGGCTCAACCCACCCTCGTTCTCGGCCTCGATTTCCTCTTTTGGTTTTGCTATGGCGACGGGAGCACTGATGACGCGCGGTTGCAGCGCTTCAACGAGGGTCTCAAGCTCCTTGAATCCTTCAAATGCCCTCTCGTGCTCGGCGACCTCCCCGATGCCTCCGCAGCGGTCAACCGCCAGCTTACCGCGGAGCAAATCCCCAGCCCCCGAGCGCTGGCCGCCGCCAACCGGCGGTTAAAAGAGTGGGCGGCTACCCGGCGCCAGGTCACGATTCTGCCCCTGTCCGTCATCATGCGCTCGGTACTGGCCAATCGGGCCGTGCGGGTCCACGGCCATACTTTGCCTGCCGGCACCACAGTCGGTTTGCTGCAGGAGGACCGGCTTCATCCCAGCGCTGCCGGTGCCGCTTTTCTAGCCGTGTCCCTGCTGGACGCTTTCCAGTCAGCCCGTCGGGGAAGCCCCGACGGCGAGGTCCGCTGGGACCCGGACGAAGTTTTTCGCCTTGGCTCAGCCGTCGCCGCGCACGCGGCGGGGAAGTGAGTTAAATACCTCACAGTTTGATGTTGACATGCCTCTCATCGTGAGGTATATCGCTCCCGTAATGTCAAAAACCAATCCAAGCTTTTTGAACGGCGTACCGGAGTTGCTGGTCTTAAAGTTGCTCTCGCGCCGCGAAATGTACGGCTATGAAATCGTCAAGGCCATCCAGAGCCAGACCGATGAGATCTTTTCTTTCGGCGAAGGCTGCATCTACCCTTATTTGCATTATCTCGAGAGCGAGAAGCTCGTGGCCAGCCACCGCAAGGAAGTGGACGGCCGCAGCCGGAACTATTATCAGCTCACCGCGCGCGGCCGGAAGCGGTTGGAAGCGTTGTCCGCTGAGTGGACTCGCGTCGCCTCCGGTATCGCGCTGGTAATGGGGCCGGAACATGCCTAACGCACCGGCCATCCGGGTTTTCGAGCGGCGGTTGCAGGAGCTGGGGTGTCCCGCCGGACAATTGCAGCGCCGGGTTCGCGAGCTGGCGGACCATCACGAGGATCTCAAACAGGCTGCCCTCCAGGAGGGATTGTCCGAAGCCGAAGCCGAAGCCCGCGCAGACCAGCGCCTGGGGGAACCC
Source organism: Candidatus Acidiferrum sp. (assembly GCA_035566435.1). Lineage (GTDB taxonomy): Bacteria > Verrucomicrobiota > Verrucomicrobiia > Limisphaerales > UBA8199 > DATMRF01. The sequence goes on from DATMRF010000106.1 coordinate 121,020, forward strand.
GCTGTTCTCGCGGACCGGGTAGCGCGCATGCTGCGGCAATCCTCCTGGTTGGGCCGTCATCGCGTCCTCGGCTTTTGCCTTTTGCCGATACCAGCAACCTTTGCAGGATCCCTGCTCGGCGTGGCTGTAGCGTTCGGCTTGGTCAGGGTCTGGGTGTCGGCGGACGAATGGGCTGTTTTGGCGGACGGAGGACCGGGGTTTGGGGTTCTCGTCGGCGCCAGCCGGGCGGCGTGCTGCCTGGCCATCGCGCTGATTACGGCCCTGTTCTGCTGGCTGGCACACCGGTCCGCGGCCGGCCGGAAATGGGCGCTGCTGGCCTGCGCCTGTTGCTCACTGCAAAGCTTCTTCGGCTATTGCCGGATCCTCCCTCACTCCGCCAACGTCGGCTACAGCTCTACCCCGAACTGGTCCTGCGCTCTGATTCCTTTGTGGGTCGCCGCGGTTGTATGGATATGGCATCTGCTCGAGCAGCGGAGGCAGCAAGATGCGGTGCTTGATATGCCTACTCACACTGACGACCAGGGTTCCGGCGCTCGATAATCGGTTTCAAGAGAGGAAAGTGTTCATGTTACGTTATGCATACAATAAAGGAAGGAACCGAAAAGGGACGTTTCTCGCAAAGAGGTAGTCCGGTAGCAGCGACAGTGTTCTTAGGCGCATTGGCGGTGTTGTTAGCCGGTTGCGCTGGGAACAAGGAAAAGCCGCGCGCGCTTGCACGCGGTTGGGTCGGCGGCGAATACAAGCAGGCCCACGTGCCCAGGCTATTTAGTCCCAGCGATACCGTTAACGCGTTCCCCGAGCCGCTCCGGCACACTCAGAAAGCAGGCCTGCTCGTTCTCGCCCTCAGCACGAACACGCCTGCCCGGCTGGCAGGACTGCGTGAAGGCGACCTGGTCGTCGCACTCGATCATAAACCCGTGACGCGCCTTCGGGAGTTTCGACGTGTCATCGATCGGACTGAGCCAGGCATGTATCTGCCCGTCACAGTTTACAGGAATGGCGAATACGTAGTGCATAACCTTAGGGTTGGGCGGGAGACCTTTCGCAGGCAAGGTTCCCTTGGCCTGGGGCTTATCACTTACAATTTGAATTTCGGCATCAACCCAGGCTTCTCCCTGTTCGTCCTGGGTTACAAGCCGAATCCTGGACACCGGACCGAGCTTGGCTCGGTGGAGCAAACGTTTGAGCGCTCGTGCAATCCAAGGCCTCAGCAGGTGAGTGAACGCGATTGGACTGCCTGGGTGCTCGTAATCGAAGTCTCGAAACGAAAGTCGATTCTTTCCCAGGAAGCCGTCCCGTCTTCACCCGCTCCACACGTTCTATGAAAACGAATGGTTTTCGTCGCCGCAGTCGGACTCCATTCCGGGTTCGATATAGCTTAATGGGGTTATCGGCAATCGTCGTTGTTGCCGCGGGATGCGCCACAAGCAAGTCGCCACTCAACGATCGTGGCCCTGAGCATTGGTTCGTCTTGCTCCGGCTCGAGCCCGGCTCGCTTGCGTTCACCTCGTCGCTCGAGCCTGCGAGTTTCAGCTTCAAGCCTGGCCAGGGCCGGCTCGAATCAGCCGGCGAAGGGGCTGCCCGCGCGGCTCGGGCAATTCTCACGACTCCGAACCTTATCCATCCCCAATTGGAGGCGGCCGCTGGTGCCGTTGAGTTTGTGCTCGCGCCGTTTGCCGCCGGCTATGGCGCGCTGAGCGCGGGACACCGCCGGCTACCGGCGGAGAAACTCGCCGAAGCAGATGAGGAGCTGACGCAGGCGATGCGCTCAATGGCCGGCCAGGAGCGCCTCCGGGAGTTGTTGCTCCAGTGCGCCGGCGAGAAGACCCGACGTCGTTTGCTGCCGCTGGCGCCCGCAGCGGCGCCCGGTGAAAGTTCTGAACTGGTTAGTGCGGTGGTACAAACCACTGTCGAGTCCCTCCGGTTAGAGCGAGCTGGCACCGGCGATAACACATACGCCCTGTGCATGAAAGCGCGGGCGAGTGTGGTGCGCGCCGCTGACCGCGCAGTCGTCTTCGACCGGCATTACGAATTCCACAGCGACGAGGCGATGTTCATCGATTGGGCGCGGGCCGGCGGGTTCGAATCGGTTGCGCAAACCGGCTACCGGGCCCTGGCCGAACAAATGGCACAAGATCTTTTCGTCGCGCCCGCCGGGAGGCCTGTCCGGGTCGGACCCTCGCCTGCCGTGTTCACGTCTTCAAACCTGAGCGCCAATTCAAGTCGGTCTATCCACACAAGACTGGCCCAAGCAAGCTTTAGAACCAGCCGCCCTGATCGCGAACTCGCCAACGAAGATAGGGTGCCAGGCATCGAGTTTACCGTTCTCCGCGCCGCTGATAACGGCTCCTTGGAAATCTATTCCGGACGGGCAATGTCCGATTTGCTGATTCAGCGGCCGCCGGCCAAAGAAGAAGCAATCGCCGAAGCTAGCACCGAAACCGAGTGGCTCCTCGGCGGCTTGGAGAACGACCGGAACGCCGTCGTTCAGGCCGTGGCGTGCTTGGCGGCTGTCCCGTTCGGCTTGTGGGAACAGACCGTTGGCTTGTTGCGCCCTCATGATTCAGAAGAACTGGAATTGGCCGAGCGGAACTTGAAGACGGTCGCTCGTCGCATGCAGCCGCACCAGATCCTCGCTGACGCTGTCGCGCGCGCGCTGGCGCCGCGGACCTCGCAGTCAATCGCGCTCGTCAAAGACCCGCTCCTTATGCCGGGAGCCAATGAGTCGCTCCTCATCCAGTGCTCGTATCACTTGACACCGTCCGGGTTCGCCAACTCCGAGCCGGGGACGGGTCCTTTGACAGCCCGCGGGGCCGGGACCGCCCTGGAGATTCATCTCGTCCAAGCCAGGCTTGCGCGGATGCCGGGCCTCCGTTCGCGCCTGGCATTATCCTTCGAGGCGCAGGTCGAGCTCATCCGGAAAAGCGACGGCCAGGAGCTTTACTCCTTTCCAGTTGCCTACCGCAGCGCCGGAAAGCCCCTCAAGGCCTGGGTCGGGGGTGACGCCGAAATGTTTCGCAGGGAGTTGAGGGATTGCTGCCGCGAGATGGGCAAGGCCACCGCGGAGGTGTTGGTCTCGTCGGGGTTGGTCCCTCCCCCATCTGGCACCGCCCCAGTGCTCGCACAGAGATAAGAACGGGCGCGGCTGCGGGACGGATGTCGGCGCTTGCTCCTGCCGGCGGGTGCGGTCAGGTTACGGCAGTGTAATCCGTTTTCCCGTGCGCGCCGACTCCCGCGCGGCGTCCAGGATCTCGGTCACGACCATATTGACCGCGAGCGAGGACAGGCCCGCGGGCTGAAGGTCGCCGCGCACCACCGCTGCTAAATAAGACAGCGGGTCGGACTGTGGGCCGGTCAGCGGCGGGGGAGTCACTTCCGTTTCGCTCGCTCCGGCCTTGCGAACCTTCATCAGGTCCGGCCGCGGCACCAGCACGTAGCCGGTCCGCCCATAGAGCTCCATGTCTTTCCGGTCGAACGGCCAGTTCCAGGAAGCCTGGATGATTCCTTGCGCTTTCGGGTAGGTTAGTACGATGGTCGCTTCGTCCTCCACCTTTGGATAGACCTCGGGCTTGATTTTCTGCGTGACTGCAAAAACTGAAGTCGGCGTTTTTCCGTCCATCAACCACGTCATCAGGTCGGCGCCGTAGCATCCGAAATCCGTCAGCGCGCCTCCACCGTTGAGCATCGGGTCGGTCAGCCACGCCAGGAAATCCGCGGAACACCCGATTTCCTTAGGCCCGCGGTGGCCGTCATGAATCACCAGCTTGCGCAGGTCGCCGACCGCGTGCTCTTCGTGCACCAGTGCATAAGCGGCCTGGTTCCCGGGATACCACGTCGTCTCATAATTCACCACGATCTGAACCTTGCCCTTCTTCGCCGCCGCCTCGATCGCCCGGGCATGCTTCATATTCACGGCCAGCGGCTTTTCCATCATGACATGGATGCCCTTTGAGGCGCACAATTCCACGACATGCCGGTGCTCGAAGGTGCTTGTGAAAGTCGCCACTGCTTGCACATTCGTCCGCGCCACAAGTTCCTCGAGGCTCGCGCAAAAAAGGTTTGTATCGAGATGAAAGCGCTGCGCGTAGCGCGCAACCAGGTCTTGCCTCGGCTCGATAATCCCGACCAACTCAAAGTCCTCTCGACCGCGCGTGCGCGGGATGAACCCGCTTGCGTGATCATGGCTTAATCCATAAATGGCGAAATGAACCGGCTCCTTTTCCTGCGCGGCGGAACACAGTATCTGGAGGGTTGCCCACAAAAACACCGTCAGCAAGAAGGTGACTTTCATCATCCGCTACAAATAGCGGGTCCGGCTCTTAAAACCAGTCCGATTTGCGCCACTCCCATTTTGTGTCCTTTGTGCGCTTTTGAGGCGAAACCCCTCTTGGTTCACTGCTTTGTGGCGGGGCGCTGCAGCCACACGTCGATCCGCGGCGCCTCCCAGTTGTATGGCTTGTCCAGAATGTCCATCTTCCCGTCCCCATTCAAATCCGCGACGCGGGCTTCATGGAACCCGATGCCGGTGGCGAAAACACTCGTGCGAAAATGTCCCTGGCCATCCCCGTAAAAAATCCACGCCGTCGCTTGTGGGTTATCAGGGTCCGGACGTTCCTCGGTCCACTTGGCCATTTCCGCCGCAAAGATGTCGAGATGGCCGTCCCCGTCGATGTCCGCCACCTGGAGGCTGTGGCCGTGCACAACGGCGCGTTCCACGAGGTTGTGGCCGACCCAATCCTCCGTCCGCTCCGGGTTGCCGACGCATTCATACCAGCGCAGCGGCCCCACTCCATCTCCCGGCGCGATGACCACCTGCGGATACTTCCCCGGCTTAAATCGGCCGGCCGCAATCCGGCCGCCCACGTTGCCGATTTGGATCGGGTCAAAGTTTGTGCCGCCCCGATGCTTGAACCATAGGTTGCCCGCCAGCAGGTCCATTTTCCCGTCACCATCGATATCGCAGGCGGCCATGCCTTCCGGGTACTTGAACTCGGTGTTGCGCGCGGAGCCGGCCGAGCCGGAGAAAATCTCTGTCAGTGGCCAGGACGCCGCGTTCAATGGGTCGGCTGGAATTTCTGCCAGAAAAATCTTTTTTGCCCCCTGGTTCCAGAATGCCAGCTGGGGCTTGCCAGTCCCCAGGAAATCCCCAAACACCTGGTCGTGGTGCTGCGTCGCGCCGCCTTTCTTAATGGTGCGCCGCGTCCACGGAACCTTTGGGTCAAACTTCGGACACGGGTTGTGCCACCACCATAGCTCGCTGCTCTGATAATCGCCGCCAAAGACAATGTCCGGGTTGCCGTCGCCGTCGATGTCATAAACGGCCCCCCCCGCCTCAATCGTCAGAAAGTTGGTCTCCATCAGGTAACGGTCCCAACCTGCCGCCGTTCGCCGGTACCATACCAGCGCTGGCGCGACTTTGCGGAAGCTGATGACAAAATCATTGGTTCCGTCTTTATCCAGGTCCGCCACCAGGGCGCCGGTCTGTTCGGTCGAGGGTCCCGGCAGAGGTAGGTCGCCGGTCGAGGTGGACAAGTGTTTCCACTGAGGCTCGGCGCCGCCGCAAATGAGACCCCTCAGAATTAGAGTGGTCAACAGCGCGACTCGCATAGGCGCTACCGTTTCGGGAAGAACGTCTGCATCAGCGGGCCGCGTTCGGTGGCCACGGCGACTCCCGGCTTGATGTGATGCCGGTCGAACCAGCCTTCGGAGCACTCCAGTACAAACCGAATGTTTTCCGAGGCCGCCACCACTGAATTCGTGTCGTTGGCCTTGAGAACATGAATCTCCTGGATAATTCCCTCGGGATCAATGTAGGCGGCCGAGAGCGGCACCGGGCAGTGCTTCATCCAGAAGGAGGCCTGTTGTGTGTATGGCAGAGGAAAGAGCATGCCGGCGTCCTCATCCAGCCGGTTGGTGCGATACATCATTCCAGTGTGTAGCTGCTCAGGTGTCAGCGCCACTTCAGCCACTAACGGTTCCGTGCCGACGTAGATTCTCAGTGTTGCCAGCTTCGGTTGTGCGTGGGTGGGTTCCGTGGGATCGACCGCCGCGGTGTTGACGGCGCCGCCGGATCGGCTGCAACCGCAGTACACGGCTGCCACCGTCATCAACGCCAAAACGCGCAATCCGTTCATCACTGCGCGCAGTGTGCAGCGAAACCCAGCCCTTTTCAACTTGCGTTTCAGCCGTGCGTTTCAGCCGTAGGCATGTGCGAATATACCTCAATTCCTCCGCGCGGAGGATAGACCTGAACCAGCAACTCAATTGAGCGGTGGGTTTGGCCAATTGTTGCGGGGCAGGCGAATGGTCTTCCGGTTTGCGCTTGAATGCGGACGCGCTTTCATACATCCAACCCTGATGCTTCGCTTGATGCGTTTCCTGCCGTTGGTACCGTGCGCGCTTTCCTCACTCGTAGCCGCCGGCGCTCCGGCCGTTCTCCCCCCGGACCCGCAACGGTCGCTGGAACGGACCTGTTTCCAGACTTCGCGTCCGTGGACCGGCGCGGCGGACCTCGGTTCCGACGTAGCCATCACATACGGCATCGACAAGGGCCTGCCCGAGCGTATCGCGGCCTGGCGCGAGCACGGTTATATTATCCACGTCATGACGGGCGTCGCGTGGGGCCAGTACCAGGATTATCTGTTTGGCCGGTTCGACGGAGTGAACCACGAGGACGAGGCGCAGACGGAGCGCAACGGCAACAAGCATCGCCATGGCAACAGCACCGACATCTTCTACATGTGCCCCGGAACGAATTACGGCAGGTTCCTGTGCGTCGGGGTGCAGCGCGCGTTGGACGCGGGAGCCGAGGCGATCCATCTCGAAGAACCGGAGTTTTGGGTGCAGGACGGCTATGAAGAGGGTTTCAAGCGCGAGTGGCAGAGCTATTATCACGAGGACTGGCAACCACCGCACAGCTCGGTGGACGCTCAATGGCGGGCTTCGAAGCTCAAGTATTTCCTATACCGGCGCGCGCTCCAGCAGGTGTTTGACTACGTGCAGGACTTCAAACGCCGGACCGGCCGGCACGTGCGCTGTTACGTGCCCACGCACAGCCTGCTCAACTACGCCCACTGGCGTATCGTCAGCCCCGAGTCCAGCCTCGCCCGCTTGAACGGCTGCGACGGCTATATCGCCCAGGTGTGGACCGGCACCTCGAGGACGCCGAACCTTTATCGCGGCCAGCTTCGCGAACGCACTTTTGAGACCGCGTTCCTCGAATACGGCGCGATGCAAAACCTCGTCCGCGCAACCGGTCGCCGCGTCTGGTACCTCAACGACCCCGTAGAAGACAACCCGGACCACGATTGGGACGATTACCGGCGCAACTGGGAATCCACACTGACCGCGTCGCTTTTCCAGCCCGAGGTTTCGCGGTATGAAGTAGCGCCCTGGCCGGAGCGGATCTTTGCCGGCAAATACCCGCGCCGCGCCAGCGCCACGGAGCGCAAAGGGATTCCGCCGGCTTACGCCAGCGAGCTCCAAACGGTGATGAACGCGCTCAACGATATGAACCAGCCGCGGGTGGAGTGGGACTGCGGCACGAGCGGTCTGGGCGTGCTGGTCAGCGACTCGCTCATGTTCCAACGTGGCGAGCCCAGCGGGAGCGACGCGCATCTAAGCCACGTCTATGGCCTGGCGCTGCCGCTGCTCAAACGCGGCCTGCCCGTTACGCCTGTTCAACTTGAAAATGTGACGGCCCCGCGTTACCTTGAGGGGTTCCGGCTGCTGCTGCTCACCTATGAAGGCATGAAGCCGTTGAGCCCCGACGTCCATGCACCGTTAGCCGACTGGGTCAGAAAGGGTGGCGCGCTGGTGGTCGTTGATGATGACGCCGATCCGTACAACCGGGTCCGCGAATGGTGGAACACCGACGACAACCATTTTGCGAGGCCACGCGAACATCTGTTCGCGCAGCTCGGTGTCCAGGACAAGCAGTTCGACGCGGTGGATAAACCGGTCAAAGTGGGAAAAGGTCACGTGGCCTGGCTTCATGAAAACCCGGCCCGGCTGGCGGCCGAGCCGGAGGGCGACCAACGGTTGTTGAATTTGGTTAGGCCCGCGGCTACCGCTGCGGGGCTGAAATGGCGGGAGACGAACTATCTGCTGCTCCGGCGCGGACCGTACCTCATCGCCGCCGGTCTGGACGAGTCGCTCCCCAACGGCGCGCGCACGCTTCAGGGCCGGTTTGTGGATCTGTTCGACAGCAGCCTCCCGGTCCGAACGAGCGTTAGCCTGACGCCAAGCGCGCGCTATTTTCTGCTGGACCTCGAGGGATTCAAAGCCGAGGAACCGCGAGTGCTGGCCTCCGCCTGCAAAACGATCACAACCACAGCGAACACCCGAATACTCTCGCTGGAAGTCGAAGGCGTGGCCGACACGCCAGGTGTGGTCCTGGTTCGCTCGCCGAAAACTCCTCAAAGCGTCACCCTCTCCGGCGAGCCGTTGAAAAACTTCGAATACTCTGCCGCCGACAGCTTGCTCTGGGTTCGTTTCCCCAACGAATCCCGTCCGCGCGAGCTGCGGGTAGAATATTGACCGCGGATTCCGCTGATTCTCGCAATGCGGAAAAGAAATCCCCGGTTGAGCCTCTCCGCTCGTGGCTCTGTGGCGCTGAATGACGGTCAACCTGCAACCTGCAACCGTTCCCACAACGAGTTTGGTTCCGGCCACGCCGGCCTGGGGACACCGCGCCCTGCCGTGCGGAATTCGCGCTTCGCAGCCCGCACCTCGCCTGCTAGGCTTCGTCCATGGGTCGTCAATGGTTACATGCCAAACGCGCGGTCGCCTCGATGAAAAAAGCGCAGGCGACCGGCAAGATCGTTCGCGAGATCATGGTCGCCGCTAAGATGGGGGGCGCTGATTCTGATGGCAATGCGCGGCTGGCAGCCGCCGTGGAGAAAGCGCGAAAGGAAAGTGTCTCGCGCGACGTCATCGAACGGGCAATCAAGAAGGGCGCAGGCACCGGCGCGGAGAAGCTGGTGATGGAGCATGTGCTCTTCGAGGGTTACGCACCACACAAGATTCCGGTGATTGTTGAGGTTTACACGGACAACGTGAACCGCACGGCGCCGGAAATTCGACATCTCTTTCGCAAAGGCCAGCTCGGCACGACGGGCAGCAACAAGTTCCTGTTTGACTACGTCGGCATCGTCGAAGCGCACCACGTGGACCACAACGCGGACCTCGAAGCGGCGGGCATTGAGGCAGGCGCTAACGAAGTCGAGCCGCTGAGCCACGAGCAGAACGACGACATCCCGGAAGGGGCCGCGGGCGCGCGGTTTCTAGCCGACCGGGCGGCAGTCCACGCCGTCTCGAAATGGCTGTCCGCGCACGGCTGGAAAGTGGTCACGAGCGAGATGGGCTTTATCCCGAAGAACTTCCCCGAACTGGCCGAAGCGCAGCGGGCCGAGGCCGGTGAGTTTCTACAGGCGCTGGAGGATCATGACGATGTTCATCGGGTCTGGGCTGCGTTGAAATAACAGCCGGCTAGCCACAAGAAGGCCCAGGGAGCGCAAAAAGGGAAAGGTGTGCTAACCTAACGCCGACAGGCTGGACGTAATCCGTACGCTTCCGCTACATTCACGACCCTCATGTTCAAAGGTCTGATTGATTGGTACCTGGCGACCCTTAAAACGGGTGGTTATCCGCTCATCGCTTTACTGATGGCGATCGAGAGCTCGGTCGTTCCGCTCCCCAGCGAACTTATTATTCCGCCGGCGGCCCATTTGGCTCATTCCCAGGGGCGGTTCAGCGTGCTCGGCATCATCATCGCCGGCGCGTTTGGGTCCTGGCTGGGTGCGACGGCGATGTATTGGGCTTCACGGGTGGCGGGCCGGCCGCTTGCCATGCGCTACGGGCGTTACGTCATGATCTCGCCAGAGAAAATCGCGGGCGCAGAGCGCTGGGCCGCTTATTACGGCTCGATGGGGATCTTCATCTCCCGCCTGCTGCCCGTGGTTCGCCACCTGATCGGCATCCCCGCCGGTATCGTGCGGATGAACTACCGGGCCTTTTCGTTTTATACGCTGCTGGGTTCCGGCGTCTGGTGCGCAGTGCTCTGTTACGTTGGCATCAAAATGGGTCAGGACGAGAAATTAATGAAGGGTGAGTTGCACCGCATTACGCTTTGGCTCGGCGGTGCGATGCTCGTCCTGGGAGGTATGTACTACTTCTTCGTCCACAGGCATATGAAGGACGCAGGAAAGGCTAAAGGCTAAGCCGAGCGACCTGTCAAACAATCGTCACAGGCGACTGGTGCTCGTTCTCAGGTTACCTGGTAGGGCGGTGCGAGCGCTCACAGGCACAGCAAACCTGTACCCGATTACAGCCGGCTCCAAAGTTCAGCGACTTACGACCGCGACTCAGCCGGCCGGAGCGGCAGGGTTAGTTTCTCCGTGCCGCGAATGATCGTCAGGCGCGATTCGACGCCGATTTGGTCACCCGTGAGCAGCTTGTGGAGCGCGTCGATGGAGGGGAGCGGGTGGCCGTTGAAATCGACCATCACATCGCCCTCGCGCAAGCCGGCCAACTCCGCCGGTCCGCCGGGCGAAACAGCGATCACCAACACTCCGCTGGGCACCGGCAACTGGTAATGGCGCACCAGCCGGCGATGCAGCGGCACGTTCTGGCCGCCGACGCCGATGTAGCTGCGCCGGATCTTGCCGTCCTTGATCAGCCAGCCGGCGACATATTTCGCGGTGTCGATCCCGATCGCGAAACAAATCCCCTGCGCCGGGAGAATCACCGCCGTGTTCACGCCGATGACTTCGCCGCGTGAATTCACGAGCGGTCCGCCCGAGTTCCCCGGGTTCAAAGCGGCGTCGGTTTGGAGGATGTCATCGATGAGGCGCCCGGTGCTGGCCCGAAAAGAGCGGCCCAGCGCGCTGACCACCCCGGCCGTCACCGTACATTGGAAGCCGTAGGGGTTACCGATGGCAATTGCGACCTGGCCCACCCGAATGTTTTTGGATTCGCCCAGCCGCACTGGCCGAAGTTGCGGCGCGAACACCCGCACCACCGCCAGGTCGGTGTCGGGGTCGTCCCCGACCACGTAAGCGTCGGGCCGCCGGCCGTCCTGCAGCGTCACCTCGACGCGGTCGGCGCCGTGGACGACGTGGCTGTTGGTCAATACGAAGCCGTCCGGCGTGATCACAAAGCCCGAGCCGCTGCCCTGACGCTGCCCGTCGCGGCGACGAACTTCGATATTGACGACGGAAGAGCCGACCTCCTCTGCGGCGCGCACCACGGCGCTCGAGTAAGCGTCCAGCAAGGCGTCATCGGCTGGGGGCGTTGCCGGCGCGGGCGACACCCCGGTCCCCGGGGCGCCCGAAACCGGCGAGATTTCGAGGTCCTCGACAAAATCCAGGTCCGCGAACTTCATAAGGCTGTCTGAATGTTCCATGTAGTTAACTTGTACCCAAACCGCAGTTTGTCAAACTACACGCCTCTCGGTGTAAGGTTCGGCATTTGTGCGCGACTCATACATATGCGAGAATGGCAAAGATTGATGAAGACCATCGGCGTTTGTTTAGCTTTTGGGCTGCTGCTGGGCGGCGTTGCCTCCGGCGTGGCTCAGACCAAGATTATGGATAAATCCACCCACCCGACGGAAACCGCGACCCTGGGCGGCGGCTGCTTCTGGTGCACCGAAGCGATCTTTCAGATGCTGCCGGGGGTCAAGTCCGTGGCGAGCGGCTACGCCGGCGGCACGACCGAGAACCCGACCTACAAAGAGGTTTGCACCGGCAAGACAGGCCATGCGGAAGTCATCCAGGTAACGTATGACCCGCAGGTTGTCGCTTACGAAAAGATCCTGGCGACCTTTTGGGACGCGCATGACCCGACGACGTTGAACCGGCAGGGGGCCGATTCGGGCACGCAATATCGTTCGATTATCCTGTATGACAGCGAGGCCCAGAAGAGCGCCGCCGAGAAATCAAAAGCCGAAGCGCAAAAGCATTTCGGCAAACCGATTGTTACTGAGATTGCGCCGCTGAAGAAATTCTACAAAGCGGAGGGTTATCACCAGGACTATTACCGCAGCAACCCGGACCAACCCTACTGCCGCTTCGTAATCCAGCCGAAGGTGGAGAAGTTTGAGAAGAAGCTCGACGCCGCTAAACACTGATTTTTTTACCGCGGATTGCGCGGAAAAAAAGGCGGCCCGTTGCCGGACCGCCGTCCACAAGATCACTGCTGGCGCAACTGTCTCAGATGCCCTTCGAGAGCATGAACTTGAGCAGGTCGGCGACGCGGCAGCTATAGCCCCATTCGTTGTCGTACCAGCTCACAAGCTTGAAGAACCGCTTGTTGAGCTCGATACCGGAGCCCTGGTCGAAAATCGACGAAGACTTCGAGTGAATGAAGTCCGAGCTCACCACTTCGTCCTCGGTGTACTCGAGGATGCCTTTGAGATAGGTCTCGCTGGCCTTTTTCATGGCGGCGCTGATCTCGGCATAGCTCGCGTCCTTGGAGGTGCGGACGGTGAGGTCCACGACCGATACGGTGGGCGTCGGCACGCGAAAAGCCATGCCGGTGAGCTTGCCTTTGACTTCGGGCAGCACGAGGCCAACCGCCTTGGCGGCGCCCGTAGTGGAGGGGATGAGATTGAGCGCAGCAGAACGGCCGCCTTTCCAATCCTTCTTGCTCGGGCCATCGACCGTCTTTTGCGTCGCCGTATAGGAATGGACGGTGGTCATCAGGCCCTCATCCACGCCGAAGCCTTCCTTCAACAGCACATAAACAATCGGCGCGAGGCAATTGGTGGTGCAGGAAGCGTTGGAGACAACGTGGTGTTGCTTGGGATCGTACTTGTCCTGGTTGACGCCCATGACCAGCGTCGGGCAATCGCCCTTAGCGGGCGCGCTGATGATGACCTTCTTGGCGCCGGCAGCGAGGTGGCCCTTGGCCTTCTCGACATCGGTGAACAGACCGGTCGATTCGATGACCACGTCCACTCCGAGCTGCTTCCAGGGCAACTGGGAAGGTTCTTTGGCGCTGACCACGCGGATTTGCTGGCCGTTGACGATTAACACATCGTCCTCGGGTTTGTCGGCGGCTGACTTGGTGGAGCCGACGGTGCCGTTGAAGCGGCCCTGGGTCGAGTCATACTTGAGGAGGTAAGCGAGGTTGTCGGCCGGGACGATATCGCCGACGGCGACGACCTGGACGTCTTTGCCAACCAAACCCTGTTCGACCATCGCCCTGAAGACCAGGCGCCCAATGCGGCCGAACCCGTTAATTGCAACTTTTACTGCCATATTTCAATTTCAAGTTTAATAACTTTCAAAGTTCGAACGCGCATCTTACCGATGAAGACGTTCCGGTCAATCAAGAAACATTAGTCGAACATTCATACTATTGCCAAGGGGGGCTGAATCTGCACAATCCCGGCGCATGAGAACCTGCTGGTTGCCATGAAAACCACCCAAAAAAACCTTTTCGAAATGCCGGACGGGAAGAATATGTGCTTCACGTTCATCCTGGTCAGTTCTCTGTTTCTCCTTTGGGGATTCTGTAACGGGATGATTGATGTCATGGACAAGCATTTTCAGCAGCAACTTCACTTGTCCCTGGCACAATCCGCAAACGTGCAGTGGGCCCACTACCTGGGCTATTTCCTGATGGCCATGCCGGCAGGGTGGCTGGCCATCAAGCTGGGCTACAAAGGCGGTATTATCGCCGGCCTTTTGATAGTTGCGGCGGGAGGACTTTGGTTCATCCCGGCAACGCACATTGCCTCTTTCTGGGCATTTTTGCTGGGCGTGTGTCTTATCGCCTCCGGCCTCACCTTTCTGGAGACGATCGCCAATCCTTACACAACTGTGCTCGGCCCCCCTGAATACGGAGCTACCCGCATCAACCTCGCCCAGTCCTGCAACGGAGTCGGCTGGATCCTGGGACCAATTGCCGGAAGCATGTTCTTTTATTCCACCAACTCCTCAGGGGAAAGCACTGGCAGCCAAACGCTTTGGATTCCTTATGCCGGCGTCGCCCTCGTCGTCATTCTCCTCGCCGTGGTATTCCGCTTTGCCAAGGTTCCCGACATCAAAACAAAGGACGATTACCATCTGGATGATACCGCTCCGGGAGCGACACACTCCATCTGGAAGCACCCGCATTTCGTGCTGGCTGTCGCCGCCCAGTTCCTCTATGTCGCCGCCCAAGCCGGCATCTTCAGCTTCTTCATCAATTACATGACGGTCTCGGCAAAAACCGGCGTATCCGAGGTTCCGGCCATTCCGGATGCCTGGAACTCGGGTTGGCTGCGGCATTTGTTTGAGGTCGGCCGGCACGATGGCCTTATTCATATTAGCGACAAGGGCGCCTCCATTCTCGCCTCGGTCGGTTTCATCTGCTTTTTGCTAGGCCGGGTCACCGGCGCCGGTCTTCTGAAAAAATTCCCCGCCCATAAGGTCCTCGGTCTTTACGCTGTATTCAATGTCCTAGCCTGCCTGTTGATCTTTTGCAAGCTCGGCTGGATATCGGTGCTTTGTGTCTTCCTGAGCTACTTCTTCATGTCGATTATGTTCCCGACCATTTTTGCCCTCGGAATTTTTGGCCTGGGCACCCGCGCCAAGAAGGCCTCCGGTTTTATCGTCATGGCCATCGTGGGCGGCGCGCTGCTGCCCAAACTGATGGGCTACATCGCGGACAAAACCGATATGTCGCGCGGTTTCATCGTGCCACTGTTCTGCTTCGCCTTCGTCGCCTGTTACGGCTTTAGTTGGCCCAAATGCAGCAAGGCCAAATCGCTCAATGGAAAAAGTCCATCTGAAGCCCAGGCAGAATACCCGGGCCCGGCGGAAGTTGAAGCCAAGCACTGAGACAGCGCCATATATGCCCTTGGCCGGGATTTTGATCCGCGGCGCCGTTATCAGCCCGCCTGAAGTCCTGTCCGGGACACGATGATTCACTAAGCCGTGACTATGCAGTTACAGGTTGATGAAGCCTCACGCAAAGTCGCAAAGGCGGCAAAGAAGACTGAGATTGAGGCCGGCAAAATTCACTCACTAAACAGTGAGTGGGAAATCACGAACCAACATCCTGCTTCAGGTCCTCCCTTCGCGCCCTTTGCGTACCTGGCGGGAGGCTCCTTTTGCATCCTTACAGCTGAGCCCTTCTCCCGGCTGCCGTGGCCTTGCCGCCTGGGGCCGGGGTGCTATTATTCTATTAGGGCCAAATGAAAACCTCACCTTCCATTGGCGAATATCTCATCCAACGACTCTACGCTCACGGTGTGCGGCACGTTTTTGGGATCCCAGGGGATTATGTGCTCGGGTTCTACGGCCTGCTGGCAAAAAGCAAACTGCGCACGATCAACACTTGCGACGAGCAGGGGGCTGGCTTCGCCGCGGACGCCTACGCGCGTATTCGCGGGCTGGGTGCGGTCTGCGTCACCTATTGCGTGGGGGGGCTCAAGGTGGCGAACACAACCGCGGAGGCCTTCGCCGAAAAATCGCCGGTGGTCGTCATCAGCGGCGCGCCGGGAATGAAAGAGCGGGAGAAGAACCCGCTGCTACACCACAAGGTGCGCGAGTTCGACACCCAAAAAAAAGTCTTCGAGCAGCTCACGATTGCCTCGGCGGTGTTGAGCGACCCGCAAACGGCGTTCCAGGAGATCGACCGCGTGCTCCACGCTGCCTTGCGGTTCAAGCGGCCGGTGTATCTCGAGCTGCCGCGCGATACCGTTTTCCTCCCCGGCAATCCTCACCATAAAACCCCCGAGCTCCACGAACGCAGCAATCCGAACAGCCTCCGCGCGGCCCTCGCGGAGGCCAAAGAGATGATCAATGGCGCCCGCAAACCGGTGATTCTCGCAGATGTGGAAATCCACCGGTTCGGATTGCAGGACCAGGTCCTGAAACTGGTGCAAAAGACCGGGATTCCGATCGCGGCGACGGTGCTGGGCAAATCGGTGATCGGAGAGCAACACCCGCTCTATCTGGGTATCTATGAAGGCGCGATGGGCCGTGAAGATGTGCGCCAGTATGTCGAGAGCAGCGATTGCGTCATCATGCTCGGCGCGTTCATGACGGACATCAACCTCGGCATCTACACCGCGCATCTCGACCCGGCCCGCTCGCTGTACGCCACCAGCGAAAAGCTGTCGATCCGCTACCATACTTACGAAGAGGTCCGGTTCAAGGACTTCATGCGGGGGCTGGTGGGGCTGCGCTTGCGCCGCCGGTCGGTCGGCAAAATCCCGCGGCCCAGAGCGCTCGACCGTTTTGCCAGCGCGTTGCGAGGAGGAGCGGGGCGCGGGACTGGCATCGCGCGTTTAGACGGGCGGCGCTTGAACCTTCGCGGGAGAGGATTCCCGCACCATGATGGTCCTTTGCGCTCACCTGCCGTAACCGTCAAACGGCTGTTCGAACGCTTGAACGCTTTCCTCTTCGAAAAAACTGTGGTCATCGCGGATGTTGGCGATGCGTTGTTCGGCGCAACAGACCTGTTTATTCGCGAGCGCACGGAGTTCCTCAGCCCGGCTTATTACACCTCGATGGGATTTGCCGTGCCGGCGTGCGTAGGCGCGCAGCTCGCGGATCCCAAATCCCGTCCGCTCGTGCTGGTGGGAGACGGAGCGTTTCAGATGACGGGCATGGAGTTGGCGACCGTGGCCCGTTATAGGCTCAACCCGATCGTGGTGGTCTTGAACAACCGGGGTTATGGCACCGAACGCCATATCCAGGACGGACCGTATAACGACCTATGGCCCTGGCATTACCATCGCCTCCCGGAGATCCTGGGGGCAGGCCGCGGCTTCCTGGTCCAGACTGAATCCGAGCTGGACTGCGCGCTCGATGGAGCTGAACGCAACACCAAGAGCTTTTCGATTCTGGATGTGCACCTGGCCGCGCTGGACCGCTCGCCGGCGCTGGATCGCTTGGCTTCCCGGCTGGCGAAAAAGATCTGAGTCCGGCGGGCGCATTCCATCTTGCCGGGTTGCTTGTCGGGGGCTAGGTTGGCGGCAACATCAGCCAATCCTATGAAAAAATTACTGTTTGCCTTATCATTCGTCGCTACCCTGTTCGCTGCCGTCGCGCTCCATGCCGATGATACCGCGCAACTGGCGGGCAAGTGGTCGGTCAAAAAGGCCAACGACCAAGGCGAGAAGTACACTCAGACCATCGAGGTGAAGAAGGACAAATTCGTGTTCGAGCTTCGCGGCGCGGACGACCAGGTGGTATTGCACGCCGAAGGCGATTTGAAATTCGAGAAGCTTGGCCCCTTTTCCTCGATCCGGTTCGTTCACATTCGCGCGGGGAAATCCGCGACGGAGATGGACGACGTCGATGATGAATACGTCTCCGTTTACCGGCTTGACGGCGACAAATGGACCATGGCCTCGAATTTCGACAAGGACCGTGAACGCCAGAAGCCCGGCGTGGATGTGTACGGCCGGGCGGCGAAGTAGGAAGGCCCCCAGGAACTGAGAGACCTTACCCGTCGGCAGCCCCGAGGCAAATCGACCTCCCCCGCGTTATCGTCGCGCGGCCAGGTTGTCTCGTCGTCCCGTGGCTTCGTGGTCCCGCCGTCCGAGCGCATCTTGATACCACCACCATCTTAAGTGCACACCCAGAGCTCATCCCAATGGTTATTGCGGCGCGCTTCATCTAACGCGCTGAGATTGAGAAAGCCCGCCCGGTTCCAACTCTGACCGGGGCGCTTAAAGCGGCA
>DATMRF010000107.1:0-28878 GCA_035566435.1 Candidatus Acidiferrum sp.
GGAGAGCGCCGCACTCTAGTTCCCATGACCTCAAGAACGAGGATAATGGGGGCGCTCTGCCGAAACGCCGCTACCGTTATTGATTACGCAAGAACATTTTCCCCGGCAGTTGTCGGATGACGCGTTTCATCTCCAGGCTCAACGGAGCTACGGAAGCTGCGGAGGCGGGCAGGGCGCTTTTGCGAATCACTTCGTCGATGCTGATTTGCTCCTCGCTTAGCGTGTCGTAGACCTTCTGCTCGTTCTCGGAGAGCTCGAGTGCGGGCAGGACGCCTGTCAGAGCGGCCGACGCCTGTTTGTTGCTGGGCGGGAACAGGTATTCGAATTCGCTCAGGATATCCTCGGCGCCCTCGCATAGCTTGGCGCCTTTTTTGATCAGGTCGTGACAGCCTTTGCTGCGTGGTGAATCAATCCGACCGGGAACTGCGAAGACCTGGCGGCCGTATTCGTTGGCGAAGTTGGCGGTGATAAGGGCGCCGCTGGTCAGGTTGGCCTCAACCACGACCGTTCCCAAAGTCATGCCGGCTACGATGCGGTTGCGGATCGGGAACGACTGTTTGTCGCCCGGCCGGTTGAAGGGGAACTGGGTAATTACCGCGCCGTTGGCCGCAATGCGTTCGAACATCTCGCGGTTTTCGGCCGGCCACACAATATTGATGCCGGTCCCCAGTACTGCGATGGTGCGGCCTTTGGCGCTCAACGCGCCCTGGTGGGCCGCCGAGTCGATGCCGCGCGCGCCGCCGCTTACGACCGTGACGCCGAGGTACGCAAGTTGGTAGGCCAGCTTGCGGGCCACCTCGATGCCGTAATGTGTCGTCAGGCGCGAACCGACCATCGCGACCGCGTTTTTGTCCTTGGGCAGCAATTCGCCTTTCGCGTAAAGCACGATGGGCGGGTCGTAAATCTGGCGCAGCAGCTCCGGGTAATCGGAATCCGTTTGGGCCACAATGCGGCACCCGAAATCGGTAATGCGCTTGAGTTCGGCTCCGAGGTCAACGGTTTTTTTCCACGCGGCGATGGCGTCGGCGGTGTCTTCGCCAATGCCCCGCACGCTCAGCAGTTCGTGCCGTGACGCTTGCAGGATCGCCGGCGGGTCGCCGAAGTGTTCGAGCAACTGCCGCACGCGGATTGGCCCGACGCCTTCAATGAGATTCAAAGCCACCAACGCTTCGCGCGAGTCCATAGCAGGTGGATAATAAGTTTCTAAAACGTCCGCAAGTTAGAAACAGGATTCGTGATGCGTGGCAGGGCCGTTAACAAGGTGCCGATCATGGCAGGAACTGGCGCAAGGAGGCTCAACTTGTAGCAACAGACAGGAGCCTTCAGGTCTCTGCGGCTGCGACTTGCGATTTGCGGTTTACGCTTCGAAGTAGTTAACCTGCGTAAATCGTAAAACATGAAAGCCGCTTTTATCAACCAAACCGGTCCGCCTGACGTCATCATCTACGGCGAGCTGCCCGACCCCAAGCCCAGCCGCAGGCAATGCCTGGTTAAGGTCGGCGCTATTGATGTTAACCCCATTGACACTTACGTTCGGAGCGGCAGCATCCCGGGCCATCTTACTTTCCCGTTCATCCTCGGTCGGGACCTTGCAGGCACTGTCGTGGAGACCTGCTCCGGGGTTAAACAGTTCAAGACGGGCGACCGGGTATGGGCGACCGGCCAGGGCGTCGAAGGGCGGGCGGGCACTTTCGCCGAATTGGCGGCGGTGGACGAACGCTGGTTGAATCCCATCCCCGCCGGCGTCAGCGATGCGGACGTGGTCGCGGTGTCCCTGGTTGCGATCACAGCCTATCTCGGCCTAGTACGGGACGCCAGAGTCAACGCGCTCGAGGTTCTCTTCGTTAACGGCGGGACCGGCGGCGTCGGTTCGAGCGTGGTCCAAATCGCGAAGATTCTTGGCGCACGCGTCATCACGACGGCCGGAAGCGACGAAAAAGCAAGGCTCTGCCGGGAACTCGGCGCCGACCTGGCCATCAATTACAAGACTCAGGACGTGGACGCCGCGATTAAGGATTTCGCGCCTAAAGGCGTGAATGTCTGGTGGGAAACGCTGCGCGAACCCAACTTCGAGCGTACCATTCCATTGCTTGCCATGCGCGGACGCATGATCGTTATGGCGGGACGCGACGCGCGCCCGCCGCTGCCGGTGGGTCCGTTCTATGTGAAAGACTGCTCGTTGCACGGCTTCGCGATGTTTAATGCAACCCCTCGCGTGATGCGCAGCGCTGCCAACGCCATCAACCGGTGGCTGACCGAGGGCAAGCTCAAGGCGCGGATCGACCGCGTCCTGGCGCTCTCCCAGGCGGCCGAAGCGCACCGGTTGCAGGAAGCAAGCACGATTCAGAAGACCGGCGCCCTCTCAGGCAAGATCGTGTTGAAGCCGTAGCTGCACGGGGCGGGGACGGCCATGTCCCCGGGGGTCGCAACGGAATGGCAGTCGCAGCGCGGCAAAAGCGCAAGCGAACTGTGCGAAGTCCCGCTTTGCGGGCGAATGCGGTGGCAAGCAAAGCGCGACACAGCTTTCGCTTTTGGGTTGAGGCGGTAAGAACAAAACGGCAAGGCGAACGAGCAAAACGGCTTCGCTGAACGCCAAAGCGCCGTCGCCGCTGCGCTCTGCCGGCGCACTCCATACGCTTCGCGACGGACGGGGCGCGAATCTTTGTTCGCAGCCCGTAAGCGACTCGGACGATTCCAGTGCCGGGGACGTGGCCGTCCCCGCCCCTCAATCCAGGTACCCTTGCGGATGCTGGCTGTGCCAGGTCCATGCCGTGGCAACAATGTCGTCGAGCTTCGGATACTTCGGCTTCCAGCCCAGCTCCCGGATCGCTTTGGCTGCCGATGCAACCAACTTGGGCGGGTCGCCGGGGCGGCGCGGTTTTTCGACCGCCGGGATTCTCGTCCCGGAGACCTTCTCGCACATCTGGATAACCTGCCGCACCGAGTAGCCATCCCCGTTGCCAAGGTTGAAAAAACCTTGTTTGCCCGGTTCCAGCGCCAGGATGTGCGCCTGCGCCAAATCGACGATGTGGATGTAATCCCGGATGCACGTTCCGTCCGGCGTAGGATAATCGGCACCGTAGATTTCGCATTGGCTGGCCTGACCGAGCGGTACTTTCAGCACGCTCGGAATCAAGTGGGTCTCGGTGCGATGATGCTCCCCATATTTCCCGGTGGCGCCGGCGGCATTGAAATACCGGAAGGCAACAAACTCAAGCCCGTGCAACTGGTGATACCAATGTAGCATCCGCTCGAACATCAGCTTCGATTCACCATACGGATTGATCGGACGTTGCGGCAGGTCTTCCGTCATCGGCACGCGGTCCGGCGGACCGTAGGTGGCGCAGGTCGAACTGAACACGAACTTCTTCACTTTCGCCGCCACCGCGGCCTCGAGCAATTTGAGCCCGTTTGCGACATTATTGTGAAAATATTTGCCGGGGTTGGCCATCGATTCGCCGACCAGAGCGTTGGCAGCGAAATGCAAAATCGCCTCGGGCCGCGCCTCCCGCACCGCTTGCAACAGATTGTTTTCCTCCTCCGGCCGGCCGAGAACGAACCGCGCCCGTGGGTCCACCGCCGAGCGATGCCCCTCGCTGAGATTGTCATACACAGTGACCGTATGCCCCGCATTGAGGAGCTCTTCGCTGCAGATCGAGCCGATGTAACCTGCGCCGCCCGTTACAAAAACGTTCATGGTGCGCAAAACCTAATCGCCGACAACAGCCGGCTCAATGGGAAAGTGCGGAAGGTTGCTCGCCCTTGGGCAAAATTCCGCTCTCCCGGCCTTTCGCCTCGTCGCGGAATATGACCTTCACTGGATAATTCTTCCCATCCGCAAAACTCTTGGCGAGCCAGTTGTGCACGAACGTTTCGGTCTGCTTGCGGCCGGTCTCGCGGACGAGCCCGATATTGGTTTCGGCCTTTTTGTACGACAGCCAGGTGATCGATTTCCTCAAGTTGTCCATCGCTTCGGTTGTGTTGCGAACCAAGCTGTCTTTTTTGACTTCATAGGTGATGCGGGAAACGTCCACTGCAGGCTTGTTGTACCTGATATTCGGCGCGATGACATAAATAACGCCATCCTGCAGGCGGAAATCCCAGCGCGCGTTCAAGTCAAGGTAGTAGGTGTAGGTCACCGGAGCGCTCGCCTCGACGATAACATCCGGCAAAGGAATATAGCCGAAACCTGTGCTTGATTCGTCCTTGCGGGTGAAGCTCTCCTGCTGCGACAGGGTGGCGAACTGCAGGTATTGGCTGCCGCTGATGGTCGTAGCGTAGCTGGTAAAGGTGGTCGTGATGCTGCCCCGGGTAAAGGCCGCCGCCACTTTTTCGAGTTGCTGGCCGACCTCGTTGACCAGTTTGCCGGTTTTTTCGAGGGTTTGCACCGGCAGGTCGCGGCAAGATTTGAAAACATACACCGCTCCGCTCATCACGATGAGGACGATCACCATCCACATGACGGGCACCGCCCAGGCGCTCCTGACCTCAGCCTTCGGGTTTTCTGGCCGGGCTGCGTCCGGGGTCGGGGGTTCAGGCGGCGTCATAAGCTTCCGGGGCTAGATTGCCGCCCTCCCGGCTTTTATCAAGACGATAAAGCCGCGCTTGAATAAAGTCTGTAAATGGCGCGTCTCAACTGTGTTGGGTTGTTATAAACTGCCTAGGGGCGGCGGCTTAGACAAGACGCCGCTCCACTTTTCATGGTAGTTGGTTCAGGTTGGGTCAGGCGGCCCGGTCGGGAAAACCGGGCCGCCTTTTCTTTGGTCATTGCGACAATTGAATGACCCCGAATCGCTGCGGGACATGGAACGTGCCCGCCAGTGCAGGCCGCCAAGCCAGGGAAGCGTGATTGGCCCGGTCGGAACGAAAAAGGTTGGCGCGCAGCTCGGAGCCCGGGGAGGGCTGGGTTAGGCCCAGAGACGTCAACGGGATCCGCACTTCGCAGGTCCACACCTTTCGTGTATTGTCCACCTTTACGCCCGACTCGAACCCGCTGTTCCACGAAAAGTCCTTCGCCTGCAGATTAGCCACCAGCAAATCGAGCCTCTCGTTAGTCGGCGCGACCTCGAATTCTGCATAACGTGCGGGATCCTGAGGGTCGGTGCCGATGAACGCCTCGATAACATCGCGGTCCCAAAGGCTGGCGCCGTCCTGCGTCAAATCGAAACGTTTGTGCTCGGATTGAGGGGGCTGGAATGCCGTTAGTTTCGTAAACGGGCATTCGAACCCCAAATAAAGAGATTCCTGCGACCATAAGGCTCGGACGGTGGTCGTCATGTCCGGTCGAGCTGTGCCGTCGCGCGGGTAGGGCCGTTTGTCCTCAAACAGCCGGCAGAAATCAGGGCCGAGCGATTGAAACAACCTGACGGCGCGTTGGGGACAACGCGCCCTACTTTCAGGGGCTTTTCTTTCTTGTGCCTCGTTAGGCTTCCCAACCTGACCGGTTGTGACGTCGGACAAACCGCTCGGCGTCCGGCAAGTTGGTGGATTTCATATTCGGCCCGTCCCATTCCATACGAACGCCTTCACCCATCCGCAGGCCGATACAGCCCAGCAGGATGACCTCGGCCAGGTAAGCGGCGATGTCGAAGTTCGAATAGGCGGGAGTGCCTTCCTTGATCATGCGGATCCATTCCTGCATGTGGCCCGGGGAGCGCGGAATGCTCTCTGGTACCGATTTGGCCGCCTCGTGCTGAGCCCCGGGCTTGAACTCCTCTTGGCCTTTCATGGCCAGGAAGAACCTTTCTCCGTAATCGTCCGGTGAAAACAATTTACCCTCGTCGCCAATAATGAGCGCGCCACTTACCGGTAAGTTGCCCATGGTGGCGATCACTTCTTTCGCGGTGCCGGCTCCCGGCCGTAGCGGCTTGAGCGGGTCGTCGGGATTGCCGTCATACCACCAGAATTTCAACGGCGGCAGGCCCTCGCGCTCGGGAAACTCGAAACGGATGCGCGCGGTCTTCGGGAACGTTTCCGGATAGGTGCGAGACGCAATCTCGCACTCGACCACCGTCGGGTAGCCCAGCTTCAAGGCGCGGAACGGCATATTCACCGTGTGACAGGCCATGTCGCCCAGCGCGCCGGTGCCGAAATCATACCACCCCCGCCATTTGAAATCATGATAAACGCCCTTCTTAAACGGCCGCGCCGCGGCCGGGCCCAGCCAGCTGTCCCAATTCAGGGAAGCGGGAATGGGGTCCGCACCGCCAGGGCGCTCCAGGCCCTGCGGCCAGATGGGCCGATTGCTCCAAACGTGCAGCTCGTGCGGCTTGCCAATAACTCCGGCCTGCACCACTTCGACGGCGCGGCGCAACCCGCTCGATGCACTGCCTTGATTGCCCATCTGAGTGGCGAGCTTCTTCTCTCCCGCCAATTTGCGCATGGTCCGGGCTTCGTACACCGTCTGAGTCAGTGGCTTCTGGCAGAAACAGTGCTTGCCCATCTTCATCGCGCGGATGCCCGCCACGCCATGATTGTGGTCGGGTGTTGAGACCGTCACCGCATCAATTTCTTTATCCATCTCCTCAAGCAGCTTCCGGTAATCGTTGTACTTCTTCGCATTGGGGAATTGCTGACCTTTCTTGTCGAGCGTGCCCGCATCAACATCGCAAATGGCGACAATGTTGCTCCCGCAACGAGCGGCGTCGCTGCTGTCGCTGTTGCCTTTGCCGCCCACGCCGATGCAAGCGATGTTGACCTTTTCGTTGGCGCCCAGAACGGTTCCCACGAAAGGGAAGGCCATCGCGGCGGTGCCGGCCGCGAAAGAAGTGTGTTTGAGAAACTGCCGTCGAGTGAATGTGTTCATGAATATAGTTAACGTTTTGCTCTGACGCATCCCGCCGCGGGTTTGTTCACGGCTCCGGTCCAGGCGCCGGTATCGGCCAGGAAGCATCGGGTCAGACGCCTCATAATTTTCAGGTTCGCGCCGTTTGGCAAGCGAATGTGGAGCAGGTCCTTGACAATCGGGCCATCCACCAGGCGGCCGGGGCGAGGACGGCCACGTCCCCGAACGTGTTGGCGAACCACCCGCTTGACGGGGACGTGGCCGTCCCCGCTCCGACTCAGGCCAGCAACTGTGGCACTAACTCCCCTTCCACGTCCGTCAGCCGGAAGTCACGGCCCTGGAACCGGTAGGTCAGGCGGGTGTGGTCAAAGCCCAGCAGGTGCAGCAGCGTCGCGTGCAGATCGTGCACGGGGACCCGGTCTTTCACCACGTGGAACCCGAAGTCGTCCGTTTCGCCCAGGGTGATGCCCGGTTTGATGCCGCCACCGGCCAGCCAAATCGTAAACGCTTGGGGATGATGATCCCGGCCCAGCTTGCGTCCGGCGTCCGGATTGCTCTCGACCATCGGCGTACGCCCGAACTCACCGCCCCAAAGCACCAGCGTATCGTCCAGCAATCCTCGTTGTTTCAGGTCCTTGACCAACGCGGCGCTGGCCTGGTCAGTGTGTCCGGTTTGGTCTTTCACCCCTTTGTACACCTCGCTGTGATGGTCCCAGCCCTCGTGGAAGAGTTGAACGAATCGCACCCCCCGCTCGATCAACCGCCGAGCCAGCAGGCAATTCATGGCGAAGGACGGTTTGCCCGGCTCCACGCCATACAGCTTGAGCGTCTCGGGTGTTTCCTTGGAAATGTCCATCAGCTCCGGCGCGCTGCTCTGCATTTTGTACGCCATTTCAAACGAGTTGATCCGCGTCGCGATCTCCGGGTCGCCCACCACGCCGAGATGTTTCTCATTCAGCTCTTTAATCAGGTCCAGCGTCCGGCGCTGCATGGTGTCGGTGATCCCTGCCGGGTTGGACAGGAAAAGCACCGGGTCGCCAGTTTTTCGGAACGGCACGCCCGAGTACACAGTGGGCAGGAAGCCGCTGCCGTAAAGCGCCGCGCCGCCGCTTAACCCGCCCGAGGAGTTCATCACGACAAAGCCCGGGAGGTTTTGCGATTCGCTCCCCAGGCCGTATAGCACCCACGAACCGAAACAAGGGCGGCCAAACTGACTCGATCCCGTCTGCATAAGGACCTGCCCGGGGGCGTGGTTGAAAGCGTCGGTGGTCATCGACCTGACGATCGCTATATCATCCACCACCTCGGCCAGGTGGGGCAGCGCCTCGGAGAGATCGGCTCCACAAGCACCGTGCCGGGCGAATTTAAATTCGGTCGCATAGAGAGCAGCGTCAGGCTTGATGAATGCATACTTCTGGCCCATGACCACCTCCGCCGGCACCGGTTTGCCATTATACTTGGCGAGCATTGGTTTGTTGTCGAACAACTCCAACTGGCTGGGTGCGCCACCCATGAAGAGATAAATCACCCGTTTGGCTTTGGCCTGGAAATGGGGCTGTTTGGGCGCCAGCGGACGAGGCAATGCCGGCGCCGGGCCGCCCATGGCGCCCTCCGGTTTAAGGAGCGACGCCAGGGCGATCGACCCCAGACCAACCCCGCATTGGCGGAAAAACCAGCGGCGAGTGACCAGTCTGCCGTATTCAGCTCGTAGTTCGTTTTGTAGATTCATTCTCTCGTGACGGTTTCATCAAGGTTGAGCAGCGCCCGGCTCACCATCGCCCAGGCGGCCACCTTGTGCAGGTTGACATCCGCGGGCAGGTTCGCGACGTCTGGAGCGGCGACTTTAACTGCCCCGGCTGTGTTGTTTTCAAAGTGGGCGTATTGTTCGCTCCAGAAGTTCAGCAACAATTCCAACTCGCTTGGCGTCGGCTGGCGGCTGGTGCAGAGCCGGAAGGCATACCGGACACGCGAGGGGTCGTCGGCTCCGCCTTCCTTCAACACGCGTAACGCCAGCGCCTGGGCCGCTTCCACGAACGTTCTTTCGTTCAGCGTAGTCAGAGCCTGCAGTGGGGTGTTAGACCGCACCCGGCGCGGGCAGGAATTCTCACCGGACGGCACGTCGAACGCCGACAAAGCCGGGAATGGGAGCGCCCTTTTCCAGAACGTGTACAGACCCCGCCGATAGCGGTCTTCACCTTTGGTCTCGGGCCAACTAAAGCCCCCATAGGACGTGTCGCCTACATTGCCAGGAATCGGAGGAAACACACTCGGCCCGCCGATTTTCGGATTTAGCAGACCGCTCACCGACAACGCGACGTCCTGGACCACTTCACCTTCCACCCGCACCCGCGGCGCACGTTCCAGCAGCCGGTCATACGGGTCTTTGGCATACACTTCCGGAAGGACTTTCGAGGACTGCCGGTAAGTTGCCGAGCTCACGATGAGACGGTGGATATGCTTGAGACTCCAGCGCGGCGAAGTGGGGGGTGCGGAGTGCGGAGTGCGGAGGGTGGAGTCCAGGGATTGGATGGTTGGGTCCATCAACTCGCAGGCCAGCCAATCCAGCAGTTCGGGATGGGATGGGGCTTCCACCCGCGTCCCAAAATCTTCGGGCGTCGTCACCAGCCCCTGGCCGAAGTACGCCTGCCAGATCCGGTTGACGATCACTCTCGCCGTGGTCGGGCTCCGCGGGTCGGCGATCCATTCTGCCAGCCCAAGCCGGTTCCGCGGCGCTCCCGCCGGAAAAGGATGCAGCACCGCGGGCACGGCGGCGGTGACTTCCTCGTCGGGCCGGAGTCGGTCGCCGCGTTTGAAAACGTGCGTTACGCGGGGGTGTGCCCGTGTCTGCAAGACCATCGTGGTGGGCGGGTACGGCCACTTCGCCCACGCCTGGTCGATTTCTTTATTGAGGTCGGCAAACACGGGGTCGGAACGACGGAACACGTTGAAGAGTTCGCGCTGCTGTTCGGTCGAGCGTTGCTCCGGCGCGATCGCGAGCAACCGGCGTTGCTCTGCGGTGAGCGGGTCGAGCGAGAGGGGTGCCGGATGGGTCGTCGCGCTCAAACGGAAACTTCCCAGCAAGTGGCAATCGAGCTTGGTCTCGGAATCAAACGTCTGGTGCAGCGTGATTTCCAGATGCGTTCCGCCCGGGAATCCAATCGGTTCCGCACACTCGAATACCGCGCAGTGATTCTGGTTGCGACCGTCCGGCGTCAGCGTCGGCGTCCACCCGCCTTTGTCAGTCTTGCCGTCGATCGCATTAGTGACGCCAAATCCGGGTGCCTCCGCGTCCGCCACCGCCCGGCGGAACTTGACTTCGTTCGTGACGGCCGGATTCTCCATCGCCCACGCCTTCACGCTGAATTCCTTGAGCAGGAAGCTCCCGTGGCCCGTTTCGCCCGGACCACCATACATCAGGTTGGCATTGGTCAAAGCTTCGAGACGGAATCCGGTGATATTGGTCAGGGTCGTGTCGATCCAGAGGTGCATCGTGTCGCCGGTCTGCAAATCTCCGCCGCCCACCATCGACAAATCCCACTGCTTTTCGAATTTGGTGCCGAAATTCAGCCACTCGCTTGGGTCGAGCACGACCCAGTCGCCGGTTGATTCAGGCAGGTTCTTTTCCCACGCCGCCATGCGCTCGGCGAGGTTGGTGTTGGTGTTGGTGTGCAGTGCCGTGTCCTCCAACTCGTGCACCCGCGCGAGGATTTCCTGGCGCTGTTGTTGCTGCTCCCGAGTCGGGACCTCCATGAAGGCTTCGTCATCCTCATTTAGGAAGGCGTAGAGCTGGTAGTATTCGGTCTGTGCGAACGGGTCAAACTTATGGTTGTGGCATTGGCAGCAATTGATGGTCAGACCCAGAAAGGCCTTTCCCAGCGTGTCCATGCGGTCGATGAGCGCTTCGACTCGGAATTGCTCCGGCTCGATGCCCCCTTCCTGGTTCAACATCGCGTTGCGCAGGAAGCCCGTCGCTACCCGCTCCTCGGTGGTCGGGTTCGGCAACAAGTCTCCCGCCAATTGTTCGATGATGAACTCGTCATAAGGCAGGTCCCGGTTGAACGCCTCGATGACCCAGTCGCGGTAAGGCCAAATCGAGCGCGGGCGGTCTTTCTCGTATCCGTTCGTGTCGGCATAGCGTGCTGCATCAAGCCAATGCCGGCCCCACAACTCGCCATAATGAGGCGAAGCCAGCAACCGCTCCACCAGCCGCTCATAGGCGTCCGGCGTGTGATCCGCCAGGAATTGGTCCACCTCGGCCAGCGTCGGGGGCAAGCCCGTCAGATCCAGGCTTAACCGCCGAATCAACGTCGCTCGGTCCGCCTCCGGCGCGGGCTTCAGCTTGTCCTTTTCCAGCCTTGTGCGGACAAAGTTGTCGATGGGGTTGCGCGGCCACCTTTTGTCTTTCACCGCCGGCACCGCCGGCCGGATTGGTGTTTTGAAAGCCCAATGGTTGCGTTTCTCGTCTGCTTTGACGCTGGCAGTTTCAGGCCAGGTCGCGCCCTGGTCGATCCAGGCACGCAGCAAACTGATTTGCGCCGTGGTCAGACGCTCTCCTTTGGGTGGCATTACCGTGTCGGGCTCCAGGCCGGCGACGAGCTGAATCATCCGGCTGGCGGCGCTGTTGCCGGGAACGATGCGCGGCCCGTGGTCACCGTTTTGGAAGGCGCTGGCTTTGGAATCCCACCGCAACTGCCCTTTCTGTTTGTCAGGTCCGTGGCACGAATAACAGCGATCCGCGAGCAGTGGTTGAACGTCCTTGACGAAATCGACAGGCCGTTGTGCTACGGGCGGCAGGCTGGTGTTTGCCGGCTCGGCAGCCTGAGCTGAGAACCTGGGAACGGCAAAAACGAGCGCGAGAAGAACTGAGGAGCCCCTCGCCCTCGAAACGGGGCGCCGGATTCTCGGCTCAAAGATGCGAATACCCATAAACGCTGAAGGACGGGGCCCGAAGCCGGCACGGCGGGGCGCGCACGGCGGGTGCACTAGTTATTAGGACGGTTGACAATGAATATTATTCATCGTTGAGCACGTGACAAGGATGGAATTCCACGAGCCTCCATTAGTTCGATACTGGCAGCGATGGCGTTCTCGCGGGCATCCTCTCACCGGCGCGTTTTCCCGTTTTATCTTTTATACTCGAGGGGCCTGTAGCCTTTCCGCCAAGACGCCGCCGCCCCGGTGAATAGCCTCCGTAATAGTCCCCACTGTCTACCGTACACTCGCCACGGCCTGGGTGTCTCAAAACGACTGCATCCCCGAAAAAAAGTGCTTCGCGGCTCGAATCCTGCTGCCCTCACGGCTGATAACAGATATCGTGAATAACAGAGCACCAGGAAAAGCAGGCCGGATTCACCCTTTCTCCCCGCAGAGGAACGAGAAACTACTCGCTCGCTTATGAAAATCGCCGTTTTTTCGGATATCCACTCCAACCTTGAGGCCCTGAACGCCGTCCTCGAAGATATCCGCGCCCAAGGCTGTTCACGACTCTACTGTTGCGGCGATGTTGTCGGTTACGGGGGCAGCCCGAACGAATGCTGTAAGACATTGCAGGAGAAACAGATTCCAACCGTCAAGGGTAATCACGACGCGGCGATTGGCGTGGATTCGCCGCTTACGCCTGGTTATTTCAACCCCATTGCCGCGATTAGTGTTTACTGGTCTCGCGAATACACGACGGCTCCCAACCGGGAATGGCTGGACACACTTCCAATGGTATTGGTCGAACAGGAACTCGGCATCACCATTTCCCACTCGAGCCCCCTCGATGCCGGGGATTGGACGTATGTGACTTGCCCGGTCAAAGCGGCACCGGTGCTCACTTACATGCCAACACCTGTCTGCTTTATCGGCCATTCGCATGAAGGGGCGGTGTTCTGGATGGAACCAGACGGCCATGTTATGATGGTCCCGCCTTGCCAGATGCGACTGCGTCCCAATGAGCGCTATCTGATCAATGTCGGTAGCGTCGGCCAGCCGCGCGACAACGATGCGCGAGCGAGCTATTTCATTTACGACCACACCGACAGGGTGATCACCCCGAGGCGCATTCCCTACGAGGTCGAAGCGGCCCAGCAGAGAATCCGGCTCGCCGGCCTGCCGGAAAAACTGGCAAACCGGCTGGGAATCGGGCGCTGAAGCGCCCCCGGTTTTCACTTCGGTCTTTCTTTATCGAACTTGGAGGCGGTGATTACTTCCTTGCCGGAGCTGTCTTTGTGCAGTTTGCCGTGCGCGTAATCGCCCACTTTGACGCTGCCCAGACTCGCCGGTTTGCCATTGATTTCGAGCTGGGATTTGGAGTCGAGGTTTAGCACACGTTCCCCCTTTTTTTTCCTCAAGGAGATGGTGTTGGCCTGCTTGTCCACCGAGGCGACTATGCCGCCAAAGGGGTACCAGTCGCGCTTGGTCTTGCCTATCTCGGTGGTTTCTTTGGCCTTGCTCGCGTTTGTGGCGTCGGCTGTTGATTTAGTGTCCGCGGCGTAAAGGGAGGCGCCACTGGAAAGAGCGGCAGCCAGCGAACATGAAACGAACAGGTTTTTGAGAGCTTTTTTCATCTGAATCTCCAAGGTCCCGGGATGGTTGTGTTTTTAATGGCTGGAGCTGGCCCGGTGTAGTTACCCGGGCGAAGCCCGCGCCTGCAAATAACGCTCCAAACGGCGCTGTTATTCAAGCCTGAATCGCATCAGCCCATTAGCCCTATGCTTCTCCATTGACCCGGACGCGACCAGATTCAATACTTGCGCTGCTGCAACTGACCAGAAGCCGTCACCGATTATGTCTGGCTCCGAGACCGAATCAGCATCAAGACAAATTATTAGCATGAGCCATGAGTCGTTAGGGTTCATTTTCGGGAGGCGTAGCGTTCGTGTTTATTCGCCGGGCGTCGTGACCGGTGAAACCGTCACCAAACTGCTGGAAGCAGCCATGGCGGCGCCTTCGGCGATGACCAAAGACCCCTGGCGTTTCGTGATCGTTCGAGAGCCGCGGACGCTGTCCGAGCTGACCGCGGCCTTGCCCGGAGGCAAGATGCTGGCCACAGCGGCGTTGGCGATTGTCGTTTGCGGCGACCTGGATGCGGCCCTGGACCGGCAGTTGAGTTACTTGCTGCAGGACTGCTCGGCCGCGACGGAAAACCTGTTGCTGGCGGCTCATGCGCTCGGCCTCGGCGCCTGCTGGGTGGGCGTCCATCCTGGCGAGGATGCCGTGCGCCAGGTCAAACAGATGTTGTCCTTGCCGGCCGCGATTATCCCGATGGCCGTCATTGCTCTGGGCCATCCCGGCGAGCAACCGGAAGCCCGCACCCGCTACCGCAGCGAATACGTGCACGCTGAAAAGTGGTGAAGAGCGCGGAAGGGATCTGATGATTTGTGACCCATTTCGTCGTCTCCTGCGATTTCAAAACACGCTCCAAGTCTTTGGGTGTCGCGCACCCGACTCCGTGGCATCGGCAGGGAATGCAGGTTTCAGACCTCAAGTCCTGTAGATTTTTTCCCAATGTCACCTGAGCCATGACGCGACGGCTCAGAATGCGCAAGGATTCCAATTGGTCGCGGTTCAGTTGGCGCGGCACGCGGTCCATGACGCACAGCGCTCCCAGGATATGGCCGTTCGGCGCGGTCAAGGGAGCGCCGGCGTAAAACCGGAGGTGTGGCTCACCCACCACCAGCGGGTTGGCGGCAAATCGCGCGTCCTGCGAAGCATCCGGGACGACGAACAACTCCGGGGAAATATTCGACTTAATCGAGGATGCGAGGGTCAGAAGTGCAGGCCGACGGTGATGAGCACGGCGTGGCTGAGGAAATCGTAGGTGCCATCGGCTCGCTGGCCGACGAATCGCGCAGGGGTTGACGAAGGAGTGCTGCCGGTGACCGTGTGGGGCGGGCCGTAACCGAATTGATAAGCGAGGTCGAAATCGTAGCGCCGGCCCCTGAACCCGACGCCGGCGCTGAAGAAGTGCCGGTCGAGGTCCGCCGCCAACGGAGTATAAAAGGCATCAGGAACGGAGCTCTCGTTGAACACGTAGCCGGCGCTGACATGCCAGCGATCCTCGAAATACCGCGTGACGCCGAACTTATAGGTCCAGCTTTCCTGCCAGTCTAAGGTCACGGGGATGTTTTGCTTGACGGGGAACGGCGGGGGCTCCTGTTGGATGGTTACGGTTCCAAAGCTGCTCCAGTCCGTGTAATCCGCATCAAACTCGAGGTTCCATTTCGGCGTGGGGCGGTACGAGATGCCCACAATCGCGTTTAATGGAAACGTAAAGTCCGCCTGCGCGGCTCTTTCGGTGGCCGCGATAATGGGCTGTTGCTCGATGGTGGTGTGGCCCTTCGTTCGCACCATGGAAGTGCTGCGGTAAGAGGCGCCGAGCGAGATTTTTTCGTGCGGCTGCCAGAGCAGGCCCAGGTTGTATCCCGCGCTCCATCCCTCACCGGCAAACTGGAATATGTTGGCGAAGGGCGTTTCGGTGCGCAATAGACCCTGTTTCAAACTGATGTTGGCATAGTTGACCGCCATGCCGCCGGCGATGGAAAAATTGGGCGCCAGTTTCAGGGCGACGACCGGATTGAGAGTCACATAGGTCAGTTTGCCTTCGGTGGCGACGGCGCGGAAGCCCGTGTCCTGGGGCCAGCTTATGCCGGCCCCGTAAGGCGCATAAATCCCCGCTCCAAAGCTCAGCGGCGAACTCTCCGGGGTGTACGTGGCAAAGAACTGGGGCGCCGCCGCCAGTTTGTGGTCAATGTGAAAGGTGTTGGTGTTTGCCGGTGGCGGCGGGGTGAAGCTGGGGTCGAGGTAGATCCCGTAGATGCCGGCCCGGGCAGCCATGCCTTCGAGTTGAGTAATGCCGGCGGGGTTGTAGTAAATGGCGGAAGGATTATCCGCGGTCGCGGTAAACGCTTCGCCCCGGGCGGTGGCAAAGCCGTCCTGGCTGGCCAGGCGCATGCCGTTGGCCAGGAGCGCCGAGGGCACACCTCCAAAAGCGGCCGCGAGGAAAAGCTTGATGGCATCGCGCGAGTTCATGATGGCTCATTCCGCCTGGAAACGGCTTTACTTTAGTTGGGCGCGATGCAGAGTGGCAATATGAAAGCGTTGGTTCGCTTCATGATGTGTGCATTTCGCGTTCTTAGAAGGTTTTCGCTGACCAATGGAGGTGGCGCAGATTTTCAATTTGCCGGAGCGGAGATTTCCAATCCGCCAAGCCTCGAATCCTCGGGAACGCCTGGCGGTTTCGAAGCCTTGCGGAATGGAATTCTGCGATACAGCAGATTGAAAATCTGCGCTACCCCGGAGGGCCGGTCCGAAAGATGCGCCAGGCGGCCCTTTATCGTGGGGGTTTTGCTGTTTGCCGGGTTCGTGGCTTCGGCCCCCGCGATGGTGACATCGCTCTACATTTTTGGGGACGGCGTTTCCACCACGACCAACAACACCAACCCGTCGGTGGCCAGTTTGTATTACGGGCACCGGTTCTGCAACGGCCGGGTGTGGGTGGAGGTGCTGGCGCAGCGGCAAGGGGTGGCGTACATCCCCACGAATAACTGGTCCTATTTCGGTCATTACAGCAGCGAGCTGGTCACGAACGTCAACCGCTTCACTGCGCCGCCGGATGCGAGCACTGCGCTGTTTATCGTGTGGGTCAGCGACGCTGATTTCGTCTATGACCTGAATCAGGTCGACCCCCCTTATACAACGAACGGCAGCCTGGCCGCGTGGACTTCCCTCATCAACCAGTCGCTCACCAACCACCTGCGGGCCATCCAAACGCTTTATGCCAAGGGCGCCCGCACCCTGCTCATGCCCAACGCCGTGGACGTCTCCAAAGCGCCGTACTACGCGTATTTGACTAATACCGACCGGAGCTTCGTTCGCCAAAGGGTGATGGATTTCAACACGGGCCTGGTCACCAAGTTGAACCAGGCCAGGGCGACGCTGCCCGGCCTGACGATTTACATGCCGGACCTTTTTGCCCTGCTCGACGACATTTCAGCGCACCCCGCCAACTATGGAATGGTCAATCCCGGCATCGACGCGATCAATGACCCTTCATTGGCGGATAAGTCGCTGAATGGCCCGGGCACGAACTACCTGTTTTGGGATTACCTGGACCCGACGGCCATGGGTCATGCGCGGGTGGCGGATGTGGCCCAGCAACTCATGTCGCCCGTGAACTTCAGCAAGCTCACGCCGGTCAACGGCGCCAGCCAACTGGACGTGGCGAATGTCCCTGTGGGGAGGAATGGTTTCGTTGAGGCCAGCACGAACTTTTTGGACTGGACAGCAATCCAAGGCATGAACAGCACAAATGTGTCGCAGCGGCTTTTGGTGCCGGTGTCCGGCGCGGAACAGTATTACCGGCTGCGGTTTCCGTCCGCGTGGTCGTGGCCGTAGAGACGGGTTGTGGACCAGGCACTGGCTCAGGGCGTGTTTTGAGGATGCCGGAGACCGCAAGGAGTTCCAAATCCGCCGTAGCATACACCATTTGAGGACAGGTCAGAGACTCCTTACGTCGTCTCCTACAGAGAAAGGGGATTCCCACGCTCTAAGCGGGGAAACATACCACAGCCTACCACAGCCTACCAGGACCTACCGGCCACCTACCGTACGGTTACCGCAGGCTGGATCGGTTACCATCGGTTACCATCGGTTACCATCGGTTACCATCGGTTACCATGGGTTACCGTACGGTTACCACGGGTTACCGTAGGTTACCGTGGGTTACCGAGCGGTTACCGGCGGGTTACCGAAATCTGAGCGGTCGGTTACCGGGAAGCCGCGAATTTCGGGAATCGGGGCCAAAAGGGAAAGGACTACAGGACCACGGGACCACGGGACCACGGGACCACGGGACTACAGGACTACAGAGCGCGGAGGTCAGGGGCGGGGCGGCAATATGCGGCAGGAGACAAGGGTGCACATGGGTGCACCTGGGTGCAGATAGGTGCAGATGGCTGCGGATGACACGGATGAGGACGGGATGGCCACAAGAAGGCACGAGAAGGCGCGAAGAGGGTGATAATCCAGGAAAATTTACGTCGAGATAGGTCGAGATTCCGGGGGTATTGGGTCGCCCGAGGTGGAAGAACGTGGAAAAAGGTGGAAAAAGGTGGAAAGTTGACAGAGGCGGGGCGAGGGAGTGATGGGGTTTTCTTTTCTCGCGAGGGGAGTGGGGCTGCGAAAGTTGACAGTTGACAAGAAGTGGGTCGCAGCCCGGTTTTACCGAGGATTTCGGCGGTTTTGAAAGTTGACAGAGCGTGAAGTTGTCAACTTTCGAAAGTTGACAGTTGACAAGGGGCGGAGCGGCGCGCTGGGACAGCGCGCCCTACCAAGATGGTGACGCGGGAGGGTAGCGCGATCCGTTATCCGTCAGGTCCATCCGTTATCCGTTAGGGTGGGTCGGGGGAGTGTTTCTTTTTCTGACGGATCGTTGGTGCGATCCGTTATCCGTTAGGATTATCCGTTAGGTTGGCGCAAGCGGTTGGCGGGCAAGGTGTTCTTTTACTGGAGGGCGCGCGGATGCGATCCGATATCCGTTAGACCCATCCGTTATCCGTTAGGGCGGGTCGGCGGAGTGTTTCTTTTTCTGACGGATCGTTGGTGCGATCCGTTATCCGTTAGGATTATCCGTTAGGTCGGCGCAAGCGGTTGGTGGGCAGGGTGTTCCTTTCCTGGAGGGCGCGCCGATGCGATCCGTTATCCGTTAGGCCCATCCGTTATCCGTTAGGGCGGGCCGGTGGAATGTTTGTTTTGCTGACGGTGCGGTGGCGCGATCCGTTATCCGTTAGGCGGCGAATTTCTTTCTTCGGGCAGGGGTTGGGAAATGCAAAAGTGTAGCCAAAAACGTAGCAATCGCGTAAGTCGTTAATTGTCAGTTGTTTGTGAATAGACAAGGTGGAGCAGCAAAAACGTAGCAGCAAAAGTGTAGCAGGTGCAAAAGTGTAGCAGGTGCGAAAGTGTAGCAGGTGCGAAAGTGTAGCAGGCGCAAAAGTGTAGCAGAGCGTGGACCGGTGGGCGGGCGGATCGAGTGATGGAGTCGTGGAGTGATGGAGTGCTGGAGTGCTGGAGCCCGCCAATCCGAGGCAGAGAATGCCAGTCAAGGACACGAGCCTGGTCTCGACCAGAGCCCGTCGCAAGGAAAAGCCTCGCTCGGCTCGTTTGCCGGGCGCCTCGTTGGACGGGACAATTCTCGAAACCGCCGCCAACGAGAACCACATAGCGTTAGACAAACCTCCGAACCTGCAGCGCTTAGCGTCCGGTGCACTCACGGTTGGTTCCTTAAGCTCACTGCGCCTTTTGAATGGCTGCAACCGGATAACATTCCTTCTCCCCCCAGGCAACCAAGGAGTACTATCGTTGCCCTCTCTGCGCGCGCAACCGGATCGGCCTTCATTCCTCCGCCTCGTTCGCGAACAAAACTTTCCCCTTCACATTTTCGCTCCGTCCGCTAATGTCAACCTTCGTTGGAAGCGGGAAGAGAACCTGAGAAACTATAAAAACGGATGGCCCCATGAATCCATATTACAATCTGCCGCCCGAGAAGCGTTTCACCCAGCGGCTCGTGGATCAGTTCAACGCCGACGAGCGCTTGTGGGAAACGCTGGAGCCGCGCCGCAAAGCCCGGCGCAAACGGCGGCCCCGGCTCTCGCGCAAGAGGCTGAAAAAACTGGGCCTGGCCGAGTTTGCCAAAGCCAGGCCCCCGCAAGATTGCATCGGCCAATGGATTGAAACTTCAAGAACGGTTCCGGCCATTTGCCGATGAGCGGCAAAGCTGAAATCATCTCTGCCGGCGATATCACCCGGCTCATTCGTTCCATCCGCGGCCAACGGGTTATCCTCGACAACGATCTGGCTGCCGTTTACGGCGTGCCTACAAAGCGCCTGAATGAGCAATACCGCCGGAACCTCGGTAGGTTCCCCGAAGATTTCGCTTTCCAGCTTTCGCAGGGCGAGTGGGCAACTCTAAGATCACAAATTGTGACCTTAGAACCAGCCCGGAACTTGAGGTCGCAAAATGCGACCTCAAGATCGCATGGTGGTCGGCGCTACCTGCCAGTCGCCTTCACCGAACATGGCGCCCTCATGGCGGCCAACATTCTTAACAGCCCCCGCGCTGTGGCTATGAGTGTCTACATCATCCGCGCCTTCGTCAAAATGCGCGAGGACCTCGCCGCCAACGCCGCCATTCTCAAACGCCTCGCTGAAATTGATAAAACCCTGCTCCTGCACGATGGCGCACTGCGCGACATCTACCAGAAACTCCGGCCGCTGCTCGAGCCGCCGCCGGAGCCGCCGAAACCGGGAATAGGTTTCCATGTCAAAGAAGACGCCCTGCCTTACCGCGTGAGGAAGAAGCTCGTCGGAGTGTGAAAACAAACAAACGGGGAGTGGTGGAGTGGTGTCCTGACTGCATCGCCTTTAGCATTTCGACCGGGCGCTCGGTGTGGTCGGCAGTCCATTGAACAACGTGCGATTGTGTGGGACCCCATTTCGGAGCCGCCGGGGACGTGGCCGTCCCTGCCTCGCCGAAAAGTTTTGGCCACAAAAAGGCACAAAGAGTCGCAAGAATTGGTTTCCGGTGCGGGTCATGGAGAGGTGGAGTGATGGAATGGTGGAGTGGTGGAATCCCCCTGGATCCGAGACAATGCAGCCGCCGGGGACGTGGCCGTCCCCGCCCCGCGGGCTTGCCTGGCCTGGTGGAAGCTGCGCCAACCTTCACGAGTCCATTGGGTTTTGTGATGGAAATCATATATATTTACTGAAAACTGGCATTTTTACTGCTCAGTAAACATATGTGTTTCTAGTAAATAATGTTGAGTATTTACTGTAAATGCCATTAAGGCTTCTGCCGGTCATGAAGTACGAACTCCCGCCTGCGTTGATGCCTTGCCCTGCCTCAACCAGCATTTCCGCGATGAACGAGCTTCGGCTCCCATCCGGGCGGCGACTTTTGTTCTCGGGCAGCCTGCCCCCGGCGATTCGGGCGACCTCCTTTTTCAACGTCGCCAGATCCAGCAGGACGTGGTAGATGCCGGCCGTTTGCTGCGAACTGCGATAGCCCCATGATGGATTGGTGCTGACCAACACCATCGTCGCCGGCAACACGGCGCCCGGTGCCCAGGACATCGCGGGCTCCTATTCCGGCGTGAACAATTTTATTGGCGGCGACCCGAAGCTGGCGTCTTTGGGCAATAATGGCGGCCCCACGCAAACCATGTCGCCGCTGTCGGGTTCACCGGTCATTGACGCCGGTAGTGATTCGGTCACGAACTTTCTGAGCTATGACCCGCGCCTTCGCCGCGCTTGTCCGGCGCACACGTGGACATCGGCGCGGTCGAAGTGCAATTTAGTGCGCCGGCCAGCCGCCCTCCCGTGCTGAAAAATGTCAGGCGATTCAACAATGAACTTCAATTTGCCTTCACCAATGCTCCGAACGCCGATTTTACGGCGCTGACTTCCACCAACCTCTCGCTGCCGCTGATCAATTGGAGGGCGCTGGGCAACGTCACTGAAATCTCCTCGGGTCAATATCAGTTCACGGACTCGTCGGCCACGAACCACGTGCAATTTTACCGCGTCGTTTCGCCGTAAAAAATCCGAATCCCCCCTCTCGCCCAGGAGACGATCCACGCGGAGCCAGCCGGGCGGCTGGGGCGGCGGTTTGAGGCGGTAAATCGGTCTCGGGTACCCGAAACGGGGCCACGCCATACCTCGGTCTGTGCTTGCAAACCGAAATGAAGCATCCTATGGGCTGACACTTTCCCGTGGCGCACTGAGCGACATCTACCAGAAACTCCGGCCGCTGCTCGAGCGGCCGCCGGAGCCGCCGAAACCAGGAATAGGTTTCCTTCCAACTCTCTATCAACTAGCAACCCTCAACTCCCTTGGGCCTTCGCCGCCGGTCGAGTGTTCGGGGTCGCAGTGCGGCCCGCCAATCCGAGGCGGAGCAGGCCCGTCAAGGGGACGAGCCTGGCCTCGACCAAGGCCCCTCGCAAGGTGAAACCTCTCCCGGCTCGTTTGCCGGGGGCCTCGCTGGACAGGCCAATTCTCGAAGCCGCCGCCAATGGGCACCACATAGCGTTAA
The DNA here is from genome assembly GCA_035566435.1 of Candidatus Acidiferrum sp. Classification (GTDB taxonomy): domain Bacteria; phylum Verrucomicrobiota; class Verrucomicrobiia; order Limisphaerales; family UBA8199; genus DATMRF01. The sequence continues at coordinate 21,855 of DATMRF010000107.1, forward strand.
ACAAACAGCCGCGTTCCGTCGTGACCGCAGGTCCTTGTGCTCAGGGTTTTATGCTTGTCGAGTACATTAACCATTGCGCATGATACGATCCAATGGAATCAGCAACTCCCGACAACCTTAAGGCGGCTGCTAAGGGTGGAGACCCGGTGTCCGCTTACGGGCAGTTCCTTTCGGTGGAGTATGAGCAAATTGCCTCAGCCTACTTTAAGGCTGTCGAGACTCTAACCAGTTTTTTTAAGCACTATCTGCTCATCGCGGGTCTTCCGCTGTCGCTCTTCGGCCTGATTTTTTCCGAGAAGGTCAACCAAAACGACGTACCGGCACTGAAGCTCGCAGGTGGGGCAGCCTTTCTGGGCGTCTCGTTAATAGGGACATTGGTGCTGTGCTACATGTCGAATCTTTGGTTCGATCAGGTGCTGTACGCCCGCCAGGTCAACGGGATTCGGGGCTACTTCGCCCGGAGGTCTGGCGCATCTTTTTCCGAGCTGTCAGCGTTGCGGGTCTTACCGATCACCACGAGCAAGCCGACTTATTCGAGCGCGGTGTACTTCGGGTGGGTGGCGTTGGCTGCAGCCTTCATTAATGCCGCCTACTCTGGGTTTGCTGTGTTCCTACTAATGAAGGGAAACACGGCCTACCTTTCGCCACCTTTCGGGGACATGATTGTAGCGCTTAACGGGGTGATCAAGCCATGGGCCGCCAGTTCGTTGACCCTGTTAATTGTCCTGGGAGGGAACCTGGTCCTTTATTGGAGACTTGCAGTGTATCGGGAGAGGACCTACCTCCAGAGTCAGGCCATAGGAATCGACATAGATGGCGTGCTCAATATGCACCGGGAGCAGTTTGTGACCTTTCTGAGAAAGCACACCGGTAAGGAGGTCAAACCCGAGGGCCTAGTATGCCTTCCTGTTCGGAAGTGTGCAGGACTGAACATAACTAAGCGGGATGAAGTGACTGTTTTCAACGACCCAGAGTACTGGACCCAAATGCCAGTCGATCCAAACGCCTTGAGCGGCATCCAAGCCATTTCGCGTCTGTTCCCAAGAACTCAAATCCGAGTGTACACGCACAGGCCGTGGCCAGATTACAGGGGGTTGTCTGCTCAGGAGCTGGAGGTGTGCCAGGCCAGGTGGAAAGGCGAGTTTGGTCTCGCGAGGTCAATGAAACGGATTACACGTGACTGGCTTTTGAGCCGCGGATTCCAGTTCGATCATATCTTTGTAGAGGAGAGGACTTCAAGCGAGGATACGCGGTTTGCTCACGCGCAAGATGGGGTATTGCGCGTTTTCATCGAGGATGACGCAATCAACGCCCGACGCCTAGCAGCGATGTGCGATAAGGTCATTCTGATTGCCAAGGTGTCGCGACGACCAGTGTGGGTTTAGGTCGAGCCGCGAGGAAGCGAAGAAATGCCAGGAATTGGTTATAGGAGCGTTGTGATTCGAGGTCGGGCGCTGTCTTTGCCTCGCCGATCAGGGTGAGGGCAGGCGGCGTGCACATTGCACACACGTCAGGGAAGAATCCTTCGATGGGCGCCGGTTTTTCGGTTTCAAGGACCGGTGGGCAATCGCAGAAGAGGCAGAGCCCGCGTGTGGTCGGGTATTCGGCCTTTAGCCACCTCACGATGACGGCGACAAGCCGCGTATGGGCCATGGTCTCACTCACTGGGCTGGATGCTAGCGATGAATGTGTTGAGGGCGTCCTGGGCTTCGAGGAGTGCCTGGTTGGTGTCGGAGGTCGGGTCGTTTTCGAGCTCTTTGGCCTGGGCGAAAGGGACTTTGTTAATTGCCTCAGCCAGCGCCTGTGCGAGCTGGGCGAGTGTGGCTTCCAGAAGTGCTTTGCTGAGGTCCGGGCGGTCGAGCACTTTGATCGCCTCAAGCGCGCCTTTTTTTAGAAAAACGTTGGTAGCCTTCTTGTCCTTGAGAATCCTTGGGAGCCAGCGGACGGTGGCCAGGGGATATACTTTCTTGTCGTATATCCACTTGGCGAAGTCTGAGACCTCATAGCCAGCTTGGCCGACGGCCGTCTTGACGTTGTTTTTCTGGAGCTCGACGAAGCCGCTAAAGCGCTGTGGGTCGAAATCGCCCTCGGAGTCGCACAGCGGGCGGTAGTAAGCCTCCATGTCGGCGAAGGCGTCGATGCTCTCCATCACGGCTTTCTGGCTTCCGCCGCAGTAGTCAACCAGTCTGGAAAACGGCATCCTTTCCTTGTTGCGGAGGTAGGTGAGGTACTTGGCCTTTGAATAGGGGTCCCATTGGCGCGGACCAACAAGGTGGGCCTGTAGGCGGATTGCATCGACCGCCTCGTCATCCAGGCCCTTGTAAACGATAGCTGGGATTTTGCTCCATGAACCTTTGACCTTCTGGTCTCGGAAGGATTTGTATAGGCAGACACGGGTGTTCCCCTCGATACAGACCCTTTTGCTGTTTGACAGCGTGTTGATGATGACCGGTTGGATAATGCCGCCGTTGGTCTGGATGGAGTTCTTGAGGGTGCTGAACTTGGTGCCTCCCTGGCCTTCCTTGTCGTCAACCCCTGCCCCCAGTGCCTGATAGATCTGCTCGGGCGTCGGCTCTCCTTCATACATTTCGAGCCAGAGGGCGATGCGCGGATTGGATTTGTCTAAGATTATCTCATCTATCGGGACCAGTGTATGTTTTCCTTGTTGCATAGTTGATTTGGTGCTGGCCGGTCTTGAACCGGCATTCGTAATGGTGAAGCGGGTTGGCCGTTGCCCGTCGTTGCGCTGGTGGGACGGGTTGGGGGTGCGTCCCCTGGGAATGCCACGCAAGCGGGATTAGCCCGCTGGCCACGACGTTCAAGTCGGCTTTTCGGAAAACTGGTCCGGTAATTTTGTTTGAGGAGCAGAGCTTTCATAACTTGGTGTTTTGGTCACTTCTCCCCCTGGCGTTCCGCTTTAATCAGGGGCAGACGTAGATTGGTGGGGTTTTGCTTTCCATTCACGATTTCGATCATTCGCCGGTTCACGAGCTGGTTTAATCGCTCTTTTGGAGAACGCGGCGTGAACGTGCGGGATGAGCGCTTTAGGTAGAACCGAAATGCCATCATCTGCGTGTCTCTGTTGCCCAGATAAAAAATCGGCGACTCGGACTCGGAATCAAAGCTTTCCTGCGCAGCAAGCCGGGCAGCCAGATTCATAACGTACAATTTCAGGCGAGCCTGCTCCTTCGGGTGTTTGAGATAGCTCTCAATCACCTGGTCCGCACCATAGCCGAAGCGCACCAGGTCGCGTCGTATGGTCTTCAGAGACTCATTTACCTCGTGCTGGTCAATGTGGTCGAGATTGAAGGATAGGAATAACAAGAACTCTTTTGTTCCGCTTGCCGCCTGGCGTTGAAACACCTTTTTGATGGCTTCCAAACGGCATAACTGCCCCCCTTGGTTTTGATAGAAAAGTCCGCCGGAGTAGTCCAACGAAATTATGTCATATGGCCAGGACGGTTTGTTCCCGTAAGAGTCCACGTCAGAGATCAGGACGCTGTCGATATCCCCCCGAAGCAGAGTTAGCTTTCGGGAAAATCCGAGCCGGAAGGCGTTCGTGAGCAGCTCGTTTTGTATTTCCCATTCTTTGCCCGTTTCGCCACGCTCCACGGCAGTGATCCGCTGCAGCAGTGGCGACCACTGGGCCACATCCTCCAACGAAGAGGAGGGCAAGCCGAAATAGCTGAGGCTGCCAAGCCGGTTCGCGAACCGCTGACGAATGACCTCGCACTGAAGGTCGCGTACCACCTGCTTGTTGGATGTGAATTTCTGCGGCCGTTTCAACACGGCACACCCTTTCGCAAGGCTTCATGGATTGTCCGAATCAACGCCTCAAATCTCCCTGGCTCATCTCTGAACTCTTCGCGGATCACCGAGATTATGGCTTCGTAAATAGCTCTTGTTCTCGGCTCCATCGCCAGCTCCTTGGCGATGTCCACAACAACATAATGGCCACCGCGGTGAGCACTAAGCGCTCGCTTCAGACGCTCAGCGCGCTGCAGTACTTGTTTCGCCCTGCGTATGACTTTCTTGTCCTTGCGCTCGGACCGGCTGGATTGCTTGAGCCGTTTCGCGACGTCCTCAAGAACCTTTTGAACTTGAAAGGCTTTGTCCTCCTTTAGCTCTGCCGGAAGAGCGCCTGCTTGGAGTGTGGCCTCGGTCTCGGCCACGAGTTTGGCCCCGCCGGCGACCACTTCTCCAAACCGCTGCTGCTGGCTCTGTAAGCCGGCTTCAAAGCTAAGGGCAATTGCGATGGTTCGGCAACGTTCAAATAGGCGGCCCCTGGCTGACGTGTCCTCGAAATTATCTCGGTCGGAGGTCGGGGTGGCTCCTAGATCGAGTACGTGTATCTCGCCGAAAAAATAGAAGGCGCGTTCGGGTGTGGTTAGCCACAGCGTCTTGCGTGTCAGATTGCCGTCGCCCACCGCGAAGTTCGAAGCACGGTAAACCAGACCGCTGTCGCGGTGACGGTGCCCTTTGGTCCCGTCGTCGCCGGGTTCGCGAAATTGGCCCTTACCTGCGTTCTGACAATACCATGCGAATGCAATCGGTTCAGTCGAGGCGTCGGCGGCGAAGATGAGTTCATATCCAGGGCGGAGGCAGTTTTCCAAGAATGGTTTGTAAATAGGCTTCCCGTTTAGCAGGATCCTTACCTCCAAAAAACCCGGAACCACCTGGCGCAGCCGGTCACGAATCTCATTGGCGTGAGTGAATGCCGGGTCGAACGGTAGCGGGGCCACCCGGACCAAGTACGGCCTAACCACGCTCTCATCTAAAAGTTCCAAGGCGTCCTTATGGATGCCATGCAATTCGACGAAGGTGTAGTGGCGTTCTGCATCCTCAGCACGCTCGTTAAACTGGCTGTGCTCCCGCAGCAGGTCTTCAAGCGGTGTATTCTTCTCCTGCTGCAATCGGCGAAACATCTCGGCTGCGTTGATCACAACCTGGTAACTTTTGGATTGCCCTCGCCTTGAGGAGCGTACAATAAGCTTGTCGCACACTCCTACAGCGGAATACTTGCCAATGCCTCTGAAGCCGGCGTGAGTTCCCCTTTCCTTTCCAGAAAAGCCCAGGTACCGGTAACGGCGCATGGTCTCATCAGACATCCCAAGCCCTTTGTCGGCTATGATGACCGACGGTCCTGAAACCGTGATCTCGACTGGTTCAAGGTGAGCCGTCGGTTCCTGCCGGCGCAGGTCGCCGAGTGCGTCGTAGGCGTTCTGAACGAACTCGCGTAGGATGGCTTAGCAGGCCTTTGATAAAGCGGACTCCTGCCCAGCGCTTTTCCTGGACGAAGGAGTCGTGCATGAGTGACGCAGCTATGCCGCCCACGAAAACATTGTTGGACTGCCCGCCGGCGGCGAGGATGGCAAAGTCGATTGCTTCGGAAATTTTCTTCCACTCAAAGGAGAAAAGAGTCGTGACGTAGATTCTGTCCCAGCAGGTGTCGAGAACGGTTTTGTCAAGTCCCTTTATGAACTTGACGCGGTCGCGCTTGCCTTGGGGCCCATGGTACTGGGCGATTTTCATCAGCCCAAGCGGTGGATACTTGTTTTTGTAGGCGGGCTCGATGAGTAGGATATTTTTGTTGGGCATGGCGGAACGGGGAATTCAGGGCAACGGCGGTACCGTGGCGCAACGGACGGTAGGTAACCGTCGGCGGCCCAATAGCCTGCGGCGCTGGGGCGGGTTTCTCATAATTGCCTCGAGTTATGCTGAGTATGGCAGGACATCGTCGGCAATTCTGCCGGTTTCGTCAATCGTACTTTGGTCCGGTTGCTTTGTGGTCTTTTTGGCTGCACGATTTTGGAGCGGAACGGGGTCGGTTCCGCACAGTTCGCATCTGTTTTCCAGCGGGGCTGACAGAAACGGGTCCTACGCGGTCACCAAAAGGCTGTCTGGGGATGTCAGAAGGCTGCAAGTTCACCGAAGGACCTAGAGCGACGGGCGCTTCATCTCCGACTCGCCCGGCTGAAATGACCCGGTCAGTGGCTGCGGGGCGATAAAAGCCGGTCCGGGAATCCTTCGTCGGGAGGGCAACCAATCGCCACGACCTCACCAAGGGCGGTTGAGGTCGGGACGCCGTTTTGGGTTTTGTCGAACGCGCGGGTCTGGGTGTTCGGCAGGTACCAGTGCCCGGCTCGACGCGGCGTTGATGGCCGTCAAGCGATTGGTTCGTCTTGGGCGTATCGCACGTCTGCGGCTGGCGGCGTGGTGTGGTCCCGAGCCCCTCACCCCTCCCTCTCCCCGCTCGTCCCTCAGTGGTTTCGAATGCGGAAGGGCTGGGCGCAGCTGATTCTCGCAGCGAAGCTTCAGCTCCAGGGTTGGAACGTGACCACAGGGCACACGGCCCCAGCCCACGCATCTCATACCCCCTCGCCTGCGAAAAGAAAAACTCCATCACTCTCCCGCCCCGCCCCTGTCAACTGTCAACTTTCCAAAGTTGACAACTCCACCCTCTGTCAACTTTCGAAACCGCCAAAATCCTCGGTAAAACCGGGCTGCGACCCACTTCTTGTCAACTGTCAACTTTCGCATTCCCCCTCCCCTAGCGAGAAAAGAAAAACCCCATCACGCCCCCGCCTCACCCCTGTCAACTGTCAATTGTCAACTTTCGAAAGTTGACAACTGCACCCTCTGTCAACTTTCGAAACTGCCAAAATCCTCGGTAAAACAGGGCTGCCACCCACTTTCTGTCGACTGTCAACTGTCAACTCTCGCAGTCCCCCTCGTCTCGCGAGAAAAGAAAAACCCCATCACGCCCCCGTCAACTGTCAACTTTCCAAAGTTGACAACCTCACGTTTTGTCAACTTTGGAAAGTTGACACAAGCGTTCTTCTCAACTTGGGCCAACCGCGGCCAATCGCGACCAACCGCGGGCAACCGCGACTTAAATTCCCCCAGCGACCCTGTCGGCAGCCAGGCCGACCAATCCCGCGTAGTCCTGACCAATCCCGACCAATCCGGAGTTGGATAATCTTTTTCCCTGGCCCGAGAGCTCAAAGTTCAGCCTTCCACCGTA
>DATMRF010000108.1:0-77577 GCA_035566435.1 Candidatus Acidiferrum sp.
TTTGCTGCTTGTAGCCGCTGCCAACAGGCGGCAGGCTCGTAGGTGAGGGCTTCGCAGGCTCTCATGGGTGTATCGCCTTTCGTTAAGGTTTGGGTTTTCATTTGTCTCTAAACCCCGATACACCCGCTCTCTACGCTTTTATACAACCACTCTTACGCCACCCGAGTTTGCCCGACCGGGCCAGCGCGATTGACTTGGCGACGGCGAAATGGCATAGTGACTGCAATCAAAGGCAAGGATTTGTACTGTTTCGAAGCCAAAGTTCGGCGTCTGACGGCCGGGAATGCAGGAGTTTCGTCCGGGGTCGTTCTGTGGCACGGCAATGCCGGATGAAGAGAGACGTGGCTACGGAGATAAAATCATGAAAACGAACGGGGTGGCGAGGCTGGCTGCGTCTGCCGGGGGGCGCACAGCACACATTTGCTTTCGGAGATTGTCAGCCATGGCGGTGGGGGTGCTCTGTGTGATTTACACGCAAAGGAGCATGCCAGCGTCCGCCGGCGAAGCGCCCGCTCAGTCCGGACCTCAGAGCCCTACCAATGAGGCCCAAGCCGCGCTGGCGAGCCCAACGCCGGAACAGTGGCGCCGTCATCCGAGCTACCAGGTTTTGGACCACCGGGCTGCGCTGCCTTCGATGAAGGTCGCCGCCAAGGGCACGCTCGAGATTGGCGGCCAGACAAAGCTCGAACTGGAAGGGGCATCGCAAATGCCGGTCGACCAAAAGAAAGCGTTGGCTGCACAGTTTGAGCTTCCGGTGGCCGCGCTCGACAGATTTCTGCAACGCCTGGCCGCCCAGCAGGGGATGGGGGCCGAGCAGGGTGCGAGACAGCTGCGCACGCTAGTCATCGACTACCGATTTCTGCGCGACAGGTGGACCCAATACCGACCGCCCTCCGGCCAGGAGAAAACCAAGACAGAGGCGCTTCAGTGCCTGGAGGCAGGAGACCTGGATAAAGCCTGGGCGATGTTCATAGCCTTGCCAGCACCGGCAGCGCCAAGTCAGCTTCAAGCCACAAAGGCGCCGTAGGCAGGCTGTCGGGATTGCCGAGCTGCGCGAATCGCGGCAGCGGGCCCCTGGCGGAACGGCATGAAACGCCGATCAGCGGCGCGCGGAACGGTGTGGAGCGCGTTTGCGGCAGCGCCCGCACAGAAAGACCCGGCCGTCAAAGAAAACCTCGGAAGCGGCTTCCACCCGGCCGCAGCGGTCACAAGATTCGTGGACCTCGCGGGGATCTACGGGCACGGCTTGCAGCGCCAGGCCAGACGCCTTGGCAATGACCCTGAGCTGCTCGGCGATTTGGTCATCAGAAAAGTCCAGCACCATCGCCTTGGTGTAGTCTTCGGAGAAACTCCAGGCCTTTGGATCACGAGCCAAATACTGGCCGTCGCTGTTCTGGATGCGAACCATCATATCGCGAGCATGCTTGGCAGGTAGTTTAACCGGAGGCAAGGCTTTGCGTTAATCCGGTTTTTACGGACGAGGGCCTCGGTAAAGGCACGGAGGGCTCGGGACGGAGTGGCGGCGCGCTGGGGACAGCGCGCCCTACCAGCCCAGTCGCGTGGGTACGTTTCCTCTCGTGGATTGAAGTCCACGGCTAGCGGGGCGGGGACGGCCACGTCCCCGAAACCTTGTGAACGCGGCTAAGAATCTGCCGGGGACGTGGCCGTCCCCGCCCCGATCCGACCATCGTTGCGGCGCTACGCGGCTAAGGCCACTGTCGGGTTTCGAGGAAATCTGTCCCACACGCGCGGTTGAAGGGCTGCGGTTGAAAGGCTTGACTGCGTGAGGTGGGCGTGGATGATTTACGCTTCCTTCACCGCAATTTTGAACATGAAGATAACGAAAGTATTTGGTTGGTTGGTTTGGGCGGTGGCGTTGATGGTCGCCGGCGAGCCGGAGGTTCTGGCATCGACTCAAAAACCGGCCGCGTCCAATGGCGCTCCCGCAACCCGGACTCACGGTGGGACGATCGCGCGCAACCCTTACCTGGGCGCGATTGTGGTCGATGCGTCCACCGGCCGGGTCTTGTTCGAAGACCGCGCGGATGTGCGCGGCTACCCGGCCAGCACGCAAAAGTTAATGGACCTGCTGATCATCCTCGACAAAATCAAGCAGGGCCAGTTGTCGTTGCAAGACCAGGTCCCGGTCAGCGCCAAGGCGTCCAAAACGGGAGGGTCACAAGTGTGGCTGGCGGAAAAGGAGTCGTTCTCGCTGGAGGAGATGCTCTATGCGTTGATGGTGCAGTCGGCCAATGACGCCGCAGTGGCGCTGGCGGAAAAGGTGGCGGGGAGCACGGACGCCTTTGTGGAGCTGATGAATCAGCAGGCGAAGGAGTTGGGCATGAGAAACACGGTCTTTCATTCCGTGCACGGGTTGCCGCCGGGCCGCGGTCAGGAGCACGATGTGACGACGGCCCGGGACTTCGCGGTGCTTTGCCGAGAGCTAATTCAAAGGCACCCGGAGACTTTGCAATACACCTCGACGCGGGAGCGGACTTTCCGGCCTAATCAAGGCAAGAAAACGGTAATGATGCGGACGCATAACCATTTGCTGGGGCATGTGGAGGGCTGTGACGGACTCAAAACCGGCTATTTTGGCCAGGCGGGATTTTCGATCGCGGTGACGGCCGCGCGGCATGGACAGCGGGTGATCGTGGTAGTGCTGGACAGCCCGGACCTCAAGACGCGCGATTCGCACGCGGCGGAATTGGTGGAGAAGGGGTTTGCGGCGCTGGCGTCGGGAGCAATCAAGCGGTAAGGTGATTGAGTTTGAAGGGTGGGTCTGAAAGAGTGGGGAGCCTCGATGGACCGCATCAGCAAGCCGTGGCGCGCGACTCTCATTGCGGCGCTGCTGGGCGCCGTGACGTTGGCCGCGTTTTACCCGGTTCTTCACAATGATTTTATCCGGTACGACGACCGGGAGTATGTCACGGCCAATCCGCACGTCCTGAACGGGCTGAGCTGGGACGGGGTGAGGTGGGCATTTACAACCGGTCACGGCGGGAACTGGCACCCGGCAACCTGGCTTTCGCACATGCTGGATGTGCAACTGTTCGGGGTGCGAGCGGGATGGCACCATTGCAGCGGCCTCCTGTTGCATATCACCAATGCTATCCTGCTGTTTCTGCTCCTTCGGAAGCTCACCGGGGCGGAGTGGCGCGGTGCTTTCGTCGCGGGCTTCTTCGCGCTGCACCCTCTGCACGTGGAATCGGTGGCGTGGGCGGCGGAGCGGAAGGATGTGCTCAGCGGGTTTTTCTTTCTCTTAACGTTGTGGGCGTACGCGAAATACACTGAGAAGGCTCAAGACTCAGGCCCCGAGTTCCAAGTCGTGGATCGAGGGCAAGAGGCAGCAGACGGAGCACGGAGGACGCACGACAAAGGATCGGAAACCTCTGCGTCGCCCACCACAACGGACGCATCGTTTGGTTCAACACGGAACACGCAACACGCAACACGTTATTATCTTTGGGCACTGGTCCTGTTCGCCCTCGGCCTGATGAGCAAGCCGATGTTGGTGACGGTTCCATTTATCCTATTACTGTTGGATTTCTGGCCCCTTAAACGGGTGGGCTGGCCGGGTCAGGCTTTCGGTTCGAATTGGCTTCGACTGTTGCGAGAGAAGAGCCCGTTTTTTGGGCTGACCCTCATTTCGAGCGTGATCACCTACGCGGTGCAGGGCAGGGGACATGCGGTGACGATTACCCTGCCGCTCACGGTGCGAGCGGGTAATGCGGTCGTTTCTTACTGGAAATACCTGGCCAAGACGGTTTGGCCGACGGAACTGGCGATCTTTTATCCGCATCCGGCGACGCGTTATCCGGTATCGGAGTTATGGCCAGGATGGCTGCTGGTGGTGGCGGCACTGGCGTTCGTGGCGGTGACAGCGTTCGCGATTTTTCGGAGGGGGCGAGCGCCGTGGTTGGTCACGGGCTGGCTGTGGTACGTGGGGATGTTGGTGCCAGTCAGCGGGCTTGTGCAGGTTGGGCTGCAAGCGATGGCCGACCGTTACACCTACCTTCCATTGATTGGGATTTTTGTCTGCGTGGTTTGGGGTGCGACGGAGTTATGGGCGAATCGGCGCTGGGCAACCCAGACGCTTGCCGCGGCGGGCTTACTGGCGTTGGCAACGTGCGCCGGCACCACGCATGGGCAGGTGAAGTATTGGCACAACAATCTAACAGTTTTTGAGCATGCGCTAGCTGTGAATCCGAATAATGCGGTAGCGCATTGTCATGTGGGCATCGAGCTGGGCGAACAACGGAAGTACGAGTTGGCGGTGGAGCATTTTAATGCTGCGTTGAAGGCCGACCCGAACTGCGCCGAGGCGTATTACGGGCTGGGATTTACGTTGGAGAACCTGGGAAAGCTTCCAGACGCCGTGGAACAGTACCGAAACGCGTTGCGGGCCAGGCCATGGTATGAGCCGGCCCACAGCCGGCTGGGGACCGTGCTGTGGTCGCTCGGGCAGCGCGAGCAGGCCCTGGGCGAATACGAGGCCGCTTTGCGGCTGAACGCGGACGATTTGGAGGTGCAATACCGCCTGGGGACGGGGCTGCTGGACCTGGGGGAGTTGGCGCGGGCGGTGCCGCATCTCGAATACGTGGCGCGGGTGAGTCCTGACTTTGGCGATGTGCTCAACCGCCTGACCGAAGCGCTGCTCAGGCTAGGGAGGCAGGGCGAGGCGGAGGGACGGTTGAGCGAGCTGGCCGGGCGTTTCCCGAGGAACCCGGCAGTGCGAATCAACCTTGGCGCGGTGTTGTGGCAACGCGGCAAGGCTGAGCAGGCGATAGCGCAATACGGGGAAGCGCTGCGTCTCGACCCGGCAAACCCCGTGGCGCACTACAACCTGGGCACAGCCGTGTCAATGCTCGGCGGGTTGGCGGAGGCGGCGGCGGAATTCGAGGAAGCCATCCGGTTGAGCCCGGATTACCTGCCGGCGCGGATTAGCCTGGGGGAGGTGCTGGCCGGGCAAGGCAAGATGGAGGAGGCGGTAAAAGAATTTCGGGAAGCGGTGCGGGTCTCTCCGACCAATGCCAGTCTGGTTCTGAATCTCGGCAATGCGCTGCTTATGGCCGGTCACACGAACGAAGCCGCGCCGAGCCTTGCCGAGGCCCTCCGGCTGCAGCCGGACCTTCCCGAGAAACTGGCCCAGGCGGCGAGGGCCCTCGCCGCACAAGGACGCGCCCCGGCTGCCATTGCGAGGCTGGCCACGGCGTTGAACCTCAAGCCGGATGCCCAATTGTACTTTGAGCTGGCCGGGCTACAGATGAACCAAGGCAATGCCAAAGAAGCGGTGATTAGCTATGAACAGGCGCTAAAGCTCAAGCCGGACTGGACGGCGGCGCTCAATCAACTCGCGTGGGTGCTGGCGACCGACCAGCGGGCGGAGGTGCGGAACGGCGGGGAAGCGGTGCGCCTGGCGGAACGCGCGTCCGAGTTGGACGGAGGGAAAGATCTTCGACTGCTGGTCACGTTGGCCGCGGCGTACGCCGAAGCTGGAAGATTTGAGCAGGCGGTCGCAACTGCCGAGAAGGCCCGAGATTTGGCAACGGCGGCGGGGCAGACAGAGGTGGTGGAATTGAGCAAGGCAGGGTTGGAGATGTACCAGAAGAAGTTACCGTACCGGCAGTGAGGAGGGCGAGGGGCGGCTATGGAGAGTTGGGGTGGTGGAAGGCAGGTTTGGGTGCGTCGTGACCGAATAGACACGGCTGAAGATCGATTACTATTAGCAGGACGACGACGGTTGGGATTGCGCGGACCGCCGAGGGGTTGAGTCAGGCAAATCGGTGACCCAAGGAGAGAGGATGGCCGGCGAGGAATTGCTGAGCGGTTAAGCGACGTCCACCTTCGCGCTGGAGTGAAAGAAGTCGTAGAGCCTGACGGCCGCACCCAACCACGATGCCGGTTTTGTCAGCCAGCAGAATCTCTCCCGGAACGCTGGCAACATCCACCACTTCAGCCTCCCAGATCTTTAGCAAATGCGGATGAGTCGGCGCGGGCAGGAAGGTAAATGCGCCGGGCCAGGGGACCAAGCCGCGAACCCTGCTCCAGATTGCGCGAGCCGGTTGCGCCCAATCGAGACGGCCATCTTCTTTTTTGATCTTGGGTGCGAAAGTGATCCCGACGGAGGGTTGAGGACGGGGCCGGATGTTGCCAGCGACGTAATCGGGGATTGTTCGCAGCAGCAGGGCGGCTCCCATTTCAGCGAGCCGGTCGTGCAGGGTGATGGCGTCGTCCTCCGGTCGGACGGGCGTTTTTTCCTGGGTTAGAATGTCCCCGGTATCGAGGCCGACATCCATTTTCATGATGGTGACACCGGTTTCCCGGTCGTCGTTGAGGATAGCCCATTGGATGGGCGCTGCGCCACGGTAACTGGGCAACAGCGATGTGTGCACGTTGATACAACCGAAGCGGGGCAGGTCCAGGATGCTCTTGGGGAGGATTTGGCCAAAAGCGGCGACAACGACAAGGTCGGGCTGGAGTGCTTGGAGCTGGGAGATGAACAACTCGTTGCGAGCCCGCTCCGGTTGCAGGACCGGAATGTGGGCCGCCAGGGCGAGTTGCTTAACGGGAGAAGGGTGCAGCTTCAGGTCGCGTCCCTTCGGGCGGTCAGGCTGCGTAACGACCCCGGCTATCTGAACCTCGGGAGCAGCCATGAGGGCGCGCAGGCTGGTAGAAGCCAGCTCGGGGGTGCCCATGAAGACGATTCGCAGCGGAGTCATCCGGCACAGGATCGGAAAAAGAGGGAAACAGCCAAGCCCAAAGAAGGTAGGGCGCGCTGGCCACAGCGCGCCGGGCGACGAGGGCCGCCTTGGACGGGCTTGGAAGAGCGGTCGATTGTGGGAGCGACGGCGGTTCGAGGACAAACCGCGCTACCATCGGAAGTGTGAGGTAGGCGCTGGGACAGCGCGGCTTTACCGCAGCAACTTCCGGCCGGGGCGCGGAGGCCGGGGGCGGGGCGTGGCCGGGGCGACAGCGGGGCCGGTCACGGTGCGTTTGCCGAGCGAGGTGGCACATTGGGCGCAAAGGAATTCGTGCAACTCACCCGAGGGCAGCACCAGCAGCAGCCGTTCGCGCACGGGTTGTGATTTACCGCATTTGGGGCAGTAGAGCTCGCTGGCTGTAAATGCTCCAAATTGTTGGGTCATGGTTTGATCGCTGGTTTAAAGCTTCACGACGTGGCCCAGGATATCAAATAATACTTTGACAGGCGCCTGGTCCGCATTGATCTCATGCACGCGCGCCGGGTCGTAAAAATCGAGCACCGGTTTGCTTTCGCGTTCGTACGTTTCGAGGCGATTGCGGATGACTTCGAGGTTCGCGTCGTCGAGCCGGTTTTCCTTGAGGGCCCGGCGCTGGAGGCGTTCGACCAGGGCGTCGAACTGCGAGCAGCGCAGGTTGAAGACGGCGACGACATTCAGCGTCTCCTTCAGGAGCTCTGCCTGGCGCGTGCTGCGAGGGATGCCATCCAACACCAAAGTGTCCTCGCCGGGATGAAAGTGCCCGGATTTGATGCTCGTTTCGATGAAATGGTGCCAGAGTTCGACCGTGGGACCATCGGGCACCAGCTCGCCCCGACTGGAATACTTGAGGAAAACCTGGCCGACCGAGCTGTCGGTTTTCAGGCTGCGAAAGACGTCGCCGCAGGCGCAATGGAAGAAATTGGGGATGGCCCCGAGGATCTTCCCCTGAGTCCCTTTCCCGGCGCCCGGAGCGCCAAACAAGAGGATGGTGCGGTAGGTCATGTGCGGAGCAGTATGGCGGGTTGCAAGCAGAAGGTCAAAGCTTGAACGGCGTCTGAGCCAACGGTGGATCGACGTCCTGGCTTCGGGGACGTGGCCGTCCTCGCCCCGTCTGCGGCAAATTTCCTTTGCTTCCGGCTAAAAGGCCGTATGTTCTAGCCGCATCAAAGTCACTGATATTGAGTGACAAGGGCAGACCGGGAACGGAACGCAGAGCGAGGCTCTGGTTCATGTGTGGCTAACCCCTCATCTTGCGGAGCGATGCTTCGCTGCGTTGGTGGGAGAGGCTGCTCATTTCCTTGCAGAGCGGCGCTCTGCGCTTCGGTGGCCTGAAACAAGCTTTTTAGAGATGGACGCAGCGCATATTAGAAATTTCAGCATCATAGCCCATATCGACCATGGGAAGACGACGCTTTCGGACCGGTTGTTGCACCGGACGGGCACGATCTCGACCCGCGAAATGGAAGATCAGTTGCTCGATTCGATGGACCTGGAAAAGGAGCGAGGGATTACCATCAAGGCGCACCCGGTGACGATGCGATATGACGCGAAGAACGGAGAAACCTACGAACTGAACCTCATCGACACGCCCGGGCACGTGGATTTTTCCTACGAAGTATCGCGGAGCCTGAGCGCGTGCGAAGGCGCGTTGCTGATCGTCGATGCGGCGCAGGGGGTCGAGGCGCAGACCGTGGCCAACGTGCACCTGGCGATGAAGCAAAACCTGGCGATCATCCCGGTCATCAACAAGATCGATTTGCCGCACGCGGATGTGCCGCTGACCAAACGGCAGTTGGAGGACATCCTGGCGATCCCGGGTGAATCCGCGATCCTGGCCAGCGCGAAGGAAGGCATCGGCATCGACGAGATTCTCGAAGCGATCGTCGAGCGCATTCCGGCGCCAAAACCGACGGGTGAGAGGTCGTTGCAGGCGCTGGGTTTTGATTCCTTCTTCGACACTTACAAAGGCGTGGTCACGCACGTGCGAGTTTTCAACGGCGAGCTGAAGCCGGGCATGCATGTCATGCTGCTGCATTCCGGCAAAAACGTCGAGGTGAAGGAGGTCGGCAGCTTCAATCCGAAGCCTTATGTGCGCGAGAAGCTGGAGGTGGGAGAGACCGGCTACATGACGGCGAATATCAAGAGCCCGCTGGAAGTCAAGATGGGCGACACGATTACCGACACGCGGCATCCGTCTCCGGCGCTGGCCGGGTTCAAGGAAATCCATCCGATGGTATTCAGCGGGATTTACCCGATCAACACGGGGGATTACGAGCATTTGAAGGCGAGCCTGGGGAAGCTTCAGTTAAACGACTCCGCCTTCGTTTTCCAGGCGGAGACCTCGGTGGCACTGGGATTCGGTTTCCGCTGCGGGTTCCTGGGCCTGCTGCACCTGGAAATCGTGCAGGAACGCCTGCGGCGCGAATACGGGATGGACATCATCGCGACTTATCCGAGTGTTATTTACCGCGTCACGCTCACGGATCATTCGGTGAAGGAGGTGGATAACCCGGCGTTCCTGCCCGAACCGACTTACATCGAGAAAATCGAGGAGCCAATGGTGAAGTCGTTTGTCATTTGCCCGAACGAGTATATCGGCGACATGATGGCGCTCATTTCCGAAAAGCGCGGGGCCGTGGACCACACGGAAACCATCGATTCGCGCCGGGTGATGCTCACCAGCATGCTGCCGCTCAACGAAATTCTGATCGATTTCCACGACCGGATCAAAAGCATCACCCGCGGGTATGGCTCGATGGATTACGAGCACGCCGGCTACCAGACGTCGGACATGGTGAAACTCGACATGCTCGTCAACGGGGAACCGGTAGATGCGTTCTCCTGCATCGTGCACCGGGACAAGGCGGAGGGCAGGGGACGGGCACTGGCGGCGAAGCTCAAGGAAGTCATTCCGCGCCAGCAATACGTGGTCGCTATCCAGGCGGCGATCGGCGCCAAGGTCATCGCGCGCGAAACTGTCGGCGCCTTGCGAAAAGATGTCACCGCCAAATGTTACGGCGGCGACATCACGCGCAAGCGCAAGCTGCTCGAGAAGCAGAAGGAAGGCAAGAAGCGCATGAAATCCTTCGGCTCGGTAAACATTCCTCAGGAAGCGTTTATTGAGGTGCTGAAGGCGTGAGCCCCCAATAAGTATGGCAAAGACCGAAAATCGCATCTCAAAAGGGCAGGGGACCAAGCCTTCGCCACGGCCATCGTCGACTGCTCCTGCTGCGGCTCCGGGGCCTCCGGCTTCGTCCTTGTCGTTGCTAATGAGGTGGTTCACGTCGGGGACTTATCGCCACGCCACGGCGATGCGCAAACACGTCCAGAAACTTCTGAACCATCAGCGGGACATTCTGCCACCTCAGGCTGTCGCGGCGCTGCAGTCCGCGATTCAGGACTTGCGGACTACGCAGGCGGCCGCATCCCCCAAGGAGGTCCTCGAAAAACAAATGGAGAGCCTTGAAAACGCCGCCAACAAGTGGCTCAAGCCTTATCCCAATGCCGGCCTGCGGGAGAATGTCGAGGTGCTACTTGTTGCTCTGACAGTGGCGATGGGCATCCGCACCTTTTTTCTCCAACCGTTTAAGATACCGACCGGCTCGATGCAACCGACGCTCTACGGCGTGACTTCGGTGCCCGATTTCACCCGGGCTCTCGACCTGGCCGCGCCTTCTGCCACAACAAACTTCGAAATCTCCACAGGCTGGACGAGGGTCCGCGAATGGTTCGAAGGGGTTTCTTACATCCATGTCGTAGCGGAAAGCGATGGGGAATTGAAAGCGGTCGATGCTCCCTTCGGTCTCCGTTTTTTTAACCTTTGGCAAACCCTGGTTGTAGGCGACAAGAGCTACACGATTTGGTTTCCACCGGACTACGGCCAACCCACGCTCCAAGACCGTGCCGGGCTTCGCCCGGGGCAGATGTTTCACAAGGGGGAAGACATTGTCAAAATGAAGGTGAGCGCGGGCGACCATCTCTTCGTGGATCGCCTGAGCTACAATTTTCGCGTCCCGCAGCGCGGGGAGGTCATTGTCTTCGAGACTCGAGGAATTCGGAAGCTGCCCCAGGACCAATTTTACATCAAACGAATGGTGGCGATGGGCAATGAAAAGGTGCAGATCGGCGACGACCGGCACTTGATCATCAACCTCACCAACCGGCTGGATGCCACCGTTCCGCACTTCGAGAAGGTGTATAGCTTTGAACGGAAGCAGAAGCCGCGTGAGAGTCAGTACTCGGGGCACGTAAACCAAAAGGTGGTGGGGGAGTACTATCCGAATCTGATGTTCAACCTCCTGCTCGCGCCACTGTTCCCGGACGCCTCAGCCATCTATACGCTTCCGCCGGACCATTACATGGTGATGGGGGATAATACCATGAACAGCCTCGACTCGCGGACCTGGGGCGATTTTCCGGCCAGCAACGTCATCGGCAAATCCTTCTTCGTGTATTGGCCGATCACGGAGCGGTTCGGGGTTGGATATCACCGGTAGGCAGAACCTCAGGGCTCTGCTGTCACGCGGAAGAATTCCTGTCCGCCTTTCCGATCGGAGTTCGTGGTGATGATCTCAAAAGGCTTGAAGGTGCTGGTCTCGGTCGGATCAATCAGAACCTGGTCGTAAGGTCTGCTTTCCTTGCCATCGACCACCAACACGAACTTGCCGGCGCGCGCCGCGACGAACCAAAGGTGCTGGCTGTCGGGACTGAACAAGAAGGGACGCACGGCGATCCCGGCATAGGTCTTTCCCGCCTTGCCATCGGCCACGACTTGCCAGTTCGTGCCCTGGCCGGTGAAATAGGCGACGTGGGCGCTGTCCGGGCTGAAGATGATGCTGTAAGCGCCCGGCGCGGGCGATTCCTGCCCATCGACCACCGCGACAAACTTTCCCGACCGGCCCGCCAAGAATGCGACCCTCTTGCTGTCGGGGCTGAAGACGAGGGTGTTCGCGGCGATGCCCTCAAACTCCGCGCCTTCTTTGCCGTCGTTTACCACAAACCAGTGATTGCTTCGCGAGGCGGCGTAGGCCACATGCTCGCTATCGGGGCTGAACGTCAGGCTGTTGCCCATGACGCCGTCGCAGGGTTTGCTTTCGCGGCCGTCTACCTCCACATGCCATTCACCACCCCGTTTTCCGGCAACGGCGACGTGTTTGCTATCGGGGCTGAACACGAGACCGCCCACTCCGATGCTGTCGAATTTAGCGCTTTCTTTGCCATCGATGAAGACACTCAGGGGGCCGGTCGCTTTGGCCGCGGCATACATGGAGCGCTGGCCGTCCGGACTGAACAAGACACCGTTGGTCACAACGGACACGAACTCCTCCGGGTGCTCGTCGAGCACCACGAGAAAGTTGTCGCCCTTGGGCACCGTGTACCCCGTGTGCCGTCCGTCCACGCTGAACCTGAACGGTCCTGTGCTCTCGCACGGCATCCCCTCCTTGCCATCGACCACCATAAAGCACTCCTTCGCGCGCATTGCCGAGTAGGCCAAGTGATGGCTGTCGGGGCTGAAAATGATCCCTGACTTGCCGATGCGGTCGTAGAGTTTGTCCGGCTTCCCGTCGAGAACGACTACCCAATTGGTATCCTGCCACGCGATATAGGCCAAATGCTGGCTGTCAGGGCTGAAGACTTCCAGCCCTGGCGCGATTGCCTTGAAGGCTGGTCCCTCTTTGCCGTCCAAGACCACCAGGGACTCGGGCACGCGCCTGACCGCGCAGGCCAAATGACGGCTGTCGGGACTAAACAGGAGGCTCTGCACGTCGTCATACTTTCCGAACTCAACGCCGTCGAGGCAAACGCTCCAGTTGGTTCCGCGCTGAATTGTAAAGGCCAGGTGCGCGTTGTCCGGACTGACTTTGAGCGCCCCCAGACGCGTGCCCGCGGGAACCTTTCCGAGTGATACCTGTTTAAACCCGGGTGCGGGTTGGTCGGCTTGGTTCTCTTCGGGCGTTTTCCCGCTGCGCGAGCAGCCGGACCAGAGCGTCAAACCGGCCAATGCCAGGGGCAAGAGAATCGGCGTCGCGAATGAGGTGTCGCCACTGTTGCGCTGTTGTGTCATGGCTGTACGGTTGCTTGATTGCTGAAGAGTGTATTCACGCCAAGCAGGTTTGTGCAAGGAAAGCCCTTCCTAGCCGGCTCAAGGCGAGGGCGGCACTCTGAAACGACCAGCCGCGGTGTTGCGGCGGCGAGAGGCTAACAACCATCCGGCGACCGGGGCAGGGGACGCATTGTAGTCATCGTGAAGCTTACCTTTCTCCTCCGGGTGGTGCTCAGCGTGGCGCCGGTCCATTGCCGAGGTAGTTCCCTTTTAATAAGAATTCTTCGATTTTGTCGCAAACAAACTTGTTCCCCTCCGGCGTCCAATGGTTGCCCTTTTCGGGATATCGGAGCGGAGTATTGAGATCGACGAACGGTATTTTGAAGTGACTCAGGACCTGGTCAGAGGTCGGCGTGCCGCTGGTCACGCCCATCACAAAGGTCGCCCCGTGGCTCTCGACATACTGCCTCATGTCGCGAATGATTAATCCAGTCGGGCTGGGGTTGTGGAGCGCTGGCGGTGAGGTCACCTTGAAATAGGAGCGGATGACCAGCCTTGCAAGGAACGAGTGCGAGAGGGGCCCATGCTCAGCCCAAAAAACGCGCTCGCCGCGCGGCACCGGCACACCCTGGAGTCGCAGATTGTTTTGCTCCACCAGGTAATATGGCTTGTAGTAGCCGTACAGAACATTGGCACGGTTATCAGCTTCGTCGGTTTCGCTGCTAAGAACCAGGAAGACCACGTGGGGTTTGAATGAGTCAAAGCATCGTTGCAGCAGCAGGAATTCCTGGTCCGTTCCATAGCCGCTGACCCCCACATTATAAACATTCCACTCGGGATGCTTGGCCTGGAGCCTGTCCGTGAAACGTTCGACGGCTTCGGCATCGAAACCCCAAACGAAGGAATCTCCCAGGAACATAATCCCGGGCTTATCATTCGGCGCGTATTCGGGACCCCTGAAACCCCGGCTGTTATTGACGACCGTGATCGGGCGGGAACCGACGAACCGATTGCTCCGCGCGGCAACCGGAAACCACCCGAGGAGCGGGTCATAGCGGTACACGAGGCTCCGCTCATCTTGCACCAGTGCCAGCGTGTTATGGAAAGCGATTCTCAAGCCGACCTCGGCAAGGGCCAAAGCAAAGGCGACCGATGCCAGCAGAAGGAGCAACTTCGCTCTTAATGGCGTTTGTGGCGGCCCGATCTTCCCGGATTTCGACGATTCTAAAGACTTCCCGGAGGAGTCGGGTTCGCCATTCATAAAAGCGCTGGCATTGGGTCCCAAGACCTAAGGCGATCAGCTGTCAGGGAGATTTCCGCTTGACGCATTTGGAAATCATCATCAAAACGGTTCGGGCATTCAAGCTGGCCGGTTGGGTTTTTGGACCCAGTCAGATGCAACACCTCTGCTTTCTGCACGTTTCACAATACCTCGCACAATGTTTGTTATATTCAATTCAAAATAGGCGTTTCTCCCCTGTCTTTCAATCCCGACCCATCTCGGTGTTATAATCGACCTGCCTCATTGCGGAACCCAGCGGCTCAATGTGGCCGCCCAGGTCGTCTGGGGAGGCTCGGGTTATGATGTACGGCCGGTTGATTGCACGACCACCTTTCGACACTTCGGCTGCCTCCATTGCCTGGTAAGTGTGCCGAGGCGCTAACAATTCTTTTACAATTCTTTTGCAGGCGGCTGACAACTCCGCCACTCGTCAGCGCCAGGTTTTGCGAGTATGACAACACAACGAAACTTCAAAAAATGGTTGCTGCCGGTTTCCAGCCTGGCGGCAGTAGGTTTTCTGTCGGCATTCATAAGCCAAGACAAAAGGGACGCGGGTTATGTGGCGCATGAATGGGGCACGTTCACTTCCGTCCAAGGAGGAGATGGGGACCTCTTGAGCTGGCGGCCGCTCGAGACTTCGCGCCTGCCGCATTTCGTGTATGACTGGCAGCATCCCGGCCTGGGGCGCCAAGGCACGGACTACCTGGTCTTTGGCAAGGGCGCGATGATCACGCTGCAACGAATGGAAACGCCCGTTATCTACTTTTACTCGGACCGAAAACAGAGCGTGGACGTTTCCGTAAAATTCCCCAAAGGCCTGATCACGGAGTGGTATCCCCAGGCGGCTCAAATAGGGCCTGCGACGTTAAACCCGTCCCGGGCGGTCGCCGAACTGGACTCTCTCGCACACAAAGCGGGCGCAAAACCGGCTTTCACCTTTGAGTCCTGGCTTTCGAAAGCGGCCCTCAAGAACAGCGGCGCACGCTGGTCTGGGGTCGAGATTCTGCCCGGTCGAGAGAGCGACACGGTCGCCCCAACGCTGGGGCGAGACGCGTCAGGCAGCCACTATTTCGCCGCACGACAGACAGACGCCAATTGCCTGCAGGTGGACTCGCTGGTGGCCACCAATCCGGTCCCGGAGCGGGAAAAATTCATCTTCTATCGGGGAGTCGGGAATTTCGCGACGCCGTTGCGCGTGAAAATGGATGCGATCGGTGCTGTGTCGCTTGAGAATACAGGCCACAATACTTTGGCGCATCTTTTCGTCCTGGGCCTGGAGAACCGAAAAGGCCAGTTCATTTATGTCGCCAGCCTGGCGCCCGGCGAACGGAGGCAAGTTCAACTGGGCTCCGTGGACAAGCGGTTGCCGCTCGAGGAAATCTCCGCGAAACTTGGCGGCCAGATAGCGGAGTCGCTCGTAAGCGAGGGCCTCTATGGCCGGGAAGCCAGTGCCATGGTCAAAACCTGGAAGGATTCATGGTTCCAAGAGGACGGCGTGCGCGTGCTTTACGTCCTGCCTCGGAGCTGGACCGACCAGACGCTGCCGTTGGTGATGGACCCCCTGCCCCGTTCTTTGGTGCGGGTGATGGTGGGGCGCGCGGAAGTCCTTGCGCCGGCATTGGAAAACCACCTAGCAGAAGAGCTGCGCAAGTCTCAGCAGGGTGACCCCGAAGCGCGCAGCCAGGTTGTCGCGGAGCTGAGGAAGCTGGGGCGGTTTGCCGACCCGGCAATGCAACTGGCGACGACGGGGGCCGGCCCACGCTTCAAAGAAATGGCATGGAACCTTTTCCAGGTCGCCAGCCAACCTCCGGGAAGAGCACTTTGAGTGGGCGCCATCGGGCGCAGAACCTTGGCTTGCTGCCGGGTTTAAGCGCCCGAAACCGGTGGCAGAGAAGAGATGCGGGGGCTCAAGGCGGTGAATTCGTCGGCGCGGACGCCAGCGCCCACGGTCAACAAAGCTGTCGCCTTTGCGCTCGGAACTTGACAGAATCGTTCCAGCGACGGTGGCGAGGCTTGTGAAATGAAGAAGGTTGCGTTGGTCTTTGTGCTGGCGGTCTTCGTGCCGAGCCTGGTGCTGGCCTGGCTGGCGGTGCGGTCCCTGCGCGATCAACAATTCCTGCTGGAAAGGCAGCAGTCCCTGCTCTACCAGGGAGTGGCCGACCGGCTGGCCAAGGATGTACTCGACGCACTGGCGGAGGACCAGCGGGTGTTTACCGAAAAGGTTTCAGCGCTCTTGCTCGACCATGACCCGCTTGAAGTCGCCAAGAACTTTGATGACCTGCTTCGCAAGCAGTGGCCGTTAGCGCAAGTGGGCTTCGCGGTGACCCTCAAGGGCGACATTCTGTCGCCTTCGCCCTATGAACGGGCTGAGGCGCGGCTGTTTTGCGCCGATAACAGCCGCTTCCTCGCCAACCGCGAAAGCGTCGAGGTTTATCTCAATCCGAAGTTGATGGCCAACAATCAGCAGGCCCAGTCCTCCGTTGCCACGCAGAGCGAGTCGAACACCGACTTGGCAAAAAAATACGGCCTGGGCAAAAGCCAGCAGACGCGGAATGTCATCCCCCAGCAACTGGGCGGCTTTTCCCAAAAGCTCAGCAAGGCCGACGAGGACAATCAGCAGCCGTTTTCCAAGGTTGCCGCCTCCGAGGCGGAATTCCGCCAGCTCATCGGAGATGACAACGAGGGTGCGTTGGCCCGGTTCGTGGATAACAAGCTGAGCGTTTTGTTTTGGTGCCGCGCGGCGCACGACCCGCAAATGATCCTTGGCGCCCAACTCGACCTCCGGGCATTGGAGCGGGACCTGGGGGCTTTGGTGCAACCCGTGGAACCGGAGTTGCGCGCAGAGATTTGCGCGGCGCTCCTGGATGACACCGGGAAACCCGTCGCCGTCTCGAAACCGGATTTCCACGCGAATTGGAAGCGCCCTTTTGTCGCCACGGAAGTGGGCGAGACCCTCCCCCACTGGGAAGTAGCGGTGTACCTGTTGGACCCCGCCAAGTTGACCCGGTCGGCGGACACGGTGAAGCTGACGTTGGGGCTGCTGATTGCGGTGCTGGTGCTGGCCATTGGGATCGGGAGCTGGTTGATCGTAGCCGATCTCAATCGCCAGCTTAGGCTGGCGCGGCAGAAAACAGATTTCGTCAGCAATGTCTCACACGAGCTCAAAACGCCGTTGACGTCGATTCGAATGTTCTCCGAATTGCTGGCGGAGGAGCACGTCATTGAGCCGGCGAAGCAACGTTCGTATCTGGGAATCATCACCGCGGAAACCGCGCGGCTCACGCGCTTAATTAACAACGTGCTCGATTTCGCGCGACTGGAGCGGGGTGAAAAGAAGTATCAATTCCAGAAGTGCGATCTGGTTGAGAGTGCACGCGAGACGTTGGAGACGTATCGGCCTCATCTCGAAGCCAATGGGTTCCGCCTGGAGTGCGATTTTCCGTCCGCGCCACAAATCGTCAGAGCGGACCGCGATGCCCTGGCGCAGGTCATCGTGAACCTGCTCTCGAATGCGGAAAAGTATTCCGAAAGTCGGAAGGAAATTGAGGTTAGGGTCGAGTCGAAGGCGGCCGCCCTGCCCTGCGTGGAGCTTACGGTTTCGGACCGCGGCCTGGGTGTGCCGGAAGGCTGCGGTGAAAGGATTTTCGAGCAGTTTTACCGTGCCCATGACTCGCTGAGCAGCGGCATTCAGGGTTCGGGACTGGGTCTGACGCTAGCCCGGCAGATCGCGCGGGCGCATGGCGGTGAGGTCACGTATGCCCCCCGCGACGGCGGCGGCAGTTGCTTCACACTCCGGCTGCCGCTCTTGCCGGATGACCCGGGAACAAATTCGGGACGAACAATTCATGAAAACAAAGATCCTCGTAATTGAAGACGATCCACACATCCTCCTGGGTTTGCAGGAGGTATTAAAGAGCGATGGCTTTGAGGTGGCGGTCTGCAGCCGCGGGGACCAGGCGCTCGAGGTCATTGCGAAATCCCAGCCCTCATTGATTGTGCTGGATGTGATGCTCCCGGGGTTGAACGGGTACGACGTCTGCAAGCAGGTTCGGGCCAGGAAGGTCGCAATCCCCATCCTGATGTTGACCGCGAAGAGCCAGGAGATCGACAAAGTCGTCGGGTTGGACCTGGGGGCGGATGATTATGTGACGAAACCATTCGGAGTGCGCGAGCTGCTGGCCAGAATCCATGCGCTCTTGCGGCGTACTGGCGCGATGGCGCCGAGCGCCGCGGAGGGAGAGCAGACGGCGCCATTCGAGATCGGGGCGGTCACCATTGAGCCGAAAACCTTCCAACTCAGACGCGGCAAAACCGTGGAGGAGTTGACGGCCAAAGAATTAAAGCTGCTGCAACTCTTTCACGCGCACCCGCGCGAGGTACTGTCCCGTGACCGGCTGTTGAACGAAGTTTGGGGTTACAATTATTATGGGACGACCCGCACCCTGGATCAGGTGATTGTGCAACTGCGCAAAAAGCTGGGAGACAATGGTGACGAACCCCGGCATCTACTAACCGTCCACGGGGTCGGTTACAAACTCGCGCCGTAGGAGCGCGGATACCCCACTCAGGTGCCGATTGCCTTCCGATAAACTTCCAAGTATTCAGCAGCGATACGGCGCCAGGAAAAATCAGTCGCCAACCCGTTGAGCCGAAACCGATGAAACAAATCCGGTTCCCGGTAGAGGGCTTGGGCTTTCTGAATGCCTTTCACGAGCGCCCGGCTGGAGTATTCGTGAAATTTAATGCCGTTGGCGTGTGCGGCGTCTTCCCGGATATCTATGACGGTATCGTCGAGTCCGCCGGTGGCGCGAACGATCGGAACGGTCGCGTAGCGCAGGCTGTACATCTGGTTGAGCCCGCACGGCTCGAACCGTGAGGGCATCAGGTAAAAGTCACAGCCGGCTTCGATGCGGTGGGACAATCCCTCGTCGAACCCAATCCGCACCGCAGCGCGCGCCGGGAACCGGCGCGCCAGTTCCTGGAACCCGCTCTGAAAGACCGGCGCGCCGCCACCGATCTGGACGAATTGAATATTGGCGTTGAGCATTTCTTCGAGCGCGCCGAGCAGGATATCGACGCCTTTTTGCTCGACCATGCGGCCGATGTTGCCGAAGAGCGGAATGCACGGATCGGCAGGCAAGTCAAACTCGTGCTGCAGTTTGAGCTTGTCAGCTTCCTTCCCGGTGAGGTCGTTGGAGCTATAGGGATGGCCGATATAGGGATCGGTCAGTGGATTCCATTCGTCATGATCAACGCCGTTCAGAATTCCGGACAGGGAGGCTTGCCGGCGGCGCAGCAAGCCATCCAGGCCGCATCCGAATTCCTCGGTGAGAATTTCCCGCCCATATCGCGGGCTGACAGTGGTGACGACATCGGCGTAAGCGATGCCGGCTTTCAGCGAGTTGAGCTGGCCGTAAAACTCGACCCCGTCGGGGACAAAGTAATTCCAGGGCAAATTGGTGAGCGCGTACCGTGAGGCCGAAAACAGACCCTGGTATGCCAGGTTATGAATCGTCATGCAGGTGCGCGGAACATTTTCGTACCCTCCGATTTTGCGCTCATGATGGAGGAACAGCGCGGCCAGGCCGGTCTGCCAGTCGTTCAGGTGCAACAATTCCGGTTTCCATGGCAGATGGAGCGACAGGTGGCTGGCGGCTTTTGAGAAAAAGATAAAACGCTCCGCGTTGTCCGGGTAATCGAAGCCCTCCGTTTGATAAAGGCCGGCACGCTGGAAAAATCCCGGCGCATCCACAAAATAAACGGTCAGCCCCGGCGCCGCCTCGAGCGCCCAAACCTCGCCCCGGGCGCGTCCTACCCCAAGCGGAACGTCCAGCGGCAGGTCGAGCAGCTTCATCTGCGGGAACCGCTCGCGTATTCCCCGGTAAAGCGGCGTGACGATTCCCGCCTGGTGCCCCTCCCGGGCCAGTTCCCGCGCGAGCGCGCCGGTCATGTCGGCCAATCCGCCGGTTTTCGAATAGGGATGAACTTCGCTGCTCGCCAGGAGGATTCTCATGTGCAGCTTATTTCGCTACCGCATGCCGCCGCGAGCAGTTCATTCTCATCCTGTGATCCATTCAGCTTTAAGATAGGGTTGCAGCACGGCCGGCACGGCGAGGCTGCCGTCCGCCTGCTGATAGGTCTCGACCAGCGCGACGAAGAGCCGCGCCAGCGCGGTCCCGCTCCCGTTCAACAGATGGGGCAACCGATTCTCACCGGTTCCGGCTTTGAACCGCAAATTCATCCGGCGGGCCTGGAAATCTTCGCAATTCGACACGCTTGAGACTTCCAGGTAACTCCCCTGCCCTGGTGCCCAGACCTCGATGTCATATGTCTTGGCGCCGGCAAAGCCCATGTCGCCGGTACAGAGCAGCACGACCCGGTAATGCAACCCGAGCAACTGGAGCACGTGCTCAGCGTCTGCCAGCATTTTTTCCTGCTCGTCGTAACTACTCTCGGGTTTGACGATCCTGATTAACTCCACCTTGTCGAACTGGTGTACCCGGATCAGCCCACGGGTCCCCACGCCGGCCGCGCCCGCCTCGCCACGGAAGCACGGCGTGTAGGCGCAGTAATAAATCGGGAGTTGCCCTTCGGCGAGGAGCTCCTCGCGGTGAATGTTCGCCACCGGTGTCTCGGCGGTCGGAATCAAGTACAGTTTCCCCAGGGTCTTGGTGTCCAGGCCTTCCTGGACGGCGTAATACTGGTCAGCGAATTTGGGGAATTGGCCGACCCCTTCCAGGCACTGAGGCCCAACCATGAAAGGCGGCGAGACTTCCGTATAGCCGTGTTCCCCCGTATGCAAATCAAGCATGAATTGGATGAGAGCCCTCTCCAGCTTCGAGCCCCAGTTGGTATAGAGAACAAACCCACTTCCAGAAAGCTTAGCGGCACGGGTGAAATCGATTAGCTTGAGGCTCTCACAAAGCTCGACGTGCGATTTGGGTTTAAATGAAAACGTTGGCTTCTCGCCGTGAACGCGAAGGACTGGATTATCCGCCGACGTTTTCCCGAGCGGCACAGATTCGTGCGGGAGGTTCGACAGGCTCAGCATCACCTGGTCACGGGCCGCCTCGACTTCCGCCGCCTGTTTGTCGAGCTGCGATATTTTGTCGCCCAGCTCACGGGTCTCCGTTTTCTTCGCCTCGGCCTCCTGGGCTTTTTTCTGACCCATCAGGGCACCGATTTCTTTAGAGGCGCGATTTCGCTGGGCCTTGAGGGCCTCAACCTCGGTGAGCAACTTGCGCCGCTGCTCATCCAGCCTAAGCACTTCGTCAATGCGGGACTCCTCCCCTGCCCCTCGGGTCGCGAGCCGCTGGCGTACAAAGTCCGGCCGCTCGCGAATCAGTTTGATGTCCAGCATCGGCGCATTATAGGTGCGAGAGACTTGAGTTCAAGGATTTGCGGAAATCCCGGTTGTCGTTTGGTAAAGGAGTTCCATATCATCCTCCTAATTACTCACTGATGAATGCTACAACCGCTGTTCTCGGCCACGTCGCTTCGCTTCACCTCCATCCCGACGAGAGTGGCTCTCCTTTGGCGAGCGTGGAGACGGTCGAATTGGTCCGGGACAAAGGGATCCAAGGCGATGTGCGCTACTTTGGCCGGCCGGGCAAAGGCCCAGCGGAGCCTTTTCGGCGGCAGGTCAGCCTCATCGAACGCGAACAGATTGCTGAGCACGCCGCTGCCCTTGGCTTAACTTCGATTCCGCCCGGGGCCGTCCGTTCAAACATTGAGACCACCGGACTAAGCCTCGTCTCCCTGGTGGGCCGCGAGCTCGAGATCGGCGAAGCCCTCCTGTTTTTGTATGCCCCGCGCGATCCATGTGCCAAAATGGACGCGATATGCCAGGGGTTACGCGAATGGATGATGCACAGCCGCCAGGGTGTCCTTGCCCAGGTCCGGCGCTCTGGCAGAATCCGCGTGGGTGATCCCATCCGCCCAATCTAACCGAGACCAGGCGCTTGAACTAAAGGGGGCGGGGACGGCCATGTCCCCGACGGCGGCGGCAGTGGGAAGCGGTGCATCGGGGACGTGGCCGTCCTCGCCCCTCTTCCCTCGTGTTTTCTTGAACTGGGCCTGAACCCACCCTTAAGCTCAGGCCGTGCGCATCGTCGAAGTACCACTCGGGCAACGCAGCTACCAAATCAAAATCGGGAACGGCCTCCTGCCCGGCTTGAGCCGGGAATGCACGCGACTTGAACTCAAGGGCCGGTGCGCGATCATTTCCGACCGCCACGTGGCGCCCCGTTACGCTGACAAAGTTAAAACCACCCTCCTGCGGGCCGGAATTGAACCTTTGCTGCTCACCGTGCCGTCCGGGGAAACCGCAAAGAGCCTCGAGACGGTGCGCGTCTGTTACGACCAACTGGCGGCTCACCGCCTCGAACGCAAATCCTTCATTGTCGCGCTGGGCGGCGGCGTCGTAGGCGACCTGGCTGGCTTCGTTGCCGCTACTTATCTGCGCGGGATTCCGTTCGTGCAGGTCCCAACCACGTTGCTCGCGCAAGTGGACAGCTCGGTTGGCGGGAAGGTGGGGGTGAACCTGAAAGCTGGCAAGAACCTGGTCGGAGCCTTTCATCAGCCACGCCTGGTGCTGTGTGATCTGGATACGTTATCGACTCTGCCGCCCCGGGAGTTTCGCGCCGGTCTGGCTGAAGTGATCAAATACGGGATCATTTTCGATGCGGCGCTGTTCGCGCGGCTGGAACGGGACTTGCCGAAGCTGCTGGCACGTGAACCCAAAACCCTGGGGGCGGTTGTCGCCCGCTGCTGTGAGATCAAAGCCGAGGTCGTCGGACAGGATGAAACCGAGAGTGGCTTGCGCGCGATTCTGAACTTTGGGCACACCGTCGGCCACGCCCTCGAGGCCATTTCGCAATATGGTAGGTTCCTTCACGGAGAGGCAATTTCTATCGGTCAGGTAGCCGCGGCGCGACTTTCCTCGCAGGTGCTCGGCCTGCCGGAAAGTGACGTCGGGCGGATCACGCTCTTATTTCAACGCGCTGGCTTGCCGACTCAGTTGGAAGTGAACGCCTCGCAACGAGTAAGACTTATCGCGGCCATGACGCTTGACAAAAAAGTCAGCCGCGGAGAGGTAAAATTCGTGCTGACGAAAAGAATTGGCCGGGTCGATTACGGCCAGAAGGTCCCTGCGGCCCTCTTTGGAAAGCTCTTCGACTCTTAACCCTCAATCCTTAACGACTGAATGGCCGCCGTCAGCGAAACAATTGTTCGCGAGTACTTTGAGCTGCACGAATTCCTGGTGCGGCAGCATCGAAAATATGTCGCTCCGACCAGGCACGAGACGGACGACGACATCGATTTCTTCGTCCTGAACCCCCACCCCCGACTGCCTGCCGCCGCGCTGCCGTTCGTGCTGTCTTCAGCGGATTTAGCCGGCATTCAGCGTGCGATCGTCGTGGTTAAGGGCTGGCATACGGAAACCTTCAGCCAGGCGCGACTCGCCAGCGCGCCGAAGATTTTTCGTTTCGTCGAGCCGCGGGTGTTTCAACAAGCCCTCCGCGCGTTCGCGACGGACGGCGCGCCGCTCAAAATCCTGGTCGTGCCGGCGCTGCCAGAGAACGCTCAGGCCCGTGACCAAAGCGTGGCGCTGCTCCGCTCCAAAGGAATCGATGCAGTGCTCCCGTTCCACACCATGCTGGCGGACTTGATCCGCAACACCGAAGCCAATCGTAATTACCAAAAGTCCGATCTCCTGCAGATCATCCGCATCTTCAAGAACTACGACTTCTTTAAGGAACCCCAACTCGAACTGTTCAAAGCGGTGAAGCGCAGAACTCGCGCCAACAAAACAGCCGACAAGCTCTCGTCTTGAATTTACGATTTCCCGCGGAATTAGCAGCCCTGAGCCTGGTTGGCTTGCCAGATCAGCCGCAGGCCTTCGAGCGTCAGCAGGGGATTTACTGAAGTAATTTCTGGAAGTTTCGCAGCGATCAATTCGCCGTAGCCGCCGGTCGCGACCACCGGAAGACGGCGCGTGTTTAGTTCCCGTTTCAACTCCTGGATGAGTTCACGAACCAGGCCGCGATAGCCGTGGACCGCGCCGACCAGCATTGCCTGCTCGGTGCTCCTGCCCAGCGCACTCTTGATTTCGCGGATTTTGATTCGCGGCAGCAAGGCCGTCTTCTCGTGCAAATAATCCGTCATGACCGCCAGGCCAGGTGCAATGATCCCCCCAACATAGTTGCCGTTCCGATTGACAACGTCGAATGTGACCGCCGTCCCGAAATCGACTACGACCACTGGCGCGCCGAAGTGGTGGCGCGCGGCCGCCGCGTTGGCGAGTCGGTCCGGACCGATAGTATCGGGCCGTGGATAATCGATGCCGACGCCGCGCAAAGTTTTTGGCGTCAATTCCAGGCAAGCGAGTTTCCAACGGCGTTTGACGGCGCGGCGGACGAGAGGCGTGGCTCGCGGCACAACGCTGCAGACCGCCGCCCCGTCCACACGCGCGCTGGCGGCAAATCTGCCGAGGCGGTGCTCCGCCATGCCGCTGAACCACTCCGCGGTGGGGATGTTTGCCTGCTTCACCACACGCTCGCCTCTGGTCAACCCGAGATGCGTGTGCGTGTTGCCAATGTCAAAGAGGAGGAGCATTAGGGAATTGGAGTGAAGGAGTGATGGGGAAACGCGCTCCAGAGCGAACCGTGCTGCGAGCGCCCAAAGCCAAGGCTCCAGCACTCCAATACTCCGGCACTCCGTTCATTTCTCAAGCGTCACATCCCCTCCGACCACCCGTTCGAGATGGCCGTGCTCAGTGCGCAGCAGCAGCGCGCCGTCCTCGCCCAGGGATTCCGCCCGGCCCCGGACCTGGCGGTCGCCCGTGCGGATGGCCACCTCGCGGCCAATGGTCGTGCAGTGCGCTTCCCATTCGTCGGCGACCGCGGGAAAACTGCCTCCCGCTACGCGCGCATAGTCCGCATCCAGTTCCCGGAGGATTTCCACGGCGAGTTCCGCCCGGGAAAGAGACCTGCCAAGTTCGACCTTCAGCGAGGTAGCCGCGTTGCGCAGTTCGGATGGAAAATCCCCCGCATTCAAATTCACGTCCACGCCGATCCCGAGAATAACGTATTTCACGCGATCGAGTTCCGCGCTCAGTTCGGTGAGAATGCCCGACACCTTTTTGCCGGAGAGGAGTAAATCGTTGGGCCATTTGATCTCGGGTTTCAGACCCGTTTGAGATTCAATTGCGCGCCGAAGGGCAGTTGCTGAGGCGACGGTCAGCTGCGTAATCGCCTGCGGTGCCAATTCGGGCCGGAGCAGCACCGAAAACCAGAGACCTTTGCCGCCGGGCGACATCCATTTTCGTCCCAGCCGTCCACGTCCGCGGGTTTGCAATTCGGCGAAGACCACGATTCCCTCTTTAACTCCGTCGTGGGCGAGTTTCTCGATCACATCATTGGTGGAGGTCGTGGACTCAAAAACGCGGATGTCGCGCCCGATAACCTTGGTTTCGCCCAGGCGGGAGAGCAAATCATCGGCGTGCAACACGTCCGGAGCGCTGAGAAAGCGGTAGCCCAGGTGCGGACTGGCTTCGATCTCGTAACCGAGCGAGCGCAGCTCGTCGATTCGCGCCCATACGGCGGCGCGGCTGACGCCGAGCCTTTGCGACAATTCGGCCCCCGAAACGGAGCCGCCACCCGCCCCGCGGAGCGCGGTCAGAATTTGGGCGTCGAGGCTCATGGTTCAAAATCCAACCCGACATCCACTGCCCGGGCCGAATGGGTCAGAGCTCCGACCGAGATAAAATCCACGCCCGCCTCGGCGATAGCCCGAACGCTTTCCAGGGTCACCCCGCCGCTCGCTTCTGTGCGGGCTCGGCCATTGCATGCTTTGACCGCGAGCCGCAACTCTGCCGGGTTCATATTGTCGAGTAGAATCAGTTCGGCGCCTGCCGCCAGTGCCTGCTCGACCTGGTCGAGGGTGTCCGTTTCCACTTCGATCTTCAACTCCGGATAACGTGTCCGCGCGCGCTTGATCGCCGCCGCAATCGGGTTCGGTGGCTCGTCTTTCAGCGCGGCAAGGTGGTTGTCCTTAATCAACACCATGTCGTACAAGCCGAAGCGATGGTTTGCCGCGCCCCCGCAGGCGACGGCG
The DNA here is from genome assembly GCA_035566435.1 of Candidatus Acidiferrum sp. Lineage (GTDB taxonomy): Bacteria > Verrucomicrobiota > Verrucomicrobiia > Limisphaerales > UBA8199 > DATMRF01. The sequence goes on from DATMRF010000108.1 coordinate 26,186, forward strand.
TATTTTTCCAACCGCCGCCAGCCCGGGGTGGTTTTGCGGGTGTCCAGGATTTGCGCCTGAGTCCCGTTCACCGCCTCGACAAACCGAGCGGCCAGAGTAGCAACCCCCGAGAGCCTTTGCACGAAATTGAGCGCGACGCGCTCGGCGCTGAGCAGCGAGCGGGCCGCTCCCTCAACCCGCAACAGCGTGCCACCCGGCGCGACTCGTTGGCCGTCCTGGACCTCGCGATGAACGGTCACGTCCTTGCCCACCTCGCTAAAGACGGTTTCGGAAAGCGCCAGCCCCGCGACCACCAGCGGCTCGCGCGCCCGCATCCGGGCAGAAGCGCGGGCCTGCTCCGGCACGGTTGCCAGCGTGGTCACGTCTCCGCTGCCGATGTCCTCAGCCAGCGCCTGCCGGACCAGTGGACGAATCTCTTCATCCCTCAAAGGTTCCACGCCGCACAAAATGGACCATGCGGTCGAAAAGCAAAGCCGATTTGCCGCGCCGGCTCTCGAATTTTGGCGATTGGCTATTAACCATCAATTTCTCCTTGTGCGCCGGTGCCCAACCGCGTAGGAATCACTGCATGATAACGCCTGCCCTCTCCCGGACGACTGCGATATCCCGCCGCCAATTTATCTATTACTCGGCGTTAGCCGCCAGCGCCACTGCCCTGACCGGCTACGCTCGACCCCAGCCGCGGCCGGTCTCGCCGAACGAAAAGCTAAATATCGGCGTGGTCGGCTGCGGTGGCAAAGGCAGCAGCGACCTCCGCTTCTGCGCCGGCGAAAACATCGTCGCGCTGTGCGACGTCAGCGACTCGGCCACCGCACGGGCGCGGGAGAGTTTCCCAAACGCCAAGGTTTACACAGATTACCGTCAGATGCTTGAGAAGGAGAAATCCCTGGACGCGGTCGATATCGCGACGCCGGACCACATGCACGCCGCTATCGCAGCCACGGCCATCAAGTTGGGCAAGCATGTTTATTGTCAGAAGCCGCTGACCCACGATGTGTATGAGGCGCGGATGCTGCGCGACCTCGCGAGGGAGTACAAAGTCGCGACCCAGATGGGCAACCAGGGCAGCGCTTCGGACGGTTTGCGCCGGGCAGTGGAGGTGGTCCAAGCCGGCCTGATTGGGTCGGTGCGGCAGGCTCACGTGTGGACTAACCGACCCATTTGGCCGCAGGGCCTGGACCGGCCGCCAGGCTCGGACCCGATTCCTGCGGGGCTGGACTGGGACCTGTGGCTCGGCACCGCCCCGTCGCGTCCGTTTAAAGCGACGTGGCCGGACGCCCCCGCGAGCGGCGAACGCCGCCGGCAACGAGGCGTGTATCAGCCATTCGCCTGGCGCGGCTGGCAGGATTTCGGGACGGGCGCGCTCGGCGATATGGCTTGCCACACTGTGAACTGGCCTTTCCGGGCTCTCAGCCTCGGCTATCCGACCGAAATTGAGGCCTCTTCCTCCGGCATGAACAAGGAAATGTACCCCAAGAGTTCGCAAATCCGATTTGAATTCCCTGCCCGCGAAGGTCAGCCGCCGGTGACTCTGCAATGGTACGATGGGGGGAATAGGCCGTCAAAGGAGGTCACCGCCGATATCGTCGCGCTGCAGGATGAGGTTTCGGGCAGCGGCTGCCTACTCGTTGGCGACAAGGGGCAGATGTATTCCGGTGACGATGGCGACCAGGACCTCCGGTTTTTCGTAAAGCTCAAGGATGAGAAGGAGCTCCGGCGCGGGCTGGACCACGATGCGGTGAAAGCCATCGCGGAAACCCTGCCGCGCAATGCCTTCCAAGGCTCACCGGATCAGCGACAACATCTCGAATGGATTGCCGCCTGCAAGGGCGGAAAACCAGGTTACTCGAATTTCGACATCGCCGCGTATCTGACGGAAATTATTTTGCTGGGCTGCGTCGCACTGCGCGCGGGCAAGAAACTCGAATGGGATGGTCCAAAGATGCGCGCCAAGAACGCCCCGGAAGCCGAACATTTTGTCAAACGTCACTACCGGAAGGGCTGGTCCCTTTGAACAGATTCCACCGTGCGCGTCTCTAACTGTGTATAGGAAGATCGCTTATGTTTAAATTCGATTCCGTCAGAAAGTCACTAACCCGCCGTCAATTCCTGCGGTATGCGGCCCTGGCCGCGGCCGGCGCCGCGACCCTCACCAGTTACTCTCAACCCCGGCCGCGAAGGTTGGGCGCGGGCGACAAGCTGCGTCTCGCCTGCGTCGGCGCCGGCGGCAAAGGTGAGAGCGACGTTCAGGACTGCGGCGGTGAGGAAATTGTCGCTTTGTGCGACGTCGATGAGGGTGTGGCCGCCAAATCCCGGCAGTCGTTTCCGAACGCGAAATTTTACTTTGACTGGCGCGAGATGCTCGAGAAAGAAGGGAAAAACATCGACGCGGTGACCGTTTCGACCCCCGATCACCTGCACGCACTGGTGGCTTCGGCCGCGATCAAGATGGGCAAACACGTGTATTGCCAGAAGCCCCTGACACAGACCGTGTATGAAGCGCGGCACTTGCGCCAGTTGGCGAAGGAATACGGGGTGGTAACACAGATGGGGAACCAGGGCAGCTCCGAAGATGGCCTGCGCCGAGCGGTGGAAGTCGTCCAAGCAGGCATCATCGGCCCTGTCAAACAGATCCATGTTTGGACCAACCGCCCGATTTGGCCCCAAGGCCTGCGGCGTCCGCCAGGCGAGGACCCGTTGCCGCCTAATTTCAAATGGGATTTGTGGCTGGGCCCGGCTCCGGTTCGCCCTTACAAACATGACGTCTATAACCCGTTCAAGTGGCGCGGTTGGTTCGAATTTGGCACCGGTGCGCTGGGGGATATGGCTTGCCACACAGCCAACCTGCCCTTCCGCGCAGCCAAATTGGGTTATCCCCGGCTGGTTGAGCTGGTCGGTCATTCCGAGCTGAATCCGGACACTTACCCCAAAACCGCGAAGATTCGTTTCGTGTTTCCGCCGCGCGAGGGCCTGCCCGAAACTGAGTTCTTCTGGTATGACGGCAACCCTGAGGACCAATCGGTCAAGCCGCTGCGCCCGCCGCAGGAAATCACGGCAAACATCAAAGAGTTGATGGAAAAGGTCCCTGACAGCGGCTGCCTATTGGTTGGCGAAAAGGGCGAGATTTTTTCCCCTGACGATTATGGCTCCCGCTTCTTCCTGAAGCTGAATGCAGAAAAGGACTTGGTGAACGGAACGGTTCACCAAGCGGCAAAGGCTGTGCCCGTGACGCTGCCGCGCAACCCGCACCAGGGCGATACAGATCTCCGCCAGCACCTGGAATGGATCGCCGCTTGCAAGGGTGGCCCCACGCCTTTCTCCAACTTCGACATCGCCGCCTACTTGACCGAGATCATCCTGTTGGGCTGCGTCGCCCTGCGGGTCGGCAAGAAACTCGAGTGGGATGGTCCGAACATGCGCGCCGTTAACGCGCCCGAAGCGGCCCAATTCGTCAAGCGCCACTACCGCAGCGGCTTTGAGCTAGCCTGAACTGTAAAGCGCGCCTTACCCGAGTGCCTCTGCAACCGCTGGGGGAAAAATCTCAGCCACATCCCCCTCGAGCCGCAGGGTAAGCTCTCGCGCGCCATCCTGCTCGGTTGGGCCGCGGTTGATGATGGCGTAAGGCGCCCCACGTGTCGCGGCGACGAGGGGAATGCTCGCCGCCGGGTAAACTGATAACGTCGAGCCCAGCGCCATCGCCAGGTCGGCCTCCGAGGCCGCTGCCTGTGCGCGTCCGAGGTCCTCGTTCTGCAAGTTCTGCCCGAAACTAATCGTCGCAGGCTTGAGGAAGCCGCCGCATTCACAGAGGGGCGCGCGCCGCGTTTGGCGAAACGAGTCAAAATGAGGCTCGGGGTCCGAAAGCTTTCCGCAAGTCTGGCACTCGACCAGGTTGTTTGTGCCGTGCAGTTCCACCAATTTGTCCGCGGAGGTGCCGGCGCGAGAATGGAGGCCGTCGATGTTTTGGGTCACAACGGCCCTCACCTTGCCCGCCCGCTCGAGGCGGACGATCGCGTCGTGGATGGCGTTGGGGCGCGCCGCGCGGAACGCCGGCCAGCCCTCCAGCTTGTAGTCCCAGTGCTCGACCCGGGCGGCTTCCGACCTCATGAAATCATGATAATAGACTGGCTGGCGCCGTTTCCATACACCCTCAGGTCCTCGGAAATCAGGGATGCCGCTGCCGGTGGAAATGCCGGCCCCGGTGAACATGAGGATATTCCTTCCAGCCCGAAGCAGTTGAACCAGTTTTTGGCGGTCTGCGTCCATAAAGAGATTCTCACCCGAATGACCGCCGCTACAAACAAAAAACCTGCCGGATCCGCCAAATGCTGATTTGAGAAGCACGAGCCCAGAGGCGGGGACGACGACGTTCCCACATCTCCTAAATGGTTCACGTGCGTTCGGGGACGTGGGTGTCCCTGCCCCGTCCATCTCTCCGGCTGGAAATCGTTTTGTCGCGCCGGTGGTCCTTGTGTAACCTCTGCCCATGCCGCTGCCGGTGATTACGATTGCGCAGATGCGCGAATGGGAAAAGGCGACTTGGGCCACGGGCCAAACGGAGGCAGAGGTTATTCGTCGCGTTGGCACCTCGGTTGCGCAATGCGCGCTGAGGCTAACGGGAGCACGCGATCTCGTGCTGATCCTGGCCGGCAAAGGGCATAACGGCGAGGATGCCCGCTGCGCCCGCACGGCGCTGGCGGAGCGACGGGTAGAGGTGCTGGATGTGGCTGACCCGGAGGCGGATTTACGCCGGCTGGATCAGTTGTTTTCCTTGCGGCCCGCACTGGTCATCGATGGCCTGTTTGGAATTGGTATTAATCGCCAGCTTAGTCCGCAATGGCTCACGTTCATCGAACGCGTGAATGGCGCACGCGCCAAAATCCTTGCAGTTGACGTGCCCTCAGGGCTCGATGCGGACACGGGTCAGCCACACGGTGCGGCGCTTAGGGCGACCGTGACGCTCACGGTCGGAGCGCCTAAAATCGGGCTGATTCAGGAACCGGCCTGGCCGTTCGTCGGGCGGCTCGAGGTCGCGAATGATATCGGCCTGGTCCCCTGCCCCTTTAACGGTGAAGTACAGTGGACGTCGCCAGAGGATCTCAACGGTTTTCCGCCGCCCCGGCCCGTGGGCACACACAAGGGAAGTTACGGCCACGTCTCAATCATCGCCGGGAGCCTTGGCTACCACGGAGCGGCGGTGTTGGCGGCGCGCGCGGCCCAACGTGCCCAACCCGGCCTTATCACCCTCTATACCGTCGAGCAGGCATACCCGGCAGTCGCCTCGCAATTGCAGGCGGTAATGGTCTCACCCTGGCGCCCTGAGACAGACGTGCACGGGGCGAGTGCCGTGTTGGCGGGTCCTGGCCTGGCGGCGGACGATGTGCCAGAACCGTTGAAAGCATTCGTGCGGGAACTCTGGCTCAGCTCTCCTTTGCCAGTTATTGCCGATGCCAGCGCCCTCGACTGGCTGCCGCCGCGCGCAGTGGCCGGCGGTGCGCTGCGAGTGATCACTCCGCACCCGGGAGAGGCGGCGCGACTGTTGGGCACAACTCCCCAACGGGTCCAGGCAAATCGCTTGGAGGCTTTGCGCGTTCTTTCCGGCCGATTTGGCAACGCCTGGGTGGTGCTGAAAGGTCATCAGACCATCGTTGGCAGAAGCAGGGGCGAAATATATGTGAATCCCTCCGGCAATCCGCACCTGGCGCAGGGGGGCAGCGGCGACGTGCTCGCAGGGTTCATTGCCGGCTTGTTGGCGCAACCGGCTCTCCGCGGAGAACCTCTGTTGGCCATACGCTATGCCGTTTGGCAACACGGAGCGACAGCGGACAGCCTGCAACGAACGCGGCAAAACTGGGTGGTGGAAGACCTGGTCCAGAACCTCGGCAACCCGCACGGGCCCACGTGTACACCATCCGCCTGACATCGAGTGTTCGAGCGCCCCATCATCCCATTACTCCAGGACTCCATCACTCCAATAACCCATTCTCCTTCCGCATTCGGTCGCCTGTCATTTTCTTATTCCTTTAGACAGATTCATTTGTTATCCCATATCGCCGTGCGTACTCGATACCTCATCATCGGTTGTTTGCTTTGCGGCCTGCTGGCAGGCCGCGTCTGTGCCGAGGCCTACAAGCTCACCACCGGCGAGACCCTCAACGGCGAGGTGCTGGCCGCTTCCGCTAACGACCAGGGTGTGCAAGTCAAGATCGGCGAGGGCCAGTACCAAAAGGTGCCATGGGCCAGTTTCTCCCAGGACGACCTCAAGACGTTCGCGAAAAACCAGCGGATGGAACCGTTCGTGCAGCCTTTCATCGAACCCAACCCGGAAGAAAAGATCAAGAGAACCGAGGTGGACATTAAGCAACCCCAACGTTGGGAGCGGCCGCCGCGCCAGTCCTTGCTCGGCGCGATGTTCTCTTCGATCGTCGGGTTGTTTGCGTTGCTGTTGGTTTACGGGGCGACCATCTATGCGGGATACGAGGTAGCGATCTTCCGGGCGCAGCCGCCACTCTTGGTCGCCGGCCTTTCGGCTATCCCGGGTCTCGGCATTCTTGCGCCCATCATTTTCCTCTCGATGCCCACCCGGCTCAAAGGAGGCGCACAGGCAGCGGATACAGCCCAAGCGGCGGCTCCCCAAGCGGCCGCTCCTGTCCAGGAAGAAGTCAATCCGATGCATGCGGACGGAGCCGCGCACCCCGGTGCGCTGAAGCTCCACACGGACGCGGAGGAAGCCAAACCCGCGCACCCCGAAACCATCACCTTCCAACGGGGGCAATTCACCTTCAACCGCCGATTTTTCGAAACCAAATTCGCCGCGTTCTTTGGCGTGATCCGCCGCGACAAGGAAAAGGATTTGGTGCTCGTAATAAAATCCTCACGCGGCGAATTTATTGGGCAGCGCATCAGCCGTATTGCCGCCAGCGACCTGCATCTACAGGTGCAACACGGCCATGCGACCGAGGAAATGTTGATTCCATTCCAGGAAATCCAGGAAATCCGGCTGAAGCACAAGGATGCTTAAAGACAAACGAGCGGCGTCCCGCGCGGCAGCTTGAGGACCACCGTGCCGGCGATTTTATCGTGCCAGCCCTGCTTCTCGGCGTCCCAGGCGATCCACAGGAACCCCAGGAACAGCACCACGATGGAGAATGCAGCCGCCAGGGCACGGACCAGCGCCACGGCGAAAGTGACTGGTTGGCCGTCCATCCGCACGACCTTCAGCCCGAGCACGATTCCGCCAATGGTAGTCCCCTTCCACGCCCACATGCCGGTGAAATACGCAAGTGCAATCAGAAATCCAAGTGGCTGGTGATGGACGATGCTTCCCAGGATGCTTACCAGCAGGATGTCGAGGAAGCCAGCGCCCATTCTTTCCCAAAACCCCACTCTCGGATAAGATAGGGTTTCTGGTAAGATTGGCGGCGCAGACGGCATCGTCGCGGTGGCCGCCGAAGGTCCCGCTGCTCCGCTCCAGGTCGCCTCTGGCCCACTTGCTGCGGTCATCCCCATTCCCCCTCCCGCGCAGGTGGGGATAGGTGCTGTCGTACCAGGCGGTGGACCCGAGGGCTTTGGCGGCAGTTCCTTTCGCAGGCCGCCAAATGCTGCTGTCACCGCGGCACCCAAGCCCCACACGCTCATGATGCCGAAGGTAAGCAAGCCCAGGACAGGCACGAGGTAAAGCAGGACGATAATCGCTGTGCCGATGACGAGAGCCACCAGGCCGTTCTGCAAACCTTCGGCGCCAAACTGGCGGCCCACCTTAAAACCGAGCCATTCCAGGACGGCTACTTTGCCCACAACCGCTCCCAGCACAAGTGCGGCCAGGATAAACGGCACCACCAGCAGGCCAATACCGGTAGCCGCAAGAATGACAATAACAAGAGGCAGCAATAGCTTAGCCAGCAGGCCCATGAGAAAGGTGGTGGCTGGACGCCGGGTCAATTCGCTGACACAAGCTTCGACGGGCCTCGGGAACACTGCCGCAATGAGCAGATAGAGCAGGAGCACCACCGCGGCCACCCCCCACACCCAGCCGACCTGGAGTGAGAGCGGGCGCAGTTTGAGCACGCACTGCACAAACCATTTCTTCAGCCACGCCGGAAAATCTACTGTCACCGGTTTCCCGCCAATGCTTGCCGTGGAAGCAGCATCGACCTTGCCCCCGACTGCCACGGCCTCCTCATGAATTTTACCGCCGGGTCCTACTCTGAGGTCGCCCAGAACCGCCACGGCGGCCTCACCGACTTCACCGTCGATATCCAAATCACCCCAGATCGCCACCGCTGCTTCCTGCACCTTGCCATGGATCTTCGCCGAACCGCCAATCACGACGACGCTTTCGGCAGTATCGCCCGCCTTAAGTTCCACGTCGTGGCCTATGGATATAAGTGGCCCTCGGTCGAGACCACGCGAGCCCTGGTCTTCTGCCGGGTTGGCATTCGTGCCGGCAGCCGAAGGCGCGTTGGTGCCCTGGTCGGCAGCTTCTGCCACGACCCCGCCCGGGCTGTTGACGTTCGTGCCAGCCGCTGAAGCGGCTGGGGGCTCCTGCGCAAGGACCGTTGCGTGAAACCAAATCCCGCTGGCTAACGCCAGCAGAGCTAATAGTGTTCGTTTAGGTTCTTTCATAAATGGATTTCGCTAGCGGCGCGCGAGCGCGAGGCGCACGCACGCCGTGCCTAGGCCCAGGCACATGGCCCAAGCCAGCGCTACCGCCGCGAGGCAGCCGATCAGGAATCCTCGACCCAACTGCTGGACCGCGTGTGCGAGCGTGCCGATTAATGTATTCAAAGCGTTCCACAGCGTCGTTAGCCCGGCGAACCAGCCCGCCGCCTGGTGGGTCGCTGCCGAATAACTCTCGGTGTCGGGAATCTTCCAGACCCCTAGACAAAGCGCCGCAAAGAAGACAGTCAGCAGTAATAGCGAGGCGGCACGCGCCGGCTCGGGCCAGGCCTGCCATGACTGCCGGTACCACGGCAGCCGGTCGCGCGCCTCAATTGCTGCCATCACGCGCCGCATCAGAGTGGAGGGTGCCCGTAGCTCTGGCAGGCTCTTCAACTCCAGGTCGAGTTCCGCCGCCAACTTCGTTTCGTTTTCAGAATTCATTGCTTCAACATCCCGGCCGCGTTTTGACTTTCTAACGTTTCGACGTCTTAACGATTCAACTAAACCACTTCGCTGAGCTGGCCCTGCAAGCGTTTGCGCAGTGCCTCGCGCCCGCGGAAAATGTCCGTCTTTACCTTGCCAAGTGATATCTTCAGCTTCGCGGCTATTTCCTCGTAACGCAGTCCTTCCAGGTGGTACAGCACCAGCGGCACGCGTTGCGTCGCAGGCAGCTTGTGCAACGCTTGCTCGACGACCTGCCGCCGGTCCGCTTGCTCCAACTCTGCCCCGACGTCGTCGGGCGCTGCAAACTCGACTGGTTCGGCCTCATCCTCGCCGCTCCCGCTGAACAATTCCGAAAAGAAAGTCCAGCGCGCCCGGTAGCGTGAGAGGTGATTCAAGCAGAGGTTGGTCGCGACGGTCTTGAGCCATCCACCGGCGGTGGGGCTTTCCCGCAGGTCGCTGAAGTGCTCGTAGGCTCTCAGAAAGACTTCCTGGGCGACATCTTCGGATTCCGTTGGATTGGCGAGCAAACGCATGGCTGTGCTAAATACCATGTTCTGGTACCTCTGCATGAACGCCTCGAACTGTTGTGCGTCTGACATTGATGGTCCGCACGTGCTCGGGGAGGAGTCTACGCCCGAATGGCTGCTGAAAGCAAAACTCTTGCATAAACGAAATAGATGGAAAGCTGACCGCGCATACGCGTTATTGGATCAGCCGCCCGACTCCAGCGCCAAACAGCGCCCAGTTCTGAACCAAATCCACCAGGCAGGAAAAGCCATACGCGACCCCAATCGCCGCGGCCAACGCAAGCAAGGCCATGAGAAATTTCTCGCCGGGAAGGCTGTGGTACGGGTGTATCCTTAGGGTAACCGGTTTGGCCGAGCGCCGGATTTCGATGGCCTGGACCTGCGGCGACTTCGGCACCGGCAGCCAGGCAACCGGGGCCCGCCTGCGGGGCGCCGTTGGTTCGCTGAGCGAGAAAGTCCGCCCAACCCCGAGGGAGGTTGTGTCCATTTCCGCGTGAATTGAAATCGTATTCATAATGTCGTTCTGATTCCAATACCCGGGAGGGGCTCGGTTTGTTTCAGGAGATTTTTTGGCTACCGCGTCCAGGCTCAGCCCGACTTTGCCAACTGGAGCGACCTGGCGAGTTTTATCAGCACAAACTGCAGGACGCAGTTCATCGACCGCACCTCGAACAGCTCTGCCCAAAGGTTCTACCGGCTAAGCCCACCCCAAGAACCAGCCGATTTCAATACCCTCAGCCCGGAGAGTTCATACCCCGTGCGAGATGTGAACAGCCGGGTGCGCCGGCATGTTGCCAGCCTAGCCAGTCCGAAGAAAGCAAGCCGGCAACATGCCGGAGCTCCGCCCTGGCAGGTATGAAATATCCGGTTCAGGCCGATTTGCGTTCCGCGGAGCGGGTAGGGATGCCCGCCGTGCGGCCTAATTCTCGATGAATGCGCGCCACGCGTTCGATCTGTCCTTTGGCCGCGAACCGCTCGTAAAAGCCTTCGTTGCGGAAGTCCCGGACGCGCTCGGTCCACAGCGCGAGCTTCCGGCTCCAGCGTTCGATTCGATCATCAGCAGTGTCGGGATCCTGTGCCGACAAGTCGGCGCACACACGCAACATCGCCTTCAGCGTGACCGGCTTTGTAACCATGTAATTGTCGTTACCCCAGGCCTCTCCGAACACGCTCGAGGCCGCCTTGAGAAAGTCCCGCGCCGTGGCGTAGTAGCGTGCCGCCACCTGGCGATCCGTTCCCTGTGGCTCGATTTCGCGCCAGGCCTGCTTTACCCAGCGATGGATTTCATTGAATAACTCTGCCTGGAGGATCCATTTCTCCTGCTTGCTGCGGCCTCCCAACCGGTTGATGCGGTAGCGCAACGGGCTGTCGCTTTCGCTGTACAGCATTTCCACAATCCTGGCCGCAAACCGCCGGTCCGGTTCCGCCCAGGACACCCGCTCGTAAAGATCGACCAGGTGGCTCTTGTTGATGCGCGTCGGTGTCGAGTTGATGATCACGAACATTTCCGTCGCAAAATCCTCGCTCCGGCCGTCGAAAATGACACAGGGCACGAAAATGGATTTGGCCTCCTCCGGATGCGTGCGTTCGTAGAAGCTCAAGGCCGCCAGTCGGTGCTGGCCGTCGATAATCAGGAACTTCTCATCCGGTTGATGCAACTGCCCCACCGTGTCGTCCGCGTACAGCGGCTGAAAGCGAAGTGTCTGCGACGTGAACAGAAGCACAGTGCCAGGGATGGGGGGCTGGGTGATCGCGGTTTCGTAAAAGTTCCGGATTGCCTTTACCTTGGAGCGCGAAAGAGACCGTTGAAATGCTTTTTCGCTGCGTTCGATGCGTGCGATGAATTGCGCGACGTCGTCTTCCGGCGCGACCTCCTCGGGTTTGATTTCCTCACCCTCGTCGTAAAATCGGCTGATGAATCGCACCCGGGACAGTAACTCCTCGGAGGGGTACGCCGCAAAATAGAACACCGCGTCTTTCTGTCGAATCTGTGTCGCCACCATATTCGTGCACCTTTCGTTCAATCGTTTAAGAGCCAGATTTCTACCGCCTGATAGTTATAGCTACACCCGAGCCGGGGTGAAGACAAGCGCAGGCCCATCTCGGTTTGTGCACGGTTTGCTGGATTTCCTTGTGCGATTGGTTTCATCCTCCAAATCGAGCAGGTTGTCCCAGAATCCAAGCAACCGGTCACAAATTCGAGGTGAGTAAGCCATCCAGGCGTAAACTCAATCCCAAGAAGCACGCACTATGCACTCGAAAAAGATCGTTGGAATTGATTGGGGGCCCGCTCCCGAGCGCCCGAGTATCATCCCGCTACATGCGGCCGCGATGTGCTCGCCGGAACCTGCGCAAATCACCATCCGCCATCCCGGCACCGGCGAGGATGTCCTCCCTTTCACCTCAGGGACATCGGAACGAAACCAAACAACCCTCTTGCCTCGCTACGACACGAAAACGAACCGATGCGAGTTCGCGGTCTTCCTCGGGCTCGGTTTGACCGCGCTCGCTTTGATCGGCAGCACCTTGCTTGAAAGCGGCCGGTTTGCTGAGAATCGGGATGCCATTACGGCGGTCCTGGTATCGGGGCAGCTTGATTCAACACAGCTGGCCTGCTGTCCCACCAATCATGGCGCTACGAACGTGACGGTTATACCCGCCGCGGCACGCAGCGAACGGGCGAGTTGACAAAATACGCGACAATCAGGCTGCCCGTGGGTAAGATCCGGGCACAAACATGCCACTGAGTTCGCGCATCAAAGAGGGGCTATTCTGGGGCGGCCTGGTATTCGGGCTCTATACGCTGTTTGCCCTGTTATCGGCGGGCGGCGGCTACGTCTGCCAGATGGGCACTGAGCAGCCGTTCGCGTGGGGCCCGTTGATTCGCCAGGAGCTGAAGGACTGGTATGCGTGTGGCGTGCTCTCGGTTGGGGTGTTTTGGTTCTGCGGCCGGAACCGCCTCGAGCCGGGCCGAACTCGCCGCTGGGTAGCCATTCACCTGGCCGCTAGCCTGGCCTTTTCCTGCGCCTATGCGCTGCTCACCGCCTGGCTTGTCGCTGGCGAGCGCTCGGTCATGTACCCCGGCAAAATCCTCACGTTCTCGTACCTCATCAAGGCGGTCGGCATCCATTACTGTGTGACGAACTTGATCATGTACTGGCTCGTGGTGTTCGCTCACTTGGGTTGGCATTACTACCAGCGCTATCGCGAGCGCGAATTGCAAACCGCCGAACTGCAGCGCGAGTTGGTAGAAGCCCGCCTCAATGCTCTGCGGATGCAGCTCAATCCTCATTTCTTATTTAACACGCTCCATGCGGTTTCCGCCTTGATCCACGAGAATCCGGAGGCAGCCGACCTCGTCGTCGCGCGCCTGAGCGAACTGCTCCGTTTAAGCCTTGACCAATCCAAACCACAAGAGGTCCCGCTGAGCGAAGAACTGGCTTTCCTCGACCGTTATCTCGACATCGAACAGATCCGCTTCACCGACCGACTAAAGGTGAACAGGGAAATCGACCCAGGCGTTCAGCAGGCGCTGGTCCCTTACTTAATTTTGCAGCCGCTGGTCGAAAACGCCATCCGTCATGGAATCGAACCTCGCGAAGACCTCGGCCATCTGGGCATCCGCGCACACCGCAGCAACAGCCGGCTCGAATTGCGAATTAGCGACAACGGCGCCGGCCTGACGCCGGGGAATACTCCGTCGGAGCGTGAGGGGATCGGCCTTTCGAACACACGGTCACGCCTGCGGCATCTGTATGGGGATGACTTTCGTTTCGAACTCGCCGAAGCAAGCGGTGGCGGGCTGGAGGCGTGCATTGACATCCCCTTCCGGACCGCTCAGAACGCCAATTGATACCGCGCATGCCCGGCGAAGCGAAAATCCGCGCCATAATCGTCGATGACGAAGCTCCCGCGCGGTCGCGCATCCGGCAGTTGGTAAAGCACGAGGCCGATTTCGAAATCGTCGCCGATTGCTCGAACGGACGGCAAGCTGTCGAGGTCATCCGCCGCGAGAAACCGGACTTGGCGTTCCTTGACGTTCAAATGCCGGGCCTCACCGGCATGGAAGTCTGCGAAACCCTCGCGGCAGCCGATCTCATACCCCCGTTGGTGATCTTTGTCACGGCCTATGATGCCTACGCGCTCAAGGCGTTTGAGGTTCATGCCCTCGATTATCTGCTCAAGCCGTTTGATCGCGAACGGTTCAAAAAAGCGATTGGCCGTGCCCGCGAGCAATTGGTTCGCGTCCGGGCGGGTGGCGCCGACCCGCGCCTGGCCGCTCTGCTGGAGGATCTGCGGGCCGGCGTGAAAAGGGCGGACCGCCTGGTCCTAAAGGAGAATGGCCGGGTGATCTTCGTGAGCACAGAAACCATTGATTGGATCGAGGCCGACGGTAATTACGTCCGACTCCACGCCGGTGCCGAGTCGCATTACGTGCGCGACACCCTGGCGGGGATGGAAACCCAGTTGCCGCGCGAGAATTTTATGCGGATCAGCCGTTCGCTGCTCGTCAACCTCGATCGGGTGAAAGAGCTCCAGCCCCATTTTTACGGCGATTATGTGGTGATCCTGCGGGATGGGTCCAAGCTCAACATGACCCGCAACTACCGCGACCGCCTCGAAGCCATCCTCGCCCGCCGCCCCTGAGTGACTTCAGGGCGCGAAGGTGGGCAGGGCAGTTTGTCCTCAAACGGCCGTGCTCTCGTGCGCCGACCCACAAGCTCTCGACCGGAACGATTCAGTTGAAAATGGGGAGCGCGCCCGCCCCGGGCGCAGTGGTTGGCGCCTCGCCAACCACATCCCGGAGTCAATTCGAGCCACGACTTTAGCGAGTTCGCGCTCCCGTTCCCAACTGCATAGACACTGCTCAACGTCCGGGCGACCCATACAATCTGCGGCGCGTTGAGACAACGCGCCCTACCTGGGCCTATTTTGTCTTGCGCAAAGCAATATTGTGTTGGATTGTCCTGAAAACTTGGTTCCCGGCTGGTTGACCTAAAAATGCGAAACCCAACGGCCTATCGCTACGAAGCCAAAGTTGCTGCAGCGCGCCTGTGGCATTCCGTAACGTCAGGGCTCTGCGCGGACATTCAGCCTTCTGCCTTCTGCATTCCACCTTCCTCATGACCGGCCCGCAACTCTCAGCCGCGTTCTTTTTCCAGATGTTCATCATCCTGGGAGCATGCCGGCTGGTCGGCATGATGTCGCGCCGGCTGGGTCAGCCGCAGGTAGTGGGGGAAATGATCGCCGGCGTCTTTCTCGGGCCGTCCTTGCTGGGGTTCTTCTCTCCGGACCTGCAGCAACTGATCTTTCCCAAGGATTCGCTCAAGGTCCTCTATGTCGGCGCACAACTTGGGGTTGGGTTGTACATGTTTCTGGTGGGCGTTGAATTCGATGTCGCGACCTTCCGCAGCCGGGCGCGGAGCGCCGCAGCGGTTTCTTTCGCCGGGATGGCTGCGCCGTTTGTGTTCGGAGGAGCGCTAGCGGTCGGATTGATCAAGGTGCCGGGGTTGTTCTCAGAGAAAGCGACGCTGGTTGAGGCGATGCTTTTTTTGGGAGCCGCGATGTCGATCACCGCGTTCCCGATGCTGGCACGGATCATTTATGAACGTGGCTTGACCGGCACGCCACTGGGCACACTCGCCCTGGCCGCGGGGGCTATTGGAGATGCGGGCGCCTGGTGCGTTTTGGCGATCGTGCTCGCCAGCTTCGGCGCCGGGCCGATGGTCGCCGTCAAGGCTATCGCCGGCGGCTTCATCTATGCGATTGTGGTGCTGACCATCGGTCGCAAACTGCTGGCTCGGCTCGAGATTGCGGCCCAACGCGCGGGTCAGATTACCCCCACTTTGCTTGCGCTCACGTTGCTGCTTTTCATGCTGGCAGTGTGGACAACGGACAGCATTGGAATTCACGCCGTTTTTGGCGGATTCCTGCTCGGGATCGCCATGCCGCGCGGCTTTTTCGCCCGTGAACTTCAGCGCCAGCTCGAGCCCTTCGCCGTCGTGTTTCTGCTCCCGATGTTTTTCACCTTTTCGGGCCTTAACACCCGGCTGGACATGGTCAACAGCCCTCAACTGCTGCTGATCGCGGCGGCGGTGATTCTGGCCTCTTGCGTGGGCAAGGGCGGCGCGTGCTGGGCCGCAGCGCGTCTTAACGGTGAAGATAATCGCACCGCGCTGGCTGTGGGCACGCTGATGAACTCCCGCGGGCTGATGGAATTGATCATCATCAATATCGGCTTGCAGAAAGGGGTAATTCAGCCGGCCCTATTTTCGATCATGGTGCTCATGGCAATTGTCACCACCCTGATGGCCACACCGTTGTTCGAATGGGTATATGGCCGCCACGCCCGTAAAGTCGGGGCGTTGGGCGCTGCCCCAGCGCAGGCTTAGAAGATTTCCTGGGCCGGGCGTCCCTATCAAACCCTCAAGAGCCCCCAAGCGGGGCTGCGCTCGTCAAGCTTTCCTGGCAGTTCCAACGCAGCCGGGGCGCCTCAAAACAAACGAAGCCGTGTCGTAATCCTCGTCCTTCCGAACCCACAGCTCGGGGTAGGAGGGCACGCCGGAGGGTTCATCGTAGTCGAGTTGGTGGACGATATCACAGGCCACGCCCATGCCGAGCAATCTGCTTCGGACTTGCTGTAATTTCGCCAGATCAGAGCCGCCAAGTAACAGTTTCATAAAACAGCCTGCAAGATACTCGCACGAAGCGAAGCAAAAGTTCAACACGGGGTAACTGCCAATTTCGATCCAGGGGATTCCCCGAGAGGCCTGCGACGATCGCACCTTGCCCCATCACTCCGTTACTCTTTCACTCCCTAGTCGCGCCTCGAAATCTGGTTGAAATGTTCTTCCGCACACCCCAAACTTCCGCCATGCAATCTGTCTTTTCAGGCCCGGTTTACGTAGTGCGCGACAACATCGATACCGACCAGATTATCCCGGCGCAGTACTTGAACCTCGTGCCCACCATTCCTGACGAGTATGAGAAGCTCGGCTCGTATGCGCTTTGCGGCTTGCCCGAGTCGCTTTACCCAGTCCGTTACGTCAATGAAGGTCAGGTCGACAGCGAATATCCTATCGTGGTTGGCGGCCGCAACTTTGGCTGCGGCAGCTCCCGCGAGCACGCCCCCATCGCCCTCGGGTCTGCGGGCTGCAAAGTCGTCCTTGCGGAGGGTTTTGCCCGCATCTTCTTCCGCAACTGCGTCGCCACGGGAGAGCTCTACCCGTGCGAATGTATCGAACGCCTTTGTGACGTCCTCAAACATGGTGACGTTGTGACCGTGGACCTCGATGCCGGAACCGTCACGGTGGAGGCCACCGGCAAGGTATATAAATTCAAACCGCTTGGCGAAGTCCGTCCCGTGGTGGATGCGGGCGGCCTGTTTAATTATGCGCGTAAGACTGGGATGATCGCGAAGTAAGGTGTTTTGTTGTCAGGTTTTCAGGTTGTCGAGTCATCGAGCCGGACGCCAATCTGGGCGCGAATGGTTAATTCGCCGCGCACAAGCGCTCTGCGGCTTGAGAACTTGAAAACCTGACAATTTGAAAACCCTGCCCCTTCTCCCCTACCCACGCACCGTCAACCGTCATCCGGGGTCCTACCTGCTGCCCGCAAACGGAGTCCTGCACCTGGAGGCCTCGTTGCCCCGCGACACCGTGTTGCTCCCTGTGGCCGAGCGGCTGCAATCGGCTGCCGAAGCTGCTGGTACCAAACTGGAGCTCGTTACTGGGCCGGCTACGCACCCACGCCTGGCGCTCCGCGCGGGCCAAAGCAACACCGCCCCAGACCATCCGGACGGTTATTCGCTCTCAATCACCCAGCGCGGCGTCGCCATCCAATACCGGTACGAAGGCGGCCTTCGGGCAGCCACTGCAACCCTGCGCCAGCTTCTGCGCGAATACGGCCGCAGTCTGCCATTCCTCACGGTTCGCGATTTCGCCGATTTTCCGCGTCGCGGCGTCATGTTGGATATTTCCCGGGGACGGGTGCCTAACCTGCAGACCTTATTTGACCTCGTTGACCATTTGGCCGATTTCAAGATCAACGAGTTCCAACTTTACACGGAACACACCTTCGCGTATCGCCGATATGAACCGATCTGGAGTGGTTGGGGGCCGTTGACCGGGGAGGAAATCCTAAAACTGGATGCTCGCTGCCGTAAACTCGGAATTGACCTGGTTCCGAACCAGAATTCGTTTGGACACCTCCGGTATTGGCTGGAGTATCCGCCCCTAAAGCACCTCGCCGAAGTCGGAAAACCCTACGAGGGGGCCGACGGCACTTTCCTGCGCTACCCGACAACGCTCGCCCCGAACCATCCCGGGACCCTGCCCTTCCTGCGCGGACTTTACGATGAACTGCTGCCTCATTTCGCCAGCCGGCGGTTTAATGTGGGGTGCGACGAGACCTGGGACATTGGCCGGGGTCAAAGCAAGGCCCTGTGCGAGGCTCGGGGCAAAGGCCGGGTCTATGTCGATTTCCTTAGCAAGATCTATGGCGAGGTCTCCGCCCGCGGACGCCAGATGATGTTTTGGGGCGACATCATCCTGCATCACCCAGAGCTTATCCGCGAACTGCCGAGGAATGTCATCGCTTTGAACTGGGGTTACGAATCGAACCATCCGTTCGAACACGAAGCCGGTTTGTTTGCGAAATCGAGGATGGCGTTCTATGTGTGCCCGGGAACTTCCACCTGGATGACATTGGTCGGCCGCCACGATAATGCCTTTGAAAATTTGCGCCAGGCCGCGAGATCCGGACACAAGCATGGGGCGGTCGGGTACCTAAACACCGATTGGGGCGACGGCGGCCATCCCCAACCTCTGGCCGTTAGTTACCTGCCCTACCTCGTGGGAGCAGCTTTGAGCTGGTGTGAGCAGGCCTTCGATGAAAAACGGCTGGTCGCAGTCCTCAGCCGGGACGTCTTTTGCGATCCCTCCCAACGCGCCGCTTCCGCCGCTCTGGCGCTCGGTTTCGCCCATCGTAAATTCAACCACCTCCAGCCTAACGTCACACCGTTTGGCGCGGTCATCGCTGCCCCGGTGCCGAAGACTCGCGAAATACCCTGCCGTGACGGCCTTAAGTATTACGCGCGCATTCCGGAAAGGAACATCCGCGCCGCGATGGATGAAGTGGAAACGCAGCGCCGCTTGCTCTTTCGTGCGCGACCTGCGACCCGGCTGGGCAATGTCCTTACCGTTGAACTCGACATGGCCGCCCGTATGGCAATTCAATCCTGCAAAATCATGCTTTGGCAGCAGGCGCTGGCGGCCGGGAGGGGTTCCCGCGCACGTCAAGGGGCCCGCACCGCTATCCGCGAACTGCGCGAACTCGACAGCGATTTCCGCGTTTATTGGCCACTCCGTAACAAGGGAACGACAGAAAAATGCTCCGCCTTCCTCCGCTGGCGGATCGATGATTACCTCCAAGGGCGCCTTCATTTTCCACCCGACGAGGCTCGATCATCCTGCCCGATCCGTAGGTGATTTGCTTTGCTCAGCGGCGGTTTCTCAAGTAGTGATAATACTGCAGCGCCAATCAACGAAATTGTGAACCTGAAATCCATTGGCACCGTTTTAGTGGTCGGTTCGCTTGCCGCGGCGAGCTGGTTTTTTATGTCCAGCCGGCAAGCGGCGACTGAGTTGGCGCAACTCCGAGCTGAAAACCAGGCCTTGCGCGACGCCCAGGCTGCCTCGGAGGAGCAACAGACCGCCAAGGCAACAGCGGAGACCAATGAACTGGCACAACTCCGCAGGGACAACGAGGATCTGCTGCGCTTGAGAAATGAGGTCCAGCAGCTCCGCCAGGAGAAACAGCAACTCAGTCAACAAGTGCAGACCGCACACGCCCAGGCCCAACAGGCCCAGGACCGCGCGCAAAGCGCCCAGGCGCAGGTGCAGGCACTGCAAACCGCCAATCAGGCGGCCGCCACGCAGCCATTAGTCGCGGCTGCCGGCGTGGCCGGAGGCGTATTCACCAAGGAACAGCTCCAGATGCGGCAGCGATACGGCATTACCATGGATGCCGCCACCGCTACCGCCGCCTGCATCAACAACCTCCGCCAACTCGACGGAGCCAAACAGCAATGGGCGCTGGAGAATAGCAAGACCGCGACCGCGCTGCCGCAAATGTCCGACTTGGCGCCTTACCTTCGCAACGCGTCCCTGGTCTGCCCGTCTGGCGGCGCCTACACTTTGAACCCAGTCAGCACCGCTCCCACCTGCACCCAGCCCGGCCACGCGCTAGGCAACTGACCTGGACTTTGACCTTTAGCCTTCAGTCTTTAGTCTTTAGTGTGACCGCATGACGTTGGCGCACCACGGCTTCGATTACGACGTAGCGATCATTGGCGGGGGTAGCGGCGGTTATGCCGCGGCGCGCACCGCCGCCGCCGAAAGGCTGAAGACCGTGGTGATTGAAGGGGGCGAGGAAGTCGGCGGTTTGTGCATCCTGCGCGGGTGTATGCCCACAAAGGCACTTCTCTATGCTGCAGAGGTTATGCACCTGGCCAGCCACGCCGAGCCGTGGGGCATTCACACCGAAGATGTCAGTTTCAACTTCAACAAGGTGATGGCCCGCAAGAATGGCCTGATCAAGGAGTTCGCTGATTACCGTGTGCAGCAGCTCGGCAACGGAAAGTTCAAGTTCGTCCGCGCAATGGCACGTTTTGCTGATCCGCATACGCTGGACCTCAGCACCGGCGCCAGATTGACCGCCGGCTCGTTTGTCATCGCCACGGGGTCGACGCTCGCACCCAGTCCCCTGCCCCAACTCAACCACCTGGACTGCCTGAACAGCGACACTGCTCTCAAGCTCTCACGATTGCCCAAATCGCTCATCGTGCTCGGGGGCGGAGCCGTGGCGGTGGAGTTCGCGCAATTCTTCGCCCGGTTTGGTGTCCGCGTCACGCTCATTCAGCGCAGTCAACGTATTCTGAGAGAATTCGACGACGATGCCTCTGGCGAGTTGGAGAATGTTTTCCGCCGCGAAGGCATCACGCTCCACACCGGCACGAAGCTGCTCGATGCCCGTCGCTCCGGGGGACGGAAGGAGATCGTGTTCGAGCAGAACGGGCAAACGCTTCGAGCCCACGCCGACGAAGTCTTCTACGCCCTCGGCCGGACCCCCAACATCTGTTCGCTTGGCCTGGACAAGGCTGGGGTGGAGGTCCAAAGCGGACGCGTCAAGACCAACCCTAACATGCAGGCCGGCGCGCCGCACATTTACGCGGCAGGTGACTGCACCGGCCTGCATGAGATCGTTCACATCGCGATTCAGCAAGGTGAGGTTGCCGCCCACAATATCGCCCACCCGGACCGCAAAAAGGAAATGGATTACCGGCTCCTAACGGAAATCGTATTTACCGAGCCTCAAGTCGCCGCAGTTGGGCTGACCGAACAGCGAGCGCATATGGAGAATATTCCCTATCAAGTTGCCAAATACCCGTTCAATGACCATGGCAAATCGTTGATCATGGAGGCGAAGGACGGTTTCGTGAAACTGCTGGCGGAGCCAAGGGCTGGTGAAATCCTTGGCGGCGCCTGCGTCGGGCCGGTCGGCGGAGAACTGATTCACGAAATCATCGCCGCGATGGCCAAACGGATGACCGTCCACGAGTTGGCCGCCATGCCGCACTACCACCCGACGCTAGCGGAAATCTGGACCTGCCCTGCGGAAGAATTAGCGGCGAAGATCCCCCAATGAGAACCTTGTTAGCCGCGCTGGCCCTCTTTAACGCAAAGACGCCAAGAGGCAAAGGCGCATCCGACAGAATTCAACCGCGGATTGCGCGGATTTCTTTTCGACTATCCGCGAAATCCTTGCCATCTGCGGTCAGGAACTCAGCGCTGGAAAGAGCCTGCCGGAGGTCGGCTGCGTCTTTGCCTCGTTGCGCCTTTGCGTTAGCCTTCTTTCTGCAAACCGTTGCTGACGGCGATCCAATCTTTGCGCAGGCGCCCGACGTGCCGCTCTATAAACAAGGTCGTCGTGAGTCTCAGTATGACGACGCTATTGCCAAGGCCACCAAGGCACTCTTTGCAGGGACAAACGTCATCAAGCTGGCCCAGGTGAAAGAACAATTGAAGCGCCCATCCTGCCAGTTGGAGCTTCCAAAGCCGAGCGCCGCGAAACTTCCCGCGCGCGAAGTGTATAATGCGGCGCGTCACGGCCATTTGCGGGTTGGCTGGTCTTACCTCTGCAAGACGTGCGACCAGTGGCACGTCAACCTTGCTGGTGGGTACCCGATTAACAAAGGCGGTGCGGTGGCCACTTGCTACCACGTCATCAGTCCCGGGCGCGACATCCGGGATGGCTGCCTGGTAGCGGCGGACGAAGATGGAATGGTCTTCCCTGTCACGGAGGTGCTCGCCGCGAACCGCTACAGTGATGCCTGCATCGTTCGCGTGGCAGCGGAGAATCTCAAACCGTTGCCTCTGAACACGAATGTCTATCCCGGCGATCTCGCCTATTGCTACAGCGACCCGCTCGACCATCGCGGCTATTTCAGCGACGGCATTGTCAATCGATTCTATCAATTCCCGGGTCGTAGGCCGTTCAGCGCTCCGCCCTCGGCTGCGTTCGCCCCGACCCGCATCAACGTCGGGACCGACTGGGCCCCAGGATCCAGCGGTTCGGCGGTACTCGACCAATGCGGCAACGCGATCGGCCACGTCTCAACTATCGGGATGCTAAGCGACGAGGAACTCTCCGACGAAGGAGAGACGCGTCAACCGGGCCCTACGATGATCGTTTTCCACGAAGCTGTAGCCGCCCGTGATGTTTTGCAGTTGATAAGACCGCCAACACAGTAGTTCTGAGCTGGAAGCCGTCCACGAAACTGAACCACATTCTTGGACATGGCACACCAGCGCCCCATCCTTCCTTTGCTGCTTCTCCTTCTTCTGGGAGGGCGGGCGTCCCCGCGAGCCCTATCTGCTCCCATGTCACAGGAGGCCTACGTCTGGCAACGGTCTTGGACCGAGCCAGTGCGCCAGTCCGTTCAGGACCACGCCGCCGACTTTTCCGGCCTCGTCGTCCTAAAGGCCGAAGTGTCCTGTACCGGGAAACACCCTGGCGTCGTCAGCGTCCCGGTTCATTACGAAACCCTGGTTAAAACGAAGCGACCGGTGGGCATCGCGATTCGAATCGGGCCTTATCAGGGTCCATTCTCGACCGATGCTCCGGCCACGAAGCTCATATTCGGCGTGGCCCAATCCGCTCTCGCTGAAGCGAAGCAGCATCAGCTTGCGGTCCGAGAACTACAGCTCGACTTCGACTGTGCTGAATCCAAACTCGACGGCTATCGACTTTGGGTCCAGGCGCTCCGCGCGCGAATCGCGCCGGTGTCCCTTACGATTACAGCGCTGCCGAGTTGGCTCAAGCAGCCTGCTTTTGGCGGTCTGGTTGCCGCCACAGACGGTTACGTCCTTCAGGTGCATTCGCTCGAACGGCCGCGTGATGCTACGACGGCGTTCACCCTCTGCGACCCCGTTCTAGCCCAGCGCGCCGTCGAACGCGCGGGCGACTTCCAGGTCCCATTCCGGGTGGCCCTGCCTACCTACGGATATCGTATCGCCTTTGACAGCGCAGGCCGGTTTGTCGGTCTGTCCGCAGAAGGGCCAGCGCGGTCGTGGCCGCCTGGCGTCCAGGAGCGCGAGGTCAGGGCCGACCCCATTGAACTCGCACAATTGACGCAATTTTGGACCACAAATCATCCGCCAGCCATGCGGGGGCTCATCTGGTATCGCCTGTTAATAACTAATGACATTTTGAACTGGCGCTGGCCGACACTCAGTGCGATTGTCGCGTTGCGTTCTCCCCACGAAAGCGTGCGGGCGGAATCGCGCCGGGTCGAACCGGGGCTGGTGGAGATCAGCCTCGCAAACAATGGCGAACTCGACATTTCCTCACGGCTCGCAGTAGAAGTCCGTTGGTCCCGCGAAGGCGGGGCCCGCCTGTTGGCGGCAGATGGTCTGCGCGGCTTCGAAACGGTGGATGAAGGCCCATCCACCCTGCGGTTACAAAATCAATCGCAGTCGTGCCGTTTGCCCGCCGGTGAAAGGCAGGTCATTGGTTGGCTGCGATTCAACCACGATCGTGAGGTGCAAGTTGAGCTCAAAAAGTTGTTGCCACAAAAGGACCCAAAGCAAGATCATCCAACATCAGACGAATCTCGTCATTCATGCCTGCCAACAAACCAGCTACTCCCAAGTGCCTGAATTCCGACGGCTAAGGCCGAAAGAAGGCAGAGTACGTCCGAAACGTTTGCGCCGCTTCGGCGGTTTTTGTGCGTTTTTGTGCCTTTCCGTGGCAAGTAATTCCGGCCCCAATCGGCTTTGCGCTTGCGGCCCGGACTTTCCCAACAACCTCCTCTCCGGCGGCGACGCCGCGGTCCTGGTAGCGCCGGAAGCATCATTCGCGCGGGAGCTTCTGCGAATGAACCTGATTCCAAGCCGATTTCAGGCGATCCAGGGCGCCGGAAACTTCTCCTCGGAGGCATCGACAGCGGAATCAGAGGACCTGACTGCGGCCCTCAAAGGAACCGGAGTTTCCGACGAGACAGCGGAACTGGTTCGCAGCGCCCACGCCAAGGTGCGGTTTCAACTGCAGGAATTCGTGGCCGATCGAGAGTCGTGGGAGAACTCCCGCCCCTGGGTCTCGGACCAGGAAGGAGGGCATCCTGGCGACGCACCAGCTCCCCCTCCAAAGTTTCCGAAGCTGGAACTTCCAGCCGGCCTGCCGGCGGAGTTCGCCGACTATCTCGAAGGCGCCATCGCTTGGCACAATCCGGCCCTCGAAGACAAAGGACTGGCTCGCCAGGCCTGGGAACGAGTGCTCGAACGGCCGAAGGCTGAGCGCCGCTTTAAGTCCACCTGGGCCGCCTTCATGCTGGGCCGGTCGTGGGAGACGAATTCTCCCGAAAAGGCCGTCCATTGCTTCCAGCAGGTACGCGAGCTGGCGCAGCAGGGCTTTAAAGATTCCATTGGCCTTGCTGCCGCCAGTCTCGGCCTTGAAGCGCGAATCTACCTGCGCCAAATGCATTACGAGCGCGCGGTCGAACTCTACTTGGATCAGCTCGCTGCCGGCGATAGCAGTGCGACCAATTCTCTGCGTTTCGCCGCCGCCAAAGCCCTCGCCAACGGTGGGGCGCACCTGCGTGCCCTGGCGAAAAACCCGCGCACCCAGCGCGTCATAACGGGCTTCCTCATTTCCCAACGCGCGACCGCGCTCGATCTCCAAGATGGGGCAGGCGGCGGAACTGCGGACCCGCAGCCTGGCAGCGTGACCCGGACCTGGCTCGCGGCCGTGGAGGCTGCGGAAGTCAAGGATGTCGAATCCGCCGAGGAGCTCGCGCTCGCGGCCTACCGGGCCAATGAAATGGACCTGGCGCAACGTTGGATCAAACGAGCCCCGGGTTCACCTGTGGCTGGATGGTTGCAGTCCAAACTCCTTTTGCGCGCCGGAAAGGTCCAGGCCGCGGCCGCTCTACTGGCCAAAGTTGCACAGTATTTCCCAGTCGCGCCGCAAGGGACCAACGAGGTCGCCCCGGCCACACTCAGGGACACATTGTTCATCGACAGGGCCAGCGGTCTTCTCGATCGGATCCCGATCGAACGGCAGGTTCTCGGGGAGCTGGGGGTCGTGCGCCTGGCCCGACGGGAATACACCCAGGCGCTGGACGCGCTGCTGCACGCCGGCTTTTGGATGGATGCCGCCTTCGTCGCAGAACGTGTCCTGACTGTGGATGAACTCAAAGCCTACGTCGATACCCACTGGCCGACGGTTCCCGCCCGGCAAGCTACTGAAGAAGAGGCCCAGTTCGGCGCCGACGAAGTATGCCCGGCCAAATTGCGTGAGCAAATCCGTTACCTGTTGGCGCGGCGTCTGACACGTTCTTTCCGCAGCGATGAGGCTCGCGCTTATTATCCTGCGGAGTGGGTTGCGCCTTTCGATTTGCTTGTGCAGGGGCTTAAAATGGGGTGGGACGAAACGCTTTCGGTTGACCAACGCGCCAAAGCGCTGTTTGAGGCGGCGGTCATCACGCGGACCAATGGCATGGAACTCATCGGCACGGAGGTCCAACCCGATTGGCACATCCACGGAGGCGAGTTCGAGGAAGGCGTAACCACGGCAGATCGTACCACCAACGAGGGCGCCGCCATCCTGGTCGCGAGCCCGGAGGAAGCACGTCGCTCTACCGAACACCACGCCGACCCTGAAATACGGTTCCATTATCGCTACCAGGCCGCGGCGCTTGCGTGGGAGGCGGCTAAACTCATGCCAAACAATTCCGATGCAACCGCCCGCGTTCTTTGGACCGCCGGCTCCTGGCTAAAAAACCGTGACCCGCAAACAGCCGACCTTTTTTACAAAGCGCTGGTCTGGCGCAACCGCAAAACCGCGCTGGGCACCGAGGCGGACCGTCGGCGATGGTTTCCGGAACTTGACGAGAACGGAAATATCATTCGTCGGGAGGTGAAGCCCCACGCGGCGCCGGAAGAGCTGAGCAGCGCGGAGCCGCCCAAGATGGCTCCGCGTGAGAACGGGGTCGGAGAGGGCTCTATGAGCGTGGACCAGGAGAGGGAAGCCGAAGACAACGAGTCGCTATCGATGCCATCCGACATTGATGGTGTGGTGAATGATTCCGCAGGACCCGCCGTCGCCTATGAATACAGGGTCGAACCTGGCGACTCACTCGCGTCGATCGTCCGGGCGGTTGCTCAAGCTGGCTTTAACACCTCGACAAAGGACATCTTTCACGCCAATCCCGGTCTCGATCCGACGAAACTTCGGGTTGGGCAAAAGCTTCTCATTCCGTTGCGCGAGCCGTAAAGGAAAACCGCGCGGGGATGTCGGCAGCGTTGGCTTCCTTGACCTGGGAACCTAACTTTCCCATGCTCCGTTCGCGAATCTTATGGCTGCCGCTCAGAACTCGCTTCCCGAACTTCGCCGCATCGTCGGTGCCGGCAATGTGCTGACGGAGAAGGAGGACCTCATCCCCTACTCCTTTGACGGGACCGCCGCGCTGCGCCAGATGCCGGGCTGTGTCGTTTTCGCCATTAACACCGAACAGGTGACGGCGACCCTGAAAATGGCGAACCAGGCCAAGATCCCGGTCGTCACGCGCGGGTCGGGCACGGGTCTGAGCGGCGGCAGCCTCCCTGTTCCGGATTGTCTGGTCCTGTGCCTGGCCAAGATGGACCGCATCCTGGAACTCGATCGCGCGAACCTCACCCTGCTCGCCGAGGCCGGCGCTACCACTCAGGCTATCTCTGATGCCTCCACCGCGGCCAGCCTGTTTTACCCGCCTGACCCAGGTTCGATGAAGATCTCGACCATCGGCGGCAATGTCTCGGAAAATTCCGGCGGTTTGCGCGGACTCAAGTATGGCGTCACGCGGAACTATGTGATGGGGCTGGAGGTCGTCCTTGCGAATGGCGAGGTTCTGTGGACCGGCAACAAGTGCGTGAAGGACGTCGCCGGTTACTCGGTGAAAGACCTCTTCATCGGCTCGGAAGGAACGCTGGGCGTCATCACGAAAGTTTTATTGAAGTTGATTCCGAAGCCCGCCGCGAAAAAGACCATGGTCGCGACGTTTGCGCAAATGGACCAGGCCGCCCAGACCGTTTCGGATATTATTGCAGCACAGATTATCCCCTGCACACTCGAGTTCCTGGACCGCACCACCATTCGATGCGTGGAGGACTTTGCCAAAGTCGGCCTGCCGCTGGACTGCGAAGCGTTGCTGCTGATAGAAACCGATGGTCATCCCGCCGCGGTGGCCGAGGAAGCGGCTCGCATGGAGGAGATCGCCCGCAAGAATAGCGCGGTGGAAGTCCGTGTAGCCAAAGATGATGCCGAAGCCTCCCGGCTGGCGACGGCGCGGCGAAGCGCGTTCTCTGCCCTCGCGCGCGTCTCCCCCACAACCATCCTTGAAGATGCGACTGTCCCGCGCAGCGAACTGGCGAAAATGATTCGTTTCGTGGCGGCTGTCGCCTCGAAACATCGGCTGCGCATCGGCACCTTCGGGCACATGGGCGACGGCAATTTGCATCCCACATTTCTGACTGACGAACGGAACCAGGAGGAGATGCGTCGAGTCGAAGAAGCCTTCAAGGAAATCTTCGACGAAGCCATTCGCCTGGGCGGCACAATCACTGGAGAACATGGCGTCGGTGTCGCCAAAAAGTCTTTCCTCCCAAAATTCGCCGGCGACACCCAGATGCGCGTGATGCGAGAATTCCGCCGGACGCTGGACCCCAGTGGGATTTTGAATCCCGGGAAGATGTTTGATTGAGGAAATGAGCAGTTCCTCCTCGCACCTCAAGGGCCTCGATTACTCGGTCCTCCAGCAGTGCATGCATTGCGGGCTTTGCCTGCCCACCTGCCCGACGTATGACGCGACAAAGGTCGAGCGGCACAGCCCGCGCGGCCGCATCGCCCTGATGCGGGCAGTGGCCGATGACCAGATGGTCATGACCAAAACCTTTGCGGACGAGATGTATTTCTGCCTGGGCTGCCTGGCGTGCATGACTGCCTGCCCTGCCGGGGT
The DNA here is from genome assembly GCA_035566435.1 of Candidatus Acidiferrum sp. Taxonomy (GTDB): domain Bacteria; phylum Verrucomicrobiota; class Verrucomicrobiia; order Limisphaerales; family UBA8199; genus DATMRF01. The sequence goes on from DATMRF010000108.1 coordinate 54,368, forward strand.
GAACTACGCGGAATTGTTCGAGCACGCGCGCGCCGAAGCCGAGGCCAGCGGCGTGCTGCGGTCGCCCAAACGCAACCTGATTCGCGCGTTCGCAGTACGCTGGCTCTTCATGGACCTCAGCCGGCTCCAACTGGCAGGCCGGGCCTTGAGGCTTTACCAACAACTGGGCTTTCAACGCCTGCTCCGCAGGAGTGGAGTCTTGAACTTGCTCCCTCGACGCCTGCGCGAGCTCGAAGCCATTACCCCCAACATCCGACCGGACTTTTCTGCCGAGCTCATCCTTCCCGTCACACCCGCTGTTGGCCAACGGAAGTACCGTGTCGCAATGCTGATCGGCTGCGCGCAGGATCTCATTTTCAGCGACATCAATCGCGACACCGTTGAGGTGCTCGCCCGGAACGGTTGTGAAGTCATCACACCTCCCAAGCAGTTTTGCTGCGGCTCGCTCCACGCGCATAACGGCGAGCGGGTGCTTGCGCAGCAGCTCGCTCGAAAACAACTCGCGCAATTTCCTCCCGACCAGTTCGACGCGATTATCACTAATGCTGGTGGCTGCGGGTCGCATCTGAAGCACTACCGCAGCCTGCTCGCCGATGATCCCGTTTACCGCGAGCGCGCCGAGCTCTGGGACCGGAAGGTGAAGGACATTCATGAATGGTTGGTTCAAATTGGCATTAGTCCTCCGGCGAACGCGCCGCCGCCGCAAACGGTGACCTACCACGAATCATGCCATTTGTCGCATGGCCAGAAAATCGTCGCTCAGCCGCGACAAATCCTCGGCTCTATCCCAAACTTAACGCTGGTCGAATTGCCCGAAAGCTCCTGGTGCTGCGGCAGCGCCGGCATCTACAATCTCATCCAACCTGAGATGGCCGGCCAATTGCTCGAGCGCAAACTGAAACATATCCAATCGACCGGTGCTGACATCGTGGCGACCGGAAACCCGGGCTGTCTTTTGCAGCTTATCAACGGCGCGAAACAAAAGGGCCTGAACCTCCGGGTGATTCATCCGATTACGCTGCTTGCCAAGGCCTATCGTGCGGGCGACTGAGGCCGTCGCATCGCGGAAACAGGCAGGGCAAAACCCAGTTGCATGCTGCCGCAAAGTAAACGATGGGTAGCGGCTGTACTATGCCGAATCTATTCGACACGTTCAGGCTGAGGTCGGTGACGCTGCGCAACCGCATCGGCGTTTCACCCATGTGCCAGTATTCTTCGGAGGATGGGGTAGCGACGGACTGGCACCTGGTGCATCTCGGCGCGCGAGCGGTGGGCGGCTCCGCGCTGGTCATTGCCGAAGCCACTGCGGTGTCGCCTGAGGGACGCATTACACCCGGCGACGCCGGAATTTGGGCCGACAAACACATCGCACCCATCGCGCGCATTAATCGTTTCATCAAACAACACGGCGCCATTCCTGGTATCCAGCTCGCCCACGCCGGCAGGAAAGCTTCCGCCGCCCGGCCTTGGGAGGGCGGCGCGCACCTGGCAGATAACGCCGGCGGTTGGCCTACGCTGGCACCGAGTCCCCTGCCCTTTGGGGACAACCTCACCAAGGTGCCGTGCGAACTTTCCCGGGCCGAAATCGCAAAGGTCCAACAAGATTTCGCGGCTGCCGCCAAACGCGCTCTGACCGCAGGCTGCGAATGGCTCGAACTTCATTCGGCGCATGGCTACCTGAGTCACGAGTTCCTTTCGCCCTTGAGCAATCACCGCGCCGACGCCTATGGCGGCAGCTTCGAGAACCGCGTCCGCTTCTTGCTCGAAACCACCCGCGCCGTTCGTGCGGCCTGGCCGGATCCACTTCCCCTAACCGTCCGTCTCTCCTGCACCGACTGGGTCCCCGGCGGTTGGGACCTCGATCAATCGGTCGAGCTGTCGCGGCTCCTCAAACGCGAGGGCGTTGTTCTAATCGATTGCAGCTCCGGCGGCCTGGTGCCGGGCGCGAGAATTCCGATTGGCCAGGGTTACCAGGTCCCTCTGGCGGAGCGCATCCGGCGCGAAGCGGACATTGCCACGGCCGCCGTTGGCCTTATCACCGACGCAAACCAGGCCGATGAGATCATTCGCGAAGGCCGGGCTGATATCGTCCTCCTCGCGCGCCAGATGCTGCGCGATCCCAACTGGCCCCTCCGCGCAGCGCAGACTCTCGGCGCGGCCATCGAGCCACCTGTGCAGTACGGTCGCGCCTGGCCCGCCCCTCGTTAGCCGATTTCTAAAACGGGCTGCTTATTCCCTGTGCGGGCGACAGCCCCGGCTCGAAGACTTCACATCCTTAAACGTAGCGCAGGCTTCCAAGCCTGCCGTCTCGCAGGTTTCCAACCTGCTGACTCCTTGCGAGTTCTACGACCTGCTGACGTGAAAGTCGGTCCCGCCACGGCGGTAGCAGGTTTGGAAACCTGCGGTCCGACCGCTCTGTACGCTTGCCTCCGGCCGAATTCTTGCTAAACCAACCCCTGCCATGAAAAGTCAACCAGAACCCTCTCCCTCTTCTGACTCGTGTTTCGAACTCGCTGGACCCTTCGGGCGATTTCGTGCGGCGACTTTTCGCGTAATTAGTGCGGTGCCGGCTTTGGCCCTTTTGCTGATGCTCCTGCCGAACATCACCCGCGCCGCTGTTGGCCCTGCGGAGTCTGAAACACACTACAATGGCAAGGGTCTCATGCCCGCTTACCTCAGGTGTGAATCGCTCGTCGAGCCCATCGGTTTGCAGGAGACCGCGCCGCGCTTGAGTTGGGTGGATGAATCGGGCGAGCGCAATCAGCGCCAAACCGCGTATCGCGTTCTGGTTGCCAGCTCGGAAGATTCGCTCAAGAAGAATTACGGCGATTTGTGGGACACCACGCTGGTCAACAGCGACGACACGCTCAACGTCGCTTATCAAGGCAAGCCACTCGCGTCCGACCAGGTTTGCTTGTGGAAGGTGAAAGTCTGGGATCAGGATGGCCGCGAATCGCCCTGGAGCAGGCCCGCGCGATGGTCGATGGGGCTGCTCAAGCCGGAGGATTGGAAAGCCGAATGGATCGGCTACGACAAAGCGCGCGGAGCTTCGACCGAGGAATCCCCGCTCTCGGAGGCGAAATGGATTTGGCACGCCGCTGACAAAGCGGGCAGCGTACCTAAATGCCACCGCCTGTTCCTGGCTCGTTTCGCGTTACCCGGTGGCGCAACCGTAAAAAGGGCCGAGGCCTTCGCCACAGCCGATGACGCGATGAGTTTCGTGGTCAATGGGCGCAAGGTCCTTGGCAGCGAGCCCAAAGATGACAGTTGGCGCGAGGTCCGCCAGGCGGACATCACCCAGTTGATTCAACCGGGCGACAACGAAATCCGCGTGTTGGTGGAGAACGCCAAGGAAGGGCCGGCCGGACTGCTGGCGAAGGTTGTCGTCACCACTGAAGGTGGCCAGCCTATCACGCTCGTGACTGACGATTCCTGGAAATCCACAGACCAGCCGGGCGACGATTGGCTCGAGTGGCCCTTCGATACCAAACCTTGGCCAAACGCCCAGGTTGTCGGAGACTACGGGAGTGACCCGTGGGGCAAGTTGAACCTGGCTGGAGAACATTTGCCGCCGCCGTCTTACCTGCGCAAACAGTTTCAACTCGGAAAACCGGTCCTCCGCGCCACGCTCTACGGCACCGCCCTCGGTTTGGTGGATCTGCACCTCAATGGCAAACGTGTGAGCGACGATTACTTCACCCCTGGCTGGACTGATTACGCCAAACGCGTCTATTACCGCGCCTACGATGTGACGGGCTTGGTTCGGCAGGGCGACAACGCGCTCGGTGCTGTCCTGGCGGATGGCTGGTTTAGCGGCTACGTCGGCTACGGCCGAAAACGTGACCTTTATGGCAGGTTGCCGCGGGTCCGCGCTCAATTGCACGTCGATTTTGCTGATGGCTCCTCAATCGACGTTGCCACCGGTTCTGACTGGAGGGCAACCACCGGGCCGATACTGGAAGCCGATTTCCTCAAGGGCGAAACCTATGACGCCCGGCGGGAGGTTCAGGGCTGGGACGAGGCGGGTACCGGCGTCGGCCAATGGGACCAAGTGGTCGTAGGCAGCAACGAGGTGCAGCCCGTCGTCCAGGTTCATCCCGGTCCCCCGGTGCGCGCCATCGAGGAATTCAAACCCCAGCAAATCACCGAGCCCCAACCTGGCGTTTACGTGCTCAACCTCGGACAGAATTTCGCCGGCCTCGCCCGTCTTAAAGTGCGCGGTTCGGCGGGCCGGAAAATCACCCTGCGCTTCGCGGAAAGGTTGAATCCGGACGGCACAATTTACACGACCAACCTCCGCAGCGCCCGCGCCACCGATACGTACATCTGCAAAGGCAAAGGCCTCGAAATCTGGCAGCCCCGCTTCACCTTTCACGGGTTTCAATACATCGAGGTCACCGGCCTGAAGCAGAAACCCGCACCCGACACCGTCGTCGGCGTTGCCCTGAGCAGCGATACCCCACTGGTCGGCGAGTTTTCCTGCTCCGACCCGATGCTCAACCGGCTGCACCGGAACATTTATTGGACACAACGCGCCAATTTCATCGACATCCCCACGGATTGCCCGCAGCGCGACGAGCGGCTCGGCTGGACCGGCGACGCCCAGGTCTATGTTCGTACCGCTACGCTTAATACCGACGTGCAGGCCTTTTTCACCAAATGGCTGGTGGACCTCGATGAGGACGGCCAACGCGCCGACGGCCAGTTCCCTTGCGTCGCCCCGGTCAAGGTCGCCAACGACGACGGCGGACCGGCGTGGGCCGACGCCGGCGTCATCTGCCCCTGGACCATCTACAGCGTCTATGCCGACCGGCGCGAGCTTGGAAGACACTACGACGCGATGACCCGGTTCATCGAGTTCTGCCGCAAGCGGAGCACCTCGGACCTGCTTCCTCCGGAGAAGTATCACTGCTTCGGCGACTGGCTCAACATCAAGGCCGAAACGCCTAAGGACGTCATTTATACCGCCTATTTCGCCTACAGTACCAAGCTCACCGCCCAGGCTGCGGAAGCGCTTGGCAAGACGGAAGACGCGGCCAAGTATAACGCGCTTTTCGAACGGATCCGCGGCGCCTTCAACCAGGCCTACGTCAAACCTGACGGCCGCATTAAAGGCAACACCCAAACCTGCTACGTGCTCGCGCTGGCCTTCGACTTGGTGCAGGGTGAAAAGGCGAAACAAGCCGCCCAATACCTGGTAGAGGACATTGAGAAGCGCGACTGGCACCTCTCCACTGGGTTCATCGGCACCAAAGACCTTATGCCCGTCCTTTCGAAAATCGGCCGCGCCGATGTCGCTTACCGGCTCCTCCACAACGACACGTTCCCGTCCTGGGGCTTCTCGATCAAGGAGGGCGCCACCAGCATCTGGGAACGCTGGGACGGCTGGACCCCGGAAAAGGGCTTCCAGGACCCGGGTATGAATTCCTTTGCCCACTACTCCTTCGGCGCCGTCTATGCCTGGATGGTGGACAACATCGGCGGCATCCTGCGCGCCGCCCCAGCTTTCAAGGAAATCCTGATCGCACCGCGTCCGGATGAAAAGCTCACTTCCGCTTCGGTCGCCTATCGGAGCGTCCGCGGTTTGATCTCCTCGGAATGGGAGCATGCAAATGGAAAGTTCCTGCTCAACGTAACGATCCCAGCCAATTCAACCGCACTGGTCGCCCTCCCGACCGCTGACGCCTCAACTATTACCGAGTCCGGACACTCACTCCAAACGGCAGCCGGCGTGAAGCTCTTCCGGCAAGAGGGTCAAACTGTCCTCATTTCAGTTGGCTCCGGCACGTACTCGTTCGCCACAACATGGTAGGGCTGGTTGTCCTCAACCAGCCGTCGAGACGCATCTCTCACACTCAGGACGGCTCGGTGGGTGACTATATCCGCAGGAAGATCTTCCTTCGATACATCCAGAAGAGCATCAGCCACAGCGCGGCCAGTATGGCCGCGCCGTGCAGTAATGGCTCATACGGCTGGCCCACGGACTTGAAGGCGTTTGCGCCAAAGTGTGTCCGCAAGCTGCTCGAGACAAACCCATCGAACAAATGCGCCATGCAATACGCTGCGATGGAGTTCATCCCGATCACAACGAGCGGGAACGCCCAGCTCTTGAATCTTAGGACATCTAGCACGGCATAAAAACCCGCCATCATGAGGAAACACCAGCCTCCGCTGAACAGCACCCAACTCGGCGTCCAGATTCGCTTTACCACCGGGCAAATTCCCAGCCAACCGAGCACATAGCCGGACACCAGCCCAATGAGCCCAGCCGTCGCCAGCCACTTGATTTTGCCCCAGGGACGGCGTTCGCTCCGTAGCACGCCTCCGGCAATCAAGCCCAGCAGCATAGTTCCTAGAGTGGGGATGAAACTCAACGTGGCGTACCCGCCGCCATTACACACAAAAGGTTTCTCGCGTGGAAAAAGGTTCAGGAACCACGTGTCGAAGGCCCAGGCCAGATTGCTGTTCTTGTTCCAATGCGCCGCAAACCCCGTCATCAGGTGCGGCCAATCGCTCGGCACCGCCACCCGAGGATAGTCAAAGTCCGGTCCCGGCAGCGGGTAAAGCGCAAACGCCGCCCAATAGCCAAACAGGATCACCCCTAGCGCAATCCATTGCCATCGCAGCGGCCGGAACCCAAGCACGAACAACAACCCGTATCCAAGCCCGATCTGGCTGAGCGTGTCCTCAAACGTCCAATAGGTCTGGGGCGCGCCGATTGACCTTAAAAACACCCCGAGCAGCACCAGCAACAATGCGCGCCACAGCGCGTGGACCGTCATCCGCCCCCGCGATTGCCCCCTGGCCGCGCGGCTTGCCAGCGAGAACGGCAACGCCACCCCCACCAGGAATGAGAACGACGGCTGGATCAGGTCGTGCAGCGAGCAGCCCACCCACTCGACGTGACTTTGGTGATGCGCCAAAAACTGCCAAAAACCGCTGCCGGGCACGGCGCGCGCCACGCGTCTCAGCTCCAGCACCTCCGCCATCATCAGGAACATCACCAGCCCGCGATAGGCGTCGAGCGACCCCAGCCGGGTCGAGACTGGCGATGCTGCCTGCCCAGCCGCTGGTTTGCTCTGTTCGGACGTGTTCACGAGTGCTTCGACCGGGGCGGGGACGGCCACGTCCCCGGCCTCTTACCTTCCCAACGCTAAAATGTTCTGAAGAAAGATGATCCGCTTCGGCCGTGAGTTTTGTCGAGTCTGACATCACCTGTTTTTGTTGGCGATGCTAAAGATCGGATATTCGGCGACCACGCCGTGGTCCATCAACTAGCCCCTACCTTGGCGACTGGATTCGTGACTGGTACGGGACCTACACCAATGCCTTTATGATCTCGGCGATCCTCCTCCTCGTCGGCGCCGTTCTCGCCCTAACGATGAAATCACCTTCGACCAGTTCTTCCTCTAGTCTGAACGCACCCGCCCGGGAGAAAGCGCCAGTTCCCCAACTCGTGAAGAACTAACCCGCCCCGCGTTCCTGGGAGGGCGAGCGTCCTCGCGAGCCCTACCTTCCTTAACATTCAACTACCCTCAACTCGCCTTCGCCACACACCCCGCTCCCACCAGCCTCGCAATCGCCCGGCGCAACTCCGCAAAGGAAAACGGCTTGTTCAGCACCGCGTCCACCGGGTTGTCGGCTTTTCCGAGCTCTTCGGAATATGCCGTGATCATGAGAATCGGCTGTGACGGCGCTACTTGCTTGATCTTAAAGGCCAGCTCGTTGCCCGACATCACAGGCATAGCGTAATCCGTAACCACGAGGTCAAACCGCCCCGGCGCAAACAAATCCAGCGCCTCCTTGCCGTTGCGCGCCTCCGTAACGGTATGCTGGTCCACCAGGAGCAGAAAGCGGATCGCCTCCCGCACCCCTTGCTGGTCATCCGCAAGGAGTATCCGCTTCCCGAAGACTCGGTCCTGCTCCATATTCATTCGCCTAACTAACCCGAATCAGCAGGTTTGACACCATTCTCATTCTTGAGAGCTGGCAATAAGCTATTTCGCCATAGGCTCTTGGAAGGCGTCCCGGAACGCAAACACGAGCTCGTTTCAAACATCCTCGGGCTCAGCCGCTGCAATTCGGCGGTTTCGCTCCCTCTTCCTCCCCATGACTTTGCGGTCCTATGCTCCTGCCAATGCGCTGGTTCTGCGCTTGCAAATTCCTTCCGGTCCGCTTCCATGAAACCATGTTTCCCTACGTCGCATTAACAGCTGATAAGACCTGGCAGGCCGGACCGTACGATGGCGTGGAGTTGATGCCCCTGCACAAGCATGAGAAAACCGGTGGAGTCGTCGTGCTGCGCAAATTCAAGGCTGGCCACACCATCCCGGCGCACACGCACCCGGACGCGAACGAATGGGCTTACGTGCTCTCCGGCGAATGGGAGGAATCTGGCGTTACCTACACCACCGGTGCCCTGTTCTACGCGCCAAAGGGCGTTCGCCACGGGCCCCACGTCGCTCGCACCGAAGTCATCAGCCTGACCGTTTTCGACGGCCCGCTCACGATCGCTTAGGACGGAGATTCCATACCTGCCATGGCGGAGCGCCGGAATTTTGCCGGATCACACCGTCCGCACAGCCTAAGCCGGCAACATGGCAGCGCTCCGATCTGTTGGCGTTTCGTACGGGGTTGAAATGTCTGGGGCCTGGGGAAAATGCACTTGAATCGTCATGCCGGATCTCCGAGTCTCTGCCGCATGGACAGGATTAGCTTCTTAGCCGGCGTCGCTCTTATCTCAACCCTCACTCTCAGCCTGGCCGCCGAACCGCCCCGCAAGGTCGCCTCCGTCGAGGGCATCACCGAGTACCAGCTCGATAATGGATTGCGCGTTTTGGTTTTTCCCGACCGTTCGCAGTCAAAAGTGACGGTCAACATGACGGTCCTGGTCGGCTCGCGGCAGGAAGGATATGGCGAAACCGGCATGGCGCACCTTTTGGAACACATGGTGTTCAAAGGTACACCCCGGCATCCGGCGGTTCCCAAAGCCTTGCAAGAGCACGGCGCCCAGTTCAACGGCAGCACCTCCAGCGACCGCGTCAATTACTTTGAAACGATGACGGCCAGCGACGAAAACCTCGCGTTTGGCCTCGACCTCGAATCCGACCGCCTCGTCAACAGCTACATCAAACGCGCGGACCTCGAATCCGAAATGACCGTCGTGCGCAACGAATTCGAGCGCGGTGAAAACTCGCCCGCGGGCGTCCTGGGCAAGCGTGTCGCCGCCGCCGCCTACAATTGGCACAACTACGGCAAGCCCACCATCGGGAATCGCAGCGACATCGAACGCGTGCCGATCGAACGTCTGCAGGCCTTCTACAAAAAGTATTATCAGCCTGATAACGTCGTGCTGGTCGTCGCGGGACGCTTCGATGAAGCCAAAGCGCTCGAGCTGGTCCAAAAGTATTTTGGCCCCATCCCGCGCCCCACGCGCACATTGGAGACGACCTACACCGAAGAACCGGCCCAGGACGGCGAACGCACCGTCACACTGCGGCGCGTCGGCGACGTCGGCGCCATCGAGGTCGCCTATCATATCCCAGCTGGCCCGAACGAGGATTGGCCGGCGTTGCAGGTCCTGGCCAACATTCTCAGCACTCAGCCTTCCGGGCGGCTCTACAAATCTCTCGTCGAAACCAAAAAGGCGATTAATGTCTTTTCGTACGCATCCGGAGAGCACGATCCGGGGCTGATGGAGGTCGGTGCCGAGGTTCAACCGGACAAGCTCGATGAGGTCCGCGATCTGCTCATTTCCGATGTCGAGCACCTGGCCTCCAAACCTGTAACCGATCAGGAAGTCAACCGCGCCAAACAGCAGCTCCTTAAGGCCCGCGAAATGGCGGCCACCGATACCAGCCGCATCGCCGTCTCGCTTAGTGAATGGGCCGCCCAGGGCGACTGGCGGCTCTACTTCCTCCATCGCGATCGCCTCGAACAGGTCACCCCCGCCCAGGTCCAAACCGTCGCGGCGCGCTACCTTCAACGCAACAACCACACCGTAGGCATATTCATCCCCACCGAAAAACCCGAACGCATCGACATCCCGCCCACGCCCGATATTCCCGCGTTGGTGTCAACCTACAAAGGCCGCGCCGCAATCATCGAAGGTGAGGTTTTCGACGCCACACCGCAGAACGTCGAGGCCCGGGTGCAACGGCTCGAATTGCCCGAAGCCATTAAAGTCACTCTCCTGCCGAAGAAATCTCGCGGCGAGGAGGTGCATCTGACGCTGGCACTCCATTACGGCAACGAGGAGAATTTGAAGGGGCTCGAATCAGCAGCCGGATTCCTGCCTGACCTGATGCTGCGCGGAGCTAAAAAGCTGCCCTACCAGCAAATGCGCGACGAGTTGGATCGGTTGAAGGCGACTATCAGCGCAGGCGGCGGTGGTGGCGGCGGCCGCCGTGGACGAGGCGGGCCTCCCGCCGGCGGGGCACTCGGAGCCGTTAGCTTTTCGGTGCAGGCTAAACGCGACACACTGCCGGCTGTGCTCGAGATCCTGCGCCAGGTGCTGCGCGAACCCGCCCTGCCCTCCGAAGAGTTTGACGTCCTCAAACGCGCGCGCGTGGCTTCCATCGAACAAATGCGCACCGAACCCGGCGCCCTCGGCCCGCGTTTGTTGCAGCAGGAGCTGAATCCGCATCCTAAAGGCGACGTACGGTACGTCCCCGGCGTCGACGAATCGCTCGAGCGCTTGAAATCGGTCACCTACGCCCAGGTCGCGCAGCTCTATCGCGAGTACCTCGGCTCGCAGTCCGGTGAGCTGACTATCGTCGGCGATTTTGACCAGGAAGCTTGCCTGCCGATTTTGAAAGCCGCCCTGGCCGGATGGGAAGCGGCCAGGCCCTACGCTCGCATCGCTATGCCCATTACGCGCGAGGTCGCAGGCTCTCAGCGTCAGCTCAACACGCCCGACAAGGCCAACGCCACCTACGCCGCTGGCGTGCTCTTTCCCTTGCGCGACGACGCCCCGGATTACCCGGCCATACTCATCGGCAATTACATCTTCGGCAGCGGCGCGCTCTCCTCGCGCCTCGGCGATCGCATCCGGCAAAAAGAAGGCCTGTCTTATGGCGTCTCTTCCAGTCTCAGTGTCTCCCCCTTCGATCAGCGCGCAGTCCTGACTGTCACCGCCATCTGCAACCCGCGCAATATCGGCCGCCTCGAAACGGCCGCCCGCGAGGAGTTGGACCGCCTGGTGCGTGATGGCGTAACCCAGGACGAACTCGACCAGGCCCGCCGGGGCTATTTGGAAGCGCGAATCGTCGCGCGGTCGAGCGACCCTGCCCTCGCTGGCCTCCTGAACAGCCTGCGGCACGAGAATCGAACGCTGGAATTCGAAGCCGCCCTCGAAAAGAATATCCGCGCGCTCACTCCCGACCAGGTGTCCACCGCCTGGAGGACCCACATCGACGCAAAGAAACTCGTCGTGGTCACCGCCGGCGATTTCGAGTCCAAGCCCACACCCGTCCCTGCACGGACTGAATAACGAGGCCATCAAACAGGCTCGTTTTATTCACGCCGACGGCCCGCTTTATACCAGTCCAGGGCAACGCCCCGGGCTGGTATGCCCTTGGCCGTCCTTTGGGCCGGGCGCGTCAGCGACCTGCTCGCCGACGAGCTTCACCAGGACCTTATTCCAACCGAATCTCCGGCATCGTCAGCACCACGCCTTCCTGCTGCAACATTTCGAGCCGGCTCAGGACCGAGGCCACCGCCGCAATGCGCCGCGGGTCGAGGTTCTCCAAATACGGCGCAGCCAGCTTGAGCAGCGAACCCTCACTGGCCGCAAACCCAACGTGTCCCGGCTCATCTTTCTCGCCGGAAATGCGCTCCGTCAACTGCTCGAGGAAGTTCTTGGGCTCGGGGACCACACGCGTGTCGTAGTCGCTCAATTTCGCCAGATCAGCCGCGAAGGCGACCGCGTCGCTCATCGTCCCGATCCGGTCCACCAGCCCCAGCTCCAAAGCCTGTTTGCCGGTATAGACCCGGCCGCCGGCCAGTTCCTCGATCGGTTTCTTAAGCCGGTTGCCTCGTATCTCCGTCACATGTTTCTTGAAAACCCCATAGACCTCGTCCATGAAAGCCCGCAGCCGCGCCCGCTCGCTCTCGGTGAATACATCATCGGTGGAGAACATGCCGGCGTTCTGTCCGCGCTTGTACTCCTTGAACGTAATCCCGGCCTTCCTCCACATTTCGGTCGTCGCCAGTTTGCCGGCCAGCACGCCAATGGACCCAGTCTCAGTCGTCGCATCGGCGAAAATCGTGTCGGCGGCGCACGCCACGTAATAACCCCCGCTGCCGGCCACGTCTCCCATCGAAACCACGAACGGCTTCTTGGCCTTCAGCCGCCGGGTCGCGTCGAGAATGATCTCGCTGGCAACGCCCGATCCTCCAGGCGAGTCAATCCGCAACACCACCCCCTTAATTGCGTCATCCGCCGTCGCCTTCTCCAAAGCCTCGCGCACGTCGCTGCTGAATGCCCCAAGGGTTCCCCCGAACGGGCTGGCCGTCCCTTTTCCCGTCATGATCGGGCCGTTCACATAGACAATCCCCACCGCTGGCTTCGCCTCGCCCTTTTTCTCAGGCCCGCCGAAGATCTGGGACCAGATTTTCAGAAATGCCAGCGGGGACGAGAAATCTGTGTCGGCCGGGTGCTTTCGGCCGTATCGTTTATCGAAGAGAACATCCTGGCCATACTTTTCCTTGAGCATCCCTTCAAAGCCCTCGCGTTGCTCGACCGCATCGATCAGCCCGGAAGCCTTCGCTTGCTCGGCGCTGAACATTCCGGTGTCGATCCAACCCTGCACCTTCGCTGCGTCCGCCTTTCGGCCCCGGGCGATGCGGTCCTTCAACGTCGCGTCCCAACTGTCCATTAGCCAATTCATCATTTGGTCGGCTTCGGGACTGGGTTGTTCGCGCATGAACAGTTCCGCCGCGCTCTTGTAGGCGCCTTCCGTCACGAAATCGGGTTTGACGCCGAGCTTGTCCAACAGCCCGCGCACGTGCAAGGAACTCGCGTTCAGGCCGGATACCACCACCGGGCCGGTCGGTACCACGCTGATCCGCGACGCCCCGCACGCAAGCACATACCGCCCCATCATCAGTGAAGCCGCGTGGACATACACTTCCTTGCCGTGCGCGCGAACCAGCGACATTGCCGCGCCCAATTCCTCCACCTGAGCCAGGCCCAGCCAGTCGCTTTCGGGCAGGATCACCACTGCCTTGACGGCCGAATCCACGGCGGCCTTGCCCAGCGCCGCAACCAACTCCTGTAGCGAGGTTCCAGCCGCTCCAAACATTTGAAGAGTGTCATCGGAGGGCACTTCCGCTAACGGTCCCCCCAGCCGAAAGACCGCGACAATGTTCCGAGGCTTCTCCTCAACCGGTTGGTCGCCCTGCGCCGCCGATGCGGGGATTCCTGCCAGTAAAACTCCCAGGACCGCGCTCCGTAGAATTGCTGTTGCCGTTCCGAACCTGCCCTTTCCGTCGCCAACGTGAGGAAGTGAGAATTCGTATTTCGTCGTGCTCATTTTTCACCTTTGTTGCCTCCATAACGCACGCCCGCCGCCCAAAGTCAACCCCAAGCGATCCAATCGGCCCATGTCGGTCATCAACGTTGTGAACGCGCCACTATCCTGTACCCCTTGCTGTTCGCGAAGGATTCCCAGCGGGTTGGGATAATGGCCTAATCCGCAATCGGAATCCTGGCGGGCACCGACACCCCTAACCTCGTTTCCTGCACTTAGCCCGGCCTGGCTCGTCTCCCCAATTTTGCTTTTAATTCTCACCATTCGTTAGTAGCATGACGTCCATCAGCCTTGCTCACGACGATCGCCATCCAAAACTGTACTCTGCGCCCAGCCAGGCTCGCACCGGATAGACTTATGAACACTTCCCGTTGCCTCACCTTTGCCCTCGCCGTTGTCGCACTTGCGCCGGTCGCCGCCCGAACCCGCGCGCAGTCTATCTACACTCCTTACGCTTTTACCAACTTCGTAGGCCAACCGGGCAATCCTGGCACCGCGGATGGCACCGGGGCCGCCGCGCAATTCAACATTCCTCACGCCATCGCGATTGATACGGCAAGTAATCTTTTCGTTTCAGATACCTTCAACAACACGATTCGCAAGATCACTCCTGCCGGGATGGTCACCACCATCGCCGGCACCCCCGCCGCCAAAGGCTACTGCGACGGCTTCGGGGTTGGCGCAGCACCACGGTTCACAACCCCGATCGGCCTCTCAGTCGACACTAACGGCAATCTCTTTGTGGGAGATACCGGCAATCAAACGATTCGGAAGGTGACCCCTGCCGGAGTTGTCACGACCGTGGCCGGCCAGGTCGGAGTCACCGGCAGCACGAACGGCAACGGCACGGGCATCAGTGCCCTTTTCAACAACCCCCAGGGCACGGCCGAGGACAGTGCCGGGAATATCTACGTGGCGGACAACGTGAACCGGACGATTCGCAAGCTCACGCCCGCGGGGGTGGTCACGACCTTTGCCGGCAGCCCCGGATTGCAGGGCACCAACGACGGCGTCGGCAGTGCCGCACGGTTCGTTCAGCCCAATGGCCTGGCGGTGGACAGCGCCGATAACCTCTACGTGGCGGATGTCGGAGGCGACACGATACGGAAAGTCACCAGCGCCGCCTCGGTTTCCACTCTGGCGGGCTTGGGCCAGGTTTCTGGGACCAACAATGGCGTCGGCAACGCCGCGCGTTTCTTCAATCCCCAAAATGTCGCTGTGGACGGCGCCGGCAACGTTTATGTGTCGGATTCCGCCAACCAAACCATCCGCAAAATCACCCCCGACGGCACCGTCACCACCCTTGCAGGTGTCCCTGGCCAAACCGGCAACTCCGACGGCACCAATGGCATCGCCCATTTCAGCACTCCCCGCGGCATTGCGGTGGACAGAGCGACCAACATCTACATCGCTGATTCGGCCAACTCCACCATTCGCAAACTGGTCTTCTTCGGAACCAATGCGGCCGTGACGACGCTGGCGGGTACCGCCGGCCAAAATGGCAGCATCGATGGCCCGGGCGGCGCCGCCCGGTTCCATTTCCCCTACGGCCTGGCGGTGGACACCGCGGGAAACATCTATGCCGTGGACCGCTCCAACGATGACATACGAAAGATCACGCCTGCGGGAGTCGTTACCACCTTGGCAGGTGTTCCCGGCCAAACCGGCGGCGCCGACGGCACCGGCGCCGCTGCGCAATTCAACCGGCCGGAGGACCTGACGGTGGATTCGGCAGGTAACATTTATGTCGTCGAGTTCGTCAACAACACCGTCCGCGAGATACAGCAGGTGGGGACGAACTGGGTCGTAACGACCGTGGCGGGATGCGCCGCCTGTGCCCCGGGTACCAACGATGGCATCGGCACCGCCGCCCGCTTCTCCAGCCCTTTCGGGGTAACCAAAGACAACTTCGGAAACTTGTACGTGGCGGACGGTGCCAACTTCACTATACGCAAACTCACACCCTCTGGCACGAATTGGATGGTGACTACATTCGCGGGCGCGCCGCAGCAGCAGGGCGCAGTCGACGACGTCGGAGGCGCCGCGCGATTCAGCGGCCCGCATGATTTCGTGGCGGACGCTGCCGGAGATCTTTATGTCACGGATGGATACGCTATCCGCAAGATTACCTCCGCCGGAGCGGTGACGACGCTGGCGGGTTGTCCTCCGCCGGGGTGTACCAATGCCATCGGCAGCACCGACGGGCCCGGAGGCGTGGCGCGCTTCGATCTTCCGCGCGGCCTCGCTCTTGACGGCTTCGGCGGCCTCTATGTGGCGGATTCTGCAAATAACACCATCCGCAAGCTCACGCCCGCCGGCGCCGACTGGATGGTGACAACCCTGGCCGGCAATCCGGGTCAAACCGGCTTTGCTGACGGCGTCGGCACTAACGCCCTGTTTAACTTGCCAACCGGCGTGGCCGTGGACGGCGCCGGCAATGTTTATGTCGTGGATTCCGCGGAAAACCGCATCAGCCGGGGCGCGCTTGCCCCACCGGCAACGCCACTGCGCTTCGACACGAGCTCCGGCAGCGTCACTGTTTCCAACGGCCTGTTCCATGCCCGCGTCACCGGGCCGTCCGCCGTCAGCCTCGTTTTGGAAGCCTCCACCGACCTCCATTCCTGGACCCCGATTCAAACCAACTCCTTTTCAAAAGGCTCTCTAAGTGTGGCCGTCCCGCTAACCTCCGCCCCCTACCTTTTCTTCCGCGCGCGCCTGGGGCCATAAAGCCGTCCTTTGCGCCTTTTACAAATTCGCGTCTGAGTTCACAGCGAATGGATTGGCCCCTGTTCTCTTTTTCCTTCTACCTTTAAATTCCTTATGATGAACCTTGCCAGACCCGCCCGATTCATCTGTTACACCACGCTCCTGTTCGTCGCGCACCTCGCGGCTGGGGCGCAAAACACTTTCACCGATGCCGAGGCCAATGGCGTCAAATCGTTCCTGCGCGAAAACTTCCACCAAACCAATGCCTGCATCGTGATCGCACTTGCGGATGAACACGGGAACCGGCTTTTCACCGCCGGCAAGCTCGACAACGGGACCGACCAGGAAGTCAACGGCGACACCGTCTTTTTCATCGGCTCGGTGTCCAAAACCTTCACCACGCTGCTGCTTGAAGACATGGTTGAGCGCGGAGAAATGAAGTTGGACGCTTCGGTCGCCAGGTATCTGTCCACCTCGGTCAAAGTGCCGACTCATGGTGGCAGGGAAATCACCTTGCTGGATTTGGCTACGCACAGTGCTGGCTGCCCCGGAAATCCAGACAACATGTCGGGCGCCGACGTGAGAGAGCAGTACGAGTCGTACACGGTCGGGAAAATGTATGCCTTCCTTTCCGGGTACACTTTGAACCGCGACCCGGGAACGGAATTTGAGTATTCCAACGTCGGCATGGCACTGCTCGGACATGTTATCGCCCTGAAAGCAGGCACAAATTTTGAATCACTCGTCGTGAACCGGCTCTGCCGGCCGCTGCACATGGACAGCACTTGCATCACCCTGACATCCGAGCTGAAGACGCGGCTGGCGATGGGCCATGACGGTTCCGGAAAGCCCTCGCCGCCCTGGAAACTTCAGGCCTACTCCCCCGCAGGCGACATTCATTCCACCGCCAACGACCTCCTCAAATACGCATCCGCCCACGCCGGCCTCGTCCCCTCCAGCCTGTCGCCGCTGATGAAGCGAACCCACAAGCTCCGCTTCAAGGATTCACGAGGTCTTCCCGATGTGCCGGGTGGACTGTTTGGCCACACCGCGATGGATTGGGTGGATCGCGACGCCTATCAACCCCCCCCGCACCGAACTCCTCGGTCACGCTGGTGGCGCCGGCAGTTATCACGCTTGGGTCGGCTTTGACACCAGGCAGCGACGGGCCGTCGTGGTGCTGAGCACTGCCAATGACTTATCTGTCGAACCGATTGGATGGACCATCCTCCAGCGGCTGCCGCTGACACAGAACAGCACAAGGGAATTTGCCCGCGAGCTCGTTGGCCTTGGATTTGCCTTCGACCTCGACAAGACATCCCACACGCTCCAGGTGACCAAGATTTACCCAAAATCTCCTGCCTCCCAGGCCGGTATAACGGCGGGCCAGGTCATCCAGCAGATTGACGCCGTGCCCACCCTCGGCAAAACCGTTGCCGACTGTCTAACCCACCTCCGCGCAAACGGCCGTCCCAAAGTCCGCCTGGAGCTGGTTGACCTCCAACGCAACGAAACGAACACCGTCGAGGTAACACGAGGGAAATTCCTGACATTCAATCCCTAAGCTCAGTGATCGCCGCCCACACCGACGCCCGCCGAAGCCAATCCGCTTGCAAAAAGCAACAGCCCGCCGACGTTGAGCTCGATGTGGTTCGCTAAACGTCACCTCTTCCTTCTCAGGTAGCCCTCCGTTCTCTCGGTTCCCTCCTGTTCCCTTCCCAACCGTCCATTTTCCCGCCATCGTCGCCCAATATTGATACACTCCCTCCACCCCCTTTTCTAGCAGCCCACGTGCCCGCCGCACTGATTCCCCTCGGAAAACCCAAACTTTCACCGCCCGCCCCTTCAATCAAGCTCAACAGTAGTACTCATCTTTATCACACATAATAACTTGGCATAATCTAAGCTACTACACTCTGCAGAGTGGTCGAGCCACGCGGCTGCGGCCGGGCATGCGACTGAGAGAAATTCAGTCGGTCCCGTCCGCGACTCAGAACCTCTCAAAGTGAACCAAAGGATGATTATGCCAGCCTCACCCACCCAAACCCGGGGCACCGGCCAATCAAAAGTCACAATTTATAGCCGGCCGGTAAGGTACGGTAGGGTACGGTAAGGTACGGTAGGTTTTTTTAACACGCCCCCCGAAAAGCACATGAACCCCGAAGCCCAAAACGCCAGTCCCGAACCTTCGTCCTCGGCCCTCGTCTTCGGCAGCCTCGCCTGCTCTACCCGCCACCGGCCGCCCATCAGCCCCGGTTTTAAAGCCTTTTTAAACCTTTTTAAGCCTTTTTAAGGCAAAAATTGCACGCCTCGATGCTTCCAGCCCTTCTGACCTGTCAATTCAACCGCTGAGACCCATATATACTCTGTAATCTCAACCCCGCCGGCTACCGCGGCAGCGCCCGGGCCGTCGCCCTCTTCACGCATGCCCACACTGAACGTAAATCCCAGGTCGCCTGCCTCGTCGGTTAACAGATTGGCTGGTTCACGACAGACCGGGCGCTGGGAACCCATTCCAAACCCATGTTCCCGTCCCAATTTTCCTGTCTCAAAGCCCCCCCTCGAATGTTCCTGCCATCAATTTTCCTGCCTGCTCCGCCGAAAAGCGGCACCGCGTTCACGTTTTCACAGTTCACGCCTCAACTATCAATCTTGCCTCCGCTCCTCCTTCCATGTTTCATTCTCCCCTTCAATGGCTACCGATGACACCAACTCATTGATCGAGCAGCGCAAAGCGAAGCTGGCCGCCCTGCGGGCGAAGGGTATTGACCCGTTCAAAAACAAGTTCGCCCCGACTGAAAAGTGCGCCACCGCTCGGGCCAACTATGCCGAAGGCCGCCAGGTCGCCGTCGCCGGCCGGATCACCGCGCACCGCGATATGGGCAAGAGCATGTTCATCGATGTCCGCGACCAATCCGGGCGCGTGCAGGTTTACGCCCAAAAAAACGTCCTCGGGGATGAGCAATTTGACGCCTTTCGCCACCTCGACCTCGGCGATTTCATCGGTGCTACCGGAACCCTTTTCACGACCAAAACCGGCGAGATTTCCGTCCGGCTCATCTCGTTCGTCATCCTGGCCAAGGCGTTGCGTCCGCCGCCCGAAAAGTGGCACGGCCTGGCCGACACCGAAATCCGCTACCGTCAGCGTTACCTCGACCTCATCGCCAACCCCGACGTCAAGGATGTCTTTCTCAAGCGCAGCCAAATCATTCGGGAAATGCGCAATTTCCTCCACGACCGCGGTTTCGTGGAGGTCGAGACTCCAATGATGCAGGCCATTCCCGGCGGCGCCGCCGCGCAGCCGTTCGTCACTCACCACAACGCGCTCGGCTGCAACTTCTATCTCCGAATCGCGCTCGAACTCTATTTGAAGCGCCTGCTCGTCGGTGGCATCGACAAGGTCTTCGAAATTGGTCGCAACTTCCGCAACGAAGGCCTCTCGCGCAAACACAACCCCGAGTTCACCATGCTCGAAGCCTATGAAGCCTACGGCGATTACGAGAGCATGATGGAGCTGGTGCAAGGCATGGTCTGCCACGTTGCCCAGAATGTGCTCGACACATTGGTCATCGAGCACAGGGACGCCGAGGGCAAGGTCACCAAGACGATAGACCTTAACCCGCCCTGGCGGCGGATCAAATACAAGGACCTTGTTCGGGAGCGCGCGGGCGCCGATTGGTTCGACGTCACGCCGCAGGAACGGCGCGAGCGCGCGGTCAAGCTCGGCGCCGAAATCGGCAAGGAATACGAAGATTTCGAGGTCACCCAGGCCGTGTTCGAGAAACTCATCGAACCGACGCTACTCAATCCCACCTTCGTCACTCACGCGCCGAAGGAACTCATTCCCCTGGCCAAACTGTCGCCGGAAGACCCGAGCACCGTCGAGGTCTTTGAGTGTTGCATTAACGGCCAGGAGATCGCGCCCGCCTACACCGAGCAGAACGATCCCATTGAACAACGCGAACGCCTCGAACACCAGGCCGGCGGCGAGCAGCAAAAGCTCGACGAAGACTTCCTCGTCGCCCTCGAGCACGGGATGCCTCCGGCCGGCGGGATGGGCCTGGGTATCGACCGCCTCTGCATGATGCTCCTCGGCCAGGAAAGCATCCGCGACGTCATCCTCTTCCCCCAGCTGAAGCCTAAATAGTGTTTGAATGAAAACCAATGACCAACCCGCGCGGCCCACCTCCGAGCCGAAGGCCGAGCCTGCTCCCCCTTCCGACTTCATTCGCGACATTGTTGCGGCCCATGTTGCCGAGAAGAAGTACCCGCAAATCCACACCCGGTTCCCGCCGGAACCAAACGGTTATCTGCACATCGGCCATGCCAAATCGATTTGCCTGAACTTCGGCATTGCCCGCGAGTTTGGCGGCGTCTGCAATCTCCGCATGGACGACACGAATCCGACCAAGGAGGATGTCGAGTACGTTGATTCCATCACCGAAGATGTCCGCTGGCTGATTAGCGCCTGGGCCGATGATCGCCTCGGCCTCAAACCCAAAGGCAAGACTCCGGAGCTTACCCCAGTGAAGGGCAAGCCGGACTTTTACCTCCCTCCCTCGACCTTCGACTCTAAAGCCTCAGCTACTCTCGAGCCCTTCTACGCCTCCGACTATTTCGACCAACTTTACGAGTACGCCCTCCAACTCGTTCGGAAGGGACTCGCTTACGTGGACGACCTTTCCGCTCAGGACACTGATAAATACCGCGGCGCGCCCGACCGCCCCGGCAAGGAGAGCCCCTACCGCACCCGCTCGATCGAAGAAAACCTCGACCTGTTCACCCGCATGAAGGATGGCGAGTTCCCCGACGGCGCCCGCACTCTGCGCGCCAAAATCGACATGGCGTCGCCCAACGTTTGGATGCGCGACCCGATTCTCTACCGCATCCGGCACGCAGAACACCATCATACCGGCAACAAATGGTGCATCTACGCGATGTACGACTTCGCCCATTGTCTCAGCGATTACGTCGAGGGCATCACCCACTCTATCTGCACGCTCGAATTCGAGGTGCATCGCCCGCTCTACGACTGGATTCTCGAAAACCTCGACCTCCCGCGCCCCCTGCCCCGTCAGTACGAGTTTGCCAAGTTGATCCCAACCTACACGATCGTGTCGAAACGCAAGCTGATCCAGCTTGTGAACGACGGAGTCGTCACTGGCTGGGACGACCCGCGCATGCCCAGCATCAGCGGCCTGCGCCGGCGCGGCATCACGCCTCAGGCCCTGCGCGATTTCGCCTACAACATCGGCGTCACCAAATACAACAGCGTAACCGATATCGCCGCTTTCGAACACGCCGTGCGCGAAGATCTGAACCGGCGCTCGCTCCGCCGCCTCGCGGTCTTGCACCCTATCAAGGTCGTCCTCACGAACTACCCCGAAGGTCAGGTCGAGCACCTCGAAGCCGTCAACAACCCGGAAGATGACACCGCAGGAAAACGCAAGATTCCCTTCAGCCGCGAACTCTTTATCGAACGCGAGGACTTCATGGAAACGCCACCGCCGAAGTACTTCCGCCTGCGCCCCGGCGGCGAAGTGCGCCTTAAGTATGCCTACATCATCAAATGCGATGAGGTTATCAAAGACACGCAAGGCAACATCGCCGAGCTGCGGTGCACGGCCGACCTCGGCAGCAAGACGGGCGGGCCGACCGCCTCCCGAAAAGTCAAAGGCACCATCCATTGGGTGAGCGCCCCCCACGCCGTCGAAGTCGAAGCGCGCCTTTACGACCGCCTCTTTACGGTCCCCGAACCGGATGCCGGAGGCGACTTCAAGGCCCATCTCAACCCGCACTCCTTGGAGCTCGTGACTGCGAAATGCGAACCCAGCTTGAAGGAAGCCCAGCCAGAGCTTCGATATCAATTCGAACGCCTGGCCTACTTCGCCCTCGATAAAGACAGCACGCCCGGAAAACCGGTTTTCAACCGCACGATCACGCTAAAAGACACCTGGGCCAAAGAGGCCCAGAAGCGATAAGTCGCGCTTATCGTCTATCAACTTTCAACTTATAACTATCCACTACTTTTTCGCCGCTTCGTAGTTCTTCGCGACTTCGGACCAATTCAGGACGTTCCAAAAGGCTTTCAAATAATCGGCCCGCCGATTCTGGTACTTCAGGTAGTAGGCATGTTCCCAAACGTCACACCCAAGCACCGGGTGCCCCTCGGCGCCTGAAACCGCCTTGCCCATCAGCGGATTGTCCTGGTTGGCCGTCGAGACGATTTCAAGTTTGCCGTTGTGCACCACCAGCCAGGCCCAGCCGCTTCCGAACCGGCCAATCCCAGCCGCCTCGAATTTTTCCTTGAACGCATCGAAACCGCCAAACGTGGACTTGATGTCGTCGGCTAGTTTGCCGCTCGGGGCGCCGCCTGCCTTGGGCGCGAGCAGCTTCCAGAACATGGAATGGTTGGCGTGCCCGCCGCCGTTGTTGCGCACCGGCCCGCGAATGTCGGGCGGGACAGCGTCCAGGTTGCTGATCAGCGCCTCGACGGATTTCTTTTCCAGATCGGCCTTGCCCGCAATCGCTTTATTAACGTTGGTCACGTAGGCGCCGTGATGTTTGTCGTGGTGAATCTCCATCGTCATCGCGTCGATGTAGGGTTCGAGAGCTTCTTTCGGATAAGGGAGCGGAGGTAGTTCGTATGCCATAGTGCGTAATAATTAATGTTTATGCCGTAATACAATCATGCCCTGTTAAACATTGGGTTCCTGAATGACCAAAGCAACATAGCACGTCTGCGAGAAAGTCAAGGGAAGCGGGCTCATCCGCGACAAGGCAAGCGCATCTGAGTCGCTTGAGAATAGTGGAGTCCCGGAGGGATTTTTCGAGAAATAGGGGTAGGGATGGCGCAGGTGCGCCACCCCTCCCTCCGAACCGGACGGGCGGATTTCCCGCATCCGGCTCTCCAGTTAGTGGGCTCTTTGGTGAGCATGGCTCGCTTGTTCCCGAGCTAAGGCTAAGGAGATT